>NZ_JBIBST010000018.1:0-137415 GCF_043077765.1 Streptomyces sp. NPDC015661 | reverse complement strand
TCCTCGTCCACCGCCGCCGCGAACGGAACGATCTTCGCCTCCGCGAGGGCACGCACCGACTCCCGGAGCATGTCGTGCTCCTCGGAAGGCCGGTACAGGTCGAAGTCCTTAGCCATGATGTGGAGCTCCCCTAGACGCTTGTGGCACTGAGTACCCTCAGCAAAACACACTCAGTGCCATGACGCCAGAGCGCCCCGACGCTGTTCTGCGTCGGGGCGCTCAAGGAACCGTTCGGTCGGTTTTCTTAACTCCGCGTTTCCGTCACATTCATCTCGTCCTGCCGGCGCCTGCGCTCGTCGTACTCGGCGCCGAGCTTCCGGGCCCGCTCCTCGGTGATCTCCAGCTGGGTCAGCAGGACCGGCGTGCATATGGTCGGCAGGACGTGCTGGAGCAGTACCAGGACCCGGTGCGTCAGGTCATTGCGATCGCACAGGATCTGGGACATGGTCTGGATTCCCGCGTACGCGCCCGAGAAGAGTTCGGCCGTGTCCGTCACGTTCACGTGGGAGAGGAGCTCCCCGCGCGCCTTCGCGACCGTCAGGCCCTCCGCCACCTGGTCGATCCAGGCCTGGAACGGTGCGGCCCGGTCGACACCGGTGGCGCCGCTGTCCAGGGCCAGGGCGACACTCGCGCGCACGAGCGCGTCGCGCTGCAGGCGGTGGGCGAGGAGGAAGCCCTGATCCACCAGCTCCTGGAGTTTGATGCGCTGCGGAGTGAGCGGCACGTCGAGCATCTGGGCGTCGAGCACGCCGAGGGCAAGATCTTCCTTGGAAGCAAAGTGGAAATACAGGGCGCCCTTGGTGACCCCGGCGCGCACCAGGATCTCCCCGATGGTCGTCCGCTCGTAGCCGCGCTCCGCGAAGACGGCGGCCGCCGATTCCAGGATCGTCTGCCGCGTTCGGATCGCACGCGCTTGCTGCGCCAAAGCGCCTCCTGCTGTATCGCTGTCTGTGCTCGACGTGTGACGTGAAGCATTGAAAAGAAAACCGCGCTGTACGTACTCTACGACCGGGCGGGTATGCCGCCCAGGGGTATGGGGAAACGAGGGGGATCCATGGACGAGGACCGCCGAGGAGCGACGGCACAGGTCCCCGGGGAATTCGTTCACCGGGCGGATCCCGCGGATATCTTCCCCACGGGCTGGACGCAGCTGCGGGAGAACCGATTCTCCGTCTCTGCCCGATGGCCTGCCGCACATCCCTTCTTCTCTCCGGTGGCAGGGGACCGGCACGACCCCATACTGGTGGCCGAGACGATACGCCAGGCCACCATGCTCGTCGCTCATGCCGAACTGGGGGTACCCGTCGACGATCAGTTCGTCATGTGGGACCTCCATTTCACCGCCGATCCCGAGGCGCTCGCCGTCAACGGCCTCCCGTCGGACGTCACCGTCGACATCGTCTTCTCCGGTCTCGAGGGCCGTCGGGGCAGGCTCCGGAACCTGCCCACCACCGTGCGGCTCACCCGGGGCAGCCGACCGCTCGCCACCGGTGGCGGCCTGGCCGGCTACACCTCGGCCCTCGCCTACCGCCGGCTGCGGGGCGAGCGGATGGCCGCACTCGGCCGACCGGTCCCGCTGATCCCCGGGGTGCCCCCGCACCTGGTCGGCCGGCAGCGGCCGCAGGACGTCGTTCTGGGACCGGGCGCCTGGGCGGGCCAGTGGCAGCTGCGGATCGACACCGGTCACGCCATCCTCTTCCGGCGCCAGAACGACCACGTGCCCGGGATGACGCTCATCGAGGCCGCCCGGCAGGCCGCGACGATGGCCGTCGGCGGCGGCGCCTTCCTGCCCACCGGCGTGGACATCTCCTTCGACCGCTACGCCGAACTCGACAGCCCGTGCTGGATAGAGGCCGAGGTCCTGGCCGGCTCCGACCCCTCGACGACGGCCGTCCGGGTCACCGGCCGGCAGGAGGGCCTGCCGGTCTTCACGTGTACGCTCACTTCTCCGTCCCCGGAACCGGCGGTGGCCGGAGTCGGCCTCGACAGCCGGCTGGCGAGCTGAACCGGATCGGATCGATGGAGCCTCGCACACTGATCACCGGCGCGACCGGATTCATCGGCGGACGGCTGGCGGCGACGGCGGTGGCGGAGCTCCCGCACGTGCGACTGCTCACCCGCCGCCCGCTCACGCCGCCGGCCACCGGAGCCGGGGACCGGTGGGGACCGTCGGCCGAGACCGTCACCGGTGACCTCCGCGACCCCGACTCGCTGCGCCGCGCCTGCGAGGGCGTCGACGTGCTCATCCACTGCGCCTCGGCGATCGGCACGGACGAGGACACGGCCCGCTCGGTCAACGACGAGGGCACCCGGGCCCTGGTCGACGCGGCCGTACGCGCCGGGGTGACCCGGATCGTCTCCCTGAGCACCGCCTCCGTCCACGGCCGCGGCCCCTTCCGCGCGGCGGCCCCCGGCACCCTGCCGCTCGCCCCGGGCTCGGTGACGAGCCGCACCCGGGCGGCGGGGGAGCAGTACGTCCTGGACGCGGGCGGCACCGTCCTGCGGCCCCACCTCGTGTACGGGACGGGCGACCGGCAGCTGATGCCGGGCATCGTCCGGCTGCTCGCCGCCCTGCCGGGCCCGCTCGACGGGGGCTCCTCGCTGCACTCCATGGTCGACGTGGACACCCTGGCGCGGGTCCTGCTCGACGCGGCGCTCGCACCGCAACCGGCTCCGGGCGCCCACTTCGTCAACCACCCGGAGCCGGTTCCGGTGGCGGACGTGCTCGCGTCCGGCGAGGCCCTCCTCGCCGGACGGGCGGGCCCGGCCCGAGGACCGGCGGTGGGCGTCGCCGAGGCCCGCGCGCTGCTCGCCGACGTCCCCTTCGCGCAGCACCACCTGGCGATGCTCGCCGACGACCACTGGTTCGACGACGACCGGCCCTGGCGGGAGTGGGGCACCGACCCGGGGCCGGGCTTCGCCGCGACGATCGCGGACCACCTGCCGTGGTACCGGGGCCTCCTCGGCCGCTCCTGACCAAGAACCACCTCTGAACAGAAGGAAGCCCGCATGTCCGCGCTGGACGGAAGGACCGCGATCGTCACCGGGGCGAGCCGCGGCATCGGAAGAGGCATCGCCGAGCGGCTGGCCGCGGACGGTGCCCTGGTGGCCGTGCACTTCGGCAGCAACGAGGCGGCCGCCCGGGAGACGGTGGAGATCATCGAGGAGGCGGGCGGCCGGGCCTTCGCCTTCCGTGCGGACCTCGCGGAGCCCGACGCCGTGGACACGTTCTACGCCGCCCTGGAGGCGGGTCTCGCGGAGCAGGGCGCCGGCCCCGAGTTCGACATCCTCGTCAACAACGCGGCGGGGAGCGGCTCGGGCCGGATCCACCAGCTGACCTCCGAGGTCTTCGACCGGCTCTTCGCGGTCAACGTCAAGGCCCCGCTCTTCCTCGTCCAGCGGGGCCTCGACCGGCTGCGCGACGGAGGCCGGATCGTCAACATCTCCTCGTTGGTGACGAAGAACGCCTTCCCCGACTCCGTCACGTACGCGATGACCAAGGGGGCCGTCGACACGATGACCCTGGCCCTCGCCAAGGAGCTGGGGCCCCGGGGGATCACCGTCAACGCCGTGGCGCCGGGCTTCGTGGCGACGGACATGAACGCACGACGGCGTACGACGCCGGAGGCGACCGCCGCCCTCGCGGCCCTCTCGGTCTTCAACCGGCTGGGGACGCCGGCCGACATCGCGGACGTCGTCGGTTTCCTGGTCTCCGACGACGCGCGCTGGATCACGGGTCAGTACGTGGACGCGTCGGGCGGCAGCGCGCTCTGACTCCCCGCCGGATCGAGTCCGGCGAGCGTCTCGGGGCCCGCCAGCATCGGCAGCAAGGTGCGCCACAGGCCCGTGACGGTCTTGGGGGAGAGCCATTCGCCGTTGTCCCGCCACAGGGCCTGCAGGCCGATCGTTGCCGCCACGATCGTGCGGGCGAGGTCCTGTCGGCGCCCGAGGCCCGGGGCGAGCAGGCCCTCGTCGGCCGCTTCCGCGAGGCGCTGCTGGACGCAGCTCTGCCACTCCTGGCGCAGATTGAGCTCCGTACGGGAGTCGTCGGAGCAGCTGAGCCGGAAACCGGCGCGGACGACGATGTCCTCACGGAGCAGCCGGGCCAGGGCGTGGGAGGTGTCGGTGAGGTTCTGCAGGGCGTTCGACCGGTGTCCGTACACGATCCGGGCGGTCCGGCGCAGGGCGGTGCAGGCCTCGTGCTCCACGGCGTCGGCGACCGCCGCCTTGTTCTCGAAGTGGAAGTGGAGTGCGCCGGGGCTCACGCCCGCTCCCGCGCTGATCGCGGACAGCGTGGCCAGGGTGTAGCCGTGCCGGTCGAACTCCCCGGCCGCCGACCTGATCAGCGCGTCGCGGGTGCGGACGGACCGCTCCTGCTTTGTCACCCCTGCCCCCCGCCCGACACCCAAAACCGACTGATCGGTATTGTACGAGGCCCCGCCGGTCGCCAGGGTGATTCGGCGCGTAAACCCTCCCTTCGGGGGTTCGTCGCTCGTCAGCACCCGTCCGCGCGCCGCGGGTGGGTCAGGACCACCACCGCGCCCGCGAGCAGCACCACGTTCTTGACGACGAACTCGCCCACCAGCGTGAGCAGCAGCGGATTGGAGTGGGCGAAGGCGACCGAGGGCGTCAGGAAGAGGACCGCGAAGGTGCCGCAGAGGTGGGCGGCGAGCACCGGGAGCGCGGCGGCCCGGGCCCGGCCCGACACCAGCCAGAGGCCGAGTGCCACCTCCGCCCAGCCGAGCGCGGGCACGAACCAGCCGCCGGCGGGGAACGGGAGGACGGCGACGACGAGCGCGGCCGCCGGGCTCAGCCCGATGACCTTGAGCACCCCGAACCAGACGAACACCCCGCCGAGACCGGCCCGGAGCATCCCCAGGCCGTAGTGGTGCAGCCGTGGCGCGAGCCGGTCGAAGGCGCCGGCGGGCGGCGCTGGGGCGGAGGCCGTGACGGAGGCCGGGGCGGGAGCTGTCAGTTCGGGGGAAACGGTCATGCGCGGGCATCTCCAACACGAGTCGACGCGGGGCCGGGCGGAGCCGGACGGGGCGGATCGAGGCCGGACGGGGCGGAGCCGGACGGTGGACCGCTCGGATCACGCCGAAATCGCGGCCGGAGGGGCGGACGCCGTGGGCTCACGCTAACGGCCCCCCGAGGACCCCCGCGACGCCCATCGCTTCCTTGCATGCCCGCGATGGAAGAAGTCGATCGGCCGTTGCCGGGCGCGATCAATTCTCGCCAGCCTGAGGACTGTTCGAGTTTGCGTGCGATGCAGACGCAGACCCAGCCCCAGACCGTCCGCTCCCGGCACCCCGCGAAGGAATCCACGGTGACCCACCGACCCGCCGCCCCCGCCCGCACCCCGCTCACCCGCCGCCGGGTGCTCACCACCTCCGCCGCCGCGGCCGGTGCGCTCGCCCTGTCCGGCACCGCCGCCCGGGCCGTCCCCACCAGCTTCGAGGCGGAGACCCGCACCGGCCGCCGCGCCCCCGGCGCCGTGACCGACCCCAGCGTCGTCGTCCGCTGGAACCAGGCCGCGATGGACGCGATCCTCGGCCGCTACCACGCCGCGGGCAACCGCTTCGGGCCCGCCACCGTGAACGCCCGCGCCCTCGCGATCGTCCACAACGCCATCTACGACGCCTGGGCCTGCTACGACCGCCACGCCGTCGGCACCCGCTTCGGCGGCTCCCTGCGCCGCCCCCGCGCCGAGCGCACCCTCGACAACAAGAACGAGGCCATCAGCTACGCGGCCCACCTCGCCCTGCTCGACCTGTACCCCGAGTACAAGGTCGCCATCGACTCCATGCTGCGCAGCCTCGGCGGCGACCCCGAGCTCACCGAGCCCCGCCCGTACAGCCCCGCCTGGATCGGTCTGCGCACCGCCCGGGCCGTCCTCGAGTACCGGCACGCAGACGGCGCCAACCAGCTCGGCACCCCCGCGTACACCGACACCACCGGCTACCAGCCGCGCAACTCCCCGCAGACCGCGGGGGCCCTCGACCCGGCCACGATCACCGACCCGGCGCACTGGACCCCGCTGATCGTGAACGGCCGGACGCAGAAGTACCTCACCCCGCAGTTCGCCGTGATGCAGCCCTTCGCGCTGAGCCGCCCCGACCAGTTCACGGTCCCCGCCCCGCCCGCCTACCCCTCCGTCCGCATGACCGCCGCCATCGAGGAACTCCTCGACATCAGCGCCGACCTGACGGACGAGCACAAGGCGATAGCCGAGTTCTGGCTCAACGACGACGTCACCCCGCCCGGCGCGCAGCAGATGTGGGGACGGTACGTCTCCGCCCGCGACGGCCACGGCGTCGACGAGGACGCCCGGCTCTTCTTCGGTCTCAACATGGCCGAGTGCGACGCCGCCATCGGCTCCTGGGCGGTCAAGCGCTCGTACGACTTCGCCCGCCCGTCCACCCTCGTCCCGTACGACCGGCGCGGGCAGCAGATCCGTGCCTGGGGCGGCCCCGGGCAGGGCACCGTCACCATGGACGGCGTGAACTGGCAGGCGTACGTGGCCGTTCCGCCGTTCCCGGCCACCGTCTCCGGACACAGCACCTTCTCCGGCGCCGCCGCCGAGTTCCTCCGCCGCTTCACCGGCTCCGACTCCTTCGGCGACTCGTACCGCTTCAAGGCCGGCGCCTCCACCGTCGAGCCGGGCCTCACCCCGCGCACCGACGTCGTCCTGCACTGGCCCACCTTCAGCGAGGCCGCCCACCAGGCCGGCATCTCCCGCGTGTACGGCGGCATGCACTGGAGCTTCGACAACGAGCCCGGCATCGAGATGGGCCACCGCATCGGCAAGGTCGTCCACCGCCAGGCCGAGCGCTACTTCACCGGCTCCCACCGCTGACCAGCCCCCGCCGCCCGAGGAGTACACCGTGAGCAATCAGACCCAGAACCCCGCGGGCGCGCCGGCCCCGCCCGCCCCGAGCCGCTGGGCGGGCGGCGCCCCGCCCTTCCCCGGCCCCCGGCCCGCCGCCCTCGGCGCCCTCGCCACCGTCGTGTCGCTGCTGATCCTGGTGGCGCTCGGCGAGGCCACCGGCCACCTCCTGATGATCGCCCCGCTCGCCGCCACCGCGATGATCATCTGCAGCACCCCCGCCCTGCCCCCGGCCCAGCCCCGGGGCGTCCTCCTCGGCCAGATCGGCTCCGGCGCCCTCGGCCTCCTCGCCGTCGCCGTCCTCGGCCGCTCCCTCTGGGTGGCCGCCGTCGCCGCCGGACTCAGCGTCGCCCTGATGCTGCTGCTGCGGGCCGTCCACGCGCCCGCCGCCGCCACCGCCGTCCTCGCCGTCCTCCAGGACCCCGCGCCCCTGCGCTTCCTCGTCCTGCTCGCCGTCGGCAGCGCCCTGCTCGTCCTCGTGGGCGTGCTCGCCTCCCGGCTCGGCGTCATCGGCAAGTACCCGACGTACTGGTGGTGACACCCCGTACCCCGTCCGCCCACACCCCAACGGAGCGCCCGTGAACCGAGACAGACTGCTCGTCAGCTGCGAGCAGCTCATGGCACAGCTGCGGAACCCCGCGACCCGGGACGAGCACACGGTCCTCGTCGAGATCACCGACGGCGGCAGCGACCTCGGCCGGATCCCCGGCTCCGTCCGCCTGGACTGGACCGGCGACCTCCAGGACCCGGTACGCCGGGACGTCATCGGCCCCGAGGCCTTCGCCGCGCTCCTCGGCCGGCACGGCATCACCGACGGGCACACCGTCGTCTTCCTCAGCGGCAACAACAACTGGTGGGCCGCCGCCGCGTACTGGCAGTTCAGGCTGTACGGCCACCGGGAGCTCCGGCTCCTCGACGGCGGCCGGCTCCGCTGGGAGGCCCTCGGCGGCCCCCTCACCCGGGACGTCCCGGAGCGTGAGCCCGCCACCTATCCCGTGCCGGCCGCCGACGAGACCGTCCGCGCCCGCCGCGAGGACATGCTCGACCACATCGGCCGCCACCAACTCCTCGACGTGCGCTCCCTGGAGGAGTACCTCGGGCAGAGCAACACCCCGCCCGGTGTGCCCGAGGACCTCGGCGTGCGCTGCGGCCACGCCCTCTCCGCCGAACACATCCCCTGGCACAGTGCCGTCCACCCCGACGGCACCTTCCGCGACGACGAGGAACTGGCCCGCGCCTACGCGGCCGTCCGCACCGACGCCCCCACCGTCCTGTACTGCCGGGTCGGCTGGCGCTCCGCCCACAGCTGGTTCGTCCTGAGCGAGCTCCTCGGCCTCCCCGACATCCGCAACTACGACGGCGCCTGGCGCGAGTTCGGCTCCCTCATCGGCGCCCCCATCGTCAACGGACCCCGCCCCTGGGGCCCCGACCCCATCCCGTCCATCGTCGCCCAGCGCGCCCCGGAGGTCCCCGCCCGTGCCTGACGTCACCGTCTTCCGCGACGTGCTCCGCAACGGCTTCGACCAGACCGAGCTGCCCTGGGTGCCCTGGACCGAACCCGGCCGCGCCGGCGTCGAGTACGTCGTCCTCTGGGGCCCCGACCCCGCCGCGGACGAGGACTCCGCCTCCCTCCTGCTGCGCTTCCCGCCCGGCGCGCACGGCGACTTCCACGAGCACCTCGGCCACGAACTGATGCTGGTCCTCGACGGCACCCTCGACCACAGCGACGGGCGCCGCTTCCACCGCGGCGACCTCGTCGTCGAGGAGCCCGGCACCCGCCACCAGATGTCCAGCGCCGAGGGCTGCACCGTCCTCGCCGTCCGCGCCCGCCCCGCCGCCGCCCGCACCCCGGAGGCCGGCGAGATCACCACCGGCGTCGGCGCCGGCGCCTGACCCGCCCCGAGGCCGCCGGACCCTTCCGCACGGGCCCGGCGGCCGCTCCGTACCCGCACCCCGCTCGCCCACGCTCCCGGAGAGAGACGCCATGACACCGCCCGCACGGCCTCAGTCCACGCGCAGTCCCGAACCCTCCCGCCGGGTCCTGCTCACCACCGGTTCCTCCGACGCCCACACCTGGAACCTGGTCCACCTCCAGCTATTCCTCGAGGAGCACGGGCACTCCGTGCTCAACCTGGGCCCCTGCGTCCCCGAGCAGCTGCTCGTCGACACCGCCCGGATGACCCACCCCGACCTCGTCGTCCTCTCCTCCGTCAACGGCCACGGACACCAGGACGGGCTGCGCGCCGCCCGCGCCCTGCGCGCCGACCACCGCACCCGCACCGTCCCGATGGTCATCGGCGGACTCCTCGGCATCTCCCCGGAGGGCGCCGCCACCCGCACCGCCGAACTACTCGACGCCGGATACGACGAGGTGTACGAGGACGGCACCCCGCCCACGGCGCTCCTGCGCCAGCTCGCCGGCCTCGGCGGCGCGTGTACCGGGCGGGCCGCGGCGTGACCACCACCGCACCGCCCCCGCACCGGCCCGCCCCCGGCGACCTCGGTGCCTTCGTCCGGGCCTCGGCCGACGCCGGCGAACTGGTCGTCCAGCCCCGCATGGGCATGGCCGCCCCGGAGGAGATGGCCCGCGGGGTCGCCGCCGTCGCCGCCCTGCCGGAGCGGACCGTCGCCACCCTCACCATCGACAGCTACACCCGCGTCGGCGACCACGCCGCCGCCACCGCCGCCCTCCGCGCCGGACGGCCCCTCAACGGCTTCCCGCTGGTCAGCCACGGCCCGAGGACCGGCGCACGCGTCGCCGCCTCGGCCGGACGCGGCACCCCCGTCCAGGTCCGGCACGGTTCCGCCGATCCCATGGCCATCTTCCGCACCATGGCCGCCGCCGGGCTCACCGCCTCCGAGGGCGGCCCCGTCTCGTACTGCCTTCCCTACGGCCGCACCCCGCTCGCCGAATCCGTCGCCGCCTGGCGCGACTCCGTCCAGTACCTGACGGAGCGGAGCCGCGCGCACGGCCGCCGGGCCCACCTCGAATCCTTCGGCGGCTGCCTCCTGGGCCAGCTGTGCCCGCCCTCGCTGCTCGTCGCCGTCTCGGTCCTCGAATGCCTCTTCTTCGTCGCCAACGGCGCGACCAGCGTCTCCCTCAGCTACGCCCAGCAGACCCACCCCGCCCAGGACGCGGGCGCCCTCACCGCGCTCCGCAGGCTCGCCGACGAGTTCCTGCCGCCGCACGTCGACCGCCACATCGTGCTCTACACGTACATGGGCGTGTACCCGAGGACCGTTCCCGGCGCCCGGCTGCTGCTGCGCCGCAGCGCCGAACTCGCCGTACGCGGCGGGGCACAGCGCCTCATCGTGAAGACCGAGACCGAGGCGCACCGCATCCCCACCGTCCAGGAGAACCTGACCGCCCTGCGGATCGCCGCCGACGCCGCCCGCGCCGCGCACACCGCCCCGTATCCCACGGGCGCCGACGCCGAGGAGACGCTCGCCGAGGCCCGCACCCTGGTCACCACCGTCCTCGCGCTCTCCGACGACCTCGGCGTCGCCCTCCTGAAGGCCTTCGACCGGGGCCTCCTCGACGTGCCGTTCTGCCTGCACCCGGACAACCGGGGCGCCGTCCGGTCCACCGTCGCACCCGACGGGCGCCTGCACTGGACCGACCTGGGCGCGCTGCCGCTGCTCACCACCAGCAGGAGGACCACCCCGATGACCTCGCGCCAGCTCTCCGGCATGCTCGGCCGCGTCGCCCGCGAGCACGACCGGGCGGCCGCCACCGACCCCACCCCTGATCCGGCGCCCCGCGCCGCGCCGCCGTCGCCCGCCGCACCTCTGCGGGTCGCGTTCGCCGGCATGGGCCCGCGCGGCCTCTCCGTACTGGAGCGGCTCGCCGCCCGCTGCGCGGAGGAGCCGCCCGAGCGGCCCGTGGAGGTCTTCGCGGTCGATCCGTACGAGGCGGGGGCCGGGCGGATCTGGCGTACGGACCAGTCGCCCCGGTTCCTCATGAACACCCCGGCCCAGGAGGTCACCATGTTCTCCGGGCCCGCCGACGAGGGACCCCACCGGCCCGGCGCGGGACCCACGCTCGGCGAGTGGTGGGCGGCGGACGACCCGGCGGGCGCCGAGCCCGGGGGCTACGCTCCTCGCGCCGTCTACGGCCGCTATCTGACGTACGTCATGGCGCGGATCGAGGAGACCCTGCCGCCCGGGCTCACCGTCCACCGGGTCCCGGCCCGGGTGATCTGCGCGGACCGGGTGCGGGAAGGGGACGGGACCGAGGCCGCTCCGCACCGGCTGCGGCTGGACCGCGGCGACGTCCTCACCGTCGACCGGCTCGTCCTCGCCACCGGGCACCCCCTCACCGAACCCGACGCGGAGCAGCGGGAGTGGCAGCGGTTCGCCCGCGCGCACAGCAGCCCCGCCCGGCCCGTCCGGTACGTGGGAGGAGGCTCCGCGAGCGAGATGCCGCTCGCCGAGATCCCCGCCGGAGCGAGCGTCGGCATCCTCGGCATGGGGCTCACCTTCTACGACATCCTCGCCGAGCTCACCCTCGGGCGCGGCGGCGCCTTCGTCGAGGGCGAGGAGGGCCTCCTCTACCTGCCCAGCGGCAAGGAGCCCCGGATCCTGGCCGGTTCACGCGGGGGAGTGCCGCTGCTCACCCGGGGCGCCAACCAGAAGGGCCCCGCACACCGCTACCGGGCCCGGCTCTTCACCCCCGGGCGGATGGCCGAGCTCAGAGCGGCCGGGGCGCCGCTCGACTTCGAGCGGACCGTGCTGCCGTGGCTCCTCGCCGAGGTGAACCTGGTCCTGCTCGCCACCCGGATCCGCCGGGCCCACGGCCCGGAGGCGGCACGGGAGTTCACCGAGCGGGGCGTGGCCGTCCTCGCCGACCGCGACGATCCGCGCCCGCGGCTCCTGGAGCGGCTCGCCGCCGGCTACGGCCACCGGGTCGACCCGAAGCCGCTCACCGGGCTCGACGCGCTCGCCCGCCCGTTCGCCGGCCGGCGCTTCGGGTCCTCCGCCGAATACCACAAGGTGCTCACCGAGTGGCTCCGCGCCGACCTGGCCGAGGCCCGCCGCGGGAACGCCGACGGTCCCCTCAAGGCCGCGGCCGACGTGCTGCGGGACGTCCGCCAGACGATCCGCACCGTGGTCGACTTCGGCGGGCTCACCCCCGACTCGCACCGCTGGTTCCTCACCGAGTTCGGCCCCGTCGCCGCGATGGTCTCGACCGGGCCGCCGCAGCTGCGCTCGGAGCAGTTCCTCGCCCTGCTCGCCGCCGGGGTCCTCGAACCGGTCGGACCCGGCGCCCGCTTCGAGGCCGACCCCGTCGAGGGCCGGTTCGCGGTGGAGTCCGCTCAGGTCGAGAACTCCTGGGTGGCCCTCGACGTCCTCGTCGACGCCCGGGTGCCGGGCACCGACCTCGCGGCCGACCGGGACCCGCTGATCCGGGGCCTGATGGTCGACGGCGAGATCCGTACCTTCACCAACGCGGCGGAAGGGGCGGGGGAGTTCGCGACGGGCGGTCTCGACTGCACCGACTCGCCGTTCCACCCGGTCCGGGCGGACGGCTCGGTGGACACCAGCACGCACGTGCTCGGCATCCCCAGCGAGCACACCCGCTGGTTCACCCAGGTCGGCAGCGGCCGGCCGGGCCCCTGGGGCTCCTTCACCCGGGACGCGGACGCGATCGCACAGGCCTTGCTGGGAGGCGCCGGATGAGAGCCCACGAGGAGTACCGGGCCGCCCGTGACCTGCTGCTCCGGCTGCGCGGCGACCGCGAGGCGGCCGTCGCCGCCTTCCGGTGGCCGCGTGCCGAGCACTTCAACTGGGCGCTCGACTGGTTCGACGTGATCGCCGAGGGCAACGAACGGCCCGCTCTGGAGCTCCTCGGCCACCCAGGACCGGACGGCGCCGTCCCCGTCGTCGACCGGGTCTCCTTCGCCGAACTCTCCGCCCGCTCCGACGCGTTGGCGACCGCCCTGCGCGAGCTCGGGGTCGCCCGGGGCGACCGCGTCCTCGTCCTGCTCGGCACCAGGACCGAACTCTGGGAGACCCTGCTCGGCTGTATCAAGCTCGGCGCGGTCGTCGTCCCCGCCTACCAGGACCTGACCCGGGACGAGGCGGCCGACCGGATCACCCGCGGCCGCATCCGGCACGTGGTCTGCGCCCCCGAACTCGTATCCCTGCTCGACGAGTTGCCGGTACCGGGACTCCGTCTCGCGGCGGGCGCCGACGGGGCCGGTGCGGGATCGGGGACGTCACCCGGAGCCGACGGGGCCGGTGCGGGACCGGGGACGTCACCCGGTGCGGACCGGGCCGGCTGGTCCCCCTACCCCGACACGCGCGGCCCCGGCCGACGGTCCTTCGTCCCGGACGGGCCCACCCGCGCCGGCGACCCGTCCTTCTGCTACTTCACCTCGGGGACGACCTCCCTGCCGAAACTCGTCGAGCACAGCCACGCCGGATACGGCGTCGGACACCTCTCCAGCCTGTACTGGAGCGGGCTGCGCCCCGGCGACCGGCACCTCAATCTCTCCGCGCCCGGCTGGGCCAAGCACTCCTGGTCCAGCCTCTTCGTGCCCTGGGCGGCGGAGGCGACCGTCCTCGCGCCCCCGGACGGCGGCCTCCCGCCGGCCGCCCTGCCCCGGGTCCTCGCCGAGCACGCCGTCACCAGCTTCTGCGCACCGCCGAGCGCCTGGCGGGCGATGCTCCCGCACGTCACCGGGGCCCCCGGCGCGCCCCGGCTGCGCGAGGCGACGGCCGCGGGGGAGCCCCTGACCGCCGAGACCGTGGAGCGGATCGAGGCCGCGTGGGGCGTACGGGTACGCGACGGGTACGGGCAGACCGAGGCGACCGCCCTCATCGGCCGCGCCCCCGGCGGCACCGAACCGCTCGCCCCGCTCGGGCACCCGCTCCCCGGCTACCGGATCGTGCTGCGGGACCCGGAGACGGGGGAGCCGGGCGAGGCCGGGGAGGTCTGCGTGGACCTGACGGACCGTCCGTCCGGCCTGATGCGCGGCTACGCCGACCTGCCGGAGCGCACGGCGGAGGCCTTCGCCGGCGGCCTGTACCGCACGGGCGACCGGGGCGAGCGGTGCGCGGACGGGTCCATCCGGCTCCTCGGCCGGCTGGACGAGGTCTTCAAGTCCCACGGCCACCGGGTCTCCCCGATGGAGATCGAGGCGGTCCTGCGCACCCACCCGGAGGTCGCCGACGCGGCGGTGATCCCCTGCCCGGACCCGGACGGCGGCCTCGCCCCGTACGCGGTGGTGGAACTGCGGACGGCGCCGGCCCCCGAAGGGTTCTCCGCCGCCCTGCTGGCCCTGGCCGCCGACCGGCTCGCCCCGGTCTTCGTCCCGCGCGGCGTCGACGTCGTGCCGTCCCTGCCCCGCACCCGATCGGGAAAGATCCGCCGCGGTGAGCTCTCCCCGCGCGGCTGATCACGGGTCCTGGAGGGGTGTCTAGCGGACGCCGTCCCTGATCACCCTGCGTGTCACGGCCGCCCGGAGAGGGGCGAGTTCGCCGTCGACCCGGCGGGTGCGCTCCGCGTCGGCCGTTACCGCCGCCGGGCTCGCGGGCCCGGCGAGCAGGGCCGCGCGGCGCAGATGGGTCGGGGGGTGGGTCGCGTCGACGGCGTGCCCCCGGATCGCACCGGCGCGCCGCCGGCGGGCGTACTCGGACTCGGGTATGGACGCCACATGGGCGGCGACCGTCTCCCAGAGGCGCTCCGGCCGCTCCTCCCCGGCGCGGTCGGCGCCGGAACGGGGGCCCGTCGTCCGGGTGGCGGCCTGGTTGACCTCGCGCCGCAGGACGGTGTCCGCCGCGGAGCCCACGAGGAGCCGGTCCAGCAGGCCGACGGCCGCCTCGGTGGAGGCGGTCCGGGCGGCCGCCGCGTCGGCGAGGTACTCGGCGCGCTGGGTGGCGCGCAGGGTGAGCTGGTCGAGCAGCAGGATCAGGCCGTGGATCAGCGTGCGGGGGACCAGGTAGAACAGGTTGACCGCCATCTCCACGAGGGTGGGGTTCGCTGTCGGGGCCGTGTAGTAGGCCCACAGGGACAACGACCGGTAGGCGGACGCGAGGACGCGTCCGTGGCGGACGTCGCCGTGGGAGTAGTGGCCGAGTTCGTGGCCGAGCAGCGCGATCCGCTCCTGCGGGGTGAGCGACTCCCACAGGGGCAGGCCCAGCGTCAGGAGCCGCCTTCCGCGAATGCCGTACGTGGTCACGCTCGCGTTCACGTCGGCGTCGACGGCGATCGTGTCCACGCTCCGGGTCCCGACGGTCGCGGCGACCTGGTCGACGAGCGCGTACAGCTCGGGGGCGTCGGACCGGTGGAGGAGGTCGGCGCCCTCGGGGAGCTTGCGCCACCGGGGCCGCAGGGACCAGGCGATCAGCAGCAGGAGCACACCGACGACCTTCACGCCGGGTCCCGGTACCGCCGCGGTCAGCCAGACGCCGGCCACGAGGAGCGCCGCGGTGAGTCCGTGGACGGCGAGCGCGAGACCGTACGCGAGGAGGGCGGAGGCGTCGCGGCGGGGGCGCGGCTCCTCGCCGGCCTCGGTCATCTCGGTGAGGAGGCGCTCGCCGTGCCGGCGGGCCAGGGCGCGCCGCCCCTCCTCGATGCGGCCCTTCGGCGGCTCCGGCGGGTGCGGGTCGACGTTCCAGTCGCAGGCGGCGCACCAGCGGACGAACCGCTCGTCGACCGGGACGTCGGCCCCGCACTCGGGGCACTGCTCGACGGACTGCTGCGTGGCGGGCGGCTGCTCGCCGGACTGCTGCTGGGCGGACGGCCCCGTTGTGGTGCGCACGGGTGCGCTCCCCCCTGTTCCCTCCGCCGGACGCGGCGGATGTGTTCACGACAGGGCGGAGTGCATCACGCGGGGGCGCTCGCCGTAAAGAGGAAAAGTGCGCGACGGCGCGGGAAGCCGCAGGTCGGTGCGGGGCCGGGTCTCGGTGCCGGCCCCGCCCGGGTCTCGGTGCCGGCCCCGGGCGGGGGCCTCGGCCCGGGTCTCGGCCCTGCCCGCCCGGGCCGATGCGGGAGCCCCTCAGGTCCTCGCCGGTTCCCGGTCCGCCGCGCGGAGCAGGACCTCCGCCACGCCCCTGGCCCGTACCGCCGCCTCCGGTGTGCCCTCGCGCACGGCGGTGACGATCGCGCCGTCGCCCAGGAGGGCGAGCTGCCGGGCCAGGGCCTCGTGGTCGCGGTAGCCGCCCTCGGTGAGCAGCCGGTCGAGGACCGCGATGACCTTCTCCTTGTGCTCGGCGGCCACGTGGTGCGCCGGGCTGTCGGGGTCGGCCGTCTCGACCATCGTGTTGATGAAGGCGCAGCCGCGGAACTCGGCGGCGGAGAACCGCTCCGCGAGGCCGTCGAAGAGCGCGAGCGGCAGCTCCTCGGGGGTGCGCCCGCTGGCGGCGATCCGGCCGTCGAGCCAGGCGCGCCACATGCCGTCGCGGCGCCGCAGGACCTCGACGACGACGTCGTCCTTGCTGGGGAAGTGGCGGTAGAAGGAGGCGCGGCCGACTCCGGACTCGGACAGGATCCGTTCGATCCCGACGGCCCGGATCCCCTCTTCGTAGAACAGACGCTCCGCCGCGCTGAGGAGCCGCTCTTTCGCGTTCGTGGCCATACCAGACGGTACCACTCGGTGCCGTATCGGTGATCCTGATCCGAACTCCGGAGCGCGGCCTTCCCGTTGCGCCAGACGGAACCGATCGGTACCGTCCTGATGGTACCGACCAGTTCCGTCTTGGCCCGGCTCAAGGAGAGCACCATGTCCCGCCTTCCCCAACTGACCGTCGAGACCGCCGACGAGGAGCAGCGCGAGCTGCTCGAAGGCACCCTCAAGCAGCTCGGCAAGCTCCCCAACCTGTACGCCTCCCTCGCCAACGGGCCCGCCGCGCTCCGCGGTTACCTCGCCATGCGCGAGGCCCTCGTCGGCGGCAGCTTCAGCGCCCGGCAGCGCGAGCAGCTCGCGCTCTACATCGCGCAGCGCAACGACTGCACCTACTGCGTCTCCGCGCACACCCTCCGCGGCGGCAAGGTCGGCCTGAGCGAGCGGGAACTGCTCGACACCCGCCGCGGCGGCGACGCCGGCGACCCGCACATGGACCAGGTCCTCCGCCTCACCGGCGCCGTCATGGCGACCGGCGGCCGCGTCACCGACGAGGCCCTCGCCGACGCCCGCGCCGCCGGCGTGACCGACGCCGAGATCGCGGAGATCGTCGGCCACGTCGCGCTCAACGTCCTGTCGAACTTCTTCAATCACGTTGCGCAGCCGGACTTGGACTTTCCGTTGGTCCCGGCCCACCTCGCCGAGTAGAGTCTTCGCGGCCGAGCAGGGGTGCCGGGCGCGAGGACGCGACCGGCACCCCTGCGGCTTGTACGGCCGAGCGACTGGGGCGATCGAAGCGGGTGGTCGACCAACCACCTGGTGCGAGGACACTGCCGCCCGCGCGGCAGGGGGGAATTCACGTGGACATCGACGCAAGAACCCTTCGGACCTTCCGCGAGGTGACCCTCACCGGGTCGTTCACCCAGGCGGCGCGACGCCTCGGGTACTCGCAGTCCAGCGTCACGGCACAGATGCGTGCCCTGGAGAGGCAGGTGGGCGAGCCGGTCTTCGAGCGGCTCCCCAACGGCGTCCGGCTCACCCACACCGGAACCGTCCTGCGTGACTACGCGCGCCAGATCCTCACCCTCGTCGGCGAGATGGAGACCGCCCTGCGCCGCCCCGCGGCCAACCCGCCGCGCCTCACCGTCGGCATCGTCCCCGCCCTCGCGTACGGGCAGCAGCTGGCCAGGGTCACCCACGTCGGGCGGCGCCTCCTCGCCGGCGTCCAGCTCGCCCTGCGCATCATGGGAACGGCCGAGGTCCACGACGCCTTCCGGGCCGGCACCATCGACGGCGCCCTCGTCCTCACCGTCGTCGACGCCGACGACCCGGCCGACCTGTTAGCCGAGCAGCAGTACACCGACCGCTCCGACGACCTCACCGAAGTACGGCTCCAGGAAGTGGAGTTCGTCCCCGTCACCGGCGTCGGCCGGCGCCCCGGCGGCCATGGACGGCAGGTCGTGATCGCCGACCCCGACTGCCCCTCCCAGCGCTGGCTCCCCGAATTCCTCCGCCTCCGCTGCGACACCCCGCCCGAGATCCACGAGCTCGGCTCCATGGCGGGCGTCCGCGCCGCCACCCAGTCGGGCCTCGGCTGCGCCATGCTCCCCACGGCACTCGCCGCCGACCACGAGGAGGCGGGCGGCCTGCGCCCCCTTCCCGGCGTGCCCCGGATGCGCTGGAACGCCTCCCTGATCCTCGGCCGTCACGACACCCGGCCCGCCGTCGACCGGCAGAACCTGACGGAGACCCTCCGCCAGGCCACCGCCCTCGGCCGCGCCTTCCACCCGGCCGCCGTGCCCGTGGCCGACGCCCTCGCGACGGATGCGCTCGGAGATGACGTCCTCGGGGGCAACGCTCTCAGAAGCGATGCCCTCGACCCGGATCCGCGCATCGCCTCCTGACCGGTGCCACGGCGCACCCCCGGCTCCCCCCGGCCCACCCCCGACCGGGCCCGCAACGGGAGCGCGGCGCGCCGTGGCACCTTCCACCCCCTAGTACTCCGGCAGCCCCAGGGGCACCCGGCCCGTGGCCCGCCCGTGTTCGTCGAGGAGCCAGCTCATGCGCTTCGGGGAGTGCAGGGCCACCGTCCGGTCCCGTACCTCCAGGGCCGGGAACCGCTCCGCGAGCAGCGCCTCGAAGGGGTCCACCGCGTCGAGCCCGTGCAGCCACACCAGGACGAGCAGGTTGTACGGGCCGCTCACCGACACGCACATGCGGACCTGCTCCAGACGCGCCAGCGCGTTCCCGGTCCGCTCCAGCAGGGCGTGCGGTACCGACGTGCGGTAGACCACCATCGTCGAGAGCCCCGCCATCGGGTGCGCCAGATCGCAGCGGAGCGAGATGTCCCCGTCGCGCATCATCCGCTGGAGCCGTCGCCGCGCCGTGTGCTCGCTCATGCCCGTGCGCGCGCCCAGCTCCGCGTACCCGAGCCGCCCGTCGGCGCCGAGCGCGGTCAGCAGCGCCTGATCCTGCGGCGCGGGCCGGTCGTGGAGGTGCGTGCTGTACGTCCGGGGCCGCGCGGTGGGGCCCGGCGCGCCGAGGCCGGCCCGCTCCGCCGGGTTCATCGCCCGCATCCGCCAGTCCCGCCCCTCCCCGTACAGCGTGATGCCGAGCCGGGTGCGGGTGGAGCGGACCCCGCGCAGAGCGCCGATCCCGCCGTGCACCGCGCGCCCGAGGGACGGCAGGCCGGGGGCGGCGACGGAGAGGAACAGGTCGAAGTCCCCGGCCGTCTCGTCGACGCTGAACACCCACGGCATCGCCGTCACCGCCGCGCTCACCCGCTCGAAGGCGCGCGGCCGGCACCGCACCTCCACATAGGCGACCGTGGCGGTCTTCGCCGCGTCGTACGCCGTGACCCAGGCGAGCCCCTCGGCGCGGAGCCGTTCGAAGCGGCGGGCCGCCGTCGTCGCGTCCACCCCGAGCGCCCGGCCGATCCGGGTCCAGGGTGCGCGGGGAGCGGCCTGCAGGGCGTCGACCAGCGCGAGATCCAGTTCCGAGAAGCCCACGGGAGAGCCCCCGGCGCGGGAAACCGGCGCGGAGGGTCCCTCGCCGACGGTTTCCGGCAAATCCGGGGGGTGCTCGCTCACGGACCGGATCGTAGGGGCACTTCCGGCCGACCACCAGTTTCGGCCACAGGCGAGAGGAGTGCCGTGCCTGCTCCGACCCTTCCGGCGTCCCCGGCGGCGCCGCCCGCGCACCGCGGAACCGTCCGGCTCACGGTCGTCCTGCTCTTCGCGGCCTGGCTGGTCGACTACGCCGACCGGCTCGTGATCAACCTCGTCCTGCCGTCCATCGGCGCCGAGTTCGACATCGACCGCACACAACAGGGCCTCGTCGTCTCCGCGTTCTTCCTGTCCTACGCCCTGTGCCAGATCCCCGGCGGCCTGCTCGCCGACCGCTTCGGCGGCCGACGGGTGACCCTCTGGGCCCTGCTGTCCTGGTCGGTCTTCACCGCCCTCACCGGGTTCGCCTGGTCCTTCGCGGTCCTGCTCGCGCTGCGCCTCGCCTTCGGCGCGGCCGAGGGCGTCTTCCCGCCCGCCTCCATGAAGGTCCTCGTCGAGCGCACCCGGCCCGAGGAACGCGGTGCCGCCAACGGCAAGGTGATGAGCTCCAACGCCCTGGCCGCCGTCCTCACACCGCTCGCCGTCGCCCCGCTCGTCGCCGCCTTCGGCTGGCGCTCGGCCTTCTGGTCCACCGCCGCCCTCGGCGTCCTCGCCCTGATCGCCGTACGCCTCCTGCTCCCGGCCCCGCTGCCCGGTACGCAAGAAGCCGGGGTCCCCCGCCCGCCGCTCCGCACCGTCCTGCGCAAGGGCGTCCTGTGGCGCTTCGCCCTGATGATGTTCGGCTACAACACCATCGTCTGGGGCCTCAACACCTGGGTCCCCTCGTACCTCTCCGAGGAGCACGGGGTCTCCCTCACCTCGGCCGGCGCCCTCGTCGCCGTCCCGGCGCTCGGCGCCGCCGTCGCCACCGTCCTCGGCGGGCGGCTCGCCGACCGGCTCGGCGGCCGGCACCGCGTGATCATCGTGCCCGGCATGGCCGTCGCCGCCGTCGCCCTGCTCCTCATGGCGAACACCCCGTCCCTCACCGGCTTCGTCGTCCTCGGCACGGTCGCCGTCTTCGCCGCCTCCCTCGCGTACATGCCGATCTTCGCCGTCCCCCTCGCCGGCCTCACCCCGGAGTACGTGGGCGTCGGCAGCGCCGTCGTCATCCTCGGCGGCCAGGTCGCCGGCATGGTCGCCCCGCCCGTCATGGGCGCGCTCGCCGACGCCTTCTCCTTCCAGGTCGCCTTCGGCTTCCTCGTCCTCGGCGCGGTGATCGCCGCCGTCATGGCCTGTCTGACCCCGCAGGACGCCGACGCCTTCCGCGCCGCCGCCGACCGCGCGCCCCGCCCCTCCCGCACCGCAAAGGAAACCGCCGCATGACCACCGACCTCGCACCCCTTCTCGCCGGACTCGACGCGCGCCTGCCCGCCCTGCGCGCCCTGTACGAGGACCTGCACGCCCACCCCGAGCTGTCGTTCCAGGAGTTCCGTACGGCCGGTGTCGTCGCCGAGCGGCTGCGCGCCCAGGGCTGGGAGGTCACCGAGGGCGTCGGCCGCACCGGCGTCGTCGGCGTCCTCGCCAACGGACCCGGCCCCGTCGTCCTGCTCCGCGCCGACATGGACGCCCTCCCCGTCAAGGAGGAGACCGGGCTCCCGTACGCCTCGACCGCCACCGGCACCGATCCCGACGGCAACGCCGTGCCCGTCATGCACGCCTGCGGGCACGACATGCACGTCACCTGCCTCCTCGGCGCCACCGGCCAGCTCGCCGGGCACCGGGACGCCTGGCACGGCACGGTCGTCGCCGTCTTCCAGCCCGCCGAGGAGGTCGGCGGTGCGCCCGTCATGATCGAGGACGGCTTCCTCGACCGCTTCCCGCGCGCCGAGGTCTGCCTCGCCCAGCACGTCGCCCCGGCCCCCGTCGGTTTCCTCGGCACCCGCCCGGGACCGGTGATGGCCGCCTCGGACAGCCTCCGCGTGACCCTCTTCGGGCGCGGCGGCCACGGCTCCACCCCCGAGACGGCCGTCGACCCGGTGGTGATGGCGGCGGCGGTCGTCCTGCGCCTGCAGACCGTGGTCTCCCGGGAGATCGGCGCCTCGCAGACGGCGGTCGTCACGGTCGGCTCGCTGCACGCCGGGACGAAGGAGAACATCATCCCGGAGACCGCCGAGCTCAAGGTCAACATCCGCTCGACCACCCCGGCCGTACGCGACCGGGTCCTCGCCGCCGTCGAGCGGATCGTCCGCGCGGAGGCCGCCGCCTCGGGCGCCCCCAAGGAACCCGAGATCGCCCCCATCAACGCCTTCCCCGTCACCGTGAACGAGCCGGAGGCGACGGCCCTCGTGCAGACGGCGCTCGCCGAAGTCCTCGGCGAGGGAAGGGTCTTCACCCTCCCGGCGGCCGTCACGGGCAGCGAGGACTTCGGCGTCTTCGGGACCGCGCTCGGCGTCCCGTCCGTCTTCTGGCACTTCGGCGGCGCCGACCCCGCGCTGTACGCGGGCATCGACCCCGACGCCCTGCTGGAGGACGGCCTCCCCGACACCGTCCCCGCCAACCACTCGCCGCACTTCGCCCCCGTCCCCGGCCCGACGATCCCCCTCGGCGTGACCGCCCTCCTCGCGGCCGCGGCGCCGTGGCTGATGAAGCGGTCGGTGTAGGGGCGGCTCAGCCGGTCGCCGTCCCGTACCGGGCGAGCAGGCGGGCCCGGCGGGACGGCTGGAGGTTCGCCCGGGTCACGTCCCCGTCGTAGTGGGCGAGGACCCGGGGGTCCATGACGCGGCGCCAGAGCGGCGGGACGTACGCGAGGACGATCATCCCCGCGTACCCCGTCGGCATCTCCGGGGCCTCGTCGAAGTGGCGCAGCGACTGGTAGCGCCGGGTGGGGTGCGCGTGGTGGTCGCTGTGCCGCTGGAGGTGGTAGAGGAAGACGTTCGAGGCGACGTTGTCGCTGTTCCAGCTGTGGCGCGGGGCGCAGCGCTCGTACCGGCCGCTCGCGGTGAGCTGCCGCTTGAGGCCGTAGTGCTCGGTGTAGTTGATGACTTCGAGCAGGCAGAAGCCGAAGACCGCCTGGCCCGCGAGGTACGGCAGGACTCCGGGACCGAAGGCGAGCGCGAGCCCCGCGAAGAGCGCGAACGACAGCGCCCAGGAGCCGAGGACCGTGTTGCGCGGGCTCCACACGGACCGGCCCCGGCGGGCGAGCCGGCGCTTCTCCAGGCGCCAGGCCGAGGTGAGGCTGCCGAGGACGGTCCGGGGCAGGAAGCGCCAGAAGCTCTCGCCGAGCCGGGCGCTCGCGGGGTCCTCCGGGGTGGCGACGCGGATGTGGTGGCCGTGGTTGTGCTCGACGTAGAAGTGGCCGTACCAGGTCTGGGCGAGCGCGATCCGGGAGAGCCTGCGCTCCAGTGCCTCCGTCTTGTGCCCCAGTTCGTGGGCGGTGTTGATGGCGATGCCGGCGACCCCGCCGAGGGTGCACGTCAGCCCGATCCGGTCCAGGAGGGCGAGGTCGCCCCGGGTGATCAGCCAGCAGCCGAGGACGAGACCCGCGTACTGGAGGGGGAGGTAGAGATAGGTGCACCAGCGGTAGTAGCGGTCCTGCTCCAGGTGGGCGAGCGCGCTGTCCGGCGGGTTGGCGGAGTCCTTGCCGATGAGGTGGTCGACGACCGGGAAGATCACGTACAGGACGAGGATCCCGGTCCACCAGAAGAGGCGGAGCCCGGTGGCGGCCACCAGACCCCAGGAGAGGAAGGGGAAGGCCGGGATGAGCAGGCCGAGCAGCCAGAGCAGGCGCTTGGGGTCGCGCCAGGCGGCGGGGGCTTCGGGGGAGTCGCTGTGCAGGGCCAAGACCGGCTCCTCGGAGAGGTGGACACTTCACCTGCGTTCTGTCCAGTTGATAGACGGATTCACTGCAAGGTGTCAATGCTCTGGACAGGGGCCGGTGGATAAAGTGGGGGCACGATGACACGTTTCCGTGAGAGTGTTCGGTCCCTCCTGCGCGAGCAGGTGCTCGACGCCGCCTACCGGCTCGTCGCCGCCGACGGCTGGGGCGGGCTCCGCATGGCCGCCATCGCGCGGGCCGCCGGCATCAGCCGCCAGACGCTCTACAACGAGTTCGGCTCGAAGGAGGCCATCGGCAACGCCCTGGTCCAGCGAGAGCTGGAGGGCTTCCTCCTCGGCATCCAGCGTGAACTCGACGCCCATCGGGGCGAGTTGGAGGCGGCAGCGGCGGCGGGCGTCGGCTACACGCTGCAGCAGGCCGTGGACAACCCGCTCATCAAGAGCGTCCTGCTCGCCGCGCGCGGCGGCGAGGACGATCTCCTGGCCTATCTCACCACGCGCCCGGAGCCGGTCTTCGGCACGGCGATGGCGATGCTCGACGCGTACGCGATCGAGGCCTGGCCCGACGTCGACGAGGAGTCCCGCGGCCTCGCCGTCGAGACGATCGTGCGGCTCACCGTCAGCCACATCGTCCAGCCGGTGGCCGCGCCGGAGGAGTCGGCGCGGCGCATCGCCAGGATCACGGCACGGATCGCCTACCCGGGCGGCCGCGCCTGAGGCGAGCTCCGCGAGGAAAGGGCGAGGCCCGCTGACGGACACGGGGGATCTCCGGCAGCGGGCCTCTGTTGAATATTGTACGAGATCGTTTGGGGTGGTTCTCCCCGGGGCGGCGGCGGTGGCGAAGGGCGGGTGCGCGGGGTACATCTCCCCTGAGGCGCGGACACGGCCCGCCCGGGGCCGGACACCCTCGACCGCGTCGCCCGAGCCGACGAGGAGGCCGCCGTGGATGGCAGAAGCAAGGGGTTCGTGCAGTCCTTCAACCGTCTCGGCGGGTACGGCTTCGTCGTCCCCGTGGGCTCCGAGGAGCAGGTCTACTTCAGCGCCGAGGACATCGAGAGCGAGGAGCGGACGGTCTCCGAGGGGCAGCAGGTCTCCTTCGTCCTGGTCCTCGGCGACGGCCGCTTCGAGGCGAAGGAGCTGCGCGTCTGACGTCGACGGGCGTCCCGGGGCGCGGCGGCCGGCCGGTGGTACTGTGCCGAGGCCAGTCGCACCTTTGTACGCACCTGAACGGGTACGTCCACGGGTCAGGGAATCCGGTGCGAGACCGGAACTGACGCGCAGCGGTGAGGGCGACGGGCGGAGCATCGGCCACTGGGCGGCACGACGGGCCCGGGAAGGCGCTCCGTCCGGCTGACCCCGAGTCCGAAGACCTGCTGGCGGCCCCGGCGGCACGCCGCCGACCGGGGAGCACCGTACGACAGGCTCCGCGTATGAGCCGTGGACGCAGAGGAAGTTCCCCGTGCCCCTCGGACACCCCGTCCGCTCCGCCGTGCTCGCCCTGGTCGGCGTCCTGGTCCTCACCGCGACGGTGACCGGATGCGGCGGTTGGACCGCCGCGCCGGCCGGGAAGGGAACGGCCCCGGAGCGCGGCTACCCCGTCACCTTCGACGACAACTGCGGACGGCCGGTCCGCGTCGACCGCGCCCCGCGCCGGGCCGTCGCCCTCGACCAGGGGGCGGCGGAGATCATGCTCTCGCTCGGCCTCGCCGACCGCATGGTGGGCACCGCCACCTGGACCGACCCGGTGCTCAAGGGCCTGGAGAAGGAGAACGCGAAGGTCCCGCGCCTCGCCGACCGCTACCCCTCCTTCGAGAAGGTCCTCGACACCGAACCCGACTTCGCGGCCGCCTCGTTCGCGTACACCCTCGGCAAGGGCGGGGTCGCGCCCCGCGAACGCTTCGAGCAGCTCGGCGTCCCCACCTACCTCTCGCCCACCGACTGCGTCGGCAAGGACAACAGCGGCGACGGCGACGGCGTCCGCACCCGCCCCCTCACCATGGAGACCGTCTACGGCGAGATCCGCGACCTGGCCCGGGTGTTCGGCGTCCCCGAGCGCGGCGAGAAGCTCGTCGCCGGACTCGAGGACCGGGTCGCGAAGGCCACGGCGGCCGCCGACTTCACCGACGCCACCGTCCTCTACTGGTACTCCGACGCCAAGGCGCCCTACATGGCGGGCTGTTGCGGGGCGCCCGGGATCGTCACGAACGCCCTCGGCGCGAAGAACGTCTTCGACGACACCCGCGAGGAGTGGCCCCAGGTCAACTGGGAGACCGTCGCGGACCGTGACCCCGACGTCCTCGTGATCGGCGACCTCACCCGCCGCGCGCAGTCCGCCGAGAGCGCGGCGAAGAAGATCGAGTTCCTGGAGTCCGACCCCGTCACCCGGAACATGACGGCCGTGAAGCACAAGCGGTACGTCCTGCTCAGCGGGCAGGCGATGAACCCCACCCTCCGCACGGTGGAGGGCGTCGAGAAGGTGGCGGCCGCGCTCCGCTCGTACGGTCTGGCGAAGTGAGCACCACCCGGCGGGAGGTCACGTCCGCCACGGCGCTCCTGTGGACGACGGCCGGACTCGTGCTGCTCGGCCTGTCCGTCGCCGTGGCCGTCACCGTCGGACCGGCGGACATAGGCGTCGGCGAGGCCGGTTCCGTGATCGCCGCCCACCTCGGCGGCGGAGTCTCCGAACTCCCGCCGATCCGCGACGGGATCGTCTGGGACCTGCGGCTGCCCCGCACCCTCCTCGCCGCCGTCTGCGGCGCCGGACTCGCCGTCTGCGGGGCGGTGATGCAGTCGCTCCTGCGCAACCCGCTGGCCGACCCCTTCGTCCTCGGCGTCTCCTCCGGAGCGTCGACCGGCGCGGTCGCGGTCGTCGTCCTCGGCATCGGCGGCGGGGTCCTCTCCGTCACCGGCGGGGCGTTCCTGGGGGCGGTGGTCTCCTTCGCGCTCGTCCTGCTGCTCAGCCACACCCTCGGCGGCTCCACGGACCGGGTGGTCCTCGCGGGCGTCGCCGCGATGCAGCTCTTCTCCGCCCTGACCTCCTTCGTCGTCATGACCGCCGCCGACGCCGAGACCACCCGGGGCGTGCTCTTCTGGCTGCTCGGCTCGCTCGCCGGGGCCGGCTGGAGCGAGGTGTGGCTGTGCCTCGCCGTCCTCGCGGCGGCCCTGCTGATCTGCGGCGGGTACGCGAGGACCCTGGACGCCTTCGCCTTCGGCGAGGAGGCCGCCGCCTCGCTCGGCGTCGCCGTCGCGCGGACCCGGCTCGTCCTGCTGTGCGTCACCGCCCTCCTGACGGCCGCTCTGGTCTCCGCCGCCGGCGCGATCGGCTTCGTCGGCCTCGTCCTGCCGCACGCCGCCCGCGCGCTCGCCGGCCCCGGACACGCCCGCCTCCTGCCGGTCACCGCCCTGGCCGGAGCGGTGTTCCTCGTCTGGGCCGACACGCTCGCCCGCACGGTCCTCGACCCCCAGGAGGTGCCGGTGGGCGTGGTGACCTCGCTGATCGGCGTACCGGCCTTCGTGCTCGTGCTGTACCGCACGAGGAGCGGCCGATGACCACGACCGCCGACAGGGGAACGGAGACCGGCGAGGGGCTCCGCGCCGAACGGGTCTCGCGCACGGCCGGCGGCACCCTCGTCCTCGACGGGGTCAGCGTCTCCCTCGCCCCCGGCACCGTCACCGGGCTGCTCGGCCCCAACGGTTCGGGCAAGTCCACGCTGCTGCGCCTCCTCGCCGGCGTCCTCGCCCCCGACTCCGGGCTCGTCACCCTCGACGGCGACCCGCTGGGCGGGCTCGGCCGCCGCACGGTCGCCCGGCGCCTCGCCACGGTCGAGCAGCAGGCCGACACCCGGACCGACCTGACCGTCGCCGACGTCGTACGCCTCGGCCGCATCCCGCACCGCAGGGCCTGGACCCCGCCCTCGGCCGCGGACGAGACCGCCGTCCGCACCGCCCTCGAACGGACCGGGCTCACCGACCGCGCCCGGCAGCCCTGGCGCACCCTCTCCGGCGGCGAACGCCAGCGCGTCCAGATCGCCCGGGCCCTCGCCCAGGAACCGCGTGAACTCCTCCTCGACGAGCCCACGAACCACCTCGACATCCAGCACCAGCTCGACCTGCTCGCCCTCGTCGCCGGACTCCGCCTCACGGCCGTCGTCGCCCTGCACGACCTCAACCTCGCGGCGATGTACTGCGACCGGCTCGTGGTCCTCGCCCGCGGCCGGGTGGTGGCGGGCGGCCCACCGGAGGAGGTCCTCACCGAGGAGCTGATCGCCGAGGTCTACGGGGTCCGCAGCACCGTGACCCGGCCGGGACCCGACGGGCGCCCCCACATCCGCTTCCTGGGCACGGTGACCCCGCGCCCGAGTCCCCAGGGAGTGGCGCGCCCGCACGAGCGGTGAGGGCGCCGGGGCCCGGCCGGGCGTCCGGTCAGCGCGGGAGCCGCATCTCCAGACCGTCCAGGACCACGTCGAGGCCGTAGGCGAACTTGGCGTCCCGGATGGCGACCGGGTCGGCCGCCGCCTGGGCGGCGGCCTCGGCGTACGACTCGGCGAGGTGGTCGTGGTCGGCGGCCGCCTGCTGGGCGGCGGGCATGAGACGGGCGATGAACCCGGCCTCGGTCTCCCCGGAGCGGGCGACCGTGGTGAGCCAGGCGGCCTCCGTGGTGCTCATGCCGATGACGTACGACAGGAGGGTGTCGATCGCCCGGCTCGGCTCGGGGAACCCGGCGGCCGTGAACAGGGCGGCGAGTCGCTCCGAGTACGACATCAGGTTGGGGCCCAGATAGGCGAGGCCCGCCTGCCCGAGGGTCGACGAGAGCCAGGGGTGGCGCAGGGCCGTCGCGCGGAAGGCCTCGGCGGCCTCGGCGGCGGCGGCCCGCCAGGGGCTGCCCGCGGGCGGGACGGAAATCTCGCCGGCGACCTCGTCGACGGCGAGCTCCATCAGCTCGTCCTTGGTGGCGACATGGCGGTAGAGCGAGGTCGCCCCGGCGTTCAGACGGGCGCCGAGCTTGCGCATGCTGAGCGCCTCGATGCCGTCGGCGTCCAGCATGACGACCGTCTCGCGGACGATCGCGGCCCGGCTGAGCGCGGGCTGGTCGGGGGCGGACTGCTCGCGGGCCCATACGGACGGGACGGGGTTCGCCTTGGCGGCCATGGTCCTCCTGCCTTCTCTGCGTACGGCGTTCGCATTCAGCGTACAGGTCTCCGGGGTTGCGAACACTGTGCGCAGCTGCGTACAGTGTTCGCGTCGAGGCGCTCCGAGGGGAGCGAACGAAACCCGAGGGGGAACTCCCGATGGAAACCCGCAACCCACGCCGCTGGTGGATCCTGGTCGTGCTCTGCCTGAGCACCCTGGTCCTGGTCGTCGACAGCATGGCGCTCACCGTCGCCGTACCGTCCATGACCGAGGACATCGGGGCGAGCGCCCAGGACATCCAGTGGATCCTGGACTCCTACATCCTCGTGTTCGCGGGACTCCTGCTCACCTCGGGCAGCCTCGGTGACCGCTTCGGCCGCCGGAAGGTCATGGTGATCGGCCTGCTGCTGTTCGGCGCGGCCTCACTCGCCGCCACGGTCTGCACCAGCCCCGGCCAGGTCATCGCCGCCCGCGTCACGATGGGCGTCGGCGGCGCGCTGATCATGCCCTCGACGCTCTCCATCCTCATCACCGTCTTCGACGAGGACGAGCGGCCCCGCGCCATGGCCGCCTGGGGCTCCGTCTCCATGCTCGGCCTCGTCGGCAGCCCCGTCCTCGGCGGCGTCCTGATCGACCACTTCTCCTGGCACTCGATCTTCTTCATCAACGTCCCGGTCGTGGCCCTCGCCGTCCTCGCCGCCCTCACCCTCATGCCCGAGTCGAAGGGCCCCTGGCAGAAGCCCGACCCGCTCGGCGCGATCCTCTCCGCCGTCGGCATGACCGCGCTGATCTGGTGGATCATCGAGATCCCGCAGCACGGCGCCTTCGAGGGCCGCTCGCTCCTCACCCTGGCCGTCGCCGTCGTCACCCTCGCCGGCTTCGTGATCCGGGAGAACGTCACCCCCGAGCCGATGGTCCCGCTGGTCCTCTTCAAGCACCGCAACTTCAGCGGCGGTTCGCTCTCGCTGACCCTCGTGCAGATCGGCAACGGCGGACTGCTCCTCGTCCTCACCCAGTACCTGCAGTTCGTCCTCGGCTACTCGCCCGTCAAGGCCGGTCTCGCCTTCGTCCCGCTCGCCGTCGCCGCCCTCATCGGCAACGGCGCCGGCGCCGGCCTCGCCGCCAAGATCGGCAACCGGCTCCTGATCCTCGCCGGCATGCTCGTCATGGCCGCCTCCTTCGGGCTGCTCACCACCGTCGACGCCCACTCCGGCTTCACCGTCCCGGCCGTCGCCCTCGGCCTCCTCGGCCTCGGTGCCGGCCTCGCCATGCCGGCCGCCGTCGGCGCGCTGATGAGCACCATCCCCGCGGAGAAGGCCGGCGTCGGCTCGGCCCTCAACGACACCATCCAGCAGGCCGGCACCGCGCTCGGCATCGCCATCCTCGGCTCGCTCCTCACCAGCACCTTCTCCGCCTCGATGCCGGCCGACGCCCCCGCGCAGGCCAAGCAGTCGATCGGCGGCGCACTGGCCGCCGCCCAGGGCGACCCCGGACTGATCGCCGCCGCCCGGGACGCCTTCACCTCCTCGATGTCCACCACCTTCACCATCAGCGCCGTCGGAGTCCTCGCGGCGGCCGTCCTCGCCACTCTGGTGATGCGCGACACCAAGGCGGCCGCGCCGGCCGTCGAGGAGGCGGAGGAGGCGCTCGCCGCCTGACCCCGCCCGTACGACCGCGGAAGAGCCGGTGCCCCGGGGCGCCGGCTCTTCCCTCTGCCCCAGATGGATGCCTCTCGCACCGACCCTGGAGTGTTCGGCCGGATCACGGGTGCGCTTCCGGTCATAGTGCGGCCCATGAACCCCACCCCCCGCCCCACCCGCACACGGACCCGGTCCCGCAGAGCCCTGCTCTGCGCCGCGCTCCTCGCCCTCGCCGTCCAGACCGCCGCCGCCCCGGCACTCGCCTCGCGGCCAGAAGGCCCCAACGGCCCCGGTGGCCCCGGCGGCCCCGGGCACGGCGGCCGCGACTGCGTGCGGACCGAGCGGCCCCTCGACGGCAAGGCCCGCCGGATCCTGGACATCACCCGCAAGGCCAAGAGCGACCTCAAGCTCAAGTCCGTCGAACTGCGGGTCACCGTCGACGGCCGCGAGGTCGTCACCGACGCCCTCGGCGAGTCCATGACCGGCGTCCCCGCCGAGCCGGACATGCACTTCCGGGCCGGCTCCGTGGCCTTCGCCCACATCGGCACCGCCCTCCTCCAGCTCGTCGAGGAGGGCAGGGTCGATCTCGACGACACCGTGGAGCAGTGGCTGCCCACCGTGCCGAAGGCGGACCGGATCACCCTGCGGATGCTGGCCAGCAACACCACGGGCCTCCACGACTACGTCACCGACCCGGCCTTCCTCGCCGAACTGGTGCCGCACCCCTTCCGCCGGTGGACCCCGGCGCAGCTCCTCTCGTACCCCTACAGCCACTCCTTCTGGTACGAGCCGGGGACGAACTGGAGCTACTCCCACGCCAACTACCTCCTCCTCGCCACCGCGCTCGAGAAGATCACCGGCACCCGGATCGACCGGCTCGTGGAGGAACGCGTCACCGGCCCCCTCGGCATGCGCGACACCCGGAACAGCTTCACCCCCGACATCCCGCGCCCGGTCCTGCACGCCTTCACGTCCGACCGCGGCTTCTACGAGGAGTCCACCTTCTGGAACCCCTCGTGGACCACCGCGCCCGGCGCGGTCATCACCACCCACATCTGCGACCTGGCCACCTCGGCGCGGGCGATCGGCAGCGGCGAACTCCTCTCGTACCGCTCGTACCGCACGCTGCTCGACCCGGGCACCGTCGGCCTCGGCGGCGCGACCGCCACCTGCCCCGCCTCGATCTGCCTGAAGCAGACCGAGGCGAAGCACTTCGGGCTCGGCGTCATCGTCGTCAACGGGTGGGTGCTGCAGAACCCGTCGTTCTCCGGGTACGCGGCGATCCAGGCGTACCTCCCGTCGAAGGGGCTCGCCATCGCGGTCTCCGCGACGAAGACCCCGAACACCCCCGACGGCAACATGGCCGAGCTGGTCGCCGAGCGCATCGCGGCCGCACTCGCCCCGAACGACCCGCTGGCGATCACCTGATCCATCGTCAGGCTCGCGACGGGGTACGCACGGTCCCGGCAGCGGGTGCCTCCGCACCCTGCCGGGATCCGGCATGACGTGCGCCCGTGAGGCCCGGCTAGCGTGCCCGCGGCGCAGGGGGCGTCGGTGAAAGGGGGGGCGATGTTCGTGTTGGCCTGGGGGATGTTCGCGACGGTCTTCGGCTGGGTCATCGCGACGGATTTCCGCGGAGCGGCCCGCCGCATGCACGCCATGTCCAGCGCGTCCACGCCGACCGGCAGCGGGGCGCCGAGGCTGCCCGTCGGCTTCCTCCGTTTCGTGGCGGGGGTCTTCGCCCTGGCCGGCCCCGCCGTCCTGGTCGCCGGGGTCCTTCTTGTGCGGCGCGGGGCGGAGATGCCGGGCACGTTGCCCGCGCCGCCCCTCGGGTGGGTCGTGGTGGAGGCGCTCGCCGTCGTCTCCTTCCTGTGGGGCGCCTGGCGCAGCTCCGGCCGGCTGCGCCGTGAGTGGGGCGCCGGCAAGGGGGCGCGAAGGGCCGCCGCGGTCGGCTACTCGACGGGGGCCGTCGCCGCCGTCGTGACGCACAGCGCCGGCTGGGGGGCATGGATGATGACGAGCATGCTGGCCGGCGAACTGTGCTGGCTCTTCCTGCTCATGGAGGACGGACCCGGGCAGGGGGACTAGGGCTACGCGTCGCGGAAGCCGCGCGGTCGGAGGGTGCGTACGGCCGGCAGGTCGGCCAGGGTGTCCTCGAAGGCGCGGTGGTGGGGCATCAGCGGGCGCCAGGGGTGCGGCGGCAGCGGGTAGTCGTCGCGCAGGACGCCCGCCGGGAGCGCCCCGGTCGCGGGCAGCGGCGAGGTCTCGCCCGGGTGGGCGAGGTATGCCCAGACCCCGCTGTCCAGCGGCACGACGGCCCCTTCGTCGCCGGGCGGGCGCCAGGACGCGCCCGTGCGGGGGTGGCGGGGGACGAGCAGGACATCGGGGCGTGGCCGGGGCGTTCGGATCCCGGGACCGGCGAGCCCCACCGACCGGGTCCCTGGTCCTGCGGGGAGGTACCGGCCGACGGCGTGGCCGAGCAGCTCGGCGACGGGTCCGGCGGGGAGGGCCGCCGGGCGCCCTCCGGTGGCCACCGTCAGGTGGGCCAGCGCGACCCCGACCGCCGCCTCCCAGCGGCGGCTCCACGACCCGTCGGCCTCGACGGGCGGCACGCGGTGCTCGGCACGTTCCAGGTCGTCCCAGTCGGGCGGCGGCCCCGCGGGGACCCCCGAGGGGCGGCGTACGACCGCGGCGGGCTCCAGCCAGACCGTCTGCCACAGTCCGCAGTCGTCCATGCGGGTCGCCACGGCCCGCCCGCACCCCCGGCACGCCAGGTTGGGCCCGGCCCGGCCGTCCACGCCCCGGCAGTGGCCCTCGCACCTGTCGGGGATCAGGCCCATGGACCGGGAGTCGCCGGGGGCGAGGACGATCCACCGGATTTCGAACGGCCCCGGGCCGGCTCCGTCACGGCCCGGCACGTCCGCGGTTCCCCGGACACGGACGGCCCAGGACCCCCTCGCGTGCGGTCGTCGGCCGTGCCGCAGGCGTACGCGGGGCGTGTCGGGTTCCCGCCGGGCGGTGGGCAGGTGGTTACGTGGCCGCGGACCCCGAAGCCGACCGGAGGAGAACGCCATGCGGATCCACGTGACCAGTGTCTTCGTCGACGACCAGGACAAGGCGCTGAGCTTCTACACGGAGAAGCTGGGCTTCGTGAAGAAGACGGAGGTCCCCCTCGGCGACTACCGCTGGCTGACCGTCGTCTCGCCGGAGACCCCCGACGGCACGGAGCTGCTCCTGGAGCCCGACGCGCACCCCGCCGCGAAGGCGTACGCGCGCGCTCTCGTCGCGGACGGCATCCCGGCCACCTCGTTCGCCGTCGACGACATCCGTGCCGAGTACGAGCGGCTGAGCGCCCTCGGTGTCGTCTTCCTCCAGGAACCGACGGAGGCGGGCCCGGTCACCATCGCGGTCCTGGACGACACCTGCGGCAACCTCATCCAGCTCGTCCAGCTGCCCTGAGGCCTCCCGGGATCAGGCGGCCGGCTTGCCGGGCTGGTCGTGGGTCGAGCAGTGGATGCCACCGCCGCCGGACGCGATCGTGTCGATCGGGATCTGCACGATCTCCCGCTTGGGGAAGTGGTCCTGGAGGATGCCGCGCGCGCGGTCGTCGGCCTTCCGGTCGCCGAACTTCGGCATGAACACGGAGTCGTTCGCGACGTAGAAGTTGGCGTACGTCGACACGAAGTCGTCGCCCCCGCCGGTGATCCTGTCGAGGTCCGGCTGCGGAAGGTCGATGATCTCGAAGCGCCGGCCGCGGGCGTCGGTGGCCCTGCTCAGCACCGAGCGGGCCTGGTCGGCCGAGCGGGACCAGGAGTCCGGGGGAGTGCCGGGGAAGGCCTGGTCGAGCAGGACCACGCCGGGCGCGGTGAACCGTACGAGGCTGTCCACGTGCGCGTCGGTGATGTCCTCGCCGCGGACGCCGGCCAGCCAGACCACCTTCTCCACGCCGAGGGTCTCGATCAGCTCGTCCTCGATCCGGTCCCGGTTCTTCCCGCGGTTGCGGTTGTTGTTGACGATCGAGCTCTCGGTGATGAGGAGGGTGCCCTCGCCGTCGGTCTCGAAGGAGCCGCCCTCGGCGGTGAGCGGCGCCTGCTCGCGGGGGACGCCGTACTTGGCGAGGAGCTTGCGGCCGACCCGGGCGTCGTTGGTGTGCGTCTGCTTGTTGCCCCAGCCGTTGAAGTTGAAGTCGATGCCGGCGAGCTCGCCGTCGTCCTCCACGAAGACCGGGACGATGTCGCGGGCCCACAGGTCGTCGACGGCCGTCGGGACGACCTCGACCTGCGAGCCGCAGGCCCGCTGGGCCGCCGCCTGCTGGTCCGGGCGGGCCATCATCACGACGGCCTCGTACTCCGAGACGGCCCGGGCGATGCGGGCGATGTCCTCCCGTACGGAGGGGAGGTCGTCCTCCCAGACGGAGGCGAGGGCGGGCCAGGACATGAACGTCCGGGTGTGGCTCTCCCATTCGGCGCCGAAGCGGCGCACGCCGTCCGCGGCGGGGGAGGCCGGGGTACGGCTCGTGCCGGGGGCGTCACCGCCCTGCGCGGCCTCCTCGGGACCGCAGGCGGCGGCGCCGAGGGCGAGGGCGCCGCCCATTCCGGCGAAGGCCCGCAGGGCGGTGCGGCGGGAGGGGGAACGGTGGGACACGGTGTGCTCCGATCGGGGTGGCCGTCGACGCCACTCTGACACTGACCGGATTTTCAGTCAAATGGCCGCCATGGGGGAGCGTGCCCGGGTCGCGCGCCCGGCGCACGAGCGGCCGGCGTGCTTGATGCCGCTTTGGTCCGTCTTTTCGTGGCGATCCACCCTGCTCATGTTGACTGAAACTTTGGTCAACGGCACGATCGTGCCCATGTCCTCCACGTACCCTCCCGGGCCGCGGCCGGCCCACGCGCCGCCCGCGCCCGGCGACCCCCGAGAGATCGGCGGCTACCGGATCCAGGCCCGGCTCGGCGCCGGCGGCATGGGCGTCGTCTATCTCGCCCACACCCCGGGCGGGCGGCCCATCGCCCTCAAGGCGGTGCGCGAGGACTTCGCCGCCGACCCCGAGTTCCGGCGGCGCTTCGCCCAGGAGGTCGCCAGCGCGAGCCGCATCCACGGCCTCTTCACCGCGCAGGTGGTGGACCACGGAGCCGACGACCCCGTCCCCTGGCTCGCCACCGCCTACGTCCCCGGCCCCTCCCTCCAGCAGGTCGTCGAGCGCCACGGACCGCTCCCCGTCCGTACGGTGCTGCTCCTCGTCGCCGGGATCGCGGAGGCCCTCCAGGCCATCCACGGCGCGGGCGTCGTCCACCGCGACCTCAAGCCGGCCAACGTCCTGATCGCCGAGGACGGCCCCCGCGTCATCGACTTCGGCATCGCGCGGGCGGCCGACGCCACCGGGCTCACCGGCACGGGCCTCACGATCGGCACCGCCGCCTACATGGCACCCGAGCAGGCCCTCGGCCTCGCCGTGACGTCCGCGACCGACGTCTTCGCCCTGGGCGCGCTCGCCGCGTACGTGGCCGGGGGAGCGCTGCCGTTCGGCGCCGGGCCCGAGTCGGCCGCGCTGTACCGCGTCGTCCACGAGCCCGCCGACCTCTCCCACGTCCCCGTCGAGCTGCACGCCCTCCTGGAACGCTGCCTCGCCAAGCGGCCCGAGCACCGCCCCGTCCCGGCCGAACTGATCGCCGCCGTGCACGCGCACCCGGCCGTCGGCCCCGCCCCGGAGTTCACCGAGGGCTGGCTGCCGGGCGCGGTACGGCGGGAGCTGCCGGGCGGGGCCGGCCGGGGAGCGCAGGATCCCACCGGTACGCCGCCGCCCTCGCTCCACGACCGCCCCACCCACGCCGCCCCGACCGTCCCCGCGCCCACGCGGCGGGTGGCCGAGCCCCGACCCGGGGGCGGCCGCGCCCCCGGCGAGCCCCCGGCGCGCCGGTCGCGCCGCCGTCGCGGGCGCACGCCCCTGATCGCGGGCGCCGCCACCGTCGGCCTGCTCGCGGCGGCGGCCGGGGCCGTGTACTCCTTCGGCGGGACCGGGGCACCCTCGTTCACGCCGGAGTACGCCGACGTCGAGCTGACCGCCCCCGACGACGCGTACGAGTTCGACCTCGCCACCGGGAAGGTCGTCCCCGCCGAGACCGCCGACTGGTACCTGACCCGCGAGAAGGGGGCCTTCGCGCTGCCCGAGGAGGCCGACGCCTTCGTCGCCTCCGGATACGTGCTGAGCCCCGAGGACTGCGAGCGCGGCATCGAGACGGAACCCGTCACGAGCCTCCCCCTCGACGACCTCGGCGACGAACGGCCCTTCTGCGTCCGCAGCCCCGACGCCCGGCACCTCGTCATCGCCAGGCTCGTCGAAGGGACGCAGGGCGAGGGCCCGGTCACGGTGGTCCTGAGCCAGTACCGGAAGGACGGCTGAGCCGCGGGCGGCCGGAGGGGGCATCGTCGATCACTCCGCCCGCCGCTCCGGATAGGGTTCATGGCATGGCGTCTCGTAGTACTCAGATCCTTGAAGCGGCCGCCCGGGTGATCGCCCGGCGCGGGGTCCGCGGGCTCCGCGTGGAGGAACTGGCCGCCGAGGCCGGGGTCTCCACCGGCCTGATCTACTACCACTTCAAGGACCGCACCGGAATCCTGCGCCACACGCTGGAGTTCATCAACGACCGCGCCGAGAGGTACACCACCGAGCGGGACCCCGACGCCGAGCCGCTCGGCCCGCGCGAGGAGCTCGACCAGGTCCTCCTCCTGGAGCTCCAGGACACCCCGGAGGTACGGGAGAACAGCTCGGCCTGGGGCGAGCTGCGGGCGAGCGCCGTCTTCGACCCCGTCCTGCGCGAGGACCTCGCCCGCGCGACCCTCGTGTGGGTGCAGGAGGTGGCCGGGCTCCTGGGCCGGGAGAAGCCCATGGCGCCCGCCGTCATGCTCACCGCGGCGGCGGAGCGGCTCACCGCCCTCCTCGAAGGCCTGAGCATGCGCTGGCTGAGCGGCGGCCTGACGATCGACCACGCGCGCACCCTCATGCGGGAGGCCGTCGACGTGGAGCTGACCCGGCTGGCCGGGCCCTCCGGGGAGCCCGGCCCTCGTCCGTAGACGTCCCGGCTCAGCCGACGTGGACGCGCGGGCGGAGGTCCCGGTCGGCTTCCGCTTCCCGCAGGACCTCACGGGTGACCGGGGCGACCTCGCCCTGGCCCAGGAGGAAGAAGCGGAGGAAGTTGGCGAAGGGGTTGCCCTCGGTCCACTCGAAGTAGATGTGCGGGCGGACCCCGGTGAGGTCCCGCGCGTGAAGCAGGAGGGCGGCCAGCGCGTTGGGGATGGAGGAGGACTCGACGGTGAGGACGCGGTAGCGGTCGTGCATGACCTCGCCGCGTACGGTCAGGCCCGCCTCGAACTCGGAGGGGTCGGTGACGGTCACCTCGATGAAGACGAAGTCCTCGGTGGTCGGCAGATCGTTGTCGGCGCGGATCTGCTCGATCTTGTCGCGGTACTCGGCGATGTCCCGGTTGTCCGGCTCGTTCGCGATGAAGCGGGGCGTGCGGCGTGAGATGTCCTGGATGAACCGCTCGGCCATGTCGTCCAGCTCGATGTGCGTGACGCGCAGCTCGAAGGCGCGGCCCAGCCGCGAGAGGAGCGAGATGAGGATGATGCCGGCGATGAAGCAGGCACCGATCTTCACGCCGTCGGGGCGCTCGATGACGTTGACGACGGTGGTGTAGAGGAAGACCACCGAGATCACGCCGAAGCCGATGGTCCAGCCCTTCTGCTCGGCCTTGCGGGCGGCGATCGTCACCGCGATGGCGGCCGAGCAGATCAGGACGAGGACACCGGTGGCGTACGCGCCGCCCTGGGCGTCGACGTCGGCGTCGAAGATCCACGTCACCAGGAAGGCGACCAGGGTGAAGACGATGACCATCGGGCGCACGGCGCGGGCCCAGTGCGGCGCCATGCCGTACTTGGGCAGGTAGCGGGGCATCAGGTTGAGCAGACCCGCCATGGCGGAGGCGCCGGCGAACCACAGGATGGCGATGGTGGAGATGTCGTAGATCGTGCCGAAGGTGTTGCCCAGGTATTCGTGCGCGAGGTAGGCGAGGGCACGGCCGTTGGCCTGGCCGCCGGACTCGAACTCCTGCTCGGGGATGAGGACGGTGGTGATGAAGCTGGTGAAGATCAGGAAGACGCTCATGATCAGCGCGGCCGTGGTCAGCAGCTTCTTGGTGTCCCGGATACGGCCGGCGGGCTTCTCCTCGGTGTCTCCCGGGTCGCCCTGGACGTGCGGCATGACGGCGACGCCGGTCTCGAAGCCGGAGAGGCCGAGCGCGAGCTTCGGGAAGACGAGCAGGGCGACGCCGATCATGGCGAAGACGTTTCCGTGCTCGGCGGTCAGGGCGGCCGTCCAGTCGGTGACCACGTGGCCCTCGGTGATGACGTGCCACAGGCCGCTGATGACGACGACCACGTTCAGGCCGAGGTAGACGCCGACGAGGACGACGGCGACGCCGATGGCCTCCAGGAAGCCCTTGAGGAACACCGCGCCGAGCAGGGCGATCAGCACGAGCGTGATGATCATCTGCTTGTTGTGCAGCGCCGACTCGAGGTGGGGGTTCTCGACGAGGTGGGTGGAGGCGTCGGCGGCCGACAGGGTGATGGTGATGAGGAAGTCGGTCGCGGCGAAGCCGAGGAGGGTGAGGACGAAGAGCTTGCCCTTCCAGAAGGAAAGCAGCCGCGACAGCATCGCGATCGAGCCCTCGCCGCGGGGACTCTCCTCCGCGACCCGCCGGTAGACGGGCAGGGCGCCGGCGAGGGTGACGATCACCAGGACGATCGTCGCGACGGGCGAGAGCAGGCCCGCGGCGAGGGCCGCGATGCCGGGCTGGTACCCGAGGGTCGAGAAGTAGTCGACACCGGTCAGGCACATCACCCGCCACCAGCGCTGGCCCTTGTGACCGGCGTCCGGGGCGGTCTCCTTGGGCCGTGAGGGCTTGCCCTTCCCCATGTCGGAGAGGCCCTCCAGCATCCACGCGCGCAATCGTCCGGAGCGGGCGTCCTTGGTGGTGGCCATCGGGTGTCCCTGAGGTGGTGTCGGGCGGCGACTCGGCGGTCGACCTTGCTGTCGATTTTCGGCCATCAGATCGATGGCCGGGCAAGCCTAAACAGACCGCAAGCCGCCGACCGGGGGTTACGCGTCAGGGAAGCGTCAAGATCCCCCTGTCGGACGTCGTACTTGTCACACCGGTGGTCTTCGGGACCTCAGCGGCTGCCGAAGGCCTGTGTCCAGTAGGGGCCGCCGGAGGTGTGGAGCCCGACGCCGATCTCCTTGAAGCCGCAGTTGAGGATGTTCGCCCGGTGACCGGGGCTGTTCATCCAGGACTCCATCACCTGCGCCGCGGTGGTCTGGCCCTTCGCGATGTTCTCGCCGTAGGACGACCACGCGTATCCGGCGGCCGTGATGCGCTCGCCGGGGCCGTCGCCGTCGGGGTTGGTGTGGTCGAAGAAGTCCCGCGCGGCCATGTCGTCGGAGTGCCCCTGGGCGGCCTTGGTCAGCAGGGGGTGCTCGGTCAGCGGCCCGCAGCCGGCCTTGGCCCGTTCCTCGTTCACCAGGCTGATCACCTGCTGCTCGGTGGAACCGGATTCGGATCCGGATCCGGAGGTCGGCGGGGTGGTGCGGGTGGGGGCGGGCGCGGACGTGGCCGTACGCGTCGGGCGGGGCGGCGGCGAGGTGCGGGATGCGGACGGGCTGGGGCGCGAGGGCTTGGGGGTCGCGTGAGGGGTCTTCGACGCCGTGGCCGACGGGGAAGGGGTGGCCGTGGCCGTCGCGGTCGCGCTCGGCTCCTGCGCGGAGGGCGGACCCGCCTCGGCGGTCGCGGCGAGGGTGGTGTCCCGGGCTTCCGTCCCCTCGTCGGGGCCGGTGGTCAGGGTGAAGGCGCCGCCGGCGACCGCCACCACGGCTATGCCCGCCGCGACGACGAGACGCCTGCGGCCGCGCTGCCGCTGCTGCCGGCGCCGGCGACGGGCGGCGCGGGAGGAGCGGGGGCCGCGGCCGGGGGATCCCGCGCCCGGCCCGGAGACCGGGACGCCGGCCTGAGGGGCGGCGGACGGATCGCCGCCCCGGCCGTCGAGCGGGCCGGCCGCGGCGACGGTGTCGAAACCGGTGCCGAAACCGGCCCGTTCACGGACGCCCGCGAGCAGCAGCGCGGCCGGCGGCACGAGGAGCAGTCCGGCGAGCAGCCCCTCCGCCGGTACGAGCCCGCTCCAGAGGCCGGCACAGTACGCGCACGCGCGCGCGTGCCGGGATATGCGCTTGCGCCAGAGGGCGGACGGCCGGCCGTCCCAGGCATCGGTCTCGTACCGCAGCGTGGCGCAGGGCGGGTTCTGCGACAGGGCCCGTACGACGACCCGCGCGCCCTCGAGGCGGTCCTTCATCCGCTGGACCCGCACCGCGGTGTGCTGCGGGGACAGCTGGAGGGCGGCGGCCACCTCGTGGCGGCTCAGCTCGCCGGCGCATTCCAGCCACCACAGGGAGAGCAGCTCCCGGTCCTCCGGTTCCAGCCAGCGGGTCGCCTCCGCGGTCTCGCGCCGCTGGCCGGAGAGGTTCAGCCGGACCACGGCCAGCTCGACGAAATCGGACCCGGGCTGCGCGATCTCGCGGGCGTCGTCGAGGCCGCCCGAGGGAAGCCCGGTCCGCTGCTGCCGCTGCCAGTGGCTGCGGACGCCGTTCATGGTGATGGCGACCAGCCAGGACCTGAAGCTGTCCGGGGAGCGCAGCTCGCCGAGTCCGGCGAGCGCCCGCAGCATCGTCTCCTGCACGACGTCGTCGACGTCGTGGTGACCGTTCATCGCCCGGCCCACGATGTTGTAGACCAGGGGCAGGTGGAGCGCGATGAGCCGGTCCTGCGCCCCAGGGTCTCCGCTCTGTGCCGCCCTGACCAGTTCCGTACCGTGCTGTGCGCCCATGCTCCGAATCACCCTGCCTGTTCCCGCTGTCGTCGACGGCCAACGAAAGGGAGATCGCGAGGAGGCGGCCCGATAACGGAAACCCGCGGAGCGATTCCGGAAGATCGACCTTCCGTACGGCAGGCCAGGAGTATGGCCGGGTCTTCGTGGCTTCTGCCAGTACAAGGTTCCGCCGCGGTCCGGCAAGACTGCCAGGGCATGACGATCACCAGGCACATGACCGAGCACTGGGGAGGACCGCGCGATGAGCGTGCAGCAGTACGACGAGATCGGTGAGGCGTTCGAGGGATTCAAGTCCCTGCCGCTGACGCAGTACGGGGAGGTGCCCAGCTTCCTGGGCCTGGTCGGTGACGTACGGGGCAAGTCGGTCCTCGACCTCGCCTCCGGCACCGGTTTCTACAGCAGGGAGTTCAAGCGGCGGGGCGCCTCCGATGTGCTCGGCATCGACATCTCGGGCGAGATGGTCGCCGCGGCGCGGGCCTTCGAGGAGAGCGATCCGCTGGGGGTGCGCTACGAGGTGGGGGACGTGTCCGAGCTGCGCGCCCTCGACCGGCGCTACGACATCGCGCTGGGGGTCCAGCTGCTCAACTACGCGCCGGACATCGCCGCCATGGAGCGGATGTGCCGCCATGTGCACCGCAGCCTCGAGCCCGGTGCCGAGTTCTTCGTGCTCGCGCAGAAGCCGGACTACCGCTTCGACGGGCCGTCCCTGGCCAAGTACGGCTTCCTCTGCGAGGCGACCGGCGAGGAGATCGAGACGGGACCGCGCGTCCGGATCACGGCGCTGCTCGACCCGCCGGTCTCGTTCGTCGGCGCCTGCCCGCGCCGCGAGGTGTACGAGGGATCCCTGCGCGCTGCCGGCTTCGGCGACCTGACCTGGGTCCCGCTGGAGATCTCCGAGGCGGGCCTCCGCGAGTTCGGCGCGGAGTTCTGGGCGGACTGTCTCGCCAACCCGCCGTTCGAACTGCTGCGCTGCCGCGCCTGACGAGGCCCTCGAACGGCCCGCGCGCGGATGCCCTCCGGGCCGGGTACGGGCAGGCTGGTGTTCCGGACCGGGCGCGCGCCTCGCGGGCGCCGCCCGGCAGGGAGACACGGCCGAGGGCGCAGGGCAGGGGAGGACGGCATGACAGGGTCAGGTCCCGAACGAAGCCCCGCCGCGCGACTCCTCGCGCGTCTGGCCCTGCTCGCGGTGCTCGGCTCGCTGGTCGTCCTCCTGCTCGCGCTGGGCGACGGCGGCCTCGTGGTGGTGGGGGCGGGCTTCCTCGGCCTGGTGCTCTGCGCCGCCGGCGTCTGGTGGTTCGTCGCGCACCGAGGCGCCGTACGTCTCGTCGGGGCGCTCCTGGCGATCGCCGCACCCGTCGGCGTGCTGGTCCTCTTCGCGCACGACGGGCTGTGGGTGACGGCGCTGACCCTGTGCCTGTGCTGGGCCGCGGCGCTGGCCTGCGCGCGGGCGGCGCTGCGCAGATCGCGCCCGAAGCCGTCGATGCGGGCGGTCGCGGCCGCGCCCCCGAAGAACCCGGTCCTGATCATGAACCCGAAGTCCGGGGGCGGGAAGGTCGGCCGCTTCCACCTGGTCGAGCGCGCGGAGGAACTCGGGGCGCGGGTGATCCTGCTCGACCCGTCCGCCCCGGCGGATGTCGCCGAGCTGGCCCGCGGGGCGGTGACCGAGGGCGCGGACCTCCTCGGCGTCGCGGGCGGCGACGGCACCCAGGCCCTGGTCGCGGCGGTCGCGGCCGAGCACGACCTGCCGTTCCTCGTGATCTCCGCCGGCACCCGCAACCACCTCGCCATGGACCTGGGCCTCGACCGCTCCGACCCGTCCCGCTGCCTCGACGCCCTGACCGACGGCGAGGAACTCCGGATCGACCTGGGCGACGTCGAAGGCCGGGCCTTCGTCAACACGGTGTCCTTCGGTGTCTACGCCGACGTCGTCCAGCACCCCGAGTACCGCGACGCCAAGGCGGGCACCGCGCTCACCCTCATGCCGGACCTGCTGCTCGGCGACGGCGTCAGCCGGCTCGACGCACGCGTCGACGACACCACCCTCTCCGCCCAACAGGCCCTGCTGATCAGCAACAACCCCTATGTCTCGCCCGACGAGCTGACCGGCGGCGGCCGACGGCCCACCCTCGACGACGGCGAGCTGGGGGTCGTCGGCATCCGGGTGGAGGACGCGGCCCAGGCCGCCGACCTGGCCGTACGGGGCTCGCAGTCCACGGGCCTCACCGTCCTGACCGCCCAACGCGTCGAAGTGACCGCCGCGACGGACGACATCCCCGTGGCCGTGGACGGCGAGGCCCTGCGCATGCCCACCCCGGTCGTCTGCACGCTCCGCGCCGGCGTCCTGCGGGTCCGCGTCCCCCGCGACCGCCCGGGCGTCCCCGTGCCCGTACCGCCCGTGCGATGGCGCAGCATCTTCGACCTGGCGTTCGGCCGCCGGGCCTGAGGAAGGGCGTGAGCCGCGACGGCCGGGAGCGCGTCACACTCCGGGCAGGGGCCGCTGGTTCCAGCCCGCGACCACCGGAAGACCGTGCTCCGTCGACAGCCGGCCGACCGTCGCCGTCCTCAGCAGGAACAGCCTCCCCCCGGACGCCGGCAGGCCCAGATACCGGGAGGTGAGGACCCGCAGCAGATGCGCGTGCGCCACCAGCACGCCGTCCTCCGCGGTGCTCGCCAGCAGGGGCGCGACCCGCGCCAGGGCCCGGTCGGCCCGCCGCCCCACGTCCTCGGCCGACTCACCCGGCCGCCCGTCGTGATGCGGGGGCACCCCGTCCCGCCACAGCGACCAGTCCGGCCGGGCCTCGTGGATCCGGGCCGTGGTCAGCCCCTCGTACCCGCCGTAGTCCCACTCGCAGAGGTCCTCGTCCGTCTCCGCGCCCCACAGACCGGCCAGCTCGGCCGTTTCCCGGGCCCGCAGCAGCGGACTCGTGCGGACGAAGGCGAAGGACCGGCCGGCGAAGAACGGCGCGAGCGTCCGCGCCTCGGCCTCGCCGTCCGGAGTGAGCGGCAGATCCGTACGGCCGGTGTGCCGCCCGGAGGCGCTCCACTCCGTCTCGCCGTGGCGGATCAGGAGGAGGTCACCCATGGCCCGCTGCTCCTTCCGCTCCCGACCGGGCCTTCTTCTTAACACCGTTCACGCCCTCCCGCCCGCCCGCGCCGACCGGGATCCGACCCGGAACCGGCCAGGGGCCGACCCGGCCGTTCGCTGTAATGGAGAAGGAAGGGGCGAGGCTTGTCGGCGTGGTGCGGGTGGTGCGATCCTTCCGCCATGCGAGTGCCCTCTCCGCCTCTGGAACACGGATCGGTCCTCGCGGAGGTGAGGCAGGTGAGGAGAGCGGGCCTCGTCCGGCTGCGCGAGCTGCATCTGCCCGAACTCTCCCGCCTGGCCCAGGACGTGTCCGGGAACCCGGCCGGGGGCGGGGGTGCCGTCGCCGCCGTCGAGCGCCTGTTACGGACCGCGGTCGCCCGGATCGGCGGCGGGAGTCTCCAGACGGCCGCCGAGTACAGCCTCGGCCTGGCCCAGGGCACCCGCGACTGGCCGGCCTCCGAGCGCCGCCGCCGGGCGGCCCAGGTCTACGGCGTCAGCGTGGAGCGCTTCCGCAAACACCACGAGCTGATGGTGCTCGGCCAGATCGCGGAACAGGTCGTCGTCCTCCACGGCCGTCGTCCGGGCGAACCCGGCCACCAGGGCGAACGGCCCGGGGCAGCGGGCCCCCTGGCGCCCGTGCACCGCTCCCTCCGGCTGCGCCTCCCCGGGCGGGCCGAGCCGGTGACCGTGCGGATCCACGTCCACTCGGTCGACCTGCTGCGCGACGTGGACGTCGTCCTGTCGCCCTCCAACACGCACTTCGTCCTGCCGCCCTCCTACAAGTCCTCCGTGTCCGCCACGCTCAGGCGCGCCGGAGCGCGCCTCGACCAGGCCGGGGGAGTCATCGAGGACCACCTGGACGACGAGCTGCGGGCGTGGGGCCGCCGCCAGGGGATCGCGGGCCGGGCGGCGCTCCCGGGCACCGTCGCGACGACCTCGGCGGGTGTCCTCGCCGAGCAGGGCCTGCGGCGCGTCTACCACGTGGCCGTCGCCCAGCCCCGGCCCGGCACCAACGACTACGACGTCCAGCCGGCCGACATCACGCGCGGCGTGGCCCGGGCCCTCACGCTGCTCGCCGAGGAGTCCGCCCGGCACACGCCGCCGCTCAGCTCCGTCTGCCTGCCGTTGCTGGGCGCCGGCCGCGGCGGCCTCACACCGCTGGAGAGCTTCGGCGCGCTCTGGCCGGCCGTCGAGGCGGAACTCGTCCGCGGGCGCCCCTGGCAGGTCCACTTCGTCGTACGCGCCCACGCCCGCGCCGACCTCATCGAGCGTCTCCTCGCGCCACTCGCCGACCCGAGCCCCGACCCGAGCCCCGAGCCGAGCCCCGAGCCGAGCCCCGAGCCGAGCCCCGAGCCGAGCCCCGAGCCGGGACCCGAGCCGAGCCTCGAGCAGGGACCCGAGCAGGGACCCGAGCAGGGACCCGAGCAGGGACCCGAGGCGGCGTCCGACCCGTTGACCGACCCGATCACCGACGACCGGGGGACACCATGAATCCGTACGCCGTACTCGCCGCCGCCGCGGCCCGCTGGGAACGGGTCGCCGACGGCCTCGACGGACCGCGGCGCGAGCGCCTCGCGGAACACCTCGCCACCGTGCGGCGGGCCACGGACGAGCAGGGCCGGGCGACGGCGGCTCAGGCCGCGGTCCACGTGCTCAGGGAAGGCCTGCCGGACGAGTTCGGCACCGAGGGCGAGGCCCGGTGGGCGGCCGACGTGCTCGACGACGCCTACCTGGGATTCCACGCCGAGGACCTGGCGGTCCTGCTGCTCGACGGACACCGCATGGTCGGCCCCGTCCTCGGACCCGTACGCGAACGGCTGCTCGCCGCCCCCGCCCTCAACGCCGACACCGTGCTGCGCCGCGGCGGCGACCCGTACGCACGCGAGCTGATCAGGCTGCGCGGCGCGGGCGGTGTCCTGCGCCTGCCCAGGTTCCAGTTCTCCGAGGGTACGCTCCCCTGGATGGCCGTCCTGGAGGTCAACCGGCTCCTGGAGGCCGACCGCGACCCCTGGGGGGCCGCGGACTGGTGGCTGTCGGCGAACGCCTGGCTCGGCGCCGCGCCCGCCGAACTCCTGGGCGGACCGATGGAGCACCAACTGGCCGACCTGGCAGGCTTCCTGATGGAGGGTGAGTAGTGCCCCACTACCGACCGCCGGCCGAGATGACCGGAGCCCCGGGCAAGGTCACCCTGGCGCGCGGGACCGTGCTCTACCGCGTCCACGCGGCGCACCGGGACGCCGCCGCCTTCAACCCGCGCCCCTCGCACTGCCTCTACGGCGGCGGGCGGTTCGACGGCACGGCCTGTGATCCGTACGCCTATCTGTACGTCGGGCTCAGCGCCGAGGCGGCGATCTGCGAGACGCTGCTCCGCTCCCTGCCCTTCGACCCGGACGGCAAGCCCCGGCTGCTGCCCCGGGTGAGCGTGGCCCGCCGGAAGCTGTCACCGCTCCGGCTCGCCACCGACGTGGACGTCGTCCCCCTCGTGTCGGCGCGCGATCTGGCGGCCGTGCACCAGGACAGCTGGCTGGTGCACACCGAGGCCCGGGACTACGCGTACACGCGGGACTGGGCGCACTGGATCCGGCGCCACACCGGCCCCTGGGCACAGGGCCTCATCTGGTCCTCGAAGAGGGAACCGGCCGACCGGACCGTCGTGCTGTTCGGGGACCGCTGCCCGCCCGGGGCCGTACGGAGCGAACCGGAGAAGGCGGTCGACTTCGGCACGGCCGACGGCGAGGAGTGGCTCGACTCCGTGCTCCAGCCGTACCACGTGAGGCTCTCGGCCTGACCATGGACGCACGGACGGACCCCCTGGACGAGGAGCTGCGCGCCGAGCGGGAGGAGCTGCTCGACAGCCTCTCCCGCCTGCCGTCAGAGGCCCCCGAGGCCACCGAACTCTGCGCCCGCGTGGGCGAGATCAGCTCCGTGCTGTTCGCGCGCTCGGACCTGGCCGAGGACCTGGAGCTGGGCGCGCAGGCCTTCGAGCTCGCCTTCCGGGCGCCCGGTGACGACGAGGCGTGGGCGGCCCGGCGCATCAAGTACGCCTACGTGTGCGCCTGCCGGCACGACCGGGAGGACACCCCCGATCTCCTGGACCGGACCCTGGACCTGGCCAGGGAGGGACTGGCGGGGTTCCCCGAGGAACACCCGGACTACGAGGAGCAGTTGGCGGTCGCGGGCCCGCTTCTCGCGTACGGCTCGAAACAGCGCGTGATGCGGCTTCCGGAGCAGTGCGACGCCGCCGAGCGCGGCAGACTGATCGCCGAGTCCCTGGAGTACCACTACCAGCTGCTGCCCCTGATGGAACCGGGCACCGCGGCGGAGGTCGACCTGCGCGAAGGCCTGGGCTATCTGCACTTCCTGCGCGCCTCGGGAGCCGGTGGGGACCCCGACGACGCCGTCTCCGCGGCCGGCCACTACCGGGCGTGCCTCGACGCGGCGCTGCCCTCCTCCGACCTGCCGCTGCTCCGGCACAGCATCGGCCTGGCGACGATGACCCAGGGGTGCGCGACCCGGGACCGGAAGGCGCTGGAGGAGGCCAGGAACGAGCTGGGAGCCGCTCTTCAGGAGGCCCGGCTCGCCGGCCCCGAACCCTCCTGGGCGTGGGACTCGGAGATCCGCTGCGCCTACATCCGCACCTTCGTCTGGGCCAACTGGAAGGACCACGCCCAGGGCGCCGCGGCGGAAGCGGACCTGAACCGGCTGCTCACCGCACCGGACGCGCTCGAACGGCTCACGCCGCACTATCTCGACGCCTTCGGGCGCCTGTTGTTCGAGCGCGCCGGCCTGCGCGGGGACGGCCCGGAGAAGGACCGCGCCATCGCCATGGTCCGGCGGGCCGTCGACCACTGGCGGCCCGCCAGGGACGGCAAGGTCACCGTGACCGCCTTCCTCCTCGCGGCCTATCAGCAGGGCCGCTACCGGGAGGAGGCGGGGATCGAGCGCCTGCACGAGGTCCTCCGGATGACCGACCTGGTCCTGGAGGACGACGAACTCGCCGAGGACTACCGCAACATGACCCAACTGGTCGGCGGATGGGCGCTGTTGATGCTGGAGCAGCGGCACGGAATCCGGCCCGAGTCCCTCGACCGCCGCCCGTCCGGCCTGAGCACGCAGGAACTAGACCGGTCGATCCACGCGTTGTTCGACGACCTGAAGCAGGGCCGCACGTTCGCGGACTTCAGCGAGAGCGACGACGAGTTCCCCGGCCTCCTGGAAGCCACGGCGAACCCCTCGTGGCTCAAGGAGGCCTTCCAGGGCGAGTACACGCGCTGGCTCGCGATGGAACCCGGGCACCAGCGTGCCGAGTTCGCCCTTGCCCTGCTGACGGTCGTGCCCATGTACGACGCGCACGCCACGCACGTCACCACGGCCCAGAAGGATGCGCTGATCGCCTGCGTCCTGAACACCGAGGGCGACGAGACGTGGCAGTGGCGGGCGCACGCCTGCGTCGCCCAGGTGCGGCTCTGGGAGGAGCTGAACGGCCTGGGATCGGGCACGGACGACGTGATGCACCACCTCGCGCGGGCGCGGGACGCCGCCGGGCCGGAGCACGACGTGGGGGCCGCCCTCGACCTCGGCGGGATCATGGCCACCCATCACCGGGGCCAGGCCGCGGGTGCCGCGGACGACATGGAAGCGGCGCAGGAGGCCATGCGCCGCATGGCCGGGGACCCACGCCTCTCCCCGTACCAGCGACGCATGATCGCCGCCCAGGTCGCCGGCAGCAGCGGCCACCGGGCGCTGCAGGCGGGCGATCTCGGTGCGGTGGACAGCCATCTGGCCACGATGACCGAGACGTACGCCGATCTCCGCGACGACGATCCCTCCGGCATCGAACTGTGGACCTCGATCGAGGCCCTCCGGATGGGCCGCGACGAACTCGCCCGCGACATCGGCGCCCCCGCGGCACCGCCCCTGACGGGCCGCCCCACCGCCTACCGGCTGCGCACGGAGGCGCGCCGCCTGCCCCGCGACCACCGGGCCTGGGTCCTCGGGGACAACGGCATCGCCCGCTGCGTGAGGGCGATGCACACCCGGGACGCCGCCGGCCTGGAGGAGGGCCTGGGCCTGGCACGGGAGGCGCACGCCATGGTCGACGAGGGGACGGAGAGCCGACTGCGGTACGGCGCCTTCCTGGGCGCGGCCCTGTGCGCCGTCGCCTCGATGCAGCCCGGCCCGGTGCTCCGCTCGCGCCATCTCGCCGAGGGGATCGTCTTCCTGGAGACCGCGTTCCGCGCCCTGGGCGGTCCCGAGCACCCCCAGTACGCGTCCGTGTCGCTCTCCCTCGCCCGCGCCTACCGCACGCGCGGCGCACTGGGTCGCGACGACCGCGCGAACGGGCGGCGCATCGGGCTCGACGCGCTGCGCGGCCACGCCTGGGCCGCGCTGCTCCAGTCCGGCACCGACCACGCCGCCGTGGCGGCGGAGAAGGCCACCTCGACCGCCCTCGAAGTGGCGGCCTGGTGCCTCAAGGACAACGCCCTGGAGGACGCGGTCCACGCCCTCGACTCCTGCCGCGGACTCGTCCTGCACGCCGCGGTCACCTCACGCCAGGTGCCCGAGCGACTCGTCGCCGCGGGCCATCAGGACCTGGCCGACGCATGGCGCGCCGGAGGGAACACCGCGGATCCCGCCCTGGATCCGCTGGCGGCGCTGCGCGCGCCGCAGTCCATCCCCAGTCCGCTGCGCCGCCGTGTGCTCGCCGCCCTGACCGGAGCGGACGGAGTGCACGACCGGCTGCTCGACCCGCCGGCCGTCCACGAGATCGGGACGGCCCTGCGTTCGCTGCGCAAGGACGCCCTGATCTATCTGATGCCGGCCTCCGACGAACACGGCGGCACCGCCGTGGTCGTCACCAACGGCGGCGACGTCCACACCGTGCCGCTGCCGCGACTCAGTGAGGACGCGGCCCCTCTCCGGGACTTCCTGCCCGAACGCGGCGCGGGCCGGGAGGATCCCGAGGCCGCGGAACCCCCGGCCGGCGCGGGCCGCTACATGGGACCCGTGCCGGGCGGCAGCCACGCCGCCCGGCGGCGCGCCGTCCCCCTGCGCGAGCAGCTCGACCGCTTGTGCGGCTGGGCCTGGTACGCGGCCGTGCGGCCGCTCTTCGACACCTTCGCCACCCCCGGCGGCCGCCCGCCGCGCCTCGTCCTCGTTCCCATGGGCCCGCTCGGGCTCGTCCCCTGGCACGCGGCGTGGGCGGACGGCGCGGACGGGCGTCGGTACGCCCTCCAGGAGGCGGAGATCTCGTACGCGGCGTCGGCGCGGTTGCTCTGCGAAGTCGCCTCCCGCACAGCGGTGCCCCACACCGGAGGCGGTGCGCTCGTCGTCGGCAACCCCACCGGCGACCTGCCCTACGCGGGCGAGGAGGCCGATGCCGTGCAGCGGGCCTTCTACCCCGCGGGCACCTTCCTCGGGCGCCGGGCCGGCGGCACCGCCGACGGTCCCGGCACCCCCGACGAGGTGCTGTCGTGGCTGGCGGAGTCCGCGACGGACGAGGGCGGGGTGCTGCATCTCGCCTGCCACGCGGCGATCGCGCGCGACGCACGCCGTACCGCCCATCTGTCGCTCCACGGGGGCGATCTGGCCGCCGAGGAGCTGACCGAGGCGATCGGCGGAGGAGGCGGACGGCTCGGTCTCGTCGTGCTCGCGGCCTGCCGCAGCAGCGTCTCGGGCCGCGGGCACAACGAGGCCTACAGTCTCGCCACCGCCTTTCTGGTGGCCGGGGCCCGCTCGGTGGTCGGCTCGCTCTGGCCGGTGCCCGACGACGCGACCTCGCTGCTCATGTTCCTCACCCACCACTATCTGCGGACGGAGGGGGAACCGCCGGCGAAGGCGCTGCGCCGGGCCCAGCTGTGGATGCTGGACCCGGCGCGGGAGCTGCCCGAGGCACTGCCCCCGCTGCTCGCGGAGCGGGCCCGGAGCGTCGACCCGGACGATCTGAGCGCATGGGCCGGCTTCACCCACCTGGGGCAGTAGGCGACGCGGCGACGGGCGGAACCACCGTGCGCAGTGCCACGGTGCGCGCCGTCCACCGACCGCGCGGCGCGGAGACGCGCCGCATCAGGCGGGACCCGGTCAGGGAGGGGTCCCAGGCGTCCAACTCGTACGGAAGTACATTCAGTTCACTCTCGGAGACGATCAGTTTGAGCCAATCCCGGGCACTCGCCCCGGGGACGGCGGGCCGGTCCGGCGCCAGGCAGAGCTGTACGGGCTCGCCGTCCAGGGCATGGCCGGTGCGGCCGGGTCCGATGAAGTGTCCGGGGAAGAGCTGGGTGTGGCTGGCGTAATCGGTGGTCAGATCGATCAGTACGCACCACAGCGCCCGGTCGGCCGAGCGGTTGCGCAACCGGATGGAGACGCGCGGCTCCGGACTCCCGCCCCAGGCGTCGGAGCCGTAGGAACAGACGATCTCACCGGAGGCGTCGGGCGTCAGCACCTCGTCGGGCGCTTCCCAGGGGGCGATCTCCACCCGTACGAGCCCGTCGAGCGCCGAAGGCCCCGGCGCGAGGTCGCGGATCAGATGCCACCGCGTCAGATGGCTGAGGCAGGCGGCCACCCGCTCCGCGCCGTCGGGCCCCCGCAACGGCAACGGGTCGGTGAACGGGGTGCCGTCCCGGCGCAGCACGTGGGCGAGGCCACCTTCCAGGTGCACCCGGAAGTGCAGGTCGCCCGCCTGCCGGGGGTCGTCGAGCACCCGCAGCGTCGGAACCAAGGCGATCTCCGTCCGTACCGCGTCGAGCAGCCCCGACGCGGGCTCCGCCGCCGTGCACCGGACGGTGGCCGGCGGCTGCGGAACGGCGGAGAGCGCGACCGGATAGACACGGCTCGTCGAGGGCGTCCAGCCCACCGGGTCGACGAGCGTGCGCGCGGACTGCACGGCCCGCGCCCGGAGCGACGGGGCGGGCCCGGTCTCCGGTGCCTGGGACGGGAGTACGGTGAACTCGGTGGCCTCCGGATCCGTGCCGTCGGCCAGACCGTGGGCGGCCCCGCAGTCCACCTCCCAGCCCAGCGCCCCGAAGCGCAGCAGATGGGGGCTCCTCGGCCGGCCGACGGCCCCGCCGAGGAACGGCGCGTCGGCGAGCGATCCGGGCCGCGCCGGGTACAGCACCGGCTGCTGACGGCCGCCGGAGCGCTGCAGACGGGCATCGGCGGCGGACAGCAGCTCCCGGTACGTCGCCCCCTCCCCGGCATCGTGGACCGCGCCCAGCAGGGCGTACGTGAAGGCGCCGTGGCGGCGCCCCGCGTAGTCGTCCTCGTACGAGTACTGGTCGAGGCGCGCCGCCGCCAGCAGCACATGGTGCGGCGGGCCCCACCCCGGGCCGGGCGAGGCCGCCCGGGTCGCGGCCGACGGGAGCCCTTCCCCCGCCCCGTCGGTCAGGTCCCACGAGGGGGCCGGCGCGACATAGCGGACGCGCTCGTCCGCTCGTGTCGCGCCGCCCGAGAAGCAGCAGTCCAGCACGGCCGCCACATGCGCGCCCCGCGACGCCACGCCGTCGAGGAGTCTCCCGAGGCGCTTGTCGAGGAGCGGCCCGTCGACACAGACCAGGGCCTGGTTCCGGCCCGTCGCCTCGATCCGGAGATGCGCCTCCGCCCGGGCGAGGGACTGCGTGCCGTGCCCGGAGAACCACAGCAGCGCGGTGTCCTCGGCACCCGCCCGGCCGAGATGCCCCCGCACGGCGTCCTCGACCGCAGCGCGCGTGGCCTCGTCGTTCAGCAGCGTCCGGATGAAGACGTCCCCCGCGCCGCGTTCTTCGAGTAGGCGCCGCGCCTCGGAGATGTCGTTGAGACAGCCGCGCAGCGGCGGGGCCGTCTCCGGCGGATAGTCGTCGATTCCGACAAGGAGCGCGTAGATCGAACCCATGCGGGAGAGTCTCGCAGGAGCGTGCGAGCGAAAGGGCCCCCCTGACGGCCGGAAACTGGTCGTTTTCTGGGTGCGACCTGGCCGACACAGACACAATGTGCCTTTCGCAGAGCACTATTGATGTGATGTCAGCCACCTCCTCCCCAGCAGCGCTCTCTGTGTGCGGCGGTGGTGCGTGACGGCAGAACATCTCGGGGGACGACACATGGGTCACATGGAACGGCCGCGACGCGTCGTGCAGTCGGGCGGCACCGCGCCGGCCGGCCAGGGACGCCAGACCGGGACGTCCCGGAGGCTCGTCACCGGACCGGAGGCGCGCCCCGCCGGCCCGCCAGGAGTCCGCGGCACGCCCCGCGAGCTGTACGACCCCCGGTCCGACCGGCTGCGCGGCGCCCTCCGCCGCCTCGACGCCGGCCTCGACGAGGCCACGAGCCGGCAGCTGGCCGACTGGGCCAGGGACGAGTACGCGGCGGCCCACGGCGCCGTCCCCCTCGGCTTCGTCGCCCGCTGCTACCTCGGCCCGCCCTACGTCGACCACATCCTCAACCTGTTCCAGGTGATCGTCCGGCACTTCTCGCCGGCGGAGGCCATGCCCGACCCCTTCACCAGGGCCCGTATGACCGCCCGCTCCGGCGGCTACGCGTACGTCGAGGTCTACGACAACGGGCTGATCCTCCCGGTCCTCGAAGACGGCACCGTCGTACGCCCCTGACCCGGCGCGACCACCCGAGGCAGGGCCTCGGCGTGGTTCCGTACGCCCCCTTCACCCACCCGAACGGAGAACCGACGCAATGGTCGAAAGGGACTTCGCCCTTCATCAGAAGGTGCGCGAGGTCGGCAACCTCGTGACCCGGCTCAGCGAGCAGGTCGGAGCGGTGTCCGGACAGGTCTCGTCCGTGGAGAACCGGCAGCAGCAGACCAGTAGCGAACTGCAGCAGCTGCGCGCCGACTTCCTGGAATTCGCCCAGCACTCGGTGCGCCTGGCCAACGTGCAGCGGGCCGAGACCAGGATCGGCGTCATCCAGGACGAGATCGACCACGCCTTCGGCCACTACAAGTCGGTCCGGCGCACCGCCGTCGGCATGCTCCAGGCCTTCGACGTCGGCATCGTGTCCGAGGAGAGCATCCGCCTCGTCAGCGACCAGCTGATGCTGCAGACCCCCCGCTACTGGCTCGCCCCCGCCCTGGTCGCGCTCGCCTCCTGGTCCTCCGACGACCGGCACCTGTGCGAACGCGCCGTCGAAGAGGCGTTCCGCCGCTCGCCGGAGCGCACCTCCCTGTTCTTCGCGCTCGTCCTGCGCCGCCAGAACAGGCGCCAGGCCGCGGTCCGTTGGCTCAGGCACTACCTGATCGCGCAGGACCCCGCGCGCCTTGGACGCGAGTTCGCGGTCATCCTGGAATCCATCGCCCAGGGCGCCTTCGGCCCGGAAGGCCGGGCGATGCTCGACGCGACCCTCCGCGAATGGCGCGAGACACTGAGCGCGGACCCGGACACCCGGGCCCGGCAGGTGCAGCGCTGGCGCGAAGAGATCGAGTCCCTGAGCGCCCCTTCGGCCAAGGGCCGTTACCCGAGGCTGTCGGCCGTCTCCCCGCAGTGGCCCGCACTCGACGGCGCGCTGTCCGGGGCCGGCGCCCATCAGCGGCTCATCGACAAGTACCAGGCGGTCATGGCGGGGGAGTCCGAGGCACCCGGACGGCTCGAGGACGCCGTCGACGACATCCTCGACCGGCTGGTCGGGGAGTACGACAACGAAGAGCTGCCGCTCCGCCGGGAACTGGCCTTCAACAAGAAGGTCGTCGACCGCGACGGCGACGTCCAGACGGCCCGGCACGAGACGGACGCCGACGCCTCCTCCTACGAGGAGACCCTCGACTACCTGACCGTGCAGAGCGCCGCCGCGCTCAATCCCGCGGCCATCGGCACCTCCGCGGCGACGCAGCGCATGGCGGTCGCGGCCTGCGACGAGTGGTTCTTCCAGGCGCACACGGGCTTCACCCGGGACGTGCGCGCGGCGGTGCCGGACGACGTGCGGGCGGTCTTCGGCCCGGCCCACACCGTCGGCGCGCAGGTCTTCCAACTGCCGCCCTGGGAAGGGTCCTTCACCCGTCCGCTCCAGGAGAACGAGGCCTCACTGGCCGGCCACTGGGACAGGCACATGGCGCCGTTCGTCGACGGGCTCGCGTATCCGCTCGTCAACAAGCTGGTGGCGCCCGTCATCGTCGTGCTCGGCATCCTGTTCCTCATCGGCCAGATCAGCCTGGGCTTCGCCTTCGCCGCCGCGGCGATCGTCGGTGCCGTGTGGGGCCTGGTCGTCTTCCAGGGGTACAAGGCCGGGCAGAAGCTCCAGGCCGACGCCCGCGGCCTGCTGGAGCAGGCCAAGCTGGAATCGCTGCACCAGCTCCGTGGCGCGGCCGCCGAACTGACCGACTGGTACGAGACGTTCCGGGCGGCCGACGTCGTCGAGGCCCGGTGCCGCGAGTTCATCACCTCGCTCGCCACCGCTCATCACGGCCCCTCTCCCTTCGAAGGCCGGACCGTACTCCAGGAGGACCACCGATGAGAGCCCCGCAGAAGCCCGCGGTACCTCCGCAGGCCGCCCCGCCGGCGGTCCGCAGGCCCACCACCGACTCGCCGTGGGCCGCCCGCCGCCCGGACCAGACCGAGCGGGCGACCAGCCGGCTGCGCCGCGTCGTCGAAGGCCTGCCCGACTGGGAACCGCTGCCGCCCGGCGAGACGCTGCTCCGCCGGCCCGGCACCGGCCGATGAGCGGATTCTGGGGGCACGGCGGCCCGTACGAGGAATGGGCGGCGTTTCTGCGCCGCTGGGCCGCGGGCGAGCCGGTGGATCCGGCACGCCTGCCGCCGATCGCGGCGGAGGCGTACGACGGCGACACGATCGCCCGGCTCACCGCACACCTCGTCCAGGCACTCGGCACGCGCCTGCAGGCCTGGGCCGACGCGCTGACCCGGGCCATGGGCGCGGTCGGCGACGAGTTCGAGGCCGGGCGCGAGCTGGCCCAGGCCCGCCACGGTCTGCGGCCCATCCGCGCCCTCGCCGGCCACTCCGGGCTGCCCGAGCAGCTCCGCGAGCGGCTGACCGAGGTGGTGGACCAGCAGATCGTCCAGGTGCAGGAACAGCTGGAGCGGCTCCTGGAGGAGGCTGCGGGGCATGACCCGGGCGCCGACTGGGTCGAGGAGCGCCGCCGCACGCTGCGGGACAACAAGCTCACGGCGGTACTGGACACCCCTCCGCCGCATCCGTCGAGCGGCCCCACCGCCGACCCGTGGACCTACGACCCCGCGGCGGCACCGCGCCGCAGGGTCCTGAGGGACTGACAGGAGGGAGGCTCCCGGCTTCCCTCCTGCACGCATCCGAGTCCCGCCCCGGCCGAGCCTGTACGCATCAGAGTCCCCGCCCCAGCCGAGTCCCGCCCCAGCCGAGTCCCGTCCGAGCCGAGTCCCGTCCGAGCCGATTCCCGAAGGTCCCCGATGTCGAACTACGCCGAATCCCTGAAGCACCTCGACAGCTACATCTCCGCGCGCGTCCCGGTCATCGGCATGCGCACCATCGAGCAGGAGCGTGCGCTGCGGCTGCTGAGGGAGGCGGCCACGCAGCCCCGCCGCAGCAGCCTGCCCTTCTGGATCTACACGCGGGCGACCGGTCTGCGGGACCTGCGCAGCAACACCACCGTCATCGACGACCGTTCGCTGACCGGCGCCATGGACTTCGCCGCCGCCCAGTTCACCAGCCGCGCCAACGCCACCGTCGTCTTCGTCGACCCGGCCGACCTCGAGAGCGACACCCCGGTCGCCCGGCACATGTCGGAGCTGGCCCGGCTGGCCGGCAACAACATGGGCAGCATCGTGGTCATCACCGACAGCCCCGTCTGGAGCGGTCTGCAGCGGCTCGGCATGAGCCTGCACCTCGACCTGCCGCACCCGGACGAGACGTACGAGACGCTCAGGGGTTTCCTCGCCGACCACGAGGGGATCATGCCGGTCCGCTGGGACGAGGGGGACACCCGCAGGGCCGCGGAGTTCCTGCGGGGGGTCACGGAGGCGGAGGCGATCAACCTGATGGCCACGGTGGCCGCGAAGGGTGCCATCGAGAAGGAAGACGTGCTCGGGCTCGCCCAGGCGAAGGACCGCATCTTCAGCGATCTGACCGGCCTCGAACGGGTCCGGCTGAAGGACTCGGACTACACCGTCGGCGGTCTGACGAGCCTGCGCGGATGGCTCCAGCGGAAGCATCGGCTGATGCACGAGGATCTGCGCGGGACGGAGCTGCGGCCGCCCCGCGGGGTGCTCCTCGTCGGCGTGCCGGGCTGCGGCAAGTCGCTGTCCGCCAAGGCGATCGCCAGCGAGTGGCAACTGCCGCTCTACCGGCTCGACATGGGCAGCATCCACGGCAAGTACCTGGGCGAGTCGGAGGGCCGCTTCCGGGAGGCACTGGCCATGGCGGACCGGGTCGCGCCCTGCATCCTGTGGATCGACGAGATCGAGAAGGGACTGGCCGGCCGGGACGACGGTTCGGGCGTGCCGCAGCGGATCATCGGCCAGTTCCTCTTCTGGCTCCAGGAGTCGGACTCCCGGGCCTTCGTCGTCGCCACCGCCAACGACGTACGGAGCCTGCCGCCCGAGCTCCTCCGCAAGGGCCGCTTCGACGAACTCTTCTTCGTCGACCTGCCCGACGCCCAGGACCGCAAGGAGATCATCGAGCTGTACTACGGGCTCTACCTGAAGCAGGCGCCCGCGGCGGAGCACCTGGACCGGCTGGTCGACCTGTCCGAGGGCTTCGCGGGCTCCGACATCGCCGCCGCGCTGCACGACGTGGGGGCCGAGGCGCACCTGAGCGGCGGCGTGGAGTTCCTCCGTCCCTCGCTCATCGTGGACGCCTTCGCCAACACCGTCCCGCTCAGCCGGGTCAACCCCGAGCAGATCGAGGAGATCCGGGCCTGGGGCCGTGAGCGTGCCGTCCCGGCCGGCCGTTCCGCCCAGGCGGCGTCCCCGGGCGCGAGCGGCCCCCGGCGCATCGTCTTCATGGAGGACTGAGGGAGGGGCGGACCGGCGGTGTCAGCGCCGGGACTTCTCGGGCGGGGCCGGGGCCGGCGAGGGGGTCACCGGGGTGGGCGCGGTGGGGCGGTGGGCGGTTCCCAGGTGCCAGAGGAGGGTGAGGGCGGTGACGCCCGCGGCCACCGGTCCGAGCTCGGCCGGGGCGAGCCCGAGGCCTTCCTGTGCCAGCCCGCCGAGACCGCCGCCGAGGGCGACGCCGATGTAGAGGGCGGAGGAGTTCAGCCCGAGCAGGACCGGTGCGGCGGCCGGGGCGAGGGAGATGAGCCGGTGCTGCTGCGGGACGACGGTGACGCCGGTGCTCAGACCCCAGAGCACCGCCCAGGCCAGGGCGGAGGCGAGGGTGCGGGTCGCCCACGGGGTGGCGGCCAGGACGAGCGCCGCGAGGGCGAGGGAGCCGGTGAGGACGCGGGTCGAGTCGTGACGGTCGACCAGACGTCCGGCGGCGATGTTCCCGGCCAGGGTGCCGACTCCCCAGGCCAGCAGGATCAGGGTCAGCAGCGACTCGTTGCCGCCCGTGGCGTCCCGTAGGGCCGGGGCGATGTACGTGTAGAGGGTGTACGTACCGAGGAACGCGAGCGACGTGACGGCCAGGAGCGCCAGGACGCTGCCCTGCCGGAGCGGGCGCAGACGGTCGGCCAGCGAGGCGGCGGGGAGCGTCACCCGGGGGAGGCCGACGGCGATGCCGGCGATCGCGAGCAGGCCGATCCCGGCGACGGCCCACAGGGTGAGGTGCCAGTCGGTGCGGCCGATCAGCGTGCCGAGCGGCAGTCCCAGCGCGGTCGCCAGGGTCAGTCCGCCCAGGACGAACGCCAGGGCCCGGCCCCGGCGTTCGGGCGGGGCGATCGCCGCCGCCGTGCTGGAGGCGGCGGAGGTGAGGGTGCCCGCTCCCACGGCGGTGACGATCCGCGCGGCCATGACCACGTCGTAACGGGTGCCCAGGGCGGTGACGGCGTTGCCGATCACGAACACCGCCAGGGCGGTCAGCAGTGCCGTACGCCGGTCCAGCCTGCTGGTGAGGGCGCCCGTGATCGGGGCGGACAGGGCCAGTGTCAGCGCGAAGGCCGTGACCAACTGACCGGCCGCGGGGGTCGACACCCCCAGGTCGGCGGCGATGGAGGGTAACAGGCCCGCGATGACGTAGCCGTCGGTGCCGACGGCGAACGTCGCCAGGGCCAGGGGGAGAAGTCGTTTCAGCAAGGTTCGTTCCGCCTTTCCGGAGCGCCGTGGAGGCCGGAGATCGGCACCGTACCCAATACATGGATGCTTGTCCATGTATCCATGAATGGGTAGGCTCGGGTGGCGTCACGAACGGAGGGAGCGACGATGCGCGAGGTGTCCCAGCCGGCGGCCGAGGCGATCCGGATGGTGGACGTGCTGCGCGCACTCGCCGATCCGGTGCGCCTCGACATCGTCCAGCGGCTCGCCGTGACCGGCGAGGAGAGTTGCAACGCCATCGGCGAGGACCTGGACGTCCACCAGACCACGCTGTCGCACCACTACCGGGTGCTGCGCGAGGCGGGAGTCACCTGGACCACCATCCAGGGGCGCTCCCGACTGGTACGACTCCGCCGCGAGGACCTGGACGCGCTCTTCCCCGGCCTGCTCGCCTCCGTGCTGAACGGGGCGGCGGCACAGACCGATGCCCGCGCCGCCGCCCCGCGTGAGGCGAGGGGGAGCGCACGATAGTCGGCCGCCTGCGTCGATCGCGGCGAAGACCGATGAAGAACACCGGGGCCTGGTCCGGCAGCGGGGCGGCGTGGCCTACGGCCGGCGCGGGGCCCGGCTGATCCGCACGGCTACGGAGCTGTGCCCCCCGGGAGCAGACCTGCGAAGCGGCGGCGTACTGCGGTGCCGGCCACACCTTGGCGGTGCCCACGCAGTGCAGGAAGCCGGAGACCGGCCCCTCCGGCGCGGCGGCCCACCCTCCCTGGGAAGGGCTGGGCCGCCGGCGCCATCCTCCATGCACCGCCCCGGTCGGGGGTCGGTACACCGTCGCCGCCCACTGGCCCCGGTAGAGCGACGTCACCCGGCGAGGGCGGCGGGGGCAATCGAGCGGCGGTGGAATGCAGCGGTCCGTAGGCAGCCTGATTGCTGACGCAATCGCTTTGGCAAGTTCCATGGACAACTGCCCCCCAATGGCCCGGCGCTCCCTAACTCGCCGCTACAGCCCCGATTTGGGACACTATCTCCCATTCATGGGTAACGTGATGTCACTTGTTGATCACCCAGAATGAGACGAGCGATGTGACCTCGGTCACATCCGGGCTCACGACGGGCGGTGGTGATTTGCAATATCGAACGGTCCGCTCGGAGGCGCGACACACGCTTCGACCTCCGTCAGCTCGCCGTTGGCCGTGCCGTCCAGGCACAGGCGCCCACCCTTGTCGCGAAGGTCGACGGCGAACGTCGTGACCGCGCCGGACCGCTTCAGGCCGTGGATGCGCTCGTCGATGTAGCCGAGGCCGTTCAGCGTCTTCCTGACCTGGGCGGGATCGGGCTTCTTGAGCTGCAGGAGCGCCTCGGCCACGCGCTGTTCGTGCTGCACGCCGGCGCACCAGTCGTGGGCGTCGAGCTCCACTTCCGGACCTGCCGTGGGGGCGACGGGCTCGACGGCGCCGCCCGGCGGCGGCTCGACCGTGGCACCGGGCGGCGCCTCCACCGGAGCGGTCGGTGCCTCGCCCTTCGGGGCGGCCGGCGACTCCCTCTTCGTGCCCGGCGGAGGGCACTCCCGCGCCACCTCGTCCAGCATCTTGGTGAAGGCCGCGTCTTTCCTGGTCGAGACGGCATCGACGGGCTTGGCCCGCTCCCCCTGGGAGTCCGGCTGCTCGGATCCGCAGGCGGCCAGGGTCAGAGCGGCGAGAGCCGTCACCGCGAGGGTGCGCCGGCGGCGACGCATTACGGGGTCAACTGGCTTGATCCGGGCTCGTGTTCGCTTCATGTACTCAGTCTTGGGCCGGGGCGCACGCGCCACATGAGTACGCGTACTCAACCTCGGGCCGGCGGCCGGGCGATCTTTACTGCTGCAAGGAAGCGGAATCAACTACCCCCGTTTTCCCGGTACTTGTGGCGGTGATCGACGCCGGTCTACGTTCCGCAGCGATCAAGCAACACACCAACGACACGAGGGGGGAACTCGTGCGCAAGACAGCCCTGCCTGTCATGGCCGCGCTTTCCATGGCGCTGCTGATCCCGCAGCAGACCGCCGGAGCCGCCGTCACCGAGCAGTCCCAGGCCGCGGCCGCCACTGTCGACCCGCCGCTTGCCGACGGGGAGATCCAGCAGGTCGGTCCCGGCCAGTACTCCACCGCGGAGAAGTCCTTCGAGCTGTACGAGACCGATGTGGCCGAGGGCCTCATGGGCCGTACCCACACCGTGACCGAAGGCGCGGACGGCGTCGCCCGGCCGGAGTCGGCTCCCGCGACCCGTCCGGACCAGGGCGTCTTCGGCCCCGGCTGGGAAGCCGGGTTCCTGGGTGGCCAGCTCAACCGCAAGCTGGAGCAGAAGACCGACTCCGTCGTGGTCACGGACCTCGACGCGAAGGTCTCCGTCTCGTACGCGCTGAAGAGCAGCGTCGACTACCCGAGCGGCGGTGGCGTCAAGAAGTACGAGACCACCACCGGCGACAAGCTCACCGAGACCACCACGTACAACGAGGCGACCGGAACGCTGGTCACCACCGCGGTCGAGACCCTCGCCCCGGCCACCGGCACCCCGGACACCGACGTGACCGGCGACGAGGACGCCGGCGCGCCCATCGGGGTCGCCAACCTCACGGCCACCTACAACTGGAAGCAGGTCGCTCCGGGCACCGACAAGTGGCGCGTCACCAGCCTGGGCAACCTGGCCGACGGTGCCACCGCCACGGTCTCCTACGACACCAAGGGCCGCCTCGCCACGGTCAGCGAGCCCGCCACCGCCGACGCCCCGGCGCAGTCGCTGGCGGTCAAGTACTCGACCGCCACGACGGCCACCGGCACGACGCTCGGTGAGTACACGGGCCGCGCCAAGGAGATCACCCTCACCTCGGGTGCCACCACGCAGACGCTGGCGCGCTACTCCTACGACGCCTCGGGTCTGCTGCGCAACGTGACCAACCCGGTCGAGGGCACCGACCCGGTCTCGTCGTACGCCTACGACTCCACGGGCCGTGTCTCCGACGTCGCCTCGCCGTCCAACGGCGAGTGGGACCTGACGTTCCCGGCCGAGTCGGCCGCCCCGAACGCCGAGCCCGTCGGCACCGACCTGCCGTCCTCCACCGAGCCCCTGGCGGGCCCGGCCGGTGACGGAACCGCGACCACGCCCCCGGCCGGCGACTTCACCACCGGTGAGATCAACGACCCGCAGGCCTACCCGCGTTACTGCAACCGCGCCACCGAGTGGATGTGGTACCTCAACCGCGGCTGCGTCGCGTGGGCCGCGCACTACGGCTGGCACTGGCCGTACTTCCGGTACACGCCGACCGGCTTCCGCGTCGCGGGCATCCTCTACGACGGCTGCAGCACCCCCGGCCCGAACATCAGCCGCCCGGGCGGCTTCAACTTCCGGGCCGCGTGCGACACCCACGACTACGGCTACGGCCTGATCGGCAACACGTACAAGGGCTACAAGTACTACCTGGACCGCAGCAAGAAGTCGAACGTCGACAACGCCTTCTACACCACGATGAAGACGCACAGCTGCAAGGCGTACAACATCTTCGTCCGCTGGAAGTGCAACTCCTACGCGTACGTCTACCTCAAGGCCGTGGCCTGGAAGGGCAACCCGAAGAACGGTGCCAACAAGACCTGATCACGGGTCCGCGCACCTACTGACGACGCACCGCACAACCTCCTGACGGAGCACGCCCCTCGGGCGTGAACGGGCCGGGTGGCGGACACCCCCGCCGCCCGGCCCGTTCCACCAGGATCGCTCACCCCATCGCCCCCCCACATCTCCCCGGGCTGCGCCATGCCTGTCTCCCCACAGGCCCGGCCATGGCGAGCCCCCTGCTCACCGAGGCAATATGAAGAGAACGATCTGGGCGACGGTCGTCACCGCGATGACGGCCGTGACCCTCGGCGCCGCGATACCGGCCCACGCCGTCACGCCGTCGATCACCGCGACAGCGGCCGGAGCCACGACCGACCCGGTCGACCCGCCGCTCTACGACCAGACCGCGGGCGGCGGCAAGATCCGCGTCAACGTCGTCACCGAGACCCTCGCGGACGTCGCCGACGCGGCGACCGCCGGCGAGACGAAGCAGGAATTCGAGACCGTGCCGGTGGTCACCCTCAAGGTGGACCGGGCCGGCCTCGACCAACTCGCCGCGAAACCGGGCGTGGTCAGCGTCACCGAGGACAAGGCGGAGCCGGCGACCCTGGACCAGAGCATTCCGCTCATCGGCGGGGACGACGCCTTCGCCGCGGGCAAGACCGGTACGGGCCAGGCGATCGCCGTCCTGGACACCGGTGTCGAGACCGGGCACCCGTTCCTGAAGAACCGGGTCGTGGCCGAGGCCTGCTTCTCGCCGAGCGACGCCGAGAGCGGCGTCGTCAGCCTGTGCCCGAACGGCACCGACACGCAGGAGGGCACCGGTGCCGCCAACACCGCGGCCGGCCCCTGCGCGACCATGGCCGCCTGCGACCACGGCACCCACGTGGCCGGCATCGCCGCGGGCAACGGCACCGGCATCACGGGCGCTCCCAAGCACGGTGTCGCGCCCGGCGCCAACATCGTCGCCATCCAGGTCTTCAGCCAGTTCACCACCGAGGAGTTCTGCGGTGGCATCGCCCCCTGCGTGGGCAGCTACCAGAGCGCCCAGCTCAAGGGCCTCGAACACGTGCTGAAGCTCAAGCAGGCCGGTACGCCGATCGTCGCGGCCAACCTCAGCCTCGGCAACGGCCGTTACGCCACCGCCTGCGACACCGATCTGCGCAAGCCGGTCGTGGACAGCCTGCTGACCGCCGGCGTGGCCACCGTGATCGCGGCCGGCAACAACGGCCACACCGACGCGGTGAGCATGCCCGGCTGCATCTCCTCCGCCATCACGGTCGGCTCGACCACCGACGACGACGAGCTCTCCGCCTTCACCAACCGGGGCCCCCTGCTGGACCTGTTCGCCCCCGGCACCGGCATCGTCTCCTCCGTTCCCGGCGGCGCCTACGCCTCCAAGAACGGCACCTCCATGGCCGCGCCGCACGTGGCCGGCGCGTACGCCGTGCTCAAGCAGGCCTTCCCCACCAAGAGCATCGCCGACCTGACGGCCCTGCTGAAGAGCAGCGGCCGGGGCATCATCTACACCGGCGCCACCACCCCGCGGATCGACCTCGGTGCCGCTCTCAGCGGCGGGGGCACCACCCCGAAGCCCGCCGGGATGACCGACTTCAACGGTGACGGCGCGGAGGACATCGCGATCTCCGACCCCCAGGCCACCGTCGGTACGGACGCGAAGGCCGGTCTGATCCGCCTCGTGTACGGCGGCGGCAAGGGCACCGCGGAGATCAGCCAGGACCTGGACTGGGTGCCGGGCGGCGCCGAGGCGGACGACTACTTCGGCGAGACCCTGGCCACCATCGACTGGAACAAGGACGGCTTCACCGACCTGGTCGCCGGAACCCCGAGCGAGACCGTCGGCACCGCCGCCGACGCGGGCTTCGTCGACATCCTGTACGGCGCGGCCGGCGGTCTGGGCACCGGCACTCTGAAGGCGACGCACTTCGAACAGGGCGCCGGCACGGGTGCGATCGCGGGTTCGACGTCCGAGGCGGGCGACCGGATGGGCCACAGGATCGCGGCCGCGGTGAACGACGCCGGCCGGCCGTACCTGATCATCGGCCTGCCCGGTGAAGCCATCGGCAGCGTCGCGCAGGCGGGTTCCGCGTTCTACGTGTACGGCACCACCAGCGTCGCGATAAGCCAGGCGACGGCCGGTGTCGCCGGTGAGCCCGAGACGGGCGACCTCTTCGCCTGGTCCGTGAGCGCCGACCAGAACTACATCGCCATCGGTGCTCCCAACGAGGCCATCGGCAGCATGGCGAAGTCCGGCAGCGTCGTGATCTTCGACGCCAACCGTTTCGACTCCACCGGCCACCCGCTGCCGCTGGCCTGGCTCGACCAGGACAACGCGGCCATCTCCGGTGGCGCCGAGGCGGGCGACCAGTTCGGGTACGCGGTGGCCATGGCCCCGTTCCGGGCCAGCGGCGCCGCGGCCGCCACGGAGTCGATCCTGGCGATCGGTTCGCCCGGCGAGAGCGTGACGGTCGGCACCGAGGACCGCGCCAACGCGGGCCGTGTGGTGCAGATCCGCATCAAGCCCGACGGCACCTGGAGCTACCTGCGCGAGCTGAAGCAGGGCACCGCGGACGACGACGTGTCCGGCACCTCCGAGACCGGTGACCGCATGGGCGAGTACCTCACCGCCGTCAACACCGCCCCCGGTTCGGTGAGCACCGTGGCGTCCATGCGCCTCGCCGTGGGAACGCCCGGTGAGGACATCGGCACCGTGGCCGACGCGGGCGCGATCCACACGTTCTCGCTGGCCGGATCGGCGGGCCCGAACGACCGCTGGATCGAGGCCGGTAACGGCACCGGCATCCCCGGTACCCCTGGCGCCAGCCAGTACCTGGGCAAGAACATCCACTTCACGGCGACCAAGCTGTACGCGGGCATGCCCTTCGGGCCCCTGGCCACCGGCGCGCTCTACGCGCTGCCGATGTCCAACGTGACGCAGGGCGGCACGATCGCGGCCGCCACCACGTACAAGCCCGGCTCCGGTGGACTCCCGGCGAACGGCGTGGCCTTCGGCTACTCGGCACGGTAGACACCGGTTGACGTGAGCAGCCCCCGAAGGCACCGGCCTTCGGGGGCTGCGAGCCATGTGCGCCGCCTGAGCCCAGCCCATCGGCCCCTACAGCCAGTCCCGGCGCTTGAAGACAACGTACAGACTGACGCACACGAACCCCATCAAGGCGATCGCGAAGGGGTATCCCAAGCCCCAGTGCAGCTCCGGCATGGTGTCGAAGTTCATGCCGTAGATGGTTCCCACGAGTGTGGGGGCGAAGAGGATGGCCGCCCAGGCGGAGATCTTCTTGAAGTTGTCGCCCTCGGGGCGCTGACCTGCGTGAATCGCTAGAGAAGGCTCGCTGACCTGATGCTTTGCATGTTTCCGGGGCTTTCACCGTGATGCCGTTTTACGCGGTTGATTCTCCCCAGCCGCTCCCCAGCGGGCCTTCATTCTCCCCAGATTCTCCCCGACGAGCGCCGGTTCCCAGGGGCGTCATCGCTGGTGAGAGGCCCCTCTCTGGGTACGGGGAACGGCTACGTACGGTACGGGAAAGCGGGTCTTGCGCCCCCGTCCCGGCCGGACCGGTGGCTTGGCGTCCTGACACTGCGCGCCGACCCGCGCGGCGGGCAGTCGCGCCCTGACCCGGGTCGCATCGTTGTCGAGGGTAGCTGTCACCTACCCGCACGGCAGCGTCCCGGAGGAGCCGTTCGTGGACATTGCGTGGTAGGTCATCCAGGAGGTCCTCTGTCACGGTGCGGAGATCGCTCTGCTTCGTGTGAGCCCGACCACGCGGCAACCCTGCCCCCGCCCTGGCGCGCCGTGTGATCGGGTCGAGGCTGCAATGAGTGGCAGGGCCGGTTCGGGACGGAGCAGGGACGGTCGCCGGGTGCTGCCCGGGCCGCCCGCCCGCCCGCTTGTCGGGGACAGGAAGGCGTGTTGATGCCCGTACCCGCTCATCCCGATCTGCTGCCCAAGGGGCTCGTCGTGCTGACCGCGGTCACGGGTACCGTCGGCCGGTGACGGGAAGTGTTGTATCCGATCGCGCACCCGTGGTGTCGCCCCCGACCTGCTGAGGTCGGTACCGAGCCGCGTAGCGACGATCTCGACCTCGCGGGCGAGCGGTGACGTCGATCGGGGACGGCCGTGCCGGGGTCGCGCGGATGCTGGAGCATCTCCCGCCAGAGGGGCGCGCCCGCGTGCTGCGAGCCTTGGACGGGGTTCCCCCGCGACGAGCGTGGAGCCGTCGCTCAGTGGGTCAGGCCGTTGCCAACTTTGAGGGATCGTTGCGAGTTGTGGTCCGAACGGGCATCGAGGGCCACTGAATTGCGGTCTCGTGCGGACTGTCGGCCCGTGCGCCGCTTGCGAGGCGAGCTCACGGGGTCTGGGCGGTCTGCCCGACCAAGAGGCGTTCCCGGTGACGTACCACGTGGAGTGTGCCGCGATCCTCGAACCGGCCGCGAAGAAGGGCTCTTGACCTGCACTTCGAGGTCCGGCAGTGCGAAAGCCTGACTTTTCGCTGCCATGGGTCCGAAGCCCATGGCAGCGCCGGCCGCATTGAACTGCACGCGAGCCTCGACGTCCCGGGTCCGGTACCGCCGGATCTGGAGGCGTAAGCGCGGGCCCCGTACCAGGTCGTGGTACCGACTTCGGCCACCCTGAATCTGTGGTGCCCTGGCGCTGTTTCCCTCCGTGCGCGGCCCTGTCGGGCGCCCAGTGAGCCCGCGGTGCGGTGCAGACAGGCACCGCACGCGCCTACCATGGGGGAATCATGCGCACGGCAAACGGTAAGTGGGGGTGAACGGTGTCCGAGGTGTCCTTGGTCCCGGGGTCGGTGGCGGAGCACACGGTCTGCCTGCTGCTGAAGCTGGGCCAGGTGGCGTTCCGGTTGAGCGAGGACCAGTTGGACGACCTGGGTCTGCGGGTGCGCCACTACAGCATCCTGCAGGCGCTCGTGGACAACGGTCCCCAGCCGCAGCTGGGCCTCGGTACGTACCTGCGGATCGACCCGGCCACGATGGTGAGCAGCTTGGACACCCTGGAGAGTGCCGGGTACGTGTCGCGAGCGCGTGATCAGCGGGACCGGCGCAGGTACCTCGTGCAGGTCACCGCGGCCGGGGCCGCCGTGCTGGACCGCGCCAACGAGGGGTTCGACCGGCTCGACGCGCGGATGCTCGAGGATCTCGCCCCGGCCGACCGTGCGGCTCTCCACCGGTTCCTGGGCGAACTCGCGTCGGGCTCCACCCTGCCGGCGCTCTACGACGCCGTGCGCGAGCAGCCGGCGCCCAAGAAGGGGTCGTAGAACCGCCGCGAGCAGGTCGACGGACCTGGCTGAGCCGGCTCTTTCGGCCTGCTCGACGCGAAGGTCATGCGGGATCGACGAAGATGTCGAGCTCCAACTCGCCCGAGGCGTCGGCGGGGAGGTACGCGGAGAGGTCGTACACGCCCTCCGCGGCGAGGACCTCGTCGTCGACGAAGAGGTTGCCGGTGCATTCCCGGGAGCCGCCGGTGAGGATGGCGTGCGCGGCATCGGCAACGATCTGCGGGGCGCGGGCGCGGTCGGCGCCGCCGATCACGTTGCGCACGGCCGCGGTGTCGATCAGGGTGCGCGGCCACAGGGAGTTGGCGGCGATTCCGTCCTCGGCGAGTTCCTCGGCCAGCCCGATGGTGCACAGGCTCATGCCGTACTTGGACAGGGTGTAGCCGAGATGGCGGCCGATCCAGTGCGGCGCGAGGTTCAGCGGCGGTGACAGCGTCAGGATGTGCGGGTTGACCGAGGCCCGAAGATGCGGGATCGCGGCCTTGCTCAGCAGGAAGGTGCCGCGCGTGTTGATGTCCTGCATCAGGTCGTAGCGCTTCATCCCGAGTGTCTCGGTGCCGGACAGGTCGATGGCACTGGCGTTGTTGACCACGATGTCGACACCCCCGAAGGAGTCCACGGCCTGCTGGACCGCCGAGTGGACATCGTCCTCGTCGCGTACGTCCCCGACGACGGCGACGGCCTTGCCGCCCGCCCGCTCGATCTCCTCGGCGGCGGTGAACACGGTGCCCTCCAGCCGGGGGTCCGGCATCGCCGTCTTGGCGAGCATCACCACGTTGGCACCGTCCCGCGCCGCACGGAGCGCGATCGCCAGCCCTATCCCCCGGCTTCCGCCGGACATCAAGATCGTCCTGCCGGCCAGCGTCCTTGTCATGACCTCAACCTCCAATGATGTGCACCACAAATCATATGTGGTACGAATGATATGTTGCACGCATGACTTCCTTCTCGCAACGCCAGGCCGACCGGCTCTACCACGAGCTCCTCGCGCCCCAGGAGACCCAGGACATCCGCGCCCAGGTGCGTGCCCTCGCCGAGAAGGCCGTCGCCCCGCACGCGGCGACCATCGCCAATGGCGACGAACGCACCGACGGATTCCCCCGGCAGGTTTTCGACGACCTCGCGGCCGCGGGCGTGTACCGCATCCCGTTCCCGGCCGAGGTGGGCGGCACCGGGCTTCAGCACCCCGCGACCGCGACCGCGGCCGCCATAGAGGAGCTGGCGTACTGCTCCAGCAGCGTCGCGGCCGTCTTCGACGTCCACTGCATCCTTGCCGGGAACGCCCTCAACCAGGGCACCGACGCCCAGCGGCAGCGCTGGCTGCGCAAGGTGACCGACGGTTCGGTCGTCGGCGCCTTCGCCACGACCGAGCCTGATGCCTCCAGCGATCTGTCCCCGCAGGCGGTGCAGACCGTGGCTGCGCGGACCGACTCGGGCTGGGTGCTCAACGGACGCAAGCGCTGGATCTCCAACTCCCCCGTGGCCGGGTTCGTCGTCACCCTGGCCCGGACGGGTGAGCGGCTGAGCATGTTCATCGTCGACACCAGCCTCCCCGGCGTGAAAGTGGGCCTGGCCGACCGCAAGATGGGCAACCGCGGCCAGCTCACCGCCGACGTCCATTTCACCGATGTCCGGCTCTCCGACGACGACCTGCTCGGCGGCGTCGAGGGCCAGGGTCTCCGGCATGCGCTGAGCACTCTGACCTACGGCCGCATCGGCATCGCCGCGGCCGGCGTCGGTCTGGCCCAGGCGGCCTTCGATCACACGGTGGAACACCTCTCGACGCGGCGTGCCTTCGGAAAGCCCGTCGCGGCCAACCAGCACTGGCAGTTCCTGCTCGCCGATCGTGCCACCGAGATCGAGAACGCCCGGACCCTCTATACCAAGGCAGCCCTGCGGCTGGACGCAGGCAACCCCTTCCCCGAGCCCGAGGCGGCCATGGCCAAGCTCTACGCCACGCGGCTCTCGGTCGACATGGCCCGTGACGCCGTCCAGGCTTTCGGCGGCCTGGGATTCGCCCGAGAACTCGGCGCCGACGACCGCCCGTGCCCGGTCGAGGCGATCTATCGCGACAGCAAGATCGGAGAGATCTACGAGGGCACCAACGAGATCCAGAAGTGGGTCATAGCCCGCCAGATCTTCGGCCGCGACATCACCGGCTGAGCCACCCCGAGCATGCTCGGCGGGCCGCTCGGGCGCCCGTCGAGCACGCTCCAGGCGCTCGGCAAGCGGTGCGAATCAGAGCGTCGCCTTGACCGGACAGCCAACGATCCGCGGCACTCGTCCTCCTCGTGGAGGCGCTGCCCCCGACGCCTCGGCCCGGACGGACTCGCCGCCGGGCAAGTGGCGGGTGAACCAGTCCCGAGTGAGCTGGAAGATCAATTGACCTCGTACGCCTTCATCGAATGCTCGGACGTGGCGCAGCTGCGGCCGGGTTGGAGCGGAGGACCAAAGGGTCTGCACGCCTTCCACGACCTGGCATCAACGACATCATCGGCGACTTCCAGCGTGCGAGCCTATCGCCGCGCACGTACTCGCGTGCGAGGCCAGGGCTTTGGGTTCACCGCGAGAGCTGCCAGCAGGCGACCCGCCCGGGAATCCCCCGAACGGGCCGGACGTCAAGGAGGCGGGAACAGGCCCTGCCCCGCCGGACGAAGCGGTTCTTCGTCAGTCAGATGACCGCTCCGCCGTTGGGGCTGATGACCTGGCCGACGAGATAGTGGTCGTCTCCCGCCAGGTAGACGGCGAGGGACGCGTACTCCTCCGGGGTGCCCAGGCGGCCGAGGGGGATCAACTGGTAGAGGGCGCGGGTCTGCTCCTCCGTGGCGTTGGCCAGGTACGCCTCGAACGGTGGAGTCAGCACGGCACCGCAGGCAATGGCGTTCACGTGGATACCGGCGCCCGCGACGTCGAGCGCGACGGTCTTGGTGAAGCCGACGACTGCCGCCTTGCTGGCGGAGTATCCGGGGCTGTGCGTGCTGGCGGCCGAGATTCCGGCAATGGATGCGATGTTGATGATCTTCCCGTACCTCTGCGGTTCCATGAACCGCAACGCCTCGCGCGTGCAGTAGAACGTGCCGTGGACGTTGACGTCCCACCACTTGAGCCAGTCGTCGTCGCTGAGACTGCTGGTGATGCCCAGGGACTTGCGGGGCACCGGTGTGGTCGCGTAGGCGTAGTGCCTGTTGCGTCGTTCTTCCTCGGCTGGGGAGGCCGGGACTCTGGCCGCGTTGTTCACCAGGATGTGGACGGTACCGAACCGCTCGCCGGCCTGGGCGAACATCCGTGCCACCTGCTCGCTGGAGGAGACGTCGCAGCGTATGGGCAGGCACCGCCTGCCCAGCGCCTCGATCTCCTTGGCCGTGTCTGCCAGCAGGTCGTCCTGGATGTCGGCCACGACGAGGTCGGCGCCCTCCCGTGCCACGGCCAGGGCGATGGCCTTGCCGAGGCCCTGGGCCGCACCCGTGACAAGGGCGACCTTCTCCTTGAGTTTCATGCTCGTTTCCCTATCGAAGATGCGGTGGCACACCGTCCTCAGGATTGCGACAGCGGTGTGCCACCAGGAGCGGTCAGTGGCCGGACGTTGCTGTCTCGGTGCGGAGTTCGCGCTTGAGGATCTTGCCGGTGGCGTTCATCGGCAGTGTGTCGCGGAACTCCACAAGACGGGGGTACTTGTAACCGGCCATGGTCTCCCGGCACCACGCGACCAGGTCGTCCTCGGTGATCCGCACCCCGGGTGCCGGGACGACGTAGGCCTTGATCTCCTCGCCGTGCTTGTCGTGGGGCACTCCGACGACGGCGGCCATGCTGACGGCCGGGTGTGAGTGCAGGACCTCTTCGAGTTCGCGCGGGTAGACGTTGAACCCGCCACGGATGATCATGTCTTTGGCGCGGTCGACGATGTAGAGCCAGCCGTCCTCGTCGCGGCTGGCCAGGTCGCCGGTGCGGAACCAGCCGTCACGCATCACCTCGGCGGTGGCCTCGGGCCGCCCGTAGTACCCGCGCATCACGTTGTGGCCGCGGACGACGACCTCTCCGACCTCGCCGGCCGCCACCGGAGTCCAGTCGTCCGCGATGAGGTCCACCTCCACGCCCCAGACCGGCTTGCCGATCGATCCGGGGCGCGCCTCGGCGCCCGTGGGCGTGAAGGTCGCCAGCGGGCTGGTCTCGGACAGGCCGTAACCCTCGCGGATCGACGTTCCGAAGCGGCGGCGGAAACGGCGGTGGATCTCCACCGGCAGGGCCGCGCCGCCGGAGCCGGCGATGCGCAGGTTCTGCGCGGCAGCGGTCGCGTCGGCTTCGGAGATCTCTGCGTCGAGAAGCGCCCAGTACATGGTGGGGACGCCCGCGAAGAAGGTGACCTGGTGTCGGCCCATCAGGGACAGTGCCCCGTGGGCGTCGAAGCGCGGCATGAGAACCAGAGTCGCTCGCGCGGCCAGGCCGGCGTTCATCTGCACGGTCTGGCCGAAGGAGTGGAACAGCGGCAGCGTGATCAGGTGTACGTCGTGCTCGGCCGTGCCGAACGTCCGGTGGCAGGTCAACGCGTTGAGCGCCATGTTTGCGTGGGTGAGTTCGGCACCCTTGGGCTGTCCTGTGGTACCCGAGGTGTAGAGGATGACCGCGGTGTCGCCCGCCTCGGTGACTCGGGCGGTGAACTCGGTGCTCTGGCCGTCGAGCGCGCGGGCGAGGGTCTCGGCTCCGGCTATGGGCGCGGGCGCGGCGGGGTCCGGGGCCGCGGCTGCGGTGATGAGGAAGAAGTCCCGGCATCCCTCGACCTCGTTGAATCCGGCCCATCCTTCCTGCCCGAGGGGGAGTTCGGCGCTCCCTTCGAAGCAGAAGTAGGCGCTGGCGTCGGAGTCGGCGAGGTGGTACGCGATCTCCCGGCGCTTGAGCAGCACGTTGAGGGGTACGACGACGGCGCCAGCCTTGAGGATGCCGTAGTAGACGATGGGGAACTGCGCCACGTTGGGGCAGGACAGGGCGACCTTGTCCCCCGGGCCTATTCCTCGCGAGGCGAGAAGGTTGGCGACCTGGTTGGCCGAAGCGTCGAGCTGGGCGTAGGTGAGGGTCCGGTCGCCCGAGACGACCGCGCCGCGGTCGGGCACGGCGCGGGCGCTGTCCTCGAGCATGACAGCGAGGTTGAGCATCGAGATCTCCAGGTCTTCTGGTGGTGAGGTGTTCGGCGGAGCGCCGGACCGCCCCTCAGGGGGTGAGGGGCGGTCTGGCGGCCTGTGACGCGAGCGGTCCGCGTCGGCGGAACCGCGCCGCGATGCGTACGGGTGTCTCTCAGACGAGTGCGCCGGTACGGACCGGGGCGGGGTGACGCAGCGGAACGCCGCGCTCGCCGGGGCGCCGGTTCGGGGGCAGGCCGAGGTAGTCGAGGGTCTCGTCCGCGCTGGACCAGTACTCCCCGATCTTGTAGATCTCCCGGGCCTCCTCGGCGGTGGCGATGTCGCGGCCGAGCTCGTCGGCGATGCGGACGATCTGCTCGACCTGCTGGACGGAGGTGATGCGTTCCTTGCGCGGCGCCCACAGGTTGTCCTCGATGCCGACGCGGACGTGCATACCGAGGGCGATCGCGATGGCGTTCATCGGCAGGGTGGAGCGCATGATGCTCTCGATGGTCAGCACGGCACCGTCCGGGGTGCGGCGGGCGAACTCGACCAGATCGGCGGGGTGGAAGGAGGAGGCGCCGCCGCCGATGGCGACGTAGTTCAGGTTGAGCGGGCCGGTGTAGATCCCGCGGCGGACGAGTCGTTCGACGGTTTCGAGCTGCGCGATGTGGCCGAGCATGAAGTGCGGCTGGATGTCGTTGGCGGTCAGCCGCTTGAGGTGCTCGAGGTAGAACTCCGGCCCGGCCTCAAGGACCATGTCGCGGTATGCCTTGTACATCTGCGGGTGCTGCATGGAGGTGCCCGCGATGTCCTCGTCGCGCAGCACCTCGACGACGTTCATCTGCGAGGTGCCGATCGCGATGGTGACCTGGTCCGGCTTGGGGTCGAGCTCGGCCAGCAGGTGCCGGGTGTCGTTGTCGAGCCACTTGGCGGCTTCGCCCTCGCTCTCGGGGGCGAACGAGATGGACCCGCCGACCTGCAGGATCATCTCCGGAACGGCCTCGCGCAGCCGTCCGATCAACTCGTTGAACATCGACAGCCGCTTGGAGCCGCGGCCGTCCATCTCCCGGACGTGGATGTGCAGCAGCTGGGCTCCCGCGTTGTAGCAGTCCACGGCCTTCTGGACCTGCTCGTCCATGGTCACCGGAATGTCGTCGGAGTCGCCGGGCAGCCATTCCGGGCCGTACGGGGCGACCTGGATGACCAGCTTCTGCTGGTTCTCCGGCAGCAGGGAGTCGTCGAGGAAGTGCATGTGCCGTCTCCTTGAAGAGCGATTACAGGTGGGTGGGTGGGTGGGTGGTTCGGAGGCAGGGGTGCCGTCAGGCCTGAACAGCGCCCTGCTCGCGCGCCGCGAGCTCCTCGACGAGGAGCGGGACGCCGATGTTGCAGGCGTGGATGCCGACCAGCGTGGTCAGCTTGAGGACTTCGAGGATCTCCTCGCCGGTGGCGCCGAGGTCCAGCGCGGTACGGATGTGCCGGCGTACCCCTGGGGCGTACATGTGGGTGGCCGAGGCGTCGATCGCGATGCACAGCAGTTCGATGAACTTCGGCTCCAGCACCCCGCTGCGCCAGGGCTGCATGCCCATGGCCATGAACTGCTCGGTCCAGGCCGGATCCATCTCGTGCAGTCCGTCCCACAGCGGGTTCCAGGCGCCCAGGGCGCGCATCTGGTCCACGACCGGGGTCGGCGGGCGCTTGGTGGCGGACTCGGTGGACGTGGTCATCGGTTCAGCTCCATCTCGTCGGAGGTGTCCGGCGTCGCCGCCGGGTCGCCGCCGGACACGGCGGCGAGGTCGTTCTCGTAGGTCCGCGAGCCGAGCCAGAAGGCGGCGGCCGCGGCGAGGCAGAACAGGGGGATCACGGCCAGCGCCGTCTGCAGGCCGAAGGCGTCCGAGAGCAGCCCGGTGAGCACAGGCCCCACGGCCAGGCCGAGCAGGTTCTGGACGAGGACCACCATGCCGAGGGCGGTGGCCCGCACGGAGGGGCGCACCACGTCCACCACGGCACCAGGGGTCGTGCCGATCGCGGCGGCGAGCGGGAGCCCGGCGGCGAGGACCAGTGCGAACTGCGCCGCGCCCGGCGGGAGGGCACCGAAGCCGGCGGTCAGCAGGCCGCAGGTGACCACGGCCGCCACGGCGGGGACCATCAGCCGACGGCGTGGACGTGTCCTGCCGCACCGGTCCGCCAGGTGGCCGAAGGCGACGGCCCCGACGACGCCGGCGAGGATCACCAGCGCGGCCTTCGCGCCGGACTCCGCCGAGGACAGGCCGTAGGCGCGGCCCAGGTAGCTGGGAAGCCAGGAGTACAGGGCGGACAGCACGATCAGGTTGAGCGCCCCGCCCAGGTAGCACCAGACGGCGGTCCGGGACCGGAACAGCTCGCCGAGGGTCGCGCGCAGTCCGGGGACAGCGGCTGCCGGGGAAGCCGCGGGTGCCGCTTCGCTCCGGTCCGCCGCGGTGGGCATCCGGTAGTCGCGAATGATCAGGAAGAGCAGGGCCAGCAGCAACCCGGGCAGACCGAAGGCGCCCAGGGTCACCCGCCAGCCCCACCGCTCGGCCATCACGCCGCCGAGGACGACACCCAGCACCGTTCCGAGCGGACCGGCCGCCATGACCAGGCTCAGTACCGTCGCCCGCAGCCGCTGGGGGAAGTAGCTGGACACCAGAGCCCCGCCTGCCGGCCCGTAGCCGGCCTCGCCCACTCCGAGCAGCCCCCGGGCCACGAAAAGCTGCGCGTAGTTGCCCGCGACGGCGCAACCGAGTGCTGCCAGGCTCCACGCGGTCCCCATCGCCGCGATCGACTTCACCCGTCCCCACCGGTCCGCGAGACGGGCGGCGGGGAGCGTGAAGACGGCCATCGCGACGGACACCACCGAGACCAGGGCCCCCAGCTCCGCGTCGGACAGCCCCCACTCCTTCTTCAGGTAGGGGAAGGTCGAGACGATGATCTGCCGGTCGATGTAGTCGGTGGCCGCCAGTGCGATCACCATCAGCAGCACGAACCAGGCGTACCGCCGGGAGACAAGATGCGCCGCCGAGCCGGACGCGTCCAGGACCAACGGCGGCTTGCTCCGCCACGGCGTTCTGCGCTGCATACGCACCTCCACTCACACGCCCGCTCCGTCGCGGGTGTCCGCAGCGTAGGTCGCGACGACGGCAGGTGCTTTGCATCATGTGGCAGTTCGCTTGACAATATGTGGCACGGCGGCGAGGCTCAGCCGAGTGAAATACCTGGTGCGCAACGCCGTGCTCAACGGCTACGTCGACCTGGTCCGCTCGCTGGGGGCCGATCCACTGCGGCTGCTGGCCTCGGTGGGCCTGGACGCCTCCGACCTCGCGACCCACAGCTCCTGGATACCGGCGGACGCGGCGGCCGAACTGCTCGAACAGTCAGCGGCGGCAACAGGCTGCGAGGACTTCGGCCTCAGGCTCGCCGAAAGCCGACGCCTCGCCACCCTGGGCCCCATCAGCCTCGCCGCCCGGGAGGAGCCGGACGTACGCAGCGCGCTGGAAGTGATCATGCGCTATCAGCACCTGCACAACGAGGCACTCCGCAGCAGGCTCACCGAAGCCAACGGGCTCGCCACCATCCACCTTGCTCTCGACGCGGGCCACGGCCGCCAGGCCACCGAACTGCTCGTAGGCGCCGTCCACCGCTACCTCCAGAGCCTCGTCGGCAGCGGTTGGAAACCGGTCACGGTCCTGCTCTCCCACGACGCTCCTGCCGACACGACCACCCACCACCGCGTCCTCGGGCCCGCGATCCGCTTCGGGCAGGAGTCCAACGGAATCGTCTTCTACGCCGCCGACCTCAACGCCCCCAACAAACTGTCCGACCCCCTGTTGAGGCCCTATGCGCGGCAGTACCTCGAAGCGATCGCAGCCCCTCGCCCCGAAGCCGACGTCGACCGCATCCGGGAACTCATCGAGGCGCTACTTCCCACCGGACGCTGCTCACTTCACCAAGTCGCTCGCAGCCTCGGAGTCGATCGCAAGACCGTGCACCGGCAACTCGTCCGGTCGGGGGCGACGTTCTCGTCCGTGCTCAACGCCAGCCGCGTCCAGCTTGCCCACCAGTACGTCGGCAACCAGAGCCGCCCGCTCACCCAGGTCGCGGAACTCCTCGGCTTCTCCGCACCCAGCGCCTTCTCCCGCTGGTTCCGCGAGGAGTTCGGCACCAGCCCCTCGGCGTGGCGAGCGGCCCGGCGACGCGAGTCCGTCTGACCCGCGTCTGTCGCAGCCTTGGACGCTCCGGCCGGCCGAGCGGCCGGCCCTCTGGGCAGACCCGACCGGACCGGTCGGACAGTGCTGCCCCTCATGCGATCAGCAGCACTCCCGCGTACGAGACACCAGCGATCAGCAGCCACGAGGCGAGGCCGACGGTCAGGGCACGACCCCCGGTGCGCAACAGGCGGCGTATGTCGACCGCGGTGCCGAGGCCGAACAGGCCCGCGGCCAGCAGTAGCTCGTCCACCCGCTGGACGCGGCTGATCACCTGGCTGGGCAGGCACTCTGTGCTCCGCAGGGCGGCCAGCCCGAGGAAGCAGGCGACGAACAGGGGCACCAGGGGAGGTCTGCTGCCACCGGTGCGCCCTTCCGGCGAGCGGCGGATGGTGAGGTGACGGCGTACGAGCACGAGCAGCGGGGCCAGAAGCGCCACCCGCATCAGCTTGACCACCACGGCCTGGTTGAGGGCAGTGGGCCCGGCGGTCTGCGCGGCTGCGACGACCTGGCCGACATCGTGGACGCTGGCGCCGGTCCACAGCCCGAACTGTGCCGCGTCGAGGCCCAGCGGTCGGTGGAGTATCGGCAGGAGGACGATGGCGAGAGTTCCGCACAAGGTGACCAGGGCGACCGCGGTGACAACGTCCTCCTCCTCGCTGTCAGTCTCCGCATTCACGGCGGCGATCGCCGATGCCCCGCAGATCGAGAAGCCGGTGGCGATCAGCAGGGGCTGGTCACCAGGGAGCCCCAGCCTCCGCCCCAGCCATCGGGTGCCGAGGAAGGTGACCGCGACGACCGCGGTCACCATGGCCAGCACCTCCCACCCCAGCCCGAGCACGTCGCCGAGCGCGAGATTGAGACCCAGCAGAGCGACGCCAAGGCGCATCAGCCGCTTGGCGGCGAACTGAAGCCCCGGGCCGCAAGCGGCCGGCAGCAGCCCGAGGTTGGCGGCCAGCACGCCAAGGACCACAGCGGCGACGGTAGGAGAGATCGACGGCAGCGCCCGATGGGCCGCAGCCGCAACGGCCGTGGCCAGAGCCGTCACCGCCAACCCGGAGACCAGTGTCCGCGCACGGCCTGTTCTCCGACGGGGGACGTCGGCGGCCGAGACGCGAGGACCGGGCGTCGCAGCCGGCCGGCTGGCATCGTGGTCGCCTGGGGGTACAGGGAGGTTCGTCACGCCCCCACCCTTGGGCGAGCCTGCGGACTCAGGTAGCCACCGATCGCCTGGCAGGACATAGGGTTTCCCTATGGTTCTTGTTCCGCCCGGTTCTCCAGGCACCCGCCGACTTCCCGATCTGCATGCGCTCGAGCTGCTCCTGGCGGTGGGCGAGACAGGGAGCCTGAGCCGTGCCGCCGCTCGGTTCGGCATCAGCCAGCCATCGGCCAGCGAGCGGATGCGCACGCTGGAGCGACGATTGGGTGTGCAGCTGCTCCACCGCTCGACCAGCGGATCCCGGCTGACCCCGGCCGGACTGATGGTCACCGACTGGGCACGGGAGGTGCTGGAACGCGCCCATGCGCTCACCGAGGGCGTCGCAGCCCTCAAGGCCCGGCAGGACATCCGGCTTCGGGTGGCTGCCAGCCTGACTCCGGCCGAGCATCTGGTCCCCGGATGGCTGGTGAGCCTGCGCGAACGCCACCCCGAGACCCACGTCGGACTGCACGTGGCCAACAGCGACCAGGTCATCCGCGCGCTCCGGAACGACGAGGCCGATCTGGGATTCATCGAGGGCCCGTGGACGCCGGAGGACATGGACTCCCAGCCCATCGGCGAGGACCGACTCGTCGTGGTCGTCGCCCCTGGTCATCCATGGACCCGCAGGCGGAAGCCTGTCAGCGGGGCCGAACTCGCCGCCACCCCTCTCCTGCTCCGAGAGTCCGGATCCGGCACCCGGGAAACCCTCGAACGGGCCCTGCGCCCCCACGCAGGACCCTCCGTCCCCGTACTCGAACTCGGCGCAACTGCGCCCCTGCGCAGCGCCGCGATCCGCGGGGCTGCCCCGGCCGTCCTCTCCGAGCTGGCGGTCCGGGAGGACTTGGCCGACGGGCGGCTTGTCGAAATCCCCGTCGAGGCGGACCTCCCGCTCCGTCGAACACTGCGAGCCGTCTGGCCCGTCGGCCGAGACCTGCCTGAGCCCGCCCGGCAGCTGCTGCGGGCAGTTCGACCGGCCCGTGCCGCCCGGGGGGAGGTCGGCCCCCGGTCGGCACGTGATCAGGGTGGCCAGGTCGCGTAGTCCACCTGCACCCCGGAGCCGTGGGGATCGCGTAGAGGCGTCGGCCTATCTGCCGTGGCTTATAGAGCCGAAAAGGAGCATCACTCTGTAACTGGGACAAAATGGTGTCATGGGTGCACGTGAGGCAGCCCCTGGATCTCGCGGCGGAACGGATGGATCCGGGGCTCGCGACTCAGCGGACGCCGTCGGCTCCACCGTGAGCGATCCGGGTACCGAGTCGCTTCTCGACACTGCGATCCTTCGATCGCTGCTGACCGAGTCCTCGCTGGGATTCCAGGTCGTGGATCCTGACCTCAGAGTGGTGCGCTTCAACCCAGCCGCCGCCGGGGTACGGGGCGCGGTGGGCCGGGAGGCAATCGGACTGCGGCTGCGCGACCTCGCTCCGCGATTGGTCGACGACGCTGCGGAGCAGATGCTGTACGACGTCCTCGACACCGGCCGGACGGTGATCGACGCGGAGGTCGCCGGGTGCCCGCCCTCAGATCCCGAACACAGGCATGTGTACGAGGTCTCGCTCTTCCGGCTCCAGGACCCCGCTGGGCGGGTGCTGGGTGTACTCATCGCCTCGACCGACGTCACCGAACGGCACCGGGCTCAGGCGCGTGTTGACCTGCTGATCGAGGCGAGCAGACGAATCGGCTCCACACTGGACGTCGCGGCGACCGCCGGCGAGCTGGCCGAGGTCGCTGTCCCGGAACTCTCCGACATGGCGACAGTGGACGTGCTCGACGACGTCCTCCGCGGAGACGCGCCACCGCCCGGACCGATGGACCCGCAGACGGTCCTTCGGCGTGCGGCCTCCCAACCTGCTACAGCGACGGTGGCGCGGTCGGTCTCCACGGTCGGCGAGGCCACCCTGCCCCACTCGTCCTCTCAGACGCGACACCTCGCCGAGATGGCCCCCTGCCTGGTACCGCATCTGGAAGTCACCACCGAGAGGCCCATGGACGATCCGAACCGAGAAGAGCTGATCGGACAGGCGGCCCACTCCCTGATGGTGGTGCCACTCACCGCCCGTGGGGTTGCGCTGGGCCTGGCCAGCTTCTACCGGACCACGACCATCGACCCGTTCGACGAAGACGACCTCGCACTCGCCACAGAGCTCACCGGTCGGGCAGCAGTGTGCATCGACAACGCCCGGCGCTACACCCGGGAACGCAACGCCGCCCTCATCCTGCAGCGCAGCCTGCTGCCTCAGGTTCTCCCCGATCTCAGCGCGGTTCAGGTGGCCTGGCGACACCTCTCTCAGCACGCCGGCGGTGACTGGTTCGATGTCATGCCGTTGTCCGGGGCGCGAGTGGCTCTCGTGGTGGGCCATGTGCCGGGACACGGCATGCACGCCGCCGCGGTCATGGGACGACTGCGCACCGCAGTCCATACCCTCGCCGCGCAGGACAAGGCCCCCGACGAACTGCTGGCCCATCTCGACGACTTGGTCGCCGGAACGTTCGCGGACCAGGCACCCGGGGACAGCCCCCTCATGGAGCGGGCGGCCGGAGCAACCTGCGTCTACGCGGTCTACGACCCGATCTCCCGGCGCTGCACCGTCGCCAGGGCCGGTCACCCCGCGCCGCTCATCGCATATCCCGACGGCAGGGTCGATGCTTCGGAGGTCCCCACCGGGCCGCCGCTGGGCAGCGGCACCCCGTCGTACGAGACCCTCGAACTCGAGCTGCCCGAGGGCACCACCATCGCCCTCTACAACGAAGGTCTCGCCCGGGCCGACACAGGTGCCCCGCAGCGAGAGCCGGCACGCCTGCGCCACGCGCTCGCCAACCCCTTCCGGGCGCTGGACGACACGTGCGAGACCGCCATCCAGGCAGGGGAGTCACCGCGGCACGATGAAGACGTCGTGCTGCTCCTGGCGCAGACCCGCGCCCTCGACCCGGACCAGGTCGCCACGTGGACCCTGCCACGCGACCACGCCATAGTCGCCACATCGCGCACCCTGGCAAGCAGGCAGCTGAGCACCTGGAACGTGGAGGAACTCACCTTCACCACCGAACTGATCGTCAGTGAACTGGTGACCAACGCCATCCGATACGGATCCGGCCCCATCCATCTGCGCCTCATCCGTGACCGCGCCTTGATATGCGAAGTCTCCGACGGGAGCAGCACTGCCCCGCACCTGCGATATGCCCATGCCTCGGACGAGGGCGGCCGCGGACTCTTCCTCATCGCCCAGCTCGCCGACCGCTGGGGAACCCGCTACGCCGCCCGAGGCAAGACCATCTGGGCCGAGCAGGCGCTGGGGTAAGAGAACAAGGCTCATGGGGGGCTTCACACTTCCTGCGGCGTCGGCCGGTGGCCACCCCGGCATCGACCCACATCCGGATCACCGGCCACGCGCGCAGCCCACCACCCCCGCCTGATCATCGACGGCGTCGGCTGCGCTCGGAATGTGGGCTGCCACGCCCGGCACAGCTCCAAGTCATGGCCAGTTTCCAGCCCAGCCGGGCGGCGCAGCCCCATGCAGCGCGGTGACTTCACGCACCGATCGATTGACCGCCGCATCGTGCGTCAGAATTGCGCACGTAGCACCCGTACTGCCCGTAACGCACGCTGGCTTTGCGCCTGACATTTCCCGAGCAGGCCGCTGACCTGCGAGCGAGCACCGACCGAGGAGAGACGATCTTCCTCGTCGCAGCCGCCGGTACCCCAGACTCCTGGTCACAGACGGCGAAGCCGGCTGGGCGGAGCACCTCATGAGCTTCACCAAATGGTTCTACCGCTACCTCATCGGCGAAGACTTGGCCGGCCCCAACAGCTCAGCCTTCCAGCCCGGCCCTGTGAAACCGCAGCACCTTCCGGTGCCCGCCGACGAACGCCCCGAACCTTGGTGCGGCCCGGACCGCGGAACGTGAGGCGCCAACCTCACAGGCAGAAAGCGGCGGCCCAAACGAGATGACCTTTCAGAGAGCTGGCGGCGGGATCCTGTTTGGTGTCCCGCCTCCACTCCGTGTCTTTGAGCATGGGCCGTGGCAGGTTCCGGCGAAGCCGGCGACCCCGCCGAGGTAGACGGACGGTCGAGGCAGGATGGACCGGGGCGTCCCCTCCATGAGCTCCTCCGTCATCTCTCGGATCTGCCACGTTCGTCGAAACTGCGTCCTCGCTTGACTTCCTGCCGGCATGAGAGGCCCCAGGCGAGGAAGCCAACTCTGGCAGCCGTCGTGTCAGTCCAGGAGCCCCTCCCCGTCCCAAGGCAGCCGGACGCCGCAATGACCCGCCCGAGGTGGACTTGGTCCTGTGGACCGAGCCCGGGTTCGGCCCAACCCTGCCGATACCCGGAGGGCCGGTCGAATCCAAGACGAATTTCCATCAGCCGCACTACGAAGATCGCGAACTGCCGACGGGTTCATCCCGCCCGGCGACTGCACTCGCCTATGAGTGGCTCATCTGTGACTTGAAGGCGGTCGGCTGGCTCGGCGCGACCACCCGGCTCTCGGAGTAAAGGAGCTGACGCTCCAATGGGGCGGGGCAGCGCGATGTCGCCCTCGGAGCTGATACCGGGGGATGCCAGATCGCGAGCTGACTGCGGGGCGTCATCCTTCCGATCAGGGTTTGAGCTAGAGGAGTTGAAGTGGCGTCTGCCGCCCGGACTGCTTGAAGATTCGTTCTCGCCCGGCTGCGATCAGTCGATGTCCGGATCATCGGACTCTTCGAGCAGGCGGGTCCCGAGGTCGTCGGCCCACTCCACTGCCCAGGTGCGGAGAGCGTTGATGGTGGCATCGTCGAGGCCGTAGGCGGCGAAGGCTTCGTCATCGGTCCACTCGGCGCCGGTGAGGTTCGCCTGGAGGTCCTCGCGCTCGAAGCGGCCGCGGGCGTGGCGGCGACCGAACTCCTCGAGCTCGGAGTTCGTCCAACGCCGGGAGGCGGCGAACACGTCGATCAGATCACGGGGCGCTCCGCGGTCGGCAAGGGCTCGGACCTTCGTCCCGATCACGTCCTCCTCCGCGAGGACAGGCCCGTACGGGCTCTGGGAGACGGGCCGCCAGAAGATCTCCTTGAGGATGTCGACTTCACATTCCTGCCCGGTCAGTGGGTCGGCCACGATGAAGCGAGCGGATAGCGGTGCAGTTTCCAGCGCCTGCACTTTCCAGCCCCGGGCATCGAGGCCGCGGCAGAGTGCGGCCGCGATGTCGGCCATCGGCGCCGGGTTCTCGGTGGCGACATCGAGGTCCTGGCTCGGACGGTTCACGAGGCGGTGCGCCCTCACGGCATACCCGCCGGTGAGGACCAAGGGATACGGCGAGCCGAGGGCGATCACATCCGCCAAGAGCCGCCTGTGCAGCTCCGGCATGTCCGTCACGCGGCCGCCCGGGTGCGGGAGGCGAGCTGGGGGAAGGCGTCCTCCCACACGGTGCGCACGGTGCGACCGACGAGGGCGCGCAGCACGGGCCACAGCTGGAGGAGCAGATCCTGGTTGAGGTAGCGAGGCAGGTCGTCGTGCAGGCCCTCGTGCAGGACGGTGCGGTACAGGCCCATGCGCTGGCGAGGTTTGCTCAGGTCGTACGAGGTCATCCCGGACCAGGCCAGGTGCAGCGGCAGCTCTACGACACCGTGCGTCGGCCCATGCAGCTCGTCCAGCGACTGCGGCAGGCGGCGGCGGAACTTCTCCCGGTACAGCGCCAGGTCCTCGGCGTCCGCGCCCGAAAGGTCCCTCGGCGCGGGTGCGGGGTGCTGCGGGCTGGAGGACATGCCTCCATTATGGCGGCCGCGGAAGTGGTGCGGGCCGTGATGTGCGAGCCCGCGCCCAGAGTGAGCAGCGGTGGACCCCGGCGGTGCACCGGCTGTCGCAGCCCGTTCTCGTCCCTCAGTGGGAGGCACGGAGTCGATGTCACTGTCTGTGATTTGGCGCGGGGGCGGCAAGGGCGACCGGCGAGATGTTGAGCGGGGAGGGGGACATGGACGAAGCCGCTGCCGCAGGAGCTGTGCCGTCAGTCGATTCTCCCCGGATTCTCCCCAGCGCCTGTAGGAGGGTAAAGGTGCTGGTCAGGGCTCTGCTCGAGACAGGTAGACGAGATCACCCGCATCACTTCTCCCCAGAGCCTGAAATGGGCGGTTCGTGCGGCAGGTGCAGAAGCAAACCATGCGCGCGGTGTGAGTGGGGTCGGCCGACCTCTAGAGCCAGTCTCGACGCTTGAAAATGGCGTACAAACTGACGCAAACCACCGCCATCAAGCCGACTGCGAACGGGTATCCGAGGCTCCAAGCCAGCTCAGGCATGGCCTCGAAGTTCATGCCGTAGACAGTTCCAACGAGTGTGGGTGCAAAGAGAATCGCGGCCCAGGCGGAGATCTTCTTGATCTCCTCGTTCTGCTCGAAGCCGGCTTCCGCCAAGGCGCGCATCTCGGCGTTCTGCTGTTGGGTGACCAGGGTCGCGTTGACCGTGAGGATGTCCGTGAGGGCCTGGCGGAAGCCGTCGACGCGTTCGCTGGTGTGGGTGACGTGGTCGGCCACGTCCCGGAGGTAGCGCTGAAGCTCCTCGTCCGTTCCGTACTTGGCGAAGCCCGCCATCAGGGCGTGGAGCATGCCCACCAGGGGGCGGGTGGCGCGCTGGAACTCCACCATTTCGCGGGAGAGTTCGTAGATGCGGCGGGAGACCGCCGGGTCGCCGCCGAAGACCTCCGTCTCGATCTCGTCGATGTCGTTCTGGACGCCCGCCACCACCGGCGCGTAGCCGTCGACCACCGCGTCGAGGATCGCGTACAGGACCGCCTCCGGACCCAGGGCCAGCAGGTCCGGGTTCTCCTCCATGCGGCGGCGGACCGCCGAGAGGTCCGGGGCGGCGCCGTGCCGGACCGTGATCAGGAAGTCCGGGCCCACGAAGACATGGAGCTCGCCGAAGTCGACCTCCTCCGGGGCGTCCAGGTAGCGGGCGGCGCGCAGGACGACGAACAGGGTGTCGCCGTACCGTTCCAGCTTGGGGCGCTGATGGGCCTCCCTCGCGTCCTCGACTGCGAGCTCGTGCAGGTCGAACTCGCCCGCCAGCGAGTGGAGTTCCTCCTCGGTCGGGCGCTGGAGGCCGATCCAGGCCATGCCGTCGGGGTGTTCGCGCAGCTGGCGGAACGTCTCCGCGAGGGTGCTGGGGGAGGCGACCCGGCGGCCGTCGCGGTAGAGGGTCGACTGCACGACGCTCGGCTCCACCGAGGGTGGCCGTGCGGCCGAGGCCTCCGGCTGCGGGTCGAGCCGGCGGCGCCAGGCCGCGCGGGGGCGGCGGTCGGACATCGTCGGGCACCTCCACCTTGGGCTGCAGGTCGGTCGAGGGCAGGATATATGGGGTGAAACGCTCGCGTATGGATCTCGGATAATGGATCCAATATTCGCATTTTGGACAGCGGATCCTGGGTATTGGATCCTGGGTATTGGATCCCGGGGTTGGATCCCGGGCATTGGATCCGGAGCCCGATCCCGGGCATTGGATCCGGAGCCTCGATCCCGGACATTGGATCCTGTATCCCGGATCTTGTATCCAGGCCAGTTCGCATTGAGGAACGAAACTGTCCGCAAGTCTCGCTAGCGTGCCACCCATGGCCCTCAAGACGACCCACCCGCTGCTCGGCCCCCGCGCCCTGAACCGCGCCACCCTCGACCGGCAGCTGCTTCTGCGCCCCGCCCCGCTCGGTGTCGAGGAGGCCGTGGATCACCTCGTCGGGCTGCAGGCGCAGAACACCAAGCCCCCGTACTACGCGCTCGCCGCCCGCCTCGACGGGTTCCGGCCCGAGGACCTGTCCGCCCTGATGGAGTCCCGGCGGGTGGCCCGGATCGTCTCGCTGCGGTCCACCGTGCACACCCACACCGCCCGCGACGCCGTGGGCCTGCGCCGGCTCGTGCAGGCCGGGGCGATCGACCGGGAGCTGAAGATGTTCCGCAAGGGGCTCGACGGCGTCGACCTCGACCGGCTCACCGCCCTGGCCGCCGCGTACGTCGAGGAGCGGCCCCGTACACCCAAGGAGCTGCGGGAGCACCTCCTCCGGGAGTGGCCGGAGGCCGACCCGCAGGCGCTGACCATCGCCGCCCGCTGTCTGCTCCTGATGGTGCAGGTCACGCCGCGCGGTCTGTGGGGGCGCAGCGGGCAGGTCGCGCTCACCACCGTCCGTACGTGGTTCGACGGGGTCGAGGGCGAGGCGGCCGATCTCGACGGGACCGTGTTGCGCTACCTCGGTGCCTTCGGTCCCGCCTCCGTCAAGGACATGCAGACCTGGTGCGGTCTGACCCGGCTGCGTCCCGCCTTCGAGCGGCTGCGGCCCGAGCTCCTCGTCTTCCGGGACGAGCGGGGCGCCGAGCTCTTCGACCTTCCCGACGCGCCCCGCCCCGACGAGGACACCCCGGCCCCGCCCCGCTTCCTCCCCGAGTTCGACAATCTGCTCCTCTCTCACGCCGACCGCAGCCGTGTCGTCCCCGCCGAACACCACGGCCGCACCTGGACCGGCAACCAGGCGCACCGCACCTTCTTCGTCGACGGCTTCCTCGCCGGGATCTGGCACCTCGACGAGGCGAAGGACCGCACGACCCTCACCGTCGAACCCTTCGCGCACCTGACGCGCGCGACGCGCACCGCGCTCACCGCCGAGGCCGAGCGGACCCTCCGGCTCATGACGCCACCGGGCACCCCGTACGACATCGTGCACGCCGGGGAGTGGCGGGCCGTCGGGCACGCCGGCGGGTGCGACCGGTAGTGCGTTGATGGATCTCCCCGGACATGACAGGGTGTTCACACTTGCGTTCTGCGAACGTCTGTGTGCATGGGGGGAATTCGGTCATGGCTGTGACGGTGCCGGACTGGGCTGACACGCTTCTGGATCTGGTGGGGGTGAACTGGCCCAACGTCGACGAGGACGCGTACCGCGACATGGCGGACGCGCTGCGGGAGTTCGCGGACGACCTCGCCGACGACGGTCAGCTCGCCAACAATCACGTGCAGCGCCTGCTGTCCTCGGGGCACGGCGAGGCGATGGACGCGCTCAACGCGCACTGGACCAAGGTCAAGGACAAACACCTCAAGGACATGGTGTCCGCAGCGCGTACGATCGCGGACGCGCTGGACCTGGCGGCGGGTGCGATCGAGGCCATGAAGTGGAAGGCCGTCGCGGAGCTGGGGGTCCTGGCGGGCCAGACCGGCCTTGCCATGGCGCTGATACCCGTGACCGGAGGTCTGTCCGCGCTGCTCGGTGCCGGAGCGATCGCATTCACGAAGAAGCAACTGCTGAAGCTCATCACAGCCGCGATGGAAGAGGCGGTCGGTCACATCGTCGGGGTGATGACCGAGCCCGTCGTGGCCGCCCTTGAGAACATGGCGGCGGACCTGGTGGTCCAGGTGAGCATGGACGCGCTGGGCGTCCAGAACGGTGTGGACCTCGATCAGACGAAGCAGGCCGGCAAGGACGGCTTCGACGAAGGGGTGCAGGGTGCCAAGGAGGGGCTGAAGCTCGCCTCCGCCGGGGGTGGCGGCGGTCGCCCCGGGGGCAAGGGTTTCCACATCGAGCACGACGAGCACGAGCAGGCCGGCACGAAGCTGAACGGGGTGAGTCTCGGCATCCACGGCAAGACTGCCGGGAAACTGACCAAGGCGAAGGGGCACCAGGGCCGTAACAAGGGCCGGGACGACATCGCCGACGCCCTGGACCCGGTCATCGAGAAGGCCATGGGCGCCCTCGTGAAGTCGGCCAAGACCATGGGCGACCACATCGGCGAGACGCTGCCCAAAGCCGTCAAGCAGATATCCAAGGACCACAAGAACAACGACGACGACATCCGCGACCGCATCGCCCGCCAGCGCAAGGGCGACCACGACGCTGGAAAGGGCTCCGGCGGCGGTACAGGAGGCAAGAACCCGGGCGGTTCGGGCGGAGGCGGCACGCCCCCGGGCGGCGGAGGCGGCTCCAACAGCGGTGGCGGCGGGAACAACCCGGGGGGAAAGCCGATCACCCCCCAGCCGCCCTGGCACGGTCAGACGGGTCAGGGCATGAAGAACCACCGCAGGGACGCGCTGGACGTCAGTCACCTCAGCGAGGACGAACAGCGCAGGGCCCTCGTCGACGAGGCCGGCAGGCTCGCCAACGACGCCAGGGACCAGCCGCCCAGCAATCCGTATCCGGAGGGCAAGCACCGGCTGAAGACGGCGTGCGCCGGAACCCTGCTGCACGACGGCACCCTGACCGCACATTCGAGCAGCTCCACGACCGGTGACTCCACGATGTCCACCCACCCGGCCCTCAAGCAGATCCTGGATCGGGTGGAGAACGACATGAAGGCGGCCGATCAGAATCCGGGCAACGGTCACGGAAAATGCGCGGAAGTCTCGCTCATCTCCGACCGGTTGCACCAGATGGATCCGAACGGGACGGGCATCGTCACGCCGGAGGACGTACGGAAGGCAATGGAAGGGTCCCGTGTCTATTCGGTTCAGATCGGCAATATGCGCCCCGGAGACGATCAGTTGCTGCACGGCGAGTACAAACCGCCCTGCCGGTCCTGTGAGAGAATGCTGCCCCTCGCCGGCGTCATCGCGCACCAATGAGAGAGAGCCTGCACATGCCGAGAATGACATCGGAGGAAGTCGAGGCCGTCCTGACCGAGGCGGGTTGGGCGCGAGGGCGTGACATCGGTGCGCAGCTGCCCGAGCTCCTGAGCTTCGTGACCGACCGTTTCGCCGAGGAAGGTCATCCGGTCGAACCGTTCCAGGCCGCCCGGGACTTCGTCCGGGAATTCGGCGGACTGCGCCTGGTGATTCCTGGGACGCCACCGGACGCCGTCGGATTCACACCGCACTGGATCTACGAGGAGAGCGGCGAGGACGTCGCCGAACTCGCCCAGAATGTGGGCAGGAAGCTCTTCCCCGTCGGGTATGAGACGTTCGACGGAGCGATGGTTCTCATCGACGAGATCGGACGTTTCTTCCTCATGCACCACACCGGTCCCTACTTTCTGGGAGCAAACACGTACGAGGCCATCAGCTGTCTGCTGCGCGGCCCCCAGCAGGAAGCGCGGGACTACTTTGTCTGACACCGTTCCGGGAACGGCCTCCTCCCTTCTCGTCCAGGGCACGATCACCAGCCAGACCAACCTGGCCGGCGACGGCGAGCCCCGGCTCCACCCCGCCGTGCAGGAGTTCTTCGACGGGCTCGCACCGAGGCTGCGTGAGCCGTTCCTCGGATACTGTGCCGAGTCCGCGCTCGTCTCGGACCGGCTGTATGCGGTCGACGCCCAGCGCGCGGACGGCGGGACCACGAGCCTCGCCGAGGCGCCGTCGCACTTCGTGGGCGCGGCCCTCGTCTCCCGCAAAGTGCGCCCTCAGGGAGACCCCGAGCACGGCACGCCCGCCGCCCTCTGCCGGTCCTGCGCGGCCCTGGCCGACGCGCTCGGCATCACCGTGCTCCAGGACTCGTGACGCGGGGCCCACGATGACGACCGAGGATGCGGAGACCGACGCCGAGACGACCGACGCCGAGACGACCGACTCCGAGACCCCCGAGCGTGCGAGCACCGCCCCCGTACGCGGGGGCGAGGACGGCACGTCCCTGACCCGTGCCGGCTGGCGCCCCGGGCGGGACGCCGGTGACGCCGCCATGATCGCCATCCTCAAGACGGCGGGCCTGGGGCCCTGGCCCCTGTTTCCCGCCGCCGAGCGCGCGGTCCGGGAGTTTTATGGTCTCCGTCCGGAAGCGGCCACTCGCGGCGGACGCGAGGTCGCTGCGACCGGCTGCGTCGTCGACCCCCAGGAGGCCCGGTACTCCGGCCCGCCCCTGCACCGGCTCGCCGAACTGCTCGGCACCCGGCTCTTTCCCCTCGGCCGCACCGACGCGGACGCGCCGATGGCCGTGGACGAGGAGGGGCGGCTGTTCTCCCTCGGCACCGGAGGTGCCTGGCTGCACGGGGAGACCGTGCGGGACGGGCTCCTCGCGCTGACCGAAGGGCTGCGACCGGTACGCCTGCGGGGACGGGAGTGGCAATGGCCGCTGCGAGCGGCACCGGCCGACCTTGCCGCCGGAGTCCGCGCCGCGCTCGTCGCCGTCTACGTCCTGCACACCCACGGGGTGTTCGACGCCCGGACCATCCGCCTGCGGGCCACCACGCTCCGCGGGATCGGGGTGACCGTCCTGGACCAGGGCTTCCCCCTGCGCACCGGGTCCCTGGAGGACAACGCGCCGGCCCTCGTCGAGGTGATGGACGCGGCACTGTCCGCCCTCACGCGAACGGCCGCTTCCTGCGAGCTGTCGCTGTCCGTACCCGCGCCGTCCCGCACCCCGGCGCCGCTGGCGGGCCTCGACTGCAGTGTCACGATCGGCGGCCAGGCCGGTTTCGTCCTGACCCTGGCGACGGGCCCGGGCGCCTCGATCGGCCGTCCGTCGACGGTCGTGGACGCCTCCGTCGCTGCCTTCGACGCCTGGGCCGCCACGCTCTGAGGGCGGCGGACCTCGCGTGCCGGTCCCGCAAAGGGCTACGGCAGCGCCCCCGCCCTGCGGGCCGCCACCACCGCCTCCAGGCGGGTGTGGGCGCCCAGTTTGCGCATCGCCGAGCGGAGGTAGCCCTTCACCGTCTCCGGGCGGAGGCCGAGCCGCTCCGCCGCCGTCGCGTTCGTGGCGCCGGAGGCGACCGCCGCCAGGACGTCCGTCTCACGTGGGGTGAGGGAGACCCCGAGGGGCGCCGGGGCGGTGCCGGAAGCCGATTCGAGGCGGCCGCACACGGCGAGGAGACGCTCACGGAGCCCGGGGTCGAGGACCTTCGGGGCCAGTTCGCGCAGCTCCCCGTACGCCTGCCGCACCTCCTCCCAGGACGGGCCCGGCGGCGGGGGCGCGAGCAGCTGCCGCACCTCGTCCCGTACCGCCAGGGCCTGCTCGACGTCACGGGCCGCCGCCATCGCCGCGTCGAAGACCCGCTCGCCGATCGGCAGGGACTCGCGCAGCGCCCCGTACAGCACACCGCGCACCTTGCGCCGCACGACGACCGGGACGGCGATCACCGCGCGCAGGCCCTCCGCCGAGACCGGCACGTCGTACTCGTGGGTGATGTGCCGCGACGCCGGGTAGTCGGTGACCGCGCACGGCCGCGACAGCGCCAGGCACTTTCCGCCCAGGCCCGACCCGGCCGAGATCGTCAGACCGCTCAGCGCCGGCGTCACCGCCCCGCTCAGCTCGGCGATCCGCACCGTGCGGCCCGTCGCCCCCTCCTGGAGCAGTCCGCCGAAGGCGACGGGCAGCCCGCTGGCGCGCCTCAGCCGCAGCAGCGCCGTACGCAACTCCACCGCTTCCACCATCTCGGGCACGGAACCACTCCTTCACCCCCGAACGGGGGTAGTGAGACCTGGGTCACCGATTACACGATGTCCGGGACAGGTCCCGCAATGAGGAGGACACATGACGCCCACGAGCGCGACCGGCGCGACGGAGAGGTTCCGGGCCGCCCGGGACTTCCTGCTGCAGCATCGCGAGGACTACGAGACGGCCTACGAGGGCTTCGCCTGGCCCCGGCCCGACCGTTTCAACTGGGCGCTCGAATGGTTCGACGTCATCGCGGCCGGCAACGACCGGACCGCGCTGCACATCGTCGAGGAGGACGGCTCCGAGACGAAGGTGTCCTTCGCCGAGATGTCCGCCCGCTCCAACAGGGTCGCGAACTGGCTCCGGGCCCAGGGCGTGCGCGCCGGCGACCGGATCATCCTGATGCTCGGCAACCAGGTCGAGCTGTGGGAGACCGTGCTCGCCGCCATGAAGCTGCGGGCCGTCCTCATCCCCGCCACCCCGCTGCTCGGCCCCGCCGACCTGCGCGACCGCGTCGACCGGGGCCGCGCCCGGCACGTGATCGTGCGCGCCGAGGACACCGCCAAGTTCGACGACGTCCCCGGGGAGTACACCCGGATCTCGGTCGGCGGCGACGGGGTCGGCTGGCTGGGGTACGAGCTCGCCGCCCAGGAGTCGGAGGTCTTCGAGCCCGACGGGGTCACCCTCGCCGACGACACCCTGATGCTGTACTTCACCTCCGGTACGACCGCCCGCCCCAAGCTGGTCGAGCACACCCACACCTCGTACCCCGTCGGCCACCTCTCGACGATGTACTGGATCGGCCTCAAGCCCGGAGACGTGCACCTCAACATCTCCTCGCCGGGCTGGGCCAAGCACGCCTGGTCCAACCTCTTCGCGCCGTGGAACGCCGAGGCGACCGTCTTCATCCACAACTACACCCGCTTCGACCCGGCCCGCCTCATGGACGAGATGGAGCGCAACGGCGTCACCAGCTTCTGCGCCCCGCCGACCGTGTGGCGGATGCTGATCCAGGCCGACCTCGGCCAGCTGAAGACCCCGCCGCGCGAGGTCGTCGCCGCCGGCGAACCGCTCAACCCCGAGGTCATCGAGTCGGTGCGGCGCGCCTGGGGCGTCACCATCCGGGACGGCTTCGGCCAGACCGAGACCGCCGTCCAGGTGTCCAACAGCCCGGGCCAGCGGCTCAAGGAGGGCTCCATGGGCCGCCCGAGCCCCGGCTTCCGGGTCACCCTCGTCGACCCGGTGAGCGGCACGCCGGACGTCGAGGAGGGCGAGATCTGTCTCGACCTCTCCGCCAACCCGGTGGGCCTCATGACGGGCTACCACGGCGACCCGGAGCGTACGGCGGAGGCGATGGAGGGCGGCTACTACCGCACCGGTGACATCGGCTCCCGGGACGCGGACGGCTACATCACGTACATCGGGCGCGCCGACGACGTCTTCAAGGCCTCCGACTACAAGATCAGCCCCTTCGAGCTGGAGAGCGCGCTCCTGGAGCACGAGGCCGTCGCCGAGGCGGCCGTCGTCCCCGCCCCCGACCCGCTGCGGCTCGCCGTCCCCAAGGCGTACATCGTCCTCGCGGCGGGCTGGGAGCCGGGCGAGGAAACCGCGAAGGCCCTCTTCGCCCACTCGCGGGCGGTCCTCGCCCCGTACAAGCGGGTCCGCCGCATCGAGTTCGCCGACCTGCCCAAGACCGTCTCCGGCAAGATCCGGCGCGTCGAACTGCGCCGGCTGACGGCGGAGGGCGGCGGCAAGGAGTACGCGGAAGGGGACCTCGCGTGACCGCCATGAACCCCTCGTGCACGGAAGGGGACCTCGCGTGACCGCCATGAACCCCTCGTGCACGGAAGGGGACCTCGCGTGACCGCCAAGAATCCCTCGTACGCGCAAGGGGACCTCGCATGACGACCGTGAACCCGTCCTACTCCCACGGGACCTCCACGACCGAACTCCTCGGCGACACCATCGCCGACAACCTCGACCGGGCCGTCGCCGCCTGGCCCGACCGGGAGGCGCTCGTCGACGTCCCCACCGGCCGCCGCTGGACGTACGCGGAGTTCGGCGCGGACGTCGACCGGCTGGCCGGCTCCCTGCTCGGCAGCGGCGTCCGCAAGGGCGACCGGGTCGGCATCTGGGCGGTGAACTGCGCCGAGTGGGTCCTCGTCCAGTACGCCACCGCCCGCCTCGGCGCCATCATGGTGAACATCAACCCGGCCTACCGCGCCCACGAGTTGGCGTACGTCCTCAAGCAGGCCGGGATCTCGCTGCTCTTCGCCTCCCTCGCCCACAAGACGAGCGACTACCGCGCCATGGTCGAGCAAGTCCGCGGCGAGTGCCCGGAGTTGCGCGAGGCCGTGTACTTCGGCGACCCGACCTGGGACGCGCTGCTCGACCGGACGCCCGGCGAGCTGCGCCCGGAGCCGCTCTCCTGCGACGAGCCCGTCAACATCCAGTACACCTCGGGGACCACGGGCTTCCCGAAGGGCGCCACGCTCTCCCACCACAACATCCTCAACAACGGGTACTTCGTGGGCGAGATGATCGCCTACAGCGAGCAGGACCGCATCTGCATCCCGGTGCCCTTCTACCACTGCTTCGGCATGGTCATGGGCAACCTCGCGGCCACCTCGCACGGCGCCTGCATGGTCATCCCGGCCGCCTCCTTCGACCCCGCCGCCACCCTCCGGGCGGTCCAGGAGGAGCGCTGCACCTCGCTGTACGGGGTGCCGACGATGTTCATCGCCGAACTCAACCTCCCCGACTTCGCCGCGTACGACCTCTCCACGCTCCGCACCGGGATCATGGCGGGCTCGCCGTGTCCGGTCGAGGTGATGAAGCGGGTCGTCGCCGAGATGAACATGGCGGAGGTGTCGATCTGTTACGGCATGACCGAGACCTCGCCCGTCTCCACCCAGACCCGCCGAGACGACGACCTGGAGCGCCGCACCGGCACCGTCGGCCGCGTCATGCCGCACGTCGAGGTGAAGGTCGTCGATCCGGCGACCGGACTGACCGTCGAGCGCGGCACGGCGGGGGAGCTGTGCACCCGCGGCTACAGCGTGATGCTCGGCTACTGGGACGAGCCGGACAAGACCGCCGAGGCGATCGACCCCGGCCGCTGGATGCACACCGGGGACCTGGCGGTCATGCGGGACGACGGCTACGTGCAGATCGTCGGCCGCATCAAGGACATGATCATCAGGGGCGGGGAGAACGTGTACCCGCGCGAGATCGAGGAGTTCCTCTACGGCCACCCCAAGATCGCGGACGTCCAGGTCGTCGGCGTCCCCGACGAGCGGTACGGCGAGGAGATCCTGGCCTGCGTGATCCCGCGCGACCCCGCCGACCCGCCCACCACGGACGAGCTGGCCGCCTTCTGCCGGGACCGGCTCGCCCACTACAAGATCCCGCGCAGGGTGGAGATCCTCACCGAGTTCCCGATGACGGTGAGCGGCAAGGTGCGGAAGGTGGAGCTCCGGCAGAAGTACGGCGAAGGGGCCGGGGCGACGTCCTAGACGACCTCCCGGCGCATGCACACGCGGGGCCAGACCGACAGGCCGTGGGCCGCCTCGGCGCGGCTGATGGCGCGCAGGCCCTCCGTGAGCGCCGGATCGGAGTCGGTGAGCGGGCGGAAGCCGAGGCGCGTGTAGTACGGGGCGTTCCACGGCACCTCGGTGAAGGTCGTCAGGGTCAGGGCCGCCAGGCCCTGCTCCCTGGCGGCCGCCGCCAGGTGCTCGATCAGCGCCCGGCCGACGCCCCGGCGGGCGGCGTCCGGGTGCACCGACACCTGCTCGATGTGGGCGGCGCCGTCGACGGTGTCCGTGAGCAGGTACGCGACCGGGCGGTCGGCGGCGTCCACCGCCACCCAGGCCCGGCCGCCACTGCGGTACGTCTCCAGGACGTCCAGGGGCAGCGGGTCGTCGTCGGCGATCGCCGCCATGCCGAGAGTACGGAACGGCTCGCCCGCCGCCCGTTCGATGTCCTGGAGCAGCGGGAGTTCGGCCGGAGCGGCCGCTCTAATGCGCATACGACAGTATGACGCGGGCTCAGCGCGGTGGGCCGCCGTGCGTCGGTGGTCGGTGGTGGTCGTCCTCCCGGGGGCGGTCGAGCAGGCCGCCCTCGCGGGAGAAACGGGGCAGGAACAGGGCCAGGGCCGGATCGCCGTACAGCGCCACGTACAGCTGGACCAGCCCGCCGTCCGTCACCTCGCGCCGGTGGGACGGCAGCGGGTACCGCTCCCGCAGCCCGGTCAGGAGCCGCCGCGCCGCCCTCGTCGTGTCCGGCAGGCGCAGCAGCGCCACCGCCGCCAGGACCGGCAGCGCCCCGGCCGCGAGTGCCCAGGCGAGGGCCGCCCCCGAGGCCCCGGCCAGGAACGGCCCCGCCAGTGCCGTCAGCGGTACGCACCCGAGCAGCACCCTGGCCGCCCACAGCCGCGCGAGCGGCCGGAGCAGCCCCGCACCGCGGAGCTCGCCGCGCAGCGCGTCCACCGCCCGCCGTGCCTCGGGACGCAGCGCGAGCGTCCGCAGCGCGAGGGCCCGGTGCAGCGCCCCGTGCACGCCCAGCTGTACGGGGTCGCGCGTGCGGCCCGGTCCGCCATTGGCCCGAATCGTATGTTTGCGGCCCGCCGCGACCGCCCCGCGCTGGTGCAGCGCCACCAGGGCCACGGTGACGGCCGCCCGCCGCCCGCCCCGCAGCAGCGCGAGGGCCTGCGGCGCGGGCACGGCAGCCGCCCCGGTCTCCTCGCTGCGGCTTCCACCGCTCCTCAACAGCAGGGCCGCGAGCAGGAGTTCGGCCCACACCGCCCCGATGAACCACCACGCAGCCGTCGGCATGACACCCACCCCCCGAGGATGTTGTGCCCGGGGGAGCGTGATCGTCACGCGTGAATGGCCGATTTCGGATGCCGAGGAGTTGTGTGCGGCGTCCGCGGTCAGGCGCCGCCCGCCGCCAGGTCGTCCGCCGCGTCGTTGACCGGCTGAGGGGTGCCCGTCAGGTCGAGCACGAAGAGCGGGAGCCCGACCTCGGCGGCGCGCGAGCGGGCCTCCGGGGTGTAGCCGGCGAGCGAGAAGAACACGCTCACGGTGGCGGTGCTCAGCCCGTTGAGCCACAGGCACTCGACGGCACGCAGGCTGGTGGGCCGGGTGCTCGGGTCGACCTGGGCGACCAGGCCGGGCGCCCGCAGGTCCACGCCGGACGAGGGGCGCTCCTCGGGCTGGACGACGTCCCTGAAGCCGAGCCACCGCAGATACCCGGCCGCCGCCGCGACCGCGTCCCGCGAGGTCCGGATCGTCACGGGCCGGAAGGTCCCGCGCAGCGGATCCGGGCGAGGGGCGGTGACGGGCGCCGGTATGTGCGCGGGGTACCGCTCGGCGAAGCTGCGCGGGCCCGCGGGACCGGTCCTGTCCTTGTGCCGCCCGGCCGGGCCGGGCTCGTCCGTCCCGCGCCCCGCCGCGGCACCGGCGCCGCCGCGCGCCCTGGGCCCGGGCCCGAACCACGGGGACCCGGACTCCGCGGGCCGGGGCGGGGCCCCGCCGGAGGGCGCCCCGGCCCCGGACCGTGGCGCCGGCCCCGGCCCCTGGACCGCGCCGGGCGGCTCCGGGAGCGGGGAGGCCGGGGTAGGGAGCGGGGAGGCCGGTGCGCGGGAGGGGAGGGGCGCCGAGGCCTCCGGCTCCGGCGCCGGTGCGGCGCCCCCACCGGTTCCGGCCGCACCCCTCGGCGCGCCGTCGCTTCCGGCCACGCCCCCGGCCGCACCCCCCGGCGCGCCGTCGGCCCCCGCGCCGCTTCCGTCCGCCGCCCCCGGCCCCGTACTCGTGGTCTCCACGGCCCGTACCGGTACCCGCAGGACCGTTCCGCACGGGCAGCACAGTTCCGGGTGGGGCCAGTCGTTCTCGCGGTCGCAGGCCTCGCAGCGGACGGTGACCCACTCGTCCGCCCAGTTCCGGTGCGTGATCGGCTCCGCGACCGCGCCCGCCGCCACCGGTGGGGCGACCGGGCGTCCACAGACGCAGGGGAAGACGGGTGGCGCGTACGCCTGCGTGCGCAGGCATTCCGGACAGCGCACCGGTACCGACTCGCCCACAGCCCAACCCCCTGTCGTTCCGCCCCATCGTCCACCCTTCCGACGCCCCGGGGGAGGGTGTTCGGCCACTTCCGTGATCCCGGCGGGCGGACTTCTCTTGACGGCTCTCCGGGGCCCGACCTACATTGCTTCCGTATAGCAGAACAGCATTTCCGCATTACGGAAACAGGCGGTCCGGACCTCCCGAGACGAGGCGCCCGCCTGGATCCGACCGGCCGAAGCAGGAGCACTCCCATGCCTCGTATGACCGCCGCCGCAGCGGCCGTTGAGATCCTCAAGCGCGAAGGCGTCACCCAGGCGTTCGGCGTCCCCGGCGCGGCGATCAACCCCTTCTACCGCGAGCTCAAGAACGTCGGCGGTGTCGCCCACACGCTCGCCCGCCACGTCGAGGGCGCGTCCCACATGGCCGAGGGCTACACCCGTGCCCAGGCCGGCAACATCGGCGTCTGCATCGGTACGTCCGGCCCCGCCGGTACCGACATGATCACCGGCCTGTACTCGGCCATCGCGGACTCCATCCCGATCCTGTGCATCACCGGCCAGGCTCCGGTCTCGAAGCTCCACAAGGAGGACTTCCAGGCCGTCGACATCGCCACGATCGCCAAGCCGGTCACCAAGGCCGCGACGACCGTCCTGGAGGCCGCGCAGGTCCCGGGCGTCTTCCAGCAGGCCTTCCACCTGATGCGCTCCGGCCGTCCCGGCCCGGTCCTCATCGACCTGCCGATCGACGTCCAGCTGACCGAGATCGAGTTCGACCCGGAGACCTACGAGCCGCTGCCGGTCTACAAGCCGTCCGCGACCCGCGCGCAGGCCGAGAAGGCGCTGAGCTTCCTCCTGGAGGCCGAGCGCCCGCTGATCGTCGCCGGCGGCGGCATCATCAACGCCGACGCCTCCGACCTCCTCGTCGAGTTCGCCGAGCTGACGAACATCCCGGTCATCTCCACCCTCATGGGCTGGGGCACCATCCCGGACGACCACGAGCTCGCCGCCGGCATGGTCGGCGTCCAGACCGCGCACCGCTACGGCAACGCGACCTTCCTGGAGTCGGACACCGTCATCGGCATCGGCAACCGCTGGGCCAACCGCCACACGGGCTACAACCTGGAGGCGTACACCAAGGGCCGGAAGTTCGTCCACGTCGACATCGAGCCCACCCAGCTCGGCAAGATCTTCGCCCCCGACTACGGCATCGCCTCCGACGCCAAGGTCGCCCTGGAGCTCTTCATCGAGATCGCGAAGGAGTGGAAGGCCGCCGGCAAGCTGCCGGACTTCTCCGCCTGGGCCGCCTCCGCGCAGGAGCGCAAGGCCACCCTCCAGCGCCGCACGCACTTCGACAACATCCCGATGAAGCCGCAGCGCGTCTACGAGGAGATGAACAAGGCCTTCGGCCCGGAGACCCGCTACGTCACCACCATCGGTCTCTCCCAGATCGCGGCCGCGCAGTTCCTGCACGTCTACAAGCCGCGCCACTGGATCAACTGCGGCCAGGCCGGCCCGCTCGGCTGGACGATCCCGGCCGCCATCGGCGCCGCCACCGCGCAGCCGGACGTCCCGGTCGTCGCGCTCTCCGGCGACTACGACTTCCAGTTCATGATCGAGGAGCTGGCGGTCGCCGCCCAGCACAAGGTCCCCTACGTCCACGTCCTCGTGAACAACGCCTACCTCGGTCTGATCCGTCAGGCGCAGGGCGGCCTCGGCATCAACTTCGAGGTCAACCTCGAGTTCGAGAACATCAACACCCCGGAGATCGGCGTCTACGGCGTCGACCACGTCAAGGTCGCCGAGGGCCTCGGCGTCAAGGCCATCCGCGTCACCGACCCGGACAAGCTCGGCGAGGCGCTCGAGGAGGCCAAGAAGCTGGCCGTCGAGCACCAGGTCCCGGTCGTCGTCGAGGCCATCCTGGAGCGCATCACGAACATCGCGATGAGCAAGACGGTCGACATGAGCGACGTCACCGAGTTCGAGGACCTGGCCACCGAGCCCGGCCACGCGCCGACCGCGATCAAGGCCCTCCAGGTCTGATCACGGAGCCGTGAAGACGGCCCCCGCCCCGAGGAGCACCGGGGCGGGGGCCTCACCCTTTCTCTGCCCGTACGAGTACCGGGGCGGGGGCCTCACCCTTTCCCCGCCCGTACGAGTACAGGGGCGGAGGCCTCACCCTTTCCCCGCCCGTACGAGCACCGCGCCCGCCTCCGTCCACTCGTACAGCACCGAGCGGCCCGCCCGTCCCCGCCGTACGAGCCCGGCGTCGAGCAGCACCTTCAGATGCCGGCCGACCGAGCCGAGGCCCTGGCCGGTCAGCGCCACCAACTGGCTCGTGGACAACGGCGACTCGAGCCGTACGAGCACCCCGGCGCGGGCCGTCCCGAGCAGGGCCCCCAAGGCCTGCGGCACCGCGGGCCCGGACGCGTCCGCCAGAACTCCCGCGCAGGCGTAGGCGATCGCGTACCGCTCCGTCCCCTCCCACGACACCCAGCCGGTCGCCGGCGTCACGGGCACGAACAGCAGGCGCCCGCGGTCGACCGAACGCGGTGGATGGTCACGGGTGTTGACCTGGAGCCGGCCGTCGCCGAGCCAGCGCATCTTCCCCGGGCACAGCTCGTCGAGCGCGGCCGCCCAGCCGCCCCGGGTCAGCAGCGCCGTCCGCGCCACCACGTCGGCCTCCAGGATCCGCCGCCGGCGCGCCCACTCCGGCCGTACCGTCTCCCGCCACACCCAGCCGAGCACGTCCGCCAGCCGCTCCGGAAGATCCCGCGCCGAGCGCAGCGGCTCCGGCACCGGGCCGCCGATCGCCACCGCCAACTGGTCCACCGCGTCCGCCGGTTCGGTCGCCCGGACCGCCGCGACCTCCTCCTCGAAACTCCGCTCGCGGTCACCCAGCGGGGTCGGCGTGAGGAAGTCCGCGTTCCAGGTCGGCCCGATCGCCGCCCGCACGAGCAGCGCGTCGAGCGGCTCGGCCGCGAGCCGCTCCCGATAGGCGGTCAGATGCCGGCCGAGCCAGGCCCGCTCACCCGGGTGCGCCGCCGCCCCCGCGTGCAGGGTCTTGAGCGAGGCGACCGTCTCGGCGAGCGGCGACAGCACGAACGAGCTCCCCGCCAGGGTGTCCGTACCGATCTGCCACCAGCCCATGTTTCGCCTCCCCGCGAAACATTACCGGCGGTCGGCCACGTCCTCCGAGACTCCCCGCATGCCCCGCTACCGCGCGCTCTTCCGCACCCCCGAGTTCACCCCGCTCTTCCTCACCGGCGCCGCCCACACCGCCGCCCAGACCGTCGCCGGACTCGGTCTCGCCACGCTCGTCCTCCGCGCGACCGGCTCCCCGTTCCTCTCCGCCCTGGCCCTCTTCGGTCCCTCGCTCGCCCAGCTCCTCGGCGCGACCACCCTGCTCTCCGCCGCCGACCGGCTGCCGCCGCGCGCCGCGCTCTCCGGCATCGCCCTCTTCTTCGCCCTCGGCACCGCCGTCCTCGCGATCCCCGCCCTGCCGACCTGGGCGGTCTTCGTGATCCTGCTCGCCGAGGGGCTCGCGGCCTCGCTGGGCGGCGGGGTGCGCCACGGGCTCCTGAACGAGATCCTCCCGCGCGAGGAGTACCTCCTCGGCCGTTCCGTGACGAACATGGCCACCGGCGCCTGCCAGATCGGCGGCTTCGCCACCGGAGGGCTCCTCATCGCCCTGCTCTCGCCCCGCGGCACGGTCCTCGCCGGCGCGGGGCTCTACCTCGCCGCCGCCCTGACCGCCCGCCTCGGCCTCGGCGCCCGCCCGCCCCGTGCGGCCGGGCGCCCGTCGGTCGCCGAGACCTGGCGCACCAACGGACGCCTCTGGGCCGTGCCCGCCCGTCGCCGCGCCTACCTGGCGCTCTGGGTGCCGAACGGTCTGATCGTCGGCTGCGAGTCGCTCTTCGTGCCGTACGCCCCCGAGCGCGCCGGGCTCCTCTTCGCCTGCGGCGCGCTGGGGATGCTGGCCGGGGACACCGTCGTCGGCCGTTTCGTACCGGCGCGGCTGCGCGGCCGGATCCGCTTCCCGCTCCAGGCGCTGCTCGCGGCCCCGTTCCTGCTGTTCGCCCTCGATCCGGGGCTGCCGCTCGCGCTCGTCCTCGTGACGGTGTCGGCGGTGGGGTACGGGGCGAGCCTGCTGCACCAGGAGGTGCTGATGGCCCTGGTGCCGGAGGAGCTGGGCGGTCACGCCCTGGGGCTGCACACCTCGGGGATGCTCGCGCTCCAGGGGGTGAGCGCGGCGCTCGCCGGCACGCTCGCCCAGTACACGTCACCGCGCACGGGAATGGTGCTGCTCGCCGCGGCCTCGCTCACCGTGACCTTTCTGCTCGCCCGTACAACGAAGAAGAGCGCGGAACCAGGGACCGTAAACCTGGTTCCGCGCTCTCCCGTCTTGTGACCGCCCGACGGCACGAGGCTGGCGCGACAGGACGTTCGCGCCGCCGGGCGGAGTCTTCGGGGGTGTTGCGGGTGCTGCGGGTGTTGCTCGTGTTGCTGCTGGGTCCCCTCGGAAGGGGGCGTTGGGACCGCGGCGGTTCCGACGGGCGCCGTGGCGGTTCCCCTTCCTTCAGGTCAAGAAGGGGGCCCGGCGTCCTTACCACCGCACTGGCTCGGAGCCGCCGCGGTCCTCACGCTTGTCCGGTTCGCCGACCACCCCTCATCCGGGCCGGCGATCCGGACCACGTACGGCACTGACCTCCCGTCAGGTGCCGTACGCAGTCTGGGTGCTGCTGTGCGGTCAGTCCTCGCGCAGGGCCTCGACGGCCTCGGCGACGCGCTTGCCGTACTCCGGGTCGGCGGCGGCGAAGTGCGCGAGGTTCTTCTCGATGACGTCCTCGCGGGACACCTGGGACAGGCCGCCGGCGATGTTGGCGATCAGGCGCTTCTTCTCGTCCTCGGACATCAGGCGGTAGAGCTCGCCGGCCTGGAAGAAGTCGTCGTCCTTGGTGTGCGCGGGCGCCTCGTGGGTGCCGGTCCAGCCGTGGATGGCGAGCGGCGCGGAGAGCGCGGCGTCGGTCTGGGCCGGGCCCTGGTACGAGTTGGGCTCGTAGTTCTTGTCGTGGCGCGAGCCGTTGCGCAGCGCCATGGCGCCGTCGCGGCCGTAGTTCTGCGCGGTCGTGGCCTTGGGGGCGTTGACCGGCAGCAGGGTGTGGTTCACGCCGAGGCGGTAGCGGTGGGCGTCCGCGTAGGCGAAGAGACGGCCCTGGAGCATCTTGTCCGGCGAGGGACCGATGCCCGGCACGAAGTTGTTCGGGGAGAACGCGGCCTGCTCGACCTCGGCGAAGACGTTCTCCGGGTTGCGGTCGAGGACCAGGCGGCCCACGCGCTGCAGCGGGTAGTCGCTGTGCGGCCACACCTTGGTGAGGTCGAAGGGGTTGAAGCGGTAGTCCGCGGCCTCGGCGGCCGGCATGACCTGGACGTACAGGGTCCACGAGGGGTTCACACCGCGCTCGATGGCCTGGAGCAGGTCGGTCTGGTGCGAGTTGGCGTCCTTGCCGACGAGCTCGGCGGCCTGCTCGGCGGAGAGGGAGCGGATGCCCTGGTTCGTCTTGAAGTGGTACTTGACGAAGAAGGCCTCGCCCGCCTCGTTGGTCCACTGGTAGGTGTGCGAGCCGTAGCCGTTCATGTGACGGTACGAGGCCGGGATGCCGCGGTCGCCCATGAGCCAGGTGATCTGGTGGGTGGCCTCGGGGGCGTGGGCCCAGAAGTCCCAGACGTTGTCCGCCTCCTGCTTGCCCGTGAAGGGGTCGCGCTTCTGGGAGTGGATGAAGTCGGGGAACTTGATCGGGTCCTTGATGAAGAACACCGGGGTGTTGTTGCCGACGAGGTCGTAGTTGCCCTCTTCGGTGTAGAACTTCAGGGCGAAGCCGCGGGGGTCGCGGACCGCGTCCGCGCCGCCGAGCGAGTCGGCCACGGTGGAGAAGCGGATGAAGGTCTCGGTCTTCTTGCCGACCTCACCGAGGAAGTTCGCCTTGGTGTACGCGGTGACGTCGTCGGTCACCTCGAAGTAGCCGTACGCACCGGAACCGCGGGCGTGCACCACGCGCTCCGGGATCCGCTCACGGTTGAAGCGCGCGAGCTTCTCCAGCAGGTGCTGGTCCTGGAGGAGGAGAGGGCCACCGACGCCGGCGGTGGCGGAGTTCTGGTTGTCGGCGACGGGGGCGCCGGACTCGGTCGTAAGCACGCGCTTCGACATCGTGACCTTCCGTACGGGAGCTCTGCTGACGGTCCGAGGAGCGTAAATTCGGCTCGAACAGCACGTCAACAGTTTGTTGAAAATGAAGTGTGGTGTTCCGGTCGGCGGCGACGCCTGGGCGCGACAGGACAGGTTGTCAGCGCCGCCGCCGACCGGAATTCAGGGGCCCCGGTGAAGGGGCGGGGGATCAGACCTGCTGGCCGGAGAGGCGCTCGACGGCGCGGAGCAGGGCCGAGTGGTCCAGGCCGCCGTCACCCTGCGCGCGCAGCGAGGCGACGAGCTGGGCGACGACCGCGCCGACCGGGAGGGCCGCACCGACGTTGCGGGCGGCGTCGGTGACGATGCCCATGTCCTTGTGGTGCAGGTCGATCCGGAAGCCGGGCTTGAAGTCCCGGTTCAGGAAGTTGTCCTTCTTGCGGGTCAGCACGGTCGAGCCGGCCAGACCGCCGTTGAGGACGTCCAGGGCGGCCTGGAGGTTCACGCCGGACTTCTCGAGGAAGACGACGGCCTCGGCGCAGGCCTGGATGTTGACCGCGACGATCAGCTGGTTGGCGGCCTTCACCGTCTGGCCGGAGCCGTGCGGGCCACAGAGGACGATCGTCTTGCCGAGGGCCTCCAGGATCGGGAGGGCCTCGTCGAAGTCGGCCTGCTCGCCGCCGACCATGATCGAGAGCACGGCCTCGATGGCGCCGGCCTCGCCGCCGGAGACGGGCGCGTCGATGACGCGGATGCCCTTCTCCTTGGCGTTCTTGGCCAGGTCGACGGAGGTCTGCGGGGTGATCGAGGACATGTCCACGATCAGCGCGCCCTGCTTGGCGTTCTCCAGGATGCCCTCGGGGCCGTAGGAGATGGCCTCGACCTGCGGGGAGGCGGGCACCATCGTGATGATGACGTCGGCGTCCTTGACGGCCTCGGCGATCGAGCCGGCGGCGGCGCCACCGGCCTTGGCCAGGCGGTCCAGCTTGTCCTGCTCCAGCGTGAAGCCGGTGACCGAGTAGCCGGCCTTGAGGAGGTTCTCGGACATGGGGGAGCCCATGATGCCGAGGCCGATCCAAGCGATCTTGGGGAGGTTGCTCATGAGGGTGCCTCTCAAAACAAGGTGGTACGGGGAGGGGACCTGCGTCAGCGGGCCGGGCGGGCCTCGGCGGGCAGCCACTCGAAGGAAGCGGCGGCGTCGGCGGCCTTGTACTCCAGGCCGACCCAGCCGTCGTAACCGGCCTTCTTCAGCTCGTCGAGGAGCTGCTCCAGCGGAAGGTCGCCGGTGCCCGGGGCGCCACGGCCCGGCTTGTCGGCGATCTGCACGTGGCCGGTCTTGTCGGCGTACTGTGCGATGACCGCGCTGACGTCCTCGCCGTTCATGGCCAGGTGGTAGATGTCGAGCAGGAACTTCGCGTTCCCGAGGCCCGTGGCGGCGTTGACCTTGTCGACGATCTCGATCGCGGAGGGGGCGCTCACCAGCGGGTAGAGCGGCGACTCCGGCTTGTTGAGGGTCTCGACGAGGAGGATCGCGCCGATGCGGTCGGCCGCGCGGGCGGCCAGGACCAGGTTCTCCAGGGCGAGGGTGTCCTGGATCTGCGGGTCCACGCCCTCGACGCGGTTGCCGTAGAGCGCGTTGAGCGCCTTGCAGCCGACCGAGGCGGCGAAGTCGGCGGCGACCTCGATGTTGGCGCGGAAGCGGTCCGACTCTTCCCCGGGTACGGAGAGGGCTCCGCGGTCCGGGCCGGGGAGCTGCCCGGCGTAGAAGTTCAGGCCCACCAGCTGGGTGCCGGCGTCCTCAAGAGCCTTCTTGAGGGCGTCGAGCTCGCTCTGCTCGGGGGTGGCGGTGTCGATCCAGGGCCACCACAGCTCGACCGCGGTGAAGCCCGCCGCGGCGGCGGCCGCGGGGCGCTCCAGGAGCGGGAGTTCCGTGAAGAGGATCGACAGGTTCACATCGAAGCGCTGGTCCGTGTATCCCATGAGGGGCGGCGCTCCTTCCGTATTGCGGAAGTAAGTTTCTGTCTGACGGAATGTTGCAAGGCGGGTGACGCACTTGTCAAGAGGTCCCCGCAGGTCCGGGGCTCCCGTGGGGCGGGGCGGGGCCGTAGCGTGGGGCCATGGAGCGTTTGAGAGTGGAGTTCACCACCGAGCCGTTCGACCTCGACGAGGCGCCGGCGCACGCGGTCGTGGCTCGTGAGGTCATCCAGTCGGCCGAGCTGGACGCGGTCGATGTCGGCCCCTTCGGCAACACGGCGGAAGGCGGCGCCGACGCGGTGCTCACCGCCGTCGACGCCCTGCTGCGCAAGTCGCTCGCGGCCGGCGCCACGCGCGTCTCGCTCCAGGTCAACGTGATCGGGGAGGGCGAGAAGTGAGCGAGCACCCCTTGGTCGCGGCGGTGAAGCCCCTGGTGGACGCCATGGGCGCCGAGCTCCTGGTCCCCGCGCAGGCGGAGGGCGACGACGTGGTCCTGTCCTGGGAGGGCGAGGACGTGCTCGCCGTGCGCCTGCCGCAGCTCTCGGACTCCCTGGACCACATCCTCGCGGCGATGGAGCGGCGGCACGGGATGCCGCTGGCGGAACTGGACCGCAAGGCGAAGCAGGAGGTCGTCCGGATACTGGAGGCGCGCGGCGCCTTCTCCGTACGCCATGGAGTGGAGACGGTGGCGGGGGCACTGGGTGTCAGCCGCTTCACCGTGTACAACTACTTGAACCGGGAGACCGCCCTGAACAGGGAAAAGGCCGCCAAGGGCGAGTAGTTGATCATGTGCGGGCCGTAAGCCGTCGTCCAGATGTCGGGACGACGGCTTTTGTATGGCCGAGTTTTCAACAAAGTGTTGACGTTGTGTTGCGGAGGGCGTTAGCTATCCGCAGCCCGTCCGACGCACAGCGAAAAACAGCCACGGAGGCTTCCCGTGACTTCAGGTACGACACCGGGCCTCACCCGGTTCAACACCTCCTCGGACAGCGAGGCCGTCGCCGCGCTCCACGAGGTGTGTTCCAGTTCGGCGTGGGGGAGCAAGGTCCTCGCCCAGCGCCCGTACTCCACCGCCGAAGCCCTCTTCCTCGCCAGCGACGCCGCCATGGCCGAGCTGACCGCCGAGGACCTGGCCGAGGCGATGGCGGGGCACCCGCCGATCGGTCGTCCGAAGGCAGGGGACCCGACCTCCTCCCGCGAACAGAGCGGGATGGCAGGCGCCTCCGAGGAGCTCAAGGCCGAGATGCTCGAACTCAACCTGGCCTACCAGGACAAGTTCGGTCATGTCTTCCTCATCTGCGCCACCGGCAGGACCGGCGAGCAGATGCGCGACGCGGTCCGGGACCGGATCGGCAACTCGCCCGAGCAGGAGCGGGAGATCGTCCGCACCGAACTGGGCAAGATCAACCGCATCCGGCTGACCCGTCTCGTAGAGACCCCCGAGACCCCCGAGGAAGAGAGCTCCCGATGAGCACCGACACCACCGCCTCGGTGTCCACACACATCCTGGACACCAGCATCGGCCGCCCGGCCGAGGGCGTGGCCATCACGCTCGCGGCCCGCAGCGGCTCCGACGCGGAATGGGTCACGCTCGGCGGCTCCGCCACCGACGCGGACGGGCGCTGCAAGGACCTGCCGGCGCTGCCGGAAGAAACCACCCACGTACGTCTCGACTTCGAGACCGAGACGTACTTCGCCAAGAAGCAAGCCGAGGCGCAGCAGGACGCCCCCCGCGTAAGGGACAGCGGTGCGTTCTTCCCGGAGGTGGCGATCACGTTCGCCGTCAAGCCGGGCGAGCACTACCACGTACCGCTGCTGCTCAACCCGTTCGGCTACTCCGTTTACCGAGGGAGCTAGCAGACATGCCCACGATTCTCGGCCAGAACCAGTACGGCAAAGCAGAGAACCGCGTCGTCAAGATCACGCGGGACGGCGCCACCCACCACATCAAGGACCTGAACGTCTCCGTCGCCCTCTCCGGCGACCTCGACGACGTCCACCTCACCGGCTCGAACGCCCACTGCCTCCCCACCGACACGACGAAGAACACCGTCTTCGCGTTCGCCAAGGAGTACGGCATCGAGTCCGCCGAGCAGTTCGGCATCCACCTCGCCCGTCACTTCGTGACGAGCCAGGAGCCGATCAAGCGGGCGCGGATCCGGATCGAGGAGTACTCCTGGGAGCGCATCGCCTCCTCGGACGCCAACTCCAAGTTCATCGGCTCCGACGAGGTCAACCACTCCTTCGCCCGCAAGGGCCAGGAGACCCGCGTCTCGCAGATCACCTACGACGGCGAGAAGTGGGAGGTCATCTCCGGCCTCAAGGACCTCGTCGTCATGAACTCCACCAACTCGGAGTTCTGGGGCTACATCAAGGACCAGTACACCACCCTCCAGGAGGCGTACGACCGCATCCTGGCCACCCAGGTGTCGGGTCGCTGGCGGTTCAACTGGACCGACGACGACCAGCGCATGCCCAACTGGGAGCGGTCCTACGAGCAGACCAGGAAGCACATGCTCGAGGCCTTCTCGGAGACGTACTCGTACTCCCTGCAGCAGACGCTGTACCAGATGGCCACGCGCATCATCAACCACCGCTCGGAGATCGACGAAGTCCGCTTCTCGCTCCCGAACAAGCACCACTTCCTGGTGGACCTCGAGCCCTTCGGCCTGAAGAACGACAACGAGGTCTACTACGCCGCCGACCGCATGTACGGCCTCATCGAGGCCACCGTCCTCCGCGACGGAGCCACGGCGCAGATCCCGGTCGACATGACCAACCTCTAAAGCGGCATCCGCGTCACCGGCCCCGCCCGCCCGCAGTCGGGCGGGGCCGGTGCACCGGACCGGAGGGAACAACAATGGCTCAGCCTGCAAAGGGGCCGGCAAACGCCGAAGGCCCGTGTTCCACCCCTCCGTCCACCACGGTCTCGGCATCGGCCGAGTGCCACCCGGTGGACGAGAGGCTCCCCGCCTCGCGGCTCGTCCCCGCGGCACTCCAGCACATCGCCGCCATGTACGCCGGCGTCGTCACCCCTCCGCTGATCATCGGCCAGGCCGTCGGCCTGGACGCCGCAGGAATGACCCGGCTCATCGCGGCCAGCCTGCTCATCGCCGGCTGCGCGACCATCCTGCAGACCCTCGGCCTCGGACGCTTCGCCGGCAACCGGCTCCCGTTCGTCAACGCCGCCTCGTCCGCCGGCATCGCCCCCATGCTCGCCATCGCCGAGACCAGCGCCCCCGGACACCAACTCCCCGCCATCTACGGCGCGGTGATGGTCGCCGGAGTCTTCTGCCTCGCCGTCGGACCCTTCTTCGGCAAGCTGTTGCGCTACTTCCCGCCGCTCGTCACCGGCGTCGTGATCACCCTCATCGGGGTCACCCTGATGCCCGTGCCCGTCGGCTGGGCCCAGGGCGGCGACAAGACCGCCGCCGACTTCGGCGCCATGAAGTACCTGGCACTCGCCGGCTTCACCCTCGTCGTCATCCTGCTCTTCCAGCGCTTCGGCAAGGGCTTCGTCAAGCAGATCGCCCTGCTGCTCGGCCTGCTCATCGGCACCCTCGCCGCGATCCCGTTCGGGATGGCAGACTTCAGCGCCCTGCGCGAGGCGCCCGTCGCGGCCCTGCCCGCCCCCTTCGCCTTCGGCGCCCCCGAGTTCCAGCCCGCCGCGATCCTCTCCCTGTGCATCGTGATGCTGGTCCTCATGACCGAGTCCAGCGCCGGCATGCTCGCCCTCGGCGAGATCTGCGAGCGCCGCAGCGACGGGAACACCATCACCCGCGGCCTGCGCACCGACGGCATCGCCACCCTCCTGGGCCCCGTCTTCGGCGGCTTCCCGACCTCCGCCTTCGCGCAGAACGTCGGCGTCGTCTCGCTGACCCGGGTCCGCTCCCGGTACGTGGTCGCCGTCGCCGGCGGCGCCCTCCTCGTCCTCGGTGCCTTCCCCGTCCTCGGCGCGGTCGTCTCCATGGTCCCGATGCCCGTCCTCGGCGGCGCCGGCATCGTCCTCTTCGGCTCGATCGCGGTCAGCGGCATCCGTACCCTGTCCGAGGCCGGACTCGACGACAGCTCCAACATCATCCTGGTGGCCGTCGCGCTCGGAGCGGGCATCATCCCGCTCGCCGCGCCCACCTTCTACGCCGGCTTCCCCGCCTGGGCGCAGACGGTGCTCGGCTCCGGCATCAGCGCGGGCGCGCTCGTGGCCGTCCTGCTGAACCTGTTCTTCCACCATCTCGGCACCCGGAGCCGTCACGCGGCTCCGGCACTCAAATCCTCCTAGGGTCCTGCCGTGCCCGAACCATCCCCGAGGAATGAAGGAAGCACCGCCATGGCAGCACCTTCGGCAGCCCAGCGCATCGTCATCGAGAACGCGGCGATCGCGACCGTCGACGCGAACGACACCGAGTACGCCTCCGGCTACCTCGTCGTCGCCGACAACAAGATCGAGTCCCTCGGCGCCGGCAAGGCCCCCGAGGGCCTGGAGAACGTGGTCCGGCGCATCGACGCCGGCGGTCACCTGATCACGCCCGGTCTGGTCAACACCCACCACCACTTCTACCAGTGGATCACCCGGGGCCTGGCCACCGACCACAACCTCTTCAACTGGCTGGTCGCGCTCTACCCGACGTGGTCGCGGATCGACGAGTCGATGGTCCGCGTGGCCGCGCAGGGCTCCCTGGCGATGATGGCCCGTGGCGGTGTCACCACGGCCATGGACCACCACTACGTCTACCCGCAGGGCTCCGGCGACCTGTCCGGCGCCATCATCGGCGCCGCCGCCGACATGGGCGTCCGCTTCACCCTGGCCCGCGGCTCCATGGACCGCAGCGAGAAGGACGGCGGCCTGCCGCCGGACTTCGCCGTCGAGACCACCGAGGGCGCGCTCGCCGCGACCGAGGAGACGGTGCGGAAGTACCACGACGCCTCCTTCGACGCGATGACCCAGGTCGCCGTCGCCCCCTGCTCGCCCTTCTCCATCTCCACCGAGCTGCTCCGCGAGGGCGCCGCGCTCGGCCGCCGCCTCGGCGTGCGCATGCACACCCACGGCTCGGAGACCGTGGAGGAGGAGAAGTTCTGCCACGAGCTCTTCGGCATGGGCCCGACGGACTACTTCGAGTCCACCGGCTTCCTCGGCGAGGACGTGTGGATGGCGCACTGCGTCCACATGAACGACTCCGACATCGAGGCCTTCGCCCGCACCAAGACCGGTGTCGCGCACTGTCCCTCCTCCAACGCGCGCCTCGCCGCCGGCATCGCCCGCGTACCGGACATGCTCAAGGCGGGCGTCCCCGTCGGCCTCGGCGTCGACGGCACCGCCTCCAACGAGTCCGGCGAGCTCCACACCGAGCTGCGCAACGCGCTCCTCATCAACCGCCTCGGCGCCCACCGTGAGGCCGCGCTCAACGCCCGCCAGGCCCTCCGCCTCGGCACCTACGGCGGCGCCCAGGTCCTCGGCCGTGCCGACAACATCGGCTCGCTGGAGGCCGGCAAGCTCGCCGACTTCGTCCTCTGGAAGATCGACGGCCTCGGCCACTCCTCGATCGCCGACCCGGTCACCGCCATCGTCTTCGGCGCGGCGGCCCCGGTCACCGCCTCCTTCGTCAACGGCAAGCAGATCGTCGAGAACAACCGACTCCTGTTCGCCGACGAGGAGCAGATCGCGCGCGACGCGCGCGCGGAGGCGCAGCGCCTGGCCCGTATCACGGCCCAGAGCTGACCCTCCCCATGGAGTCCGACCGAGGGGGACGGCCCTCGGTCGGTCGCCGCGGACCCGAGCGGGGCCCGCGGCAGCCCGACCGGGTGGTGCCGTGCGCACAAGGCGTACGGCACCACCCGGGACGGTGAAGCGTGCCCGCACCCCCACACCGGGCACCCGTCCCCGCGCCGCACCCCCTCCGCGGCACCGTTCCACCGGCCCCACCCGCTTCACCCCGCAACGAGCCGCACCTCCTGCACCTCGCACCGCATCGCACCACCTCCCTGAACCCCGCGTCGCCGCCGACGTGTAACCGACCGGAGGAACCGCCGTGGCCGCCAAGCCCCAGGTTCGCAATGCACAAGCCGCAGGCTCCGCCCCCGACGACCGCGAGAAGCATCCGGTCGACGAGACGCTGCCCCCACTGAAGATGCTCACCAGCGGCCTCCAGCACGTCGCCGCCATGTACGCGGGCGTCGTCGCCCCGCCCCTGATCGTCGGAGCGGCCGTCGGCCTCTCCGGCACCGAACTGACCTTCCTCACCGGCGCGAGCCTCTTCACCGCAGGCCTCGCCACCTTCCTCCAGACGCTCGGCATCTGGAAGATCGGCGCCAAGCTGCCGTTCGTCAACGGCGTCACCTTCGCCGGTGTCGCGCCCATGCTGGCGATCGTCGACACCACCGAGAACAAGGCCGACGCGCTCCCCGTGATCTTCGGCGCGATCATCGTCGCCGGACTCCTCGGCTTCGCCGCCGCCCCCTTCTTCTCCCGGCTCGTGCGGTTCTTCCCGCCGGTCGTCACCGGCACCGTGATCACCCTCATCGGTGTCTCCCTCCTCCCGGTCGCGTTCGGCTGGGCCCAGGGGCCCAATCCCAAGGCCGAGGACTACGGCTCGACCACGTACCTCTCGCTCGCCGGCATCACGCTCGTCGTGGTCCTGCTGCTCCGCCGCTTCACCCGCGGCTTCCTCAAGCAGGTCGCGGTCCTGGTCGGTCTCGTCCTCGGCACGCTCATCGCCATACCCTTCGGCGTCACGGACTTCAGCCCGGTGAAGGAGGCCGACATCGTCGGCTTCCCGACCCCGTTCCACTTCGGCGCCCCGCAGTTCGCCCTCGCCGCGATCATCTCCATGTGCGTCGTCATGCTGGTCTCCATGACCGAGTCGACCGCCGACATGCTGGCACTCGGCGAGATCGTGGAGCGGCCCGCCGACGAGAAGACCATCGCCGCCGGACTGCGCGCCGACACCCTCGGCTCCGCGCTGAGCCCGCTCTTCAACGGCTTCATGTGCAGCGCCTTCGCGCAGAACATCGGCCTGGTCGCCATGACCCGGATCCGCAGCCGCTTCGTCGTCGCCTGCGGCGGTGGCTTCCTGGTCCTGATGGGCCTCTCGCCGGTCGCCGCCTCGCTCATCTCGGTCGTGCCCCGGCCGGTCCTCGGCGGCGCCGGTGTGGTCCTCTTCGGCTCGGTCGCCGCCAGCGGCATCCAGACCCTGGTCAAGGCGGGCCTGGAGAAGGACAACAACGTGCTGATCGTGGCCGTCTCCCTGGCCGTCGGCATCATCCCGATCACGAAGCCGGAGTTCTACCACGCCTTCCCGGAGACCGCCCAGATCATCCTGGACTCGGGCATCTCCACCGGCTGCGTCGCCGCCGTCCTGCTCAACGTGGTCTTCAACCACCTGGGCCGGGGTCGCGACGCCGACCAGGTCACCGCTCCCATGGAGCCCGGCGAGGAGATCTCCGGCACCGCCGGCGCGAAGGCGGCGCACGCCCACTGAACCCGCTCCTCGTCCCACCGCCCGCCCCGGTCCCCGCGCACGCCGCGGGGCCCGGGGCCGTGGTGCTGGTCAACCCCAACACCTCCACCGCCACGACCGCGATGATGACCGCCATCGCCCGGCGCACCCTGGGGCCCGCCCTCCCGGCCCGGGGGGTGACCGCCGCCCGGGGGCCGCGCATGCTCACCGACCCGGAGGCGCTGCGGGCCGCCGCACCCGAGGTCCTCGCCGCCGGCCTCCGCGCCACGGCCGAGGGCGACTGCGCCGCTCTCCTCGTCGCCGCCTTCGGCGACCCGGGCCTGGCCGAGCTGCGCGCGGCGACGGCGGGGACCGGGATCCCGGTGGTCGGCCTCGGCGAGGCGGCGCTCCTGGAAGCGGCCGCCGACGGGGTCCCCTTCGGCATCGCCACCACCACCCCGCTCCTCGCCGACGCCATCAACGCACGCGTCACCGCCCTCGGCCTCGCCGACCGGTACACCGGCCTCCGGCTCACCGCCGGCACTCCCGAACGGCTCTCCGCCGACCCGGCGGTCCTCCTCGACCGGCTCGAACGTGCCGTCCGCGCCTGCGCGGAACGGGACGGCGCCCGCGCGGTCGTCATCGGCGGCGGCCCGCTCGGCGAGGCGGCCGAGGAGCTCCACTCCCGCTGCGCGGTCCGCGTCGTCGCCCCGATCCCGGCGGCCTGCCGGGCGATCACCCACGTGCTGACGGGCTGACAGCGGCCGACGGTCCTCACCCCTCCACCGCGATCCGCCGGAGGCACTCCCCGGCCAGCGACGGGTAGACGGAGGCGATCGCCTCGTACAACCGCCGCCTCAGCAGCCGTTCGGCCTCGCCCCGCCCGGTCTCCCCGTACAAGCCGTCGAGCAGGGAGTCGTACCGCGAGAGGGCGTGCCGCAGATAGCTCACCTGCCACCGCACCAAGGCCCCGGAGGGCGAGCCGGCCCGTGCCGCGGCGGGCTTCGGCGAGCCGGCCCGAGCCGCGGCGGGCTTCGGTGAGCCGGCCCGAGCCGCGGCGGGATCCGGCGAGCCGGCCCGTGCCGCGGCGGGATCCGGTGAGCCGGCCCGTGCCGCGGCGGGATCCGGTGAGCCGGCCCGTGCCGCGGCGGGATCCGGTGAGCCGGCCCGAGCCGCGGCGGGATCCGGTGAGCCGGCCCGTGCCGCGGTGGGATCCGGCCCCGGACTCCGGGCCCCCAGCAGGTGCCGGTGCCGCACCGCCCGCCGCTCCAGCTCCGGCCCGGGCAGCCGGGGCACCTCGATCGGCTCCGCGCGGATCGCGGTCAGGACGGCGGCCCGCCGCCGCTCGGCATGGACCCCGGCGGCCGAGGCCCGGGACCGGCAGAGCGCGGCCGTCCGTGTGAACTCGGGCGTCCGCTCCACCGTCTCCACCCGGGCCAGGAGATAGAGCCGCACGGGCGCGAGGGACCAGCGGCGCGGGTCGCGCCCCTGCACATCGGGCGTGCCCAGCAGATCCCGCACCATCGCGTCGGTCCAGCCGCGCCGGCGCACCCCGGCGAGCGTCACATAGGTCGTACGGTCCGTCATGATTCCCCCTCGATCGACTACGGAGCGTGACGATTCCAGTGAAGCGCACCCCACTGACAACGCCCCCTTGCCGAGCCGGCACCGGCTGTGCGATATAGGTCTGGACCTTTTCGACGGACGGAGGCCGGCCCGTGCAACGCCCGCTCGCCGCAAGCCTGTTGACCGCGCTCGCGCTCGCCCTCACCGCCTGCTCCGGCGCAGCCGCCCCCGCACCCGAGGACACCCGGGCGCCGACCGCCCCCACCGGAGTCACCGCCACGGCGGGCAGCGCCGGCACCGTCCACGTCATGTGGAGCGCGGCCACCGACGACCGTGCCGTCACCGGATACTCCGTCTACCGCGAGGGCCGCAAGGTCAAGGACCTCCCCGCCACCACCCTGATGACCGACGTCGTCGGCCTCACCCCCGCGACCCGCCACCGCTTCACCGTCCGCGCCCGCGACGCCGCCGGCAACGTCTCACCCCCCAGCGCCGGCGTCACCGCCACCACCCTCCGCGCCGCCGCCGAGGACCGCACGCCCCCCACCGCCCCGACGGCCCTCCGCGTCACCGCCGACGGCAGCCGCGCCGCCACCCTCCGCTGGGCCCCCGCCCGCGACGACACCCGGGTCACCGCGTACGACGTCTACCAGGCCGACACCCGCATCCACACCGTCCCCGGCACCGCCACCACAGCCCACCTCACCGGCCTGCGCCCCGGCACCGCCTACGCGTTCACCCTCCGCGCCCGCGACGCCGCCGAGAACTCCTCCCCGGACAGCCCCCCGGCCGACCTCACCACCGCCCCCTCCCCGGGCGCCCCGCCGAACACCGCTCCGAGGAACCTCACGGCCACGGCCGGAAAGGGCGAGATCACCCTCACCTGGACCCCGCCGCACACGGGCGCCCCCGTCACCCACCACGAACTCCACCTCGACGGCCGCTTCGCCACCACCATCGTCTGGGGCACCACTCCGCCCCCCGGCCGCGCCACCTACACCTTCGCGGTCCAGGACCCCCCGGGCACCCGCTACACCCTCACCCTCCGCGCCCGGCTCCCGGACGGCACCTGGGGCGACTTCTCGGCGCCGAGGACGGTGGTGGTGCGCTGAACCGCCGTCCGCCTGGCCGGAATCGCACCCTTTCGCGCCACCTGACGGCACCTCACCCTGCCAGGAGGGGATGCGACAGGCCGCTGGGGGGCGCCGATGACCGAGCCGATCTACGTACCCGCGCTGCCCGCCCGACGGAGCGCGCTCGCCGCGTACGACCGGCTGGCGCCGGACGTCCGCGCCGTCGTGGCGCCACTCTGGACCGTCCCACCGCGCGTCGGCCGCGAACGGACCCCCGCACGCCCGTCGTCCCACCCCCTCGACCCCGACCCCGCCGCTCTCGCCCGCCACGCGCGCGACGCCCTGGCTCTCATCGCGCGGGTCCAGCGCGACCGGCCCGCCTGGGTCGACACCTGCCACGTCGAGCGCGAACCGGGCTTCCCCGGCCTCGGCGCCGTCCGGCCCCCACTGCGGCCCGTCACCGGCATCGAACGCGACACCGGCCGGCAGATGGCCTGCGCCGAGGCGGCCCGGGCCGGTGGCACCGGCCTCGGTATCCGGGTACGCCGGAGCACCGGCGAAACGACGGCGGAGGCACTCTGCCGCCTCCTGAAGCGGATCGCGTTCGCACGGTGCCCACTGGACCTCCTCGTCGACCTGGGCGCGGTCGACGAGGGCCGGGGCGCGGACGACGCGGCGCTCCGCACCCTGAACCTCCTCGGCCCCCTCCACCCCTGGCGCACCGTCGTGCTCCTGGCCGGCGCCTTCCCCCGCACCCGCCCCGAGGCGTACGGGGCACCCCTGGCCGAGACCTGCCGGGCCGACCGCCTCCTGGCCGACCTGGTCCGCCGCGCCGGCCGCGGCCCCGGTCCGCGCCCCCTCCACGGCGACTACGGGGCACACGACGCCGCGAGTGCCGACCGGGTCTCCGACACGGGGGACGACCCCTTTTGCGGGGCCCTGCGCTACACCGGCGAACAGACCTTTCTCATCGGCGAGGTCCCGCCCGAGTCGGGGCACCACCTCAGGGTCCGCGCGCTCGCCCGCGAGATCGTCACCTCCCCGGAGTTCCGGGGAGCGCGGTACAGCGAGGGGGACCGCTGGCTCCGGGCGTGCGCCGACGGCAGGGGCCTGCGCGGCACCGGGCACCCCGACCTCTGGATCTGCGCCGGCCACCTCCAGCACCTGACCCACGTCGCCCGTGAACTGCGGCGACACTCCTGACCCATGGTCCTTGCCCGCCGGAACCGGCTCCCCGGAATTACCCTGGGAAGCGTGGCCGGGACCGTTCTCACCAACACCGGGCTCGACAGCTTCCTCGACGGAGCGCCCGAGCGCCGTGACCCCGCGTTCGTACGGGCCGCCGAGGCGGTCCTGGGACTGCTCGCCCTGCGCGGCGCCGACCGGGCGACCGGGGTGCCCGAGCCGACGCCCGGGCTCGTGCGGCAGCTCCTGGTGGAGGACCTGCCCATCTTCGTGTACGCGCCGCCGGGCGAGCTCGCCGCCTATCCGGCCGTGCTCGGCGTCCTCGCCGGGCGGTTCGACGGCGGGCGGCGCGAGCGGATCGCCGTGGTCGTCGCCGAGTCCGCGCCCGACTTCGTACGCGCGATGAACGACCCCGGAAACCTCACCTGGCACCGCTGGTACGCCTCGCTCCTGCGGACCGTCGGCGCCGACCTCGCCGACCCCGAGGACGTACGCCGCAGGCTCGCCGCCCTCGACGGCGCACCGCTCCCCGACGGCGTGCGCCCCGCCCACCTCATGGGGCGGACGGCCCTCGCCGACGTCCTGCTCGCCGAGGCGCTCACGCGCGCGTACGTACGGGACGCCGAGGCGCCGCCGGCCGTGGGTCCGCTGCTCACCGACCACGCCGTCGCGACCGGCATCGGGCAGCTCGCCGCCGCGCTCCAGGACCGCTGGACCGCCGCCGGGCTCGCCGAACAGCTCGCCGGCCCGTACGCGCGCTTCGCACCCGGACCCGACGCCTTCCCCCACCTCGTCCTCGCCGACGCCCTCCTCGACGAGCACCTGGACTACTACGGGGACCCCGCCGCCCCCGTACCCCCGCCGCCCGCGATCGAGGCCGGGCCCGTCGAGGAGGACGCCGACACCCTCATCGCCGCCGTCGAGGAGCTCGCCGAGGAGGAGTTCGAGCCCTACGGGGGCGAGGCGCCGCACCTGCTGTACGCGGTGTACCAGCGCGGCTGCTCCGCCGATTCCGTCGCCCGCAAGGCCGCCGAGTACGAGGACTGGTCCGTCGACCCGGCCCTGGAGGACCTGCCCGTGGTGGTGCCGGACACGGCACCCGACACCTACACCGCCCCGCCCGTGCCGGAGCTCGTACGGCTCCTCGGCACGGCGGAGCTGAACGAGGCCGACCGCGCCCGGCTCGAAGGACCGGCCCGCGACCTCGCCGCCGTCCTCGACCGCCTGGCCGCCACCGGCCTGGTCTTCCGCGCCGGGGACGCCTTCGGGCTCACCCCGCGCGGCGCGGGCGTCGTGCGCTATCTGCTCGGAGTGCGCGGGGTCGCCGCCCCCGACGCCGGCGAGGCCACCGCCTGGACCGCGCGGGACGTGGTCGCCGCCGCCGGTGGCTGGTCCGCGTCCGTCGCCGCGCGCGTACTCACGGACTGGCTCCACGCGCGCGCGGACACCGCCGACGCCTGGTCGCAGCTGCTCGCCGCCCTCGGCACCGTCCACTCCGGGACCGCCGAGGCGGCCGCCACCCGCGGTCTCTTCGCCGCCCTGGACACGGCCGGCGCACCGCCCGAGGCCCTGCGGGGCGCCCTCCGCGATCCGGTCATCGGCGCCTACGCCCTCGATGTCCTGCGGGACAGGGACGAGGAGGCGGACCCGATCCAGGTGCGGACCTCGGCACGGGCCCTGCACGTCCTCGACGCGCTGCCCGCCAAGAAGGGGCCCCTGGAGTCCCGCCGGGCCGCGTTCGACACGGCGGCGGCCGCCTGGCCGGGCGGCTCCGCCGCCCTGGTCCGCGCCATGGCGGCGGCGGACCGGCACGAGACCGAGCGGGTCCTCCGCCCGCTCGGCATCGCCCTCCCGTGAGCCCGGCAGGCGTCACCCCGCCGTGAGATACATCCCCGAGGGTCCCGACCCGGCCGTGTTCCGGCAGCTCTGGTGCCCCGTCGGGCGGGCGTAGATCAGCGCCAGGCAGCGGCCGAAGCCCTGCTGGCCGTAGGCGTTGGGGTGCATCGACTCCTGGACGAGGCCCTGGGTGCTCTGGCTGTCGATCCAGCGCGCCCACTCGCTCGTCGTCGCCGACGGCGGCACGGTCGACGTCACCTGCTTGCTCGCCTTCGCGCAGACCTCACGGCCCTGGAGCGCGTCCCGCAGGTCCAGGAACTGCACGCCCTTCGCCGTGGCGACACCCTTGAGACGGTCGGCGATCTGGGGGACGAGGGAGTCGCGGGCCCAGTCGGAGTCGGCGTTCCAGAAGGGGCAGCCACCGGTGTTCGTACGGGCCCAGCCGCTCTCGCCGTACCGGTTCTCGGCGGCGCGCGGGATGGGGGAGGGGTACGACTGGAGCACGATCCGGTAGTCGGAGGCGGCGTATCCGGCGGAGGTCATGACCGCCCGGATCTCGTCGACGGACCGGCCGACGTCGGCCATCACACCGTCGATCTTCGCGTCGACCTCGGCCTGCTGGTCGTCGTGGCAGTACGAGTACCAGACGATGTAGTCGGTCGCGCAGGTGGAGATGATGTCGGCGAAGCCGAGGTCGTTGCCGCCGATGGACAGCGCGATCAGCTTGACGTCGTTCGCGGCGGCGACGGCCGCCAGCTGGTCGGCCTGGGGCGCCTCGCCCTTGAAGGCCTGGCCGCCCTGGGAGGCGCGGAAGACGTTCTCCGTGGTCGCCCCGGAGCAGGCGAGGTTGATCAGGGAGCTCGCGATCGCACCGGCGCTCTTCACCTCGGCGGTGTCCGAGCGGTGACAGCCCCCTGCGGTGCCGCCGTACACCCGGGACGGGTCGTAGGCGCTGCCGGTCCAGGCGCGGTCGGTGCCGTTGCGGCTGCCGGAGTTGGTGAGGCTGTTGCCCTGCCAGCGGCCGGCCTCTCCGGAGATGTAGCTGTCGCCCATGGCGACGACGGCGGTGGGGCCCGCGCCGGGGGCGGCGTGGGCTGCCGGGACGGCGACGGAGGCGAGCCCGGCGGCGGTACACAGTGCCAGGAGTGCGCGCAGCGCACGGTGGGGGGTCGAAGGCATGGCTGTGCTCCTGCGGTACGCAGTGACGTGGGGGACAGCCGCCGGCCGGTGGCATGGCGGAATCTCGCACGCCCCGGCTTGTTACCGCTAGGTAGCTGCATATCTCGGTTGCGTCACGTCACCTGTGTGATCACAGGAAGTCGCCGGAGTGATCATGGGAACGGGAACAGGGCCCCGTCCCCGGTGCTGTGCGACACCGGGGACGAAGCCCTGTTCAGGTTGCTGTCGGCGGCTGTGCGGGCAGCCGAATCAGCCGTCCGGATCGAGTCAGCCGACCAGCTGCTCGTACGCGGGAAGCGTCAGGAAGTCCGCGTAGTCCGCGTCGAGGGAGACGTGCAGGAGCAGGTCGTGGGCCTGCTGCCACTTGCCGGCCGTGAAGGCCTCGTCGCCGATCTCGGCGCGGATCGCGGCGAGCTCCTCGGCGGCGACCTTGCGGGCCAGCTCCGGGGTGGCGGTCTCGCCGTTCTCGAAGACGACGCCCGCGTTGATCCACTGCCAGATCTGGGAGCGGGAGATCTCGGCGGTGGCCGCGTCCTCCATCAGGTTGAAGATGGCGACGGCGCCGAGGCCGCGCAGCCAGGCCTCGATGTAGCGGATGCCGACCTGCACGGCGTTGCGGAGGCCGTCGTACGTCGGCTTCGCGTCGAGCGAGTCGATGGCGATGAGGTCGCCGGGCGCGACGGAGACGTCCTCGCGGAGGCGGTCCTTCTGGTTCGGCCTGTCGCCGAGGACGGCGTCGAAGGAGGCCATCGCGATCGGGACGAGGTCGGGGTGGGCGACCCAGGAGCCGTCGAAGCCGTCGCCGGCCTCGCGGTCCTTGTCGGCCTTGACCTTCTCGAACGCGACCTTGTTGACCTCGGCGTCCTTGCGGGACGGGATGAACGCCGCCATGCCGCCGATGGCGTGCGCACCGCGCTTGTGGCAGGTGCGGACGAGGAGTTCGGTGTACGCGCGCATGAACGGGGCGGTCATCGTGACCGCGTTGCGGTCCGGCAGGACGAACTTGGCTCCGCCGTCACGGAAGTTCTTGACGATGGAGAACAGGTAGTCCCAGCGGCCGGCGTTCAGGCCGGCGGCGTGGTCGCGGAGCTCGTAGAGGATCTCCTCCATCTCGTACGCGGCCGTGATGGTTTCGATGAGGACCGTGGCGCGGACGGTGCCCTGCGGGATGCCGACGTAGTCCTGCGCGAAGACGAAGATGTCGTTCCAGAGGCGGGCCTCCAGGTGCGACTCCGTCTTCGGGAGGTAGAAGTACGGGCCCTTGCCGAGGTCGATCAGGCGCTGGGCGTTGTGGAAGAAGTAGAGACCGAAGTCGACGAGCGCGCCGGGCACCGGGCGTCCGTCGAAGGTGAGGTGACGCTCCTCCAGGTGCCAGCCGCGCGGCCGCATGACGACGGTGGCGAGCTGATCGGCCGGCTTCAGGGCGTACGACTTGCCCGACTTCGGGTCCGTGAAGTCGATCTGGCGCGTGTACGCGTCGATCAGGTTGACCTGGCCGAGGACCACGTTCTCCCAGGTCGGCGCCGAGGCGTCCTCGAAGTCCGCGAGCCAGACCTTCGCGCCGGAGTTGAGCGCGTTGATCGTCATCTTGCGGTCGGTCGGGCCGGTGATCTCGACACGGCGGTCGTTCAGGGCCGCCGGGGCCGGCGCGACCTTCCAGGAGTCGTCGGCGCGGATCGCGGCGGTCTCCGGAAGGAAGTCCAGGGTGGACGTACGGGCGATCTCGGCGCGACGCTCCGCCCGTCGGGCGAGGAGCTCGTCCCTGCGCGGGGTGAACCGCCTGTGCAGTTCGGCGACGAAGGCCAGGGCGGCCTCGGTGAGCACCTCCTCCTGACGCGGGAGGGGCTCGGCATCGACGACGGCCAGGGGGGACGGCGCTGGTGCGGACATGAACTGTCACTTCCTTCAGCGGACTTCACGGGCGTGCCAGGCGGCCGCCGGGCGTCACGGGACGGCACGGAGTGCCGCAGGCGCCGAGATACGGCCGCGAGCGCCCTCTGAGCTAGCAGGGCTTCTGAACAGTGGATACTAGTTTCCTCATGGTGGAAGTTCAATGGTTTGTTGATGTCGAGATTCTCCGGATCGACAGAACATGGCGCTGGGTGCCATCCCGTTCACTCCAGGTGCGACAGATCCGCCTCCGTGTCGATGTCATAGGGCTCGGCCACATCCGAACAGTCCACCGGGGTGATCGCATCCCGATGAGCCGCCAGATAGTCCCGCGCCCCCCGGTCGCCCACCGCCGTCTCCGCGATGCCCGCCCAGTGCCCGGCGCCGAACAGCACCGGATGGCCGCGCACCCCGTCGTACGAGGCCGCCACCAGCGAATCCCGTGAGCCGTACGCCGCCCGGACCCGGGCCACGGCCTCCGCGCCGATCCCCGGCTGGTCGACCAGGAGCACGAGCGCCGCGTCCACGCCCCGCGGATCGGCGGCCAGCGAGTCGAGCCCGGCCCGCAGCGAGGACCCCATCCCCTCCGCCCACTCCGGGTTGTCCACCAGCACGCATCCGGACAACTCCGCCCGCTGCCGTACGGTCCCGGCCGCCGCCCCGAGCACCACGTGCACCACCTCGCACCCGGCCGCGCGCAGCACCCCCACGGCATGCTCGACCAGCGGCCGCCCCCGGTGCGGGAGCAAGGCCTTCGGCCGCCCCCCGAGCCGCCTCCCGCCTCCGGCGGCGAGCAGCAGTCCGGCGACGACGGGGGTTCGATCTTCTGTACTTGTCATGGGGACTGCATACCTCATGGGTCGGAATCACACGGTCGCCTGAATTCCGGCCACCAAGGGTGGCGCGGGGGGTGGCGAAGGAGTTAACTGACCCGCGACTCAGGGCGCCGCCCGCCGTTCGGGGGATCGGCTCGGGATGCCCGGAGTGTTCGTCGTACGGAGTTCTGCGCACGGTGTCGTGCGGGGGGAGAACCATGTTGCGAAGCGTGGGGCAGAGGCGAGTGACCGGCGAGGGCGTGGACCCCAGGGTGGTCGAACTGCGGTCCGCCGTGTCCCGGCTCCGACGCGAACTGGCCGCGCTCCGGGTCGATTTCGCCGACCGCGGCATCGCCGAGGACGAGCTCGCCGCCCTGGACGCCATGGCGCTCAGCGGCGACCCCGAGGTGCGGCGGCTGCGCCGTTCCCTGCTGCTCGTCGCGGGTTCCGTCGGCTCCGTCAGCGCCCTCGCCGAGGGACTCGCCGGCGTGCGGCGGGCCGTCGAGCTCTTCGGGCCCCCGCGGCCCGGGCAGTAGCCGGCCACCCGTTCCCGGGCCGGGACCTCCGGGTACCCGGAGGGGACCTTCGGGTACCCCGGAGGGGTTTCCGGGGCCCTGTGCGGTGGCCGAACCGGGGAGAAGACTTCCATCCTGAGGGGAGGCCCCGCCACGGCGGGGCCGTCCGGAAGGTGGTGGTGGCCGTGGCGGCCACGGGTGACGAGGACGAGCGGGACATCCCGCTCCCCGGCGGCTCCGACCCGCTGGGTGATCCGTTCCTGGCGACACGCATCCCCGGCGGCTCCGACCCGCTGGGTGATCCGTTCCTGCCGACACGCATCCCCGGCGGCTCCGACCCGCTGGGTGATCCGTTCCTGCCGACACGCATCCCCGGCGGCTCCGACCCGCTGGGAGATCCGTTCCTGCGGACGCGATTCGCCCTGCCGGGTCGCCCCGGCACGTTTCTGCGCCGCGACAGGCTGGTCGAGCACCTCGGGCAGGCCCTGCTGACCCCGCTGACCGTGGTCAACGGCAGCGCGGGAGCCGGCAAGACCCTCCTGGTCGCGGACTGGGCCGCGCACCTCGGACAGCCGGTCGCCTGGCTGACGCTCGACGCGGCCGTGGACGGCCCCGGAATGTTCTGGGCCCATCTGCTCCAGGCCCTCAACGCCGGCGGCGTACCCGTACCCGCCGCGATCGGCTTCCCCGCCGACGCGACCCGCGTCCATCACACGCTCCTGAGCAGGATCGCCTCGGAACTCGCCGGGCGCGACCGGCCCGTCGTCGTGGTGATCGACGAGTTCGACCAGGTGGCCGACCCCGAGCTCGCGCGTCAGCTGGAGTTCGTCCTGCGGCACGCGAACCCGGGACTGCGCCTCGTCCTCGTCAGCCGCAGCGAGCCCCTCCTCCCGCTCCACCGCTACCGCATCGCCGGTGAGATGACCGAGATCCGGGACGCGGAGCTGGCCTTCACCACCGAGGAGGCGGTCGACCTCCTCGAACTGCACGGTCTTTCGCTGTCCGTACCGGTGGCCCGGGCACTGGTGGAGCGCACCCGTGGCTGGGCGGCCGGCCTCCGGCTGAGCGCCCTCGCGGCGCGGTCGAGCCCGGACCCCGAGCTCTATCTGAAGCAGTTCGAGGCGGGACGGAGCACCATCGCCGACTTCCTGCTCGCCGAGGTGCTGGACCGGCAGCCCCCCGAGACCCAGGACCTGCTGCTGCGGATCAGCGTCCTGGACCGCTTCTGTCCCGACCTCGCGGACGAGCTGACCGGGCGGCGCGACGCCGCGACGATCCTGGCGGGACTGCACCGCGCGAACGCCTTCGTCGAGGACTACGGCCACAGCTGGTACCGGCTCCATCCGCTGTTCCGGGAGATCCTCCGGGCCCATCTGCGCCGGCGCGCCCCCGGCCTCGAAACCCGGCTGCACCGGCGCGCCGCGCACTGGCTCCGGCGCTCCGGGACACTGCGCGAGATGCTGGTCCACGGCGCCGCCGCGCAGGACTGGACGTACATCGCCGGGGCCCTGGTCGAGGACCTCGCGATCGGGCAGCTCTTCACCGGCCCGGGCTCCGGAGAGATCGGGCAGCTCCTCGCCGGCCCCGGCTCCGGAGAGCCGGTGGACTGGTTCGCCGGCATGGAGGGCGAGACACCCGACCCGGCCACGAACCTCGTCCGCGCCGCGTGCGAGCTGTCCCGGTCGGATCTCGAGAGAGGCCTCGCACACCTCCGCCGAGCGACGGAACAGCTCTCCGCCGAGGAGTGCCGCTCCCCGGCGGCCCTGCTGACCTGCGCCCTCCTCGGGGCACTGGCCGGGCGGCTGTCCGGCTCGGCGCACCTGGCCGAACAGGCCACCCGGTCGGCCCGCCGGCTCATGCGGCAGATGCCCTCCCGGCTCCTTGACGGCCACCCGGAACTCGGCGCCCTGCTGCTCACCCACGTGGGCTCGTCCCGGCTGTGGGCCGGACGCCTCGACGAGGCGCGGGAGGCCCTCACCCTGGCGGCCCGCACCCCCCGTACCGCGTCCACCGTGCTCCCGCGGATGGAGGCGCTCGAACTCCTGGCGCTCGTCGACCACCTCGACGGGTGGCCGAACGCGGCGGAACGCAAGGTCCTCGCGATGACGGCCGAGGCCGAGCGGTACGGCCTCACCCCGCGGGGTTCCGGACTCGGACAGCTGGTCCTGGCCGCGGTCGCCCTCGGCCGGGACGACGTGGACCGGGCCGAGGCCCTCCTCGCCGAGCTGCCCGATCCGGCGCCGGTGGATCCGGTGGCGGCCGCGACCAGAAACGCCGTCACGGCCGACGTGCTGCGGGCCCGGGGCCGTACGAGCGCCGCTCTGACCGCCGCGACCCGCCCCGTCCCCGCCGCCGACGACTCGCCCTGGGCGCGGGGGCGTGCCGCGCTGGCCGTCTCGGACGCGCACCTGACCGAAGGCCGTCCGGACGCGGCCGTCGACGTCCTCCGGCGGGTCGCCGGGGACCAGCCGCTGTGCACCGTCGGCACGGCGCGGGCACACCTCGCCGCCGGGGACCCCGGCACGGCCCTCGACCTGCTCGACGGTCTCGCGGACCACGGGCGGTGGGGACCGGGGGTGGCCGTACCGGCCGCGCTGGTACGGGCCCGGGCGGCGGCGCTCCAAGGAGACACCGCCACCACCCGCAGGCTGCTGGCGCAGGCGCTCGTCGCGGGCCGCCGCGAGGAGCTCAGACGCGTCTTCCGGGACGCCGGGCCCTGGATCGGGCCCTTCCTCGCGGAGCCCCCGCTCAGCGCGCTGGCCGCCGGATGGCTCGTACCAGGACTTGAGTCGCCGGCACCCTCGCCGGGCGGACCCGGACCCGGACCCGAAACGCCGCTGGAGCAGCTCAGCGGGCGGGAGCGCGAGGTCCTGGAGCGGCTCGCCCGGGCGATGTCGACCGAGGACATCGCCGCCGACCTGTACGTGTCGGTGAACACGGTGAAGACCCACCTGAAGAGCGTCTACCGAAAACTCTCGGTGCACCGGCGCAACGACGCCGTCCGCCGCGCCCGCGAGCTGCGGCTGCTGTGAACCGGACGCCCGGTGCCGGAGCGGGGACCGCCCCACGATCACCCGCGGCGGGTGAGGCAGGAGGAGACCGTGAGGCGGACGCTGGGAGCAAGGGCCGACCGGCCCGGTGACAGGCACTCCCGGGAGGGGCGCGCCATGCAGTACGAGATCCGCGTCGACGGCCTCATGTCGGAGGCGCTGATCGGATCCTTCCCCGAGCTGGAGCACGTGATGATCTCCGGCCAGACACTGCTGTACGGCCCTCTCCTCGACGAGGCGCACCTCTACGGCCTGCTGGCCCGCTTCCAGTCGCTCGGACTGCACGTGGTGGAACTGCGGAGGCTGCCGGAATGACGGAACGACCGAGGGGGGACCCCGGCGGGAGCCCGACGGGACAAGGACCCGGAAACGGAGCACGGACATGGACACACCGACGTACCTCGCCTATGACTATCCGCTGCTGGGCATGTTCTGGACCATGCTCTGGCTGTTCCTGTGGATCCTGTGGTTCATCCTGCTCTTCCGGATCATCGGCGACATCTTCCGTGACGACTCCCTGAACGGCTGGGGCAAGACCGGCTGGCTCGTCTTCGTCATCCTGCTGCCGTTCCTCGGTGTGTTCGTGTACCTGATCGCCCGCGGCAAGAGCATGGGCGGCAGGGAGATCGAGCACGCCCGCAAGAAGCAGCAGGCCTTCGACGCCTACGTCCGCGAGACCGCCGCCGGTGACAGCCGTCCCAGCAGGGCCGAGGAGCTCTCCCGGCTCGCCGACCTCCGGGCGAAGGGCGACATCAGCGAGGAGGAGTTCCAGCGGGCCAAGAGCCTCGTCCTGAACGACGACCGGCCCGCGTCCGCCGGCACCACCACCGCCCGTCAGTGAGACGGGTGCGAGGAAAGGAGAGACCGAGATGAACGCCACGCACACCCCTCACGCGTCATCGGCCAAGTACGCCTGGGCCGGGGGCCTGCGGATCTTCGCCGCCGTCATGCTCGCCCTCGCGGGCGTGCTCGGCATCCTCCGCGGCATCTCGGCCATCGCCGAGGACGAGGTCTTCGTCACCACGCGCAACTACGTCTTCCAGTTCGACCTCACCGGGTGGGGCTGGGTCCACCTCGGCCTGGGCATCGTCGCCGTGCTCGTCAGCTTCGGACTCTTCACGGCGGCGACCTGGGCGCGGTACAGCGGCATCGGTATCGCCGCACTCGTGATCATCGCCAACTTCCTGTCGCTGCCGTACTACCCGTGGTGGTCCGTCATCGTGATCGCGATGTCCGGCTTCATCATCTGGGCCCTGTGTGTCGACCGGGGCGAGGACACGGGCGTGGGGCGGTAGCCATGAGCGATCTGAAGTTCGAGCAGAAGAGCTCCCTGTCCCGCACGGAGGCCGCGGCCCAGCTGGAGGCGCTCGCCGCCGCGCTCAGGGAGGGTGGCGAGGTCGACCTCCCGATGGGGCCGGGTGTGCTGACCCTGAAGGTTCCCGACGAAGTCCGTACGGAGGTGGAGTTCGAGGTCGGCGACGGCGAGATCGAGCTGGAGATCGAGCTGAAGTGGCCGACGGACGGCGTCAGGGCCAAGCCGGAGCCGAAGAAGGCCGAGGCCAAGGCGAAGCCGGAGCCGAAGAATGCCGAGGTCAAGGCGAAGGCCAAGCCCGAACCGAAGAAGGCCGAGGTCAAGGCGAAGGCCAAGCCGGCGGCGGCGAAGAAGGCCGTGGTCGACGCGAAGGCCAAGCCGGCGGCGGCGAAGAAGGCCGTGGTCGACGCGAAGGCCAAGCCGGCGGCGGCGAAGAAGACGGTGGTCGACGCGAAGGCCAAGCCGGCGGCGGCGAAGAAGACGGTGGTCAAGGCGAAGGCCAAGCCACCGACGAAGAAGGCCGAGGTCAAGGCCACGACCAAGCCGGCGGCGAAGAAGGCCGCCAAGCCCGGGCGCGCCGCCGCGAAGCGTACGTGAACCGGGGGCTCTCGGGGGGCCGAGTGCTCCTGTTTCACCCACATGACCTGGCTGCCGTGCCGGTGCGGCCGGGCGGGAGTTGGGTGGAACCAGGACACCCGGACCCCGGAGAACGGAGCCTGCCATGTACGAGATGCACATCGCGCCCGACGACTCCAGCGGCCTTCTGGTCTGGCACGTGATCGCCAAGGAGGCGGTCAGGAGTCTCTGCGGTCAGCCGGTCGACCGTGGCGCGGACGGGGTGCGGACGGACCGGCACTGTCCGTCGTGCATGCGGTCCTTCCAGGACCTGATGAGCGCCCGGGCCGAGGCGTCGGCGGAGGGCCGGCCGGACGGCGCCATGGCCTGACCGGCCGTCCTGGCTGTCCCGACCGTCGTCGCCGTGGCCGTCGTGGCCTTCGTCGTCACCGCCGGATCAGCCGGCGGGCGGTCGCCGCCGCCACCGCCGCCGTGCGCGAGTCCACGCCCAGCTTGGCGAAGATGTGCACCAGGTGGGACTTCACCGTCGCCTGGCTCAGGAACAGCGCCTTGCTGATCTGCTGGTTCGACAGGCCCTCGCCCACCAGCTGGAGGACCTCCAGCTCGCGTTTGGTCAGGGCCTCCGCCGGGGTCCGCATCCGGTCCATCAGCCGGTGCGCCACCGCCGGCGCGAGGGCCGACTGACCGGCGGCGGCCGTCCGGACCGCCGCCGCCAGCTCCTCGGGCGGCGCGTCCTTCAGGAGGTAGCCGGAGGCCCCCGCCTCCACCGCCGCCAGGATGTCCGCGTCCGTGTCGTACGTCGTCAGGACCAGCACCTTCGGCCCGCCCGGCGCCGCCGTGATCGCCGCCGTCGCCTCCGAACCGTGCATCCCGGCGCCGAACTGCAGGTCCATCAGGACCACGTCCACGTCCCCGGCTGCGGCCAGTTCCACCGCCCGTTCGGCCGTGGCCGCCTCCGCGACCACGGCGAAGTCCGGTTCGGTGTCGAGGACCGCGCGCAGGCCGGCCCGTACCACCGGGTGGTCGTCGGCCAGGAGGAGTCGGATGGTCATGCTTCAGGCTCCAGCGGGGAGAGGGAGGGAGACGGCGACGGCGGTGCCCTGGCCGGGCGCCGACTCGACGGTGAACGTGCCGCCCAGCGACTCCGCCCGCGAGCGCATCGCCGGAAGCCCGAAACCGCCGTCGGAGGACGGGCGGACGGAGGCGGGGTCGAAGCCCCGGCCGTCGTCGACCACGTCCAGGGTCACCGACGCGTCCATGAACGACAAGGTGATCTCGGCCCGCGAGGCCGAGGCGTGCCGCACCGTGTTCGCGAGCGCCGACTGCGCGATCCGCAGCAGCGCCACCTCGTACGGCGTGGGAAGCTCCGCCGGTGTGCCGCTCACGGAGAAGCGGACCCGGGGCCCGGCCGCGGGCAGCCCGGTGACCGGCTCGCACAGGCGCTCGAGGGCCGCGGCGAGGGAGCCGTGCTCCAGGTCCGGCGGCGAGAGCGCCCGGACGAAGCGCCGCGCCTCCGCCAGATTGTCCTGCGCCGCCTCGCGCGCCCGGCCGATGTGGCCCGCGGCGGGGGAGTCCGGCGGGAGCACCCGCTCGGCCGCCCGCAGCAGCAGCTGGATCGAGGACAGGCCCTGCGCGAGCGTGTCGTGGATCTCGCGCGCGAGCCGCTCCCGCTCGGCGAGCGTCCCCGCGTGCCGCTCCGCCGCCGCCAGCTCGGCCCGCGTCTCGATCAGCTCCTCGATGAGCCGGCGCCGTCGCTCGCTCTCCCGGTAGAGGGCCTGGTAGCCGAGGACCGTCGCCACCGCGACCGCCGCGCCGAGCAGCGGCCCGATGAAGACCCCCGGATTGAGCGCGGCGCCGTGCCCCACGTACGAGAGGATCGCCGCGCCCGCCGTGAGGGCCACGGCCGGCAGCGACCAGCGGGTGGGCAGCAGGTGCAGCTGGAGGAAGTACAGGGGGAAGGCCAGCCAGAGTGCTTCCGGGGTGAGCCAGAGCAGGCCGAGCCAGGACGCTCCGAGGACCGCCAGCCACACCGCGGCGGCGCGCTGTGAGCTCCGCACGGACGGCAGGTACGAGCCGGCCGCGTAGACCGCGCCCATGACCACCGCCGCGACCGTCCCGGCGGTCGAGTCCGCCCGTACCGCCGCCAGGACGAGCAGGCCCGCCATGAGGAGGTGCAGGCAGAGGCGCAGCGCGCGCAGGGCGGGGGTCAGAGAGCGGGGATCCATGATCCCTCCAGCGTAGACACCGGGCGACAATCCGGACTCAACCGAAAGTTTGATTCCGGAGCCATCCGTGGCGCGATGCCCGCGGGGTACCTCGCGGACCACTCTGGTCAGCATGTTCGTGGCATGGAGAGACCTGAGATTCGCCAAGGGGCGTTTCACCCTCATGGGCACGGTGATCGTGCTGATCACCCTGCTCGTGGGTTTGCTGTCCGGGCTGACCGCCGGACTCGCGCGAGAGAACATCTCCGCGATCACCGGCCTGCCCGCCGACCGGCTGGCCTTCGCGGCGCCGCCGGCCGGGCAGTCGGCCTCCTTCACCAATTCGACGGTGACGGAGGAGCAGTGGCGCGGGTGGGCGGAGCGGCCCGGGGTGACGGCGGCCGATCCGCTCGGCATCCGTACCCTCAACGCCGCCGCCGGTGACCACACCGCCGCCGTCTCCGCCTTCGGCTCGGAGCCGGACGCCGGACTCGCCCCCGCGAAGGTCGGCGCGGGCAAGGTCGTCCTGTCCGAGTCGGCGGCGGAGGAGCTGGCCGTGGGCGTCGGAGACAGTCTCCGCCTCGGTCCGCTGGAGGTCACCGTCGCCGCGGTCTCCGGCGATGCCTCGTACAGCCACACGCCCGTGGTGTGGACCTCCCTCGACGACTGGCAGAAGGTCGGCCGGAGCGGCACCGCCGCGCAGGAGCAGGCCACCGTGATCGCGCTGAGCGGTGACGGTGCCGACTGGGCGGCCGGTGACAAGGCCGCCGGCACCGAGGCCCGCACCCTCGACGGAGCCCTCACCGCCATAGGGTCCTACCAGGCGGAGAACGGTTCGCTGCAGTTGATGCGCGGGTTCCTCTTCGCCATCTCCGCGCTCGTCATAGGAGCCTTCTTCACCGTCTGGACCATCCAGCGCAGCGGTGACGTCGCCGTCCTCAAGGCGCTCGGGGCGTCCACCCCGTACCTCCTCAAGGACGCCCTCGGGCAGGCCGTCCTCATGCTCACCGCCGGCACCCTGCTCGGCACCGCGCTCGCGGTCGGCATCGGTGCCCTCGTCAGCGGCGGGAACGTGCCCTTCGTCCTGGAGCCGCTCACCGTCCTCGGCCCGGCCGCCGTGATCGTCGTCCTCGGTGTCCTCGGCGCCGCCCTGTCCATCCGGCGGATCACCGCCGTCGACCCCCTCACCGCCCTCGGGAGCGCCCGATGAGCCTCGTCCTCGACGCCGTCACCCTCACCTACCCCGACGGCGACGGCCGGCTCACCGCCCTCGACGCCGTCTCCCTCACCGTCCCCGCCGGTACGCTCACGGCCGTCGTCGGCCCGTCCGGCTCCGGCAAGTCCAGCCTCCTCGCGGTCGCCGCCACCCTGGTGACCCCGGACGAGGGGCGGGTCGTCGTCGCCGGTACGGACACGGGGCCGCTGACGGCCGCCGCCAAGGCGGAGCTGCGCCGTGAGCACATCGGGATCGTCTTCCAGCAGCCGAATCTGCTGCCCTCGCTGAGCGCGGCGGAGCAGCTTCAGGTGATGGCCCATCTGTCGAAGCGTTCGCCCAAGGCGGTACGGGGCCGGGCCCTGGACCTGCTCGACGCGGTGGGCCTCGCGGACCAGGCGCACCGGCGGCCGCACCAGCTGTCGGGCGGCCAGCGGCAGCGGGTGAACATCGCGCGGGCGCTGATGAACGAGCCGTCCGTGCTCCTGGTCGACGAGCCGACGAGCGCCCTGGACCACGAGCGGGGGGCGGCGGTCATGGACCTCCTGGCCACGCTGACGGCGGAGCGGGGGACGGCGACGGTCCTGGTCACCCACGACCGCACGCACCTGGCCCGCACGGACCGCACGGTGACGGTCCAGGACGGCCGCCTGACGGAGTCGATCCCGGCCTGAGCCCCGAGTGGGCACTCAGCCGGCCCGGCGGGCCCGGGCGCGGGCCCGCCACCCGAGGGCGACCGAGGCCAGGCCCACCAGCACGGCGACGTACGCGCCGCCGAGACCGTTGCCGGTGCCGAGGCCCCCGTCCGCGGTGGCCGCGACCACCGCGCCGACGACCACGGCGATCGTCCCGGCGACGAGGGCGGTGACGGCCCCGTTCCGACGGGCCCAGGTGCGCAGGTGGCCACGGCCCGTCGTGCGGGCCAGGGCGAGGCCTCCGTTGACCGTGCCGACCAGGCCGACCACAGCGGCCAGCGAGGATGCGACGCGGCCGGCGCTCAGGGTGTAGACGCTCGCGGCGACCGGCTGGACGGCGGGGTCCGCGGCCGCCGGCACGGCGAACGCGAGACCGCCGACCACGACGGCTCCGGTCAGGGCGAGCACGGTGCGGACGGACATGAGGTGCTCCTTCTCCTCGGTGACGGGACCCTCCGAGGATGTCCACCGGACCGGCCGTGCGTCGTCCGGCGGACGCGGTCACTTCGCGCTGCCGCGGACGCGGCAGGAACGGCGGGACTACCGCGTCCGCGGTAGGCGCCGGCTCCTCCGTCAGTGGGATCCGCCCACGCCTCCCGCGCGGCTAGGGTGCGCGCATGATCAGAGGACGCTTCGAGGTCCCGGACGGTGTCGTGGACGGGGTGATCGCCGTCGGTGTGGCGGCGGCGCTGCTGTCCGCCGGGGCGTCCGGGCCGCACGCCGGCACGGGTCTGGACCTGCTCGGCTACCCGCTCCTCGTCGCCGGCGGTCTTGCCCTCGCCGCGCGCCGCCGCGCTCCGGTCCCCGTCCTCGTCGTGACCGGTCTGTGTGCGGCGGGCTATCAGGCGGCCGGTTTCGACGTGCCCGCCGTCGCGTACCTGTTCGCGGTGTACGCGGCCGTGCGGGCGGGGCACCGCACGGTCACGATCGCGGTGAGCCTGCTCGTGCTCGCCGCTCTCCCGGTGGCGGCGCTGGCCTCGCTGCACGACACGGGCGAGGCGTTCGCGCGGGCCCGGGGCGCCCTGGAGCTGGCCTGGCTGGTCGCGGCCGGGGCGGCGGGGGAGGCGCTGCGGCAGGCCGAGCGGCGGGCGGACGAGGCCGAGCGCACCCGGGAGGAGACCGCGCGGCGCCGCGCGGACGAGGAGCGGCTGCGCATCGCGCGTGAGCTGCACGATTCGCTCACCCACCAGATCTCGATCATCAAGGTGCAGTCCGAGGTCGCGGTCCACGTGGCCCGCCGGCGCGGCGAGCGGGTGCCGGAGGCCCTGCTCGCGATCCAGGAGGCGGGGCGGGAGGCGACCCGGGAACTGCGGGCGACCCTGGAGGCGCTGCGCGACGACGACACGGCCCCGCCGCGCGGTCTCGACGACGTTCCGGACCTGGTGGCCCGGGCCCGGCTGACCGGTCTGGACGCCACGCTGACGATCGAGGGGGAGCGGAGGGACGTGCCGGTCGCGGTGGACAGGACCGTCTACCGGATCGTTCAGGAGTCGCTCACCAACATCGCCCGTCACGCGGACGCGGCCACGGCCTCGGTACGGATCGACTGCCGTCCCGACGCCCTGACCGTACGGGTCGACGACGACGGGAAGGCGGCGCCGGACATCGCGCCGACGCCCGGCACGGGGCTGCTCGGGATGCGTGAACGGGTCACCGCCCTCGGCGGGGGGCTGAGCGCGCGCCCGCGGACGGAGGGCGGCTTCACCGTCCGGGCCCGGCTCCCCCTGGAGCGGACGTCGTGATCCGCGTTCTGCTCGTGGACGACCAGCCGCTCATCCGCAGCGGGTTCCGCGCGCTCCTCGATCTGGAGGACGACATCCAGGTGGTGGGCGAGGCCGGTGACGGCGGGGAGGGCCTGGCCCTGGCGGGTGAGTGCATGCCCGACATCGCGCTCGTGGACATCCGGATGCCGGTCATGGACGGTGTCGAGGTGACCCGGCGCATCGCCGCCGAGCCGGCTCTGGCCGGGGTGCACGTGGTGATCCTGACCAACTACGGCCTGGACGAGTACGTCTTCCACGCGCTGCGTGCCGGCGCCGCCGGGTTCCTGGTCAAGGACATCCTGCCGGAGGACTTTCTGCACGCGGTGCGGGTCGCCGCGCGGGGCGACGCCCTGCTGGCACCGTCGATCACGCGCAGGCTCATCGACCGGTACGTCGCCCAGCCGCCGGAGACGGGTGCCGGAGCCGGCCTGGAGGAGTTGACCAACCGCGAACGGGAGGCCGTCGTCCTGGTCGCGCGGGGGCTGTCCAACGCCGAGATCGCCGAGCGCATGGTGATCACGCCGATGACCGCGAAGACCCATGTGAACCGGGCCATGACCAAACTCGCCGCCCGCGACCGTGCTCAACTGGTCGTCCTGGCCTACGAATCCGGCCTGGTGGCGCCGCGCACCCCCGGGTCCTGACCCACGAAAAGCGAGGGCCGGGATCGCCGCGGCATCCCCGGCCGTACGACGCGAAGGCCGGGATCGCCGCGGCACGCCCGGCCGTACGACGCGAGGGCCGGGATCGCCGCGGCATCCCCGGCCCCGACGTTGGGCGTCAGCCGAACCAGACGACCAGGCGGACGTTCTCGTCGCCGTGGACGGCGGCCCGGTCGCGCATCGCCGTCCACACCGGGGCCCAGTCGCCGTCCGGCGGGACGAACATGCGGGGCGTCCAGGTCACGGGGCGGTAGACGGCGCCGTTCCAGGGGACCTCGCCGCCCGGCGGCCACTCGTGCGGCATCAGGTCCTCGCCGAAGAGCTCCTCCGCCGCGTCGAGGACCTCGATCGGCGTCCCGGGCACGGCGTGGAGGACGAGTTCGCCGTCCGGGCCCGGCCGCCATTCGCCGACGTGGTTGCCGTCGGGCCCGTCGCAGAGCGGCCCGTCCCAGTCGACGGCCGCGACCTCGGCCCAGGTGGCGTACGAGTGGCTGTGGCTCAGCTCGTCGTACGCCGGGACGTCTTCCGAGGCGTCGTCCGGGATCCCGCGCCGGTCGAACAGGGGCCGTTCCACCTGGAGCGCCCCGCCGTAGCCGAAGAGGCACTCCCTGGCGTGCCGGTCGCGCCGGAGCGCGGACTCCGGGAGGCCGAGTGCGGTCCGCCAGCGCCCGTCGCGCTCGCGGACCTCGATCACACCGTCGATGTCGACCCCCACGCCGACCTCAGCCCTGGTTGTTGCCCGAGGTGTTCGCCAGGGCCGCCGACAGTTCGCGGGCCACTTCCTGGAGGATCGGGACGATCTTCTCGGTGGCCGCCTCGGTGACCCGGCCGGCGGGGCCCGAGATGGAGATGGCCGCCGCGGTGGGGGAGTCCGGTACGGAGACCGCGAGGCAGCGGACTCCTATCTCCTGCTCGTTGTCGTCGACCGCGTACCCCGTCTCGCGGACCGCCACGAGCGCGTCGAGGAAGCCGTCCGGCGTGGTGATGGTCTTCTCGGTCGCGGCCGGCATGCCGGTGCGGGCGAGCAGCGCCCGTACCTCCTCCGCCGGGGTGTGCGCGAGGAGTGCTTTGCCGACGCCGGTCGAGTGCGGCAGGACCCGGCGGCCGACCTCGGTGAACATGCGCATGGAGTGCTTGGACGGCACCTGCGCGACGTACACGATCTCGTCGCCGTCGAGCAGCGCCATGTTCGCGGTCTCGCCGGTCTCCTCGACGAGCCGCGCGAGGTAGGGGCGGGCCCAGGTGCCGAGGAGGCGGGAGGCGGACTCGCCGAGCCGGATGAGCCGGGGGCCGAGCGCGTACCGGCGGTTGGGCTGCTGGCGCACGTAGCCGCAGGCGACGAGGGTGCGCATCAGCCGGTGGATGGTGGGGAGCGGGAGTCCGCTACTGGCGGAGAGCTCGCTCAGCCCGACCTCGCCCCCGGCGTCGGCCATCCTCTCCAGGAGGTCGAAGGCGCGCTCAAGGGACTGGACGCCCCCGCTCGCGGCGGCGGGTTTGGCGGCGTCGGTGGTGCTGGCGCTGGACGTCGGCACGTCAACGGTCCTTTCGGGGCAGGCGGGCAAGGCAGCAGCCTACCGGGCCGCAGGCCGGGGCACACGGTCCCGGTATCGGCGTCAGCGCCGGTCAGGGGGTGTTTGTCCGGTGTCGGCGCGGGCCCGGAGCGGTCCGGGTCTGGCCCGCATGTGCGGAGCTACGTTCTACTGTACGGAATTTTCATTCCACTTTGTGGAAACCTCTAAGTTGAGTTCGCCGACGGCCGATGCTGGAAGTGTGCCCTTGACGACCTGTCGCCCGGAAGTGAAGACTCCTTTTCAACAGTTCGTTGAAATTCGCGTGCTCTCTCTGCGAATCGCTTGAAGATAGGGGTACGGGTGGACGTCAACCTGGTCCTGCGCTCGACACGCGTCATCACCCCCGAGGGGACGCGCCCGGCGTCGGTCGCCGTCTCCGGTGGGACGATCGCGGCGGTGCTGCCCCACGACGCCGAGGTGCCCGCGGGTGCCCGTCTGGAGGACGTCGGCGACGACGTGGTCCTGCCCGGTCTCGTCGACACCCATGTGCACGTGAACGACCCGGGCCGCACCGAGTGGGAGGGCTTCTGGACGGCCACCCGCGCGGCGGCCGCGGGCGGCATCACCACCCTGCTCGACATGCCGCTCAACTCGCTGCCTCCCACCACCACGGTGGACAACCTGCGGGTCAAGCAGGAGGTGGCCCGCAGCAAGGCGCACGTCGACGTCGGTTTCTGGGGCGGCGCGCTGCCCGA
>NZ_JBIBST010000017.1:0-141065 GCF_043077765.1 Streptomyces sp. NPDC015661 | reverse complement strand
GTCTACGCCACCACCGAACCGCCCATCACGACGCTCTCCCTCAAACCCCGCCGGATCGGCACGGCCGTCGTCCAGCTCCTCATCGACGCCATCGAAGGGGTGGGGGAGTACAACCCGGACTCGATCGTCATGCCGTACGAGCTGATCGTCCGCACGTCCACCCGCAACGGTCTCGTACGGCCGTCGAGGAGACCGTTGCGGTCGATCCACGCGCAGCCGCTGCGCCCTTGAGGACCGTGTTCACCCCATCCGGTGACGCGGCTTCCTCCTGCTCCCAGGCGCGCCCGCTCGCCGGCGGAAGGCAACCCGGAGGATCCACGGTCAGGAGCGGCACACGACCTCGGTCAGGCGGTCGGCCGCGTCGACGGCGGCCTTCGCGAGCCGGGCACCGGGGTGCCGGGTGAGGCGCTGGATCGGGCCCGTGACCGTGACGGCGGCCACCACGCGGTCGGACGGGCCGCGGACCGGTGCGGAGACGGAGGCCATGCCGGGTTCGCGCTCACCGATCGACTGGGCCCAGCCTCGGCGCCGTACGCCGCTCAGGGCGGTGGCCGTGAAGCGGGCGCCCTGCAGACCTTGGTAGAAGCGCTCGGGCTCCTCCCAGGCCAGCAGGACCTGGGCGGCGGAGCCCACCTTCATGGGGAGCGTGGAGCCCACCGGCACGATGTCCCGCAGGCCGGACGTCCGCTCGGCGGCGGCGACGCACACGCGCACCTCGCCCTGGCGGCGGTAGAGCTGTGCACTCTCGCCGGTGGCGTCCCGAAGGGAGGTCAGGACCGGGCCGGCCGCGGCCAGCAGGCAGTCCTCGTCCGCGGCGGCCGAGAGTTCGGCGAGCCGGGGGCCGAGGACGAACCGGCCCCGGACGTCCCTGCCGACCAGACGGTGGCGTTCGAGTGCGGTGGCGAGTCGGTGGACCGTGGGCCGCGCCAAGCCGGTGGTGGCGACCAGCCCCGCCAGGGTGAGCGGGCCCGACGCCAGAGCGTCGAGGATCACCGCGGCCTTGTCGAGGACGCCGACACCACTAGAAATATCCGAAATGTCCATGAAAAGGGGTACTCCAGTCTCGGTCCGCGAGCCATGACTCGCGGCGACCTCACCCGGCGGGGCAGGGCAGGGAAGGAAGGTGAGTGCAGGGGAAGGTCAGCGGGAAAGGGCCGAAGCGGTCGGCCGATATGCCGCGACGATCACGAGACGGGTACGCGGAAGGCCCGGGACGGACAGGGCCGGGGCGGAAGGCAGCGCGGACAGAGCCGGAGCGAAAGGCGGCGCGGACAGAGCCGGGGTGGAAGTCGGCGCGGACAGAGCCGGAGCGAAAGGCAGCACAGAGAGCACCGTGTCTCCTCATCTTTTCCCGCGCCACGTTGGCGCAGGCCGGAGTTGGCACTGATCCCGCCGGCGCGGCGCGAACATTGAGCGCCGAGTCGATCGGGGAGTTGCCGGGGCTTCGTAGGGCCGGTCCCTCCACCCCTCTGGATGATTCGCGGAGAACCATAGCAAGACTCCGGGGGCTACGGGCCAACGGCCCCCGGGTCACGCGTCCGGGCAGGCCAGACCGACGGCGCTGCAGACCCACGCGTCGCCCGGCTGCCGGGGAAGCCTGACACGGCTCGAAGTGATCCCACCCGCAGGATCATCTCCAGCCGTCGCGCGATAGATTGCCGGCGACACGAGAAGAGAGCTCGCATGGACTCCCGCATCCCGCGGTTGCGACGCAAGCTGGCACGCATTCCCTACGCGCCCCACCGAAGCCACTCCTTCGGTGAGGAACTGCACGAATTCCGTCTGGGCCCCCGCCTGCCCGAAGCTCAGGCAGACGCCTTTGAAGCCGAACACGACGTGGAACTCCCGCAGCCCTACCGAGACTTCCTCACGAACATGGGCGGCAGCGGTGCCTCCCCGTACTACGGACTGATCCCGCTGGAACGCTGCACCCTCTTCACGATGAATCGCGCAGCTGCCGACACCCGGACGAGAGGATTCAGCCGGGCCTACCGTGCCACGCGCGAGGGTCACCTCTTCCTGCACGTCATCGAACGCGGCTGCAGCGATCTCGTACTCCTGGGCGTGACCGGCCCTCTCACCGGGCGCATCCTCGTCGGCAACGCCGACGGCTTCTGGGGCCCGAACGTCTCCTCCGCCCCGGATTTCCTCGCCTGGTACGAGCGGTGGCTCGACCACATGGCTGCCGGACAGGACAACCGGGCCTTGCTGCTCACCTCGCCGCGGCTGCACGTTCACCCACAGCACTACCGACTCGCGCCGAAGATCTGACTGCGGGAGCGACGGGGGCGACGGGGGCGACGGGGGCGACGGGGGCGACGGGAGCGACGGAACGACGGAACGACGGAACGACGGGGAGTCGGAGTCACCGCTTGCGTTCGGCTGCCGTGAGACCGCGGAGAGTCCACAGCCCGTAGGCGGCAAGCAAGGGCTTGAACAGCGTCCACTCCCCGAGGCGACAGTCATCGGCGCGCACCAGCCGGTCGGCGAGATCAGGCCGCTGGCGGCGGAGGTAGGCGCGCGCCTTGAGCGCGTGTGCGGGCTGGGACGCGATCGCGATGCGTTCCGCCTCCACGAGGAGCGGGACCACGTGGGTGATGTTCTCCCACGTGTTTCTGCTCTGGTCCTCGACGAGGAGGCGCCCCTTGTAGCGCAGAACGGACTGCGCGTAGTCGGCCATCAGCTGTGCCTCGGAGGTGCCACCACCCACTGATCCCCCGCTGAAGATGACCACGCTGTCACGGCCGGCATCCGCGTCGACGGAGCGGATCCCGGCCCGGACCCGCCAGCGGTTGATGAGATTGATCGACTCGGATGGATTGCGGTAGCCCAGCATGACGACGGCTTGGGAACCGTGGCCGTCAGCCTTGACCAGGGTCCGAGACCAACGCCGGTTCAACCACTCGCCCCAGGCGAGAAGAGCGACTCCGGCAACCGACCATGTCCACACGCGCATGGCCAAGCATCCTAGGGCGCCGTGTTGTGGGCCCGGGTGAGCGCCGGTCGAACACGTCCGATCGGGGACGTCCGGTCGAGCACGTCCGATCGGGGACGTCCGGTCGGGCACGTCCGCCCGGCGCCCGGTGCGAGCCTGCATGCGATCCTCCGTCCATGAACGAATTCGGCGACGCGCGCGTGCGCAACGGGACGCTGTTGTGGATGGCCCTCCTCGCAGCCGACAACCAGGAGCAACTGACCTGGTTGGAGGAGCGCGAGCTGGAGACGGAGCCGGTCGTCGAAGAGGTGGAGCTTCTCTGCCGCCTTTCCGAAGGGTTCGCCGAGCGCGGTGTCCTGGAGCCCGGGCAACTGCGGGAGCTTCAGGCCGTCGGCCGGCGACTCGGCGACATCGACGCCGCGCGCCGAACCGGCCTCTGGGCCGACGCCCTCGCCACGGATCCGGCGTGGGACGACGTTCGTCTTCTCGCCCGTCGGTTCCTCGTCAGCACGCTGGGCGACTGGCGCCAGCCGCTGCCACGCCCCGTACGCCCGCACAACGGAGGCCACTGAGCACGACACCTCCCTACCCACCGGTCCCTTCGTACCGCACTCCATGAGTCAGGAGCGCCCGCCCGATGCACCCAGCCGTCCAGGAACTCACCCGCCTCGTCCCCCCACCCGCCGACCACCGGCCGCGCGCCTGGGACCGGACGGAAGAGCGCCTGGGCACCGCGCTGCCCCAGGACTACAAGGACCTCGTCGACACGTACGGCGGTGGCGTCTTCGACGAGACGATCTGGATCCTGGAGCCGGGCTGCACCGACGAGGGCTACGACCTGCTGGCGGTCGTCGCTGAGCGCGCCGAGGTACTGGCCAGGCTCTGGGGCCTTGGCGAGCCGAAGCCGGTCGAACTCGCGGCGGACGGAAGCAATGTGCTCCCCTTCGCCTACATCGAGGGCAGCGGCGCCTACCTCTACTGGCTCACCGGCGAGACGGCGCCGCCCGAGGAATGGACCGTCCTGGTCAACGAGGGCCGTGGACCCGAGTGGGAACACCACGCCGTCTCGGCCGCCGAGTTCGTCGCCGGAGTGCTCACCGGACGCATCCGCTCGGAGACGCTCGGCGCGTTCGAGGACACGGAGCACGGCTTCGAGTCGAACACGGACATCCTCGGGTCCGACGAGTAGCGCGCCCGAGGAGTCGGCCCCGGCCGAGGCACTGGTGACGGCTCACCGGGCGGCGGCTGCCAGACCCGCCGACGCCCCGGACCCGCCTGATCCCGCTCCGGCGAAGTGGGCCGTCGCCAGGACCGTGCCGTCCGGGGCCACCAGGCGGGCGCCGGTCACGGTGCCGGGATCCACGGGGGCCGGGGCGCCCCAGTAGCCGTACCCGGCCCTGACGGGGAACGAGCCGAGCGATACGGCGGAGCCGTCGGCCCGCACGAGGAGGCACCGCACCGGGCCGTCGGCCGCCCGTCCCTCACCGAGGTCGACCGACATGTACACCCAGCCGTTCCCACCCGCCGCGTCCGCCGGGTGCGCAAAGATCCGGCCCACCTGCCGGCCGCTCCCGGCCCCGTCCGAGGAGACCAGCGCGGCCTCAAGGACGTGCGGCGCCGGAGCCACCACCTGGGGCGCGCCCTCCACCACCGTGCCGACCGCCCAGCCGCCGAACCCGAACGCCAGGGCCGCGGCGACGCCCGCCACCGCGACCCGGACGCGGCGGCCCCGAACCCACAGCCGGGCCGCAACAGAACGAGGCGCGGGTGCGGGGCGAGCGGCAACAGCAGGAGCCGACGTACGAGCGGTGTCCATCGCCCGTACCACCCGACTCTCGAAACCCACCGGCGGCTCCGCCCCCGGCAGCAGCCCGAGCAGCCCGTCCCCGACCACCGTCAGCCGCTCCACGTACGCACGGCAATCCGGACAGCGGTCCAGATGGGCCACCGCCTCGGCCCGCTCGCGCGCGGGAAGGATCCCCAGCGCGAGTTCGGCACCCTCCTCGCGCAGCCGCTCGCAGTCCATGCCGCTCACAGCGTCTCCTCCCTCTCCAGGAGCGCCCGCACCTTGATCGTCCCCGTTCGGATCCTGGTCTTCGCCGTGCCCAGCGGAATGCCCTCGAAGGCGGCGACCTCCCGCGCGGTCATCCCGTAGATCCCGGCCATCACCAGCGCCCGCGCCTGCTCCCGGGGCAGCGCCGCCACCGCCCGCCGGAGCCGCTCGGCCGCGTCGTCGGCCAGCGCGTGCCGCTCCGGAGTCTCCGACATGATCCCGACCAGGGCCTCCAGGTCCTCGGGCGCCACCGGGGTCGCGCGACGGGCCCGTACGGCGTCGATCGCCAGGTTGTGCGCGATGGCCGTCAGCCAGGTCCGTACGGAGCCACGCCTGCCGTCGTACACCTGGGCGTGCCGCCACGCCCGCTCGAAGGTCTGCTGGGCCACGTCCTCCGCGAGCTGCGGATCGCCGACGACGGCGACGGCCACCCCGTAGACCGAGCGCTGGAAACGGCGCACGAACGCCACCGCGATCTCCGGATCGCCGGTGGCGAGACCGGAGAGCAGTGCTTCGTCTGGAACCCGCTCCAGCGGAAGGCCCATGCGTCCCACACTCGTGGATACGTCCGAAGTCCCCGAAGGGATGGTCCGAGCTCATTGTCCGCCCGGACCGCAATCCAGGCGCGGCCGAGTGTCGTACCCCCTGTGGGGACCGAACCGGAGGACAGATCCGCGGAGAGACGCGGGACCGGACCGAAGAGTAGATCCGATCCGAAGAGCAGATCCGATCCGAAGAGCAGAACCGATCCGAAGAGCAGATCCGATCCGAAGAGCCCGATCCGAAGAGCTGATCCGAAGGGCCGATGCGGAGGACGGAACGATGACGAACCCGAAACCACGTACGCGCGCGCTGCTCGGCCTCTCGGCCGCAGCGCTGGCCGGCGTTCTCGCCGCCTGCGGAGGCGGTGACGGCGGCGGTTCGAGCAGCGGTACGACCACACCGCCCCCCGCTCAGAAGAGCACGACACCCGCGGGCGCGACCCAGGTGAAGACGGACCTGGCCGACTTCAAGATCACACTGCCCCAGCAGACGTTCACACCCGGTACGTACGCCTTCGTCGCGACGAACACCGGGCACCACGACCACGCCCTCGAGGTCGAGGGCCCGGACGGCGAGAACCGCTCCGACACCATCAGCCCGGGGGAGTCCACCACCCTCACGGTGACCTTGAAGGACGGAACGTACGAGATCTACTGCCCGGTCGACGGACACAAGGACCTGGGCATGAAGACCGAGATCACGGTGGCCGGGGCCCCCGTCAACAACCCGGCGACCACCCCGAGCACACCGGCCACTCCGAACACTTCCGGCAATGGTTACTGACCGAACCCGCCGAATCGCCGTGCTCCTGCTGCGGCTGACCGCCGCGGCCCTGACGGCGACGATGGGCGCCATCCACCTCTCTCTGTGGGCCGACGGCTACCGCGACCTGGACACCATCGGCGGGCTGTTCCTGCTGAACGGCGTTCTGGGCTGCCTCTTCGCCGCGGCCCTGCTCTTCACTCCGTACCGCTGGCTCGGACCGGTGGCCGCCGCCACGGCGCTGTTCACGGCGGGCACCCTCGGCGCGCTCTTCCTGAGCCTCACGACGGGCCTGTTCGGCTTCGAGGAATCGGCGGACGCGGACCTTGTCCGCCCCAGCGTCGCGGTCGAGACGGCGGGCGTCCTGGTCCTGACCACCCTGGCGGTGTCCGCACTCAGCCACCGCCACGGTCAGCGGCACCGGACCTAGAGAGAGCGTCCTGCGTCGGCCCGACTGGTAGGCGTTGACCACCAGTTGGGCCGGATCACGAGCCGGCGGACTGGGTCGTACAGACCTGCCTGGGGTACGAGCGACGCCGGTGTCCTGGCCGGCATGCACGGAAGGCGACGCGTTGTACGGTGGCGCGATGACCGAATCCTGGCCGACGGGCGCCCTCGGCGTGCTCCGGCTGCCCTCCGGGCGCCTCGTACGCGGTCGTGCCCTGCGGCGGCCGCTGCCCGAGGGCCCCGCCCCCACCTTCGCGGTCCACCTGCTCGGCCGCCGCCCGCCCGAGACCGCGTGGCCGTCCGTCTGGCTCCGGTGGCCCGACTTCCGGCTGCCGACCGACCGCGCGGAGGCCCGCACGGTTCTCGTCGAGGCCTGGGGACGGGCGGCCGAGGAGCGCGTCGAGTTCGCCTGCGGCGGCGGGCGGGGCCGTACGGGCACTGCCCTCGCCTGCCTGGCCGTCCTCGATGGCGTTCCGCCCGCCGAAGCCGTGGCCTATGTGCGCAGCCACTACGACCCGCACGCCGTCGAGACGCCCTGGCAACGCCGCTACGTGCGCGCTTTCACCCCCGACTGAACGCCCCTATCCCCCTACGCGCTCGTGCTCCCCGCGTCACGAACCCACGTCAAGTACTGCGGAGTTACGGATCACTGTGTTCAGAGTGCGACGGTTGGCAGGACGGCGATCGCGATCCGTCAGAGACCCGACGGATGAGCGGAAAGCCAATCAGTGGGCCTGTCGCGCATCCGATCGCGGTCCTCGGGCGTGGCCAGGAAGGCATCGGCACCACCGTCGTAGGGGTGGTGGATGCGACGCATCCGAGTGTCGGTGACGAGGACTGCCAGTAGCCGGCGTTGGGCTGAAACGGCGGAACCTCAGCTGCGTACTTGTCCTCTCGCACAGCGGCCCCTACCGATCGCCATGGCGCCCTGCCCTACCCACCAGGAGAAGCGGCGTTTCAAAGTTGTCCCGAGCCCAACGAGGCCGAGGATCACGCTGTGTCCGGGTCGGCGCCGATGGCGCCGGCCGAGCGAAGTGAGTGCCCGAGGTCTCCGATGAGGATGCGGGGATGGCGCCGCCACCACCACAGGTCGGGGCCGGGCATTCTATGGAACTGATCGAGTGCTTGACCGTCGTCGTCGGTGGTGGCGGCCTTGTACCGGTCGTCCAGGGCTTTGATTCGCGGGGTCCAGAGCTGGACGATGTGTTCGTCCAGCAGGAGCCATGCCTCGTGCAGCCAGTTTCGGCAGTAGAGGTCGTTGGTGTACTCGTAAATGTCGTCGCCGTAGCCGCGCTCGATGGCGCTCACCAGGGCAGCCCATGCGTTCACCCTGTCGGCGACCGTGAATGCCGTCCGCCAGCCGCGCTGGTGCAACAGCTCTCCTGCCTCGGTTTCAGTAGCCACGGGCGTGAGGCTCCCATGCCGAGTTCGTCCAGGCGAAGAAGATGCTGATTGACGAAGCGCCAGGCAGAGCAATGACGAAACATGCGCCAGTCCGTTACAGGTCCCGGAGCACAGGTGTCCTGAGCAGGTCCTCCGACCCGGCCCACTCGAAGAGACAGACGGCCAATATGGCGTGATCCGTAGGGTTCGGCAGCTCCCACTGATTGCTCAATAAGGATCTTCAGCGTCGCCTCTCGAGGGTGAGGACGGCCTTGGTGATTGACGTGAGCCGGTTGGGGCTGATCCGGGCTTTGCGGAAAATCCGCCAGGCTTTGAGGCGGGCGAAGGCCCGCTCGACGGGGAAGCGGAGTCGTGCGTGTGCTCGGTTGACGGCTGCTTGTCTGGTGGTGAGGGGGCGTCCGAGGTGGCGTTTGAACGGGACCTGGAACGTGCCGCCGACGCCGGCGTAGGCCTTGTCGGCGAGCACCGGGATCCGTAGTCGTTCACAGGTCGTGACGATGCGGTGGGTGCGGGCGGCGGTGATGTCGACCGTGCGGCCCGGCAGTACCGGCGAGTACCAGATCAGCTCGCCCGCGGGATCGGTGACGGCCTGGATGTTCACGCCGTGCCGCCGGGCCTTGCCCGAGTAGTCCCGTTCATGGTCACCGACCCGGTCGCACTCGGCGATGGTGCCGTCCACCAGAACGTACTCGGGCCGTGCTCGGCGAAGGGCCTGTGTGAGGGACGGTGCTCTCGAGGCGAGGAGTTTGATCACGCTCTGTACGTAGGCGTGGGCGGTGCCTTCGCTGATGCGGAAGCCCGCGGCGAGCTTCGCGTAGGTGGTGTGCTCGCGCAGGTAGACCAGGGCGATGATGGCGCGCTGCGAGGGCCGCAGTTTGCATCGGCGGTCACCCTCGCGGGTGACGATCAGCATCGTGACCCACTCCACGAGCGCGTGTGGCAGGTCGAGTGCGGCAGGATAGATGACCAACGAGGCCTCCGGTCGCGGCGGTTGAGACGTCAGACATCTCGAACCACTGCCCGAAGGCCTCGCCTGCTATCCACCCCTGGCCGTCACCCGATCGGTGACCACTCTGAAGATCCTTAATGAGCGAAATCCGACCTCCGCCCCCTGCTCGACAAGACGGATGCTGAACGCGCGCGGCACGATCCGGACATCGATCGTGGGCCCTTCGTACGTGACCGACCGGCGAGAACGCCGTACCGCGGACGCGCCGGTGAAACGGAACGGTTCCCCGTCCACCTCGCCCTCGCACCCCTTCCGGGACCGCCGCCGCATCGGCAGCGGCTCTGGCACTAGCCCGTGAACCTTGAGCGCGACTTCGTCCCGCAGGGACACCGTCCAGCTCTCCACCGCATCGGCGTGGTCCTCCGGACGAGTCCGTGGGCCGCGTTCGCGGATCAGGGTCACCTCACCGCGAGGAGTAGCGCACCTCGCATAGACCTCGGCGGCGGTCGCCGGGTTCTTCCACTTCACGAACGGTATTTCTCGACTCACGCGAAAACTGCCCATCTACGCCCCCCAGCGGCTCACTTCTGATGCCTTACGCCAGTATCACTGGCATCATCACAGAACGCCGTACGGGCGTACGGGTACGCGAAGGAATCCCGACGCCTGCGGTGCCTCGCGGCCGCCAGGCCCTCCCGACCCTGGAGCACCTGCGGTGTGCCCACACCTACGGCCAGCTCGCCGCCTGGTCCGCCCGTAGGGTGCGGTCATGGAAGAAGTCCCCTGGTTCGAGTACGAAGAAGACGACCTGAACGTCACGCAACGCTTGTTCGTAGATGTCCTCGCCGAACGTGCGAGCTCCTGGCAGGTCGACCCGCTCGATACGGTCGTGGTACCTCCGGCAAACGCCTCCGACCGCGAGTTGATCGTCTGGGTGGACATCGTCGATCCGCAACGTCACCGGGGGATCCTGACGGTGGGCGCCCACTTCAACGGATCTGAGATCCACGCGGACAAGCTTCACAACCAGCACTTCTCGCTGCCCGATGGTGTGACTGAGTTCAGCTTCACAGCTGCTGGAAACCCGACAGGGCTGGCGGAACGGACGGCTGCTTGGTTCGAGGCGATCCTTGCGCGTCCCCTGGTCCGCTGCGAATGGCAGCACCGGGGAAGAACGTACGCGGTTCGCTACGAGTTCGCCGATACCGGTCGCGGCCTCACTGAGGGCTTCGAAGAGGCACTCGCTCCTCGCCGGCTTCGGGAGCGATTCGCTGCAGAAGGCATTGTGAGAGGCCGGGGACGGATCAACCGCGCCGGCCTGGGAGAACCGGACCTGACGACCCGGATCAGAGGCGGCCAAGCCGATCAGTAGTTACGGGACAGCCCTCAGGCGTCGCTCGGCCGATGACATGGCGACCCTCGGAGAAGATCAAGATCAGCTTGTGCGCGTCGGTCTCGACAGCGGTATCCATGCCGCCCTGGTGCCTCACTCGGCGGGACCTTCGACAACAAAATTGCGGGCGTTGGCGCCGTTGTCTCAGACCGCGTTTGAGATCTGCGACGAGCCAGGCTGGGCGGCAATCCGTGTTGTCGTGGTCGGCACGTAGGGTACGGCCATGACCGTGCCTGATCTGGTTCCCATTCGGCATGAGCCGCACTACCGAACGTCCACCATCGGACAGTGGGACGGAGGCCAGTTCTTCGCTCACGTCAGCGGTGTTTTCGCAGGCCGGGACGGTGATGGCCGGGTAGTGCGGCGGTGGTACTCCGTGTTGCACAAGTTCGACGCCGCCGGCCACCACCTGGACTCGCACATCAGGTCGGCAGGAACGGTCGCCGACGGACCTGGGAAGGTGCCGGTGGTGGAAGCCGCGCAGCAGCTTATGGGCGAGTGGCTGGACTCGCTGCCCGGCCGGCGGTTCGCCGACATCGCAGTCGCCCCGTTCGCCATAGAGGTCGACTGCACACTGTTCGGCCTGGTCCGTGAGTGTCACGGGGAGTATCCCGACGGGGAGGAACGGGACGACTGGGCCGAGTTCTACCCGAACCGGCTTGGATTCAGCGCACCGTGGGACGGCTCGTACGACACGTGAGGGGATGTGCGGTGCGTCAGCCGGTGACGCGTGAGAGCGGTCGCGGGCCTTGTCGGGTTGGCGGGCGGCCTCGGTTGAGTCGGCGGACCATGATGCCGATCATCGCCCAGCGAATCATCGTCTCGGAGCCGGGCTGGTCTCGTAGTCGCGGGCAAGGCGGCGGTGGGCGGTGAGCCACGAGAAGGTGCGCTCCACCACCCATCGCTTGGGCTGGACCTGGAAGCCGCGCTGGTCGGGACCCTTGCGGACGATCTCCAGGTCACGGCCGAGGATCATGGCAGTCCACTCGACCAGGCGGCCGGCGAAGCCCTGGTCGGCCCAGACCTTCCGGACACCGGGGTGGTCGAGTCTGGTCCACAGCAAGGGTCGCTTTGCGCCGTCGCGGTCCTGGACGCTTGCCGCCACCACGTCCACGGCCGGGAGCAGGCCGAGGGTGTCGGTGACGGTGAACCTCTTGCGACCATTCACCTTCTTGCCCGCATCGAAGCCCCTGGTGCCCGCAGGGACGGTGACGGCGGTGCGGACGGACTGTGAGTCGATCACCCCGGCACTCGGCTCCGCATCGCGGCCGTCGGCTTCGCGGACCTTGCCACGCAGAGCGTCGTGGATGCGCCCGACGGTGCCGTCGTCGCGCGACCACGTGAAGTACCAGCACACCGTCGGACACGGGGCGAAGTCCTTCGGCAGCTGCCGCCAGGCGCACACGGTCCGCACCACATAGAAGGTCGCGTCCACGATCCGCCGCCGCGGATGCTTCTCCCGCCGCCCACCCTTCGGCCCAACCCGCGCCGACGGGAGCAACGGCTCCACCGGCGCCCACTGTTCATCCGTCAAGTCCGACGGCTACCCATCCCCAATACCGCTCATGGTGAGCTCATCGAACGTCTCAGTAACGGGCCACGGCAGATCTCAAACACGGTCTCAGAGATCGCCCGGACCAGTCCTGGTGATCAGGCTCCGCTGGTGACAGTCAGGATTAGCCCTCATTCGTCTTCCGGTAGGTGGAAGTAGACGGTCCCGGATCGCCAGGGGCCATGTTCGGTCATCTCGGACTCGATCACGACATCCTGGATCTCGACGGGGCCCAGCGCCTCGATGGCATCGGCCAGCCGTCGCAAGAGATCCGGAACGCTGTCGCAGCCTGGGCCGGCGGGATTGGCCTGCGAGAAGTGGCGAACGGTCCAATGCCTCGGCTCCTCGATCATGGACCGATCGTAGTCCGGGCCTTCTGCTCGTCCAGGTCGGGTACCACCGGCACGGAATGCACTCGACACCTGATGCTCTGCCATGCGGCCGGTGCAAGCTCGTACCCTCCAGGACCTGCTTCACACCCGCAGCAGCCCCGAGGCGATGGATGGCCGTCGGTGTGTGCAGGTGTGGCCTCCTGGGCGCGCTCGCAGCGGCAGCGTGTTGGCCGGGCCGGGCAGGTCAGCGAGGTGGCGGGGGCAGTACGCCCAGCCGTACCCCGTGTCGCGTGCGCAGGCGGTGGATTTCCCACACGGCGAGCAGGGTGGCCGTCGTCGCCCCGCCCAGAGGCAGCGCGGAGGGTACGTCCGGCCATTGCGTCACCGGGAAGAGCAGGTCTTGTACGGCCATTTCCCAGACGTATCCGACGGTGATGAGGGCCGGCAGGGCGGGGTGGATCTCCATCGTGCGGAACATGTACCGGTGTACCGCCGGAATCGCGTGCATCATGAAGCCGAGCAGGCGGGCGGTCGCGTAGATCGCGAGGATCAGTACGGCGATGAACAGGGTCGTGCCCACTGCCTGGGGTATCCCGTCCACCTGGAAGCCGCCGAACAGGCTGACGGCCAGTCCGAGCCAGAGGGCGGCCACCACCAGCAGGTGTCCGAAGAACGCGGTGAACGCGGTCAGCGGACCCCACAGACGGGACAGGAGCTCACCGCGGATCTGGTGGCGTACGGCGATGAGATAGACCGTCACGACGACGAGCGCCGACACCGCCAGGGCCGCGGGGGCCAGCAGGACACGCAGCCCGGCATCCGCGGCCCACGCCGGCACGCGTACCCGCCCATGGAACACCAGCGGGACCTTGATCATCGCCATGATCGCCAGACCCACCCAGAAACGAAGAGACGGCAGCAGCGTGCCCATCGCCGGAAGCACGGTCTCCGGCAACGGCGCCATCCACCGGTGGGCCAGGGCCCCGTCCTTGTCCAGCCCTCGCAGCCTGCTGCCGCGCTCGTCACCCGTGAGTTCGGTCATGGGGCCGATCGTGGCAGCCGAAGCTGCCCGGACGACACCACTCCGCAGTACGGCGCCATCGCACCCCGTAGCCCCCGCCATCTCCTGGGCGTGATCGGCGTGGAGGACGCGGCCGCGACTGCGACTGCCGCGGACCAACAAGGCCGGGCAGCTGCTGCCGAGCCGTTCCTGCCGGTGACTGCCGTTCAGATCGCGTGGGGACGCCGCCATGCCCTCGCGGTCGACCCGGCTCGGCGGGCCGGCGAGTCCCCAACCGTCCCCGTACGCGCGGATGGCGTCCGACGGGTGGGCGGCCGATCCCCCGAGCGCCTCGAGAAGCGCGGACCGCGTCGAGGTGGTGCCGTACTGCTGCCCGTCCGCGACGTAGCCGGCGCGCGCGGGAGAAGTCCGGCGCCTGGTCGGCGTACCCGTGCCACGCTGGTCGAGGGCCATGACTCGCCAGTCCGGTGCCGGCGGCCGCGCGTCCCATCCGGTCCATCCGTGGCATCACGTCGCCCTTCGCCCGGCCGTGCTGCCGTCGGGGCGGGACTCATCCCATCGCACTGCGTGCGTTTGACATCCCCTGAGGGCCAGCAAAGAGTGCCTTTCAGGCAATCTTAGACATATGGATGGGAGTCAGAAATGCGATTGTTCGCCGACCGTGGGCGTCTGGGCGTCATCGTGCCCGCGCTGGCCGCCGCGTTCGCCCTGCCCCTGGCGTCCGCGACCCCTGCCGCGGCGTGCTCGTCCACCGGCACCGTCAGCCGCTCCGGTGGGACCGTGACGTTCGAACCGGTGTCGGGCGCGGCCAACCAGGTCACCTTCTACGTCGCCACGGCCCCACTCCTGCGGGTGTCCGACCCGGGAGGAATCACCGCGGGCCCCGGCTGCACCCAGACCAGCCCGCGCACCGCGACCTGCGGAGCGATCGACGGGATCACCGGCATCCACGCCGACGGCGGCGACATGGACGACCGGCTCGCGGCCGGGGCGGATCTGAACATTCCCGTCGACTTCAACGGAGGCCCCGGCCGGGACGTTCTCGTCGGAGGCACCGCCGACGACCACCTGCAGGACCCCGACGGCTGGCCCACCCGCCCCGACCGGGCCACCTTCCGCGGTCTCGCCGGCAACGACACCATCGTCAGTCGCAACGGCGGTTACGACCGCGTGGAGTGCGAGGGCGGCACCAACGACACCGTCACGGCGGACCTCGTGGCCCTGGACCAGGTCACGAACACCTGCGAGACGATCAACCGCGGTTGACGCCCCCCCGTCGGCCGTGGCACGCGCCGAACGCAGTGCCCTTCATGTGAGGACGCGGAGCGGACCCCCAGCCGGGGCCGGCGGACGCCCCGGGCCGGCCGCCCCGGGCCGGACGCCGGACGCCGGCCGCCCCGGGCCGGACGCCGGACGCCGGCCGCCGTGTGCGTGGCCGCGGCGGTACGCATCGCACCGGAAGGCTGGCTCCAGCCGGCCGGAAACGGAGTGGCCGCCGGGAGTTCCGCCGCCGGAGGCCTGGTCGTGCCCACCGGCTCACTGCCCGACCAACTCCGCGCGACGCTCTCCCCGCTCGCACCCGCGTTCGATGCCGCCGAGCGACGCGCCCAGCCGTGACGCCGACCCGGCCGGGTCGCGCACGGCGAGGTGACTCGTACTCCCGGCGTGGAGGTGATCACGCGCCGCTCCCCGCGTCGTCGATCCGCCCGTTCCCATCGATGAAGCGTTCCACCCGGGGAGGGACGGAAGCCGTACCGATGCTCGCCCGAGTCCCGTCGCCACGACTGGCCGAACGACTCGTGGATCTTCCGCGTCCTCGTCAGCAGGGGACTGGAACCTCGCGGGTGAAAGACGACCAGCTCGCCGCAGATGATGCCGTGCCGAAGATGTCCAGGAAAGCCTTGAAGTCGCTGGGCAGCGCCGAGCCGACGTAGGCCTCGACCTCAGCCCCATCCTCCGGATACCGCTCACGGGCCGGTGAACGGCCGAACAGCTCCACCAGATCATCCCGTCCCGCTCCCGCCATGCCCCCACCTCGCCCCCGGTGATGCGACATCGGGGGCGGGGCGTCCGTGCGCCGGGCGGCCACTGCTCAAGGCCACGGACCAAGGCGTTCGGCCTTCGGTCCGTCAGAGTGCGGAGACCCAGTAGCGGTCGAAGGTGAACCGGCCGTTGCCGCCGGCGCCGTCGCGGGTGCCGGTGGTCTCCCGGGCAAGGGTGTACCAGGCGTCCACGAAGTCGGCGTCGTCGGTCCAGAAGGAGGACGGGATCGCGTCGACGACCGGGTCGACCAGCGGGATGTACGCGCCGAGGTCGGTGATGGTCAGCAGGGCGGTGGCGATGGCCTTGGCCAGAGCCGAGTAGTTGGTGTCGCCGTCGTCCTCCATCATCACGACGTCGGCCAGGTTGTACTTGTACTGCGACCAGTTCACCAGGATCTGGTTCGGGTAGTACGTGGTCCCCGCGTCGTTCAGGTACGGGTGGGTCACGGTGTCGACGCGGACCTTGCCGTCCTGTCCGAAGCCGCTGACGATGCTGAAGATCTCGGCGTCGCCCTTGATCCAGGGCTCCTTGTCGTCGTTCAGGCGTACGGAGGTGATGCGGGAGGTCCAGTAGCCGGTGTCCGCGGTCGCCGCCGGAGCGGCGGCGGTGGTGGTGACTCCGGCGGCCGCGAGCTCACGCTCCAGGACCTTCGTGCCCGCCTCGACCGCCTTCTCCCCGTCGATGCCGACGACGTACACCGGCACGTCGGGGGTCACGGACGTGTCCAGGGTGTGCGCCCGGCCGTTCGTGTCGTACGCGGTGACGGTGACGGCCTCGTCGTCGGACGGGGCGACGGCGACCAGAGGCGCGCGGCGGGAGTCCACGGCCCCGGTCAGGGCCACCGTGAGCAGCCCGCCCGTGTCGGCGGCCAGCCCCTTGAGGGCGAGCACCGAGCGGTCCGCGGCGGCGACATCAGTGGCGAGCGCTGCCCCCGCCCTCGTACGGGACGTGTCGGCCAGGCTCTTCAGCCCGGCCTCCTTCCCGCCCACGACGGCACTGTCGACCTGGGCCCGCCAGGCGGAGTCGGCGAGCGAACGGGCCAGTGAACGGGCGACCGCGTCCTCGGCGGCGGCCACCCGCGACACCTTCGCCGCGCCGCCCGCCGAGGGCGTCGCCGCGGCGGGACCTTGGGCGCTGGTGACCACGATGCCGGCGAGGGCGAGGCCGGACAGGGCCGTGCGGAGCTGTGTTCTGACGGACAAGACATCCTCCAGCGGAAGTCGGACCATGCCCCGGGGTGCCGGGGCATGCCGGAGACACCGGCCGAGGGTGTACGGCCGGCGCGGTGGTGCCGGGGTGGATCGCGACCATGATGGGGCATGACGTGTCTACGCGTATAGACCGCACCAACCGCCGTACGGGGAACGGGCATTGGCCGAGAATTCGTCGCCCGGGGAGACGGGGGGGAGCTCGACGGGCCGAAGACCCTCCCCTCGTCCGGCGGTGAGCGGGGATAGGTCTGGCTGTCGCGCCTGGGTCAGTCGCCGGTGCAGCCCCAGAAGCACAGCTCGGCCGGCGGCCCTCGGGGCCGTACACGATCGTGCAGCAGCAGCAGCAGCAGCAGCAGCCGCAGCCGGAGCCGCGATCGAACGGCGGCAACCAACCGTTCCCGGCCCCGGCTCATGGACCGCTCGACAGCTCCCGCCCGGGCCGCGCCGTCCCGGAGAGTTCGAGGACCTCCGCCACTTCGACGACCCTCACGTTGCCGGGCTCCTCCAGGTCCTCCTCGCAGCGGACCACGCGCTCGACGTCGAGTACCGAATGCGCCGGCTCCTCCTCCAACCACCCGCTCGCCGTCAGTGCGGCCGGCGTCTCGATGCCTGCTTCCCGGCAGTACTCAGCATCCCGGGTGAACACCGTCTCGCGGAGATCGTCCAGCGCCTCCCGCTCGCTGTGCCGGAAGGGCGTGAAAGCACGACCATCTGCTTCCTCCCAAGTCCGCGAACCGAATGCGGCTCAGGCTTCCGCGCGGTCACGGCTGCCTGTTGTCGGCCGGGTGGAGGAGCGCCTCGTAGATCTCCCGGATGCGGTCCCGGGTGATTCCCTCGCGCTGTTCGACGGCGAGGGGGTGATCGGTGGGCTCCAGCTCGACGTACGGCCGCTCGCCGACCGGCCGGGTGTGGACATGGGTCTTGAGGTTGAGGGTCGTGGGCGCGTACACCCCCAGGTCGGTGGTGAGCCAGCCGAAGTACGGCTTCTCGGCCTCGCGTCCGGGTGTGTCCCAGAGATCCGCGGAGCGGGAGAAGTTCTCACGACTGAGCGACACCCAGACACCCCAGGAGAACACTTCGTCGCTGCCGATGACCGGTATCTCGATCAGGCCCTTGACGAAGTAGTGCTCCGCGTGGATCACACACTGGTCCGAGGAGAGCAGACAGTCGTCGGCTTCGGCGAAGGCCGGGTCCCACAGCGCCGGTGCCTCGGCGGTGTAGTTCATCGGCAGATCAGCGTGGTGCGCACCGCAGCACGAGCAGGTGAATGAGTGATCACTGGTCATGCCGCCGACCCTAGACGTCGGGTCCGACATTCATGCTCGGAGCGGGGTCCGGTGGTCGTGGCTCAAGTGGTCCGACTGACGCCGCCGCTTACTCTTGGCGACCCGACAACTCCTCGGTCCTGAGACGTGACGTCGTGGATGATGAGGCGATGTTCGTCCGCACGGAGAGCCTGCCGCAGACCCCGCAGCAACACACGACAGTTCGAGTTCACACCCCGGTCGGGTCCGCCGTGGTGGTCTGGCGCGGAGATCCGCGGGAAGCCGATGGTCGCCACCTCGTCGAATGGAGCGTCGACGAGGACATTCACTGGGGCAAGAACACCCGGCCGGCCGCTACGGCCGAGCCGGAACTCCGGCAGGAGGGTGACCGGTTGCTGATGACTGGCCGCCTCCACCTGACCGGCGACGACACCGCGTACCTCCAGATGGGCCATTGGCTCGTGCTGCTCGATCTGGCATCGCCCGTCCCCACCGGCCTGCTCGATTCCTGGGTGCAGATGAGCGTCGAGTCAGAGAGCGTCGCTCTGTACCCCTACTCGACCTGACACGGCCGCCTTGAGGCCCTCTGCACCCCTTGAGTGCCAAGAGGAACATCAACACCTGGGCCGGGAGCGCCTGGACGCGCTCTGGCAGGCAGAGGCGGCCGAGAGACCCAGGCGCCGGCCCGGGCTTCGGCGGTTGTTGCAAGCCCGGGGTGCCTGGTTTGTCAGCGGCGGACCGTCTCACCCGATGAACGGGTCTTCCTGCAGCGCCTTCAGCGAAAGCGTGACCTGTCCGGAGCGCGTCTCGGCGACGATAACTTCCGCGGTGATCCGCTGGCCCTCTTCGACCGCCTCGGACGGGTGGTCGATGCGGGTCCACGTCAGGTCCGGCACCCGAACGAAGCCCGTGCACAGGCCGTCCGGCTCGCCATCGACGTGGACGAAGACCCCGAAGTTGTGAACCGCGGAGACCGTTCCGGTGACGACCCGGCCTCGTTCCATCGCGAGGAGAAAGGACCGAAGGGCCGGAAGCTCGCATGCCCGGGCGGAGAAGAGAAGCTGACCCCCGCGCCCACGCCCGATCTCTTCGGCATCGATCTCGCGACCGATCTCGAAGACCTCGGATGGATCCTCCATCCGACGCATCGACGCCTCCTGCCGAGGAATCCGCCCGATCTCGGCCCCCTCCCCGGCAGCATCCACGCGCTGGACCAGGACATCTGCACCGTCGAACCCCATGACTTTCACCGTCCTCACGGGTCCAGGACGGAGCTGGTTGATCAACGATTCCCAACGACGGTCACGGGCTGACTCCGGCACGAAGGGAAGCCTAGGGCCTCTCCGGGCGATCACATGGCGTTGAGGAGCTTGCCAGTCCTCGGGCGCTCGGGACCGACCAGGCGGAGCCTCTTCCGTGTGCGGACCGACGTTGCGGGCACTTCTCTTGGCCATGAGCGACTCGGCCTGCCTCGGGGCTAGCCTGTCCCACTCATGGGGCCTGCGTGATCAACGCGTCGGGTTGTCACGTAAGGAGGCCTCGTGCGGCCGCTCAAAACGCTCTTCAAGATGCTCAGCAACACTCACGAGGCACCTGGCGACGACACGTTCGCGAAGACCGGATCTTGTGCGTGCTCCCCTCAATGGCCGGCGCTTGAGACGACCGCAGACGGCTACACCATGGGCGCGCTGCCCTCGTCGTACTCCAGCATCATGACGAACCCGGAGATCGGCACGTTCGTTGCTCGGTGCACGCGGTGTCACGCCGGGTACCCGGCGCCGTGGGTAGTGGGCGGGAACGATCCGATGCCCTACGCGTTCGCGCGGGACGCCGCCGAGCTCACCGGGCAAGAGCGCCCGCATGACCCCGTCGAGGCGGAGTACACGATCAGCACCGCCAGCGGGAACGACTGGCCCGCGCTCCCCGGGATCGACTACGCGACGCTCTTCCGGCCTCCCTCACTGGTCTGCGAGTCGGCCGAGGCGGAGGGTGATCACTCCTTCCGTACAGGAACAGCGCTGATCTCGGTCTCATGGGAGCTCGCGGGCACCTGGGCCGTATGCGTCGAGGGTGCTGCTTCGCTGGAAGCCGCCGACCTGATCGTCGGGGAGATGGCACGGCAGCTTGGCGAAGCAACTGGCGAGACAGCCCTCCATAGCAGGGTCAACGGTTAGTTGAGGGCCTGTCCGACGGATCTTGGTGGGCGCGCCCTGCCTCATGGGCCATCGTTCTGTTGGTGAGTCGGGGAGGCCTGACGGACGACGAGTGGGCTCGGATGGTACGGCATCCGCCGAAGCCGGGTGGCAGGGGTGGGCGGTGGTGGGATCACCGGACGGTGATCAATGGGGTCTTCTTCCGGATCCGCACCGGGTCCTGTTGCGGGATCTGCCGGAGAGTTCGGGAGCTGGAAAACCGTGTACCAGCGTCACCGCCGCTGGTCAGCGGATGGCACCTGGGAGCGGATTCGCCAGGCGGTTTTGACGGATGCCGATGCCGATGCCGATGCCGCCGGGAGGATCGACTGGAGCATGGTGAGCGTGGACTCCACTTCGTGCCGTGTCCACCAGCACGCGGCAGGAGCGCCACGCAGAACGCCGTGGGTTCCCCGGCGGGGAGCGATACCTTGCCGGCATCGAGCTGACGAAGGTCTGGGCCGTTCTCGGGGCGGTCTGACCTGCGAAATTTACCTGGCCGGGGAGGGTGGCTGCCGGCCACTGGCCTTGTTGATCACGCCGAGGCAGTGGGGCCACAGCCCGCAGCTGATCCCAGTCTTGGAACGCATCAAGGTCAAGCGCGCCGGGGGCGGACGTCCGCGTACGCGTCCCGACCACCTGGGCGGAGACGACAAGGCGTACAGCTCGCGCCGTAACCGCCGCTATCTGCGCCGGCGGCAGATCGAGCACACCATCCCTGAGCGGCGGGACCAGCGGGCCCACCGCCGGCGCCGCGGCAGCACAGGAGGCCGACCCGCCGGCTTCGACCCGCAGATGTACAGGCACCGCAACGAGGTGCTGTCATCGCGCTGCCCAACCGCAGAGCGGCCAGGCGATCCCGGTAGAGAACAGTCGCCGTGCACTTGGTCTTCCTGATTACGATCAGGATGTGACCACGTTGTTCCTGACGATCGGCCTGCCCGGGGCCGGCAAGACCACGAGGGCTCGGCAACTTGCCGAGGAGCACGGCGCCCTGCGGCTGACGCCGGATGAATGGATGATTCCGCTGTTCGGTGAGCCGGAGGCGAATGGGAAGCGCGACGTGCTGGAAGGCCGGCTCCTCTGGCTCGGTCTGGAGGCGCTCAGGCTTGGAACCAACGTGGTCTTGGACTTCGGATGCTGGTCCCGTGACGAAAGGACAGCGATCCGCTGGTTGGTGAAGTCTGCGGGGGCATCCTGCCGCCTTGTGTACGTGCCGGTGGACCAAGAGACCCAACGTGCTCGAATCGCCCGCCGCCAGTCGGCCACCCCGGATCAGACCTTCCCGATGAGCGAAGCGGACCTCGTGCACTGGAGGACGCTGTTCGAGGAGCCCGACGCCGCCGAACTCGAAGGGCATGAGATCGGAGGTCCGCCTCCGGGATGGCCGGGATGGCTGGAGTGGGCTGCCGATCGGTGGCCGTCGCTCGCGTGAAACCCAACCTTGACGCGTCCCAACCCCGGGAGCGGCAACCCTGAGCGCACTCGGGGATCAGCCGACGAAGTCGCGACACGCGTGCCGAGCCGAAAGACCCGCCGGACAGGCCCTTAGAACTCTCCGGCCGATCGTGTTCGGAGCCATTGGGAGGGCGGCCGCCGTCGTTGCTGAAGGGCTTGTCGGCGGCGACACCGTCCGGCCTCTTGCGCGGCCTGCCCCGCCCCGATTCTGGGGACGCAGATCTTCTCGACCAGTGGCTTTGCCGCGCGAGCGGTCTTCCAAGGTCCGAACCTCTTGGGCAGGTCACGCCACTGAACACCCGTCCGCACCCGGTGCAGCATCCCGTTGAGTACTTGCCGGTCGTCTCGCCGCCCGCCACAACGCTTGCTGCCCGGCAGGAAGGAGCGCAGCCGTTCCCGCTCAGCGTCTGTCAGATCTCCCCGCCCCCTGTCCGCAACAACGCCCAGGACATGGAGCAGTCACTTGATCGGCCTGACAAGTCCTCGTCGCTGGAGGTCACGGTGGTTGTTGCCCAGCGGGTGCGGCAGCGTTCGATGCGCCTTCGGCGCGCGTCGATGCTCAGGAGAGGCGTGCGCGCGTCACTCGGGCACCTCGGTGCTCCGTCCGGCTGCGATCACACCGCGCGTGGGAAACGCGACGAGCAGCGCGACCAGGACAAGGAGGCCGCTTGCCCACAGTGGTCCCAGATCCCCGACCGCGGTGCTGAGAGTGGCCGCGGCGAGCAGAGGGCCGATCGCAGCGCCCACGTTCAGCGCGGCGGTCGCGTACGAGCCGGCCATGGTGGGGGCTCCTGCCGCCTCGTAGAGGACCCGCGTGATCAGCGTGCTTCCCAGAGCGAAGGACAGCGCGCCCTGGACGAACACGAGGGCGAGCAGCGCGACCGGCCTGTCGGCCAGCACGGCCAGCGCCGGCCAGCCGATGAGCAGCAGCGGACCGCTGATCCCGATGACCGAGCCTGGATACCGGTCGGCGAGCCGGCCGGCCACGGTGACCCCGGCGAACGAACCGGTGCCGAAGAGGACCAGGGCCACCGAGATCCACAGGTCTCCCAGCCCGGCGGTGTCGGTCACGACGGGGGCGAGGAAGGTGAAGCCGGCGAAGGTCGCCGCGTTCACCGTGGCGCCGAGCAGCATGACCAGGAGCAACCGCGGCCTTTTGAGCTGTGCGAGTTCCGATCGCAAGGCCGGGCCGCCAGCGGCGCTCTGCCGCACACGGCCCGCCGGGATCCCCTTGACGATGCCGATTGTCGCGGGCAGGCACAGAGCGGCGACGGCCCAGAAGGTGGCCCGCCAGCCGAGCAACGTGCCGAGCACCGATCCCCCTGGGACCCCGGCGATCGTGGCCACCGTGGTGCCCGACAGCAGCACGGCGAGCGCGCGTCCCTTCTTGTCGGGCGGGACCAGCGTGGTGGCGGTCGTCAGCGCCACGGCGAGGAACCCCGCGTACGCGAGCGCCGCGGCGACCCGGCAAACAACGAGGGTCGGGAAGCTGGAGGTGGCAGCTCCCATGACGTGGTCTGCCAGGAACACGAGGACGAACCCCAGGAGGCTGGACCGTCCTGGCCAGTTGCGGGCAAGTCCGGCCATGAGCGGGGCGCCGACGATCATTCCGATGGCGAATGCGGACGTGAGCGTGCCCGCCGTGCCGACGCTCACGTCGAGGTCCGAGGCGATGTCCGGCAAGAGGCCGGCGAGCATGAATTCCGAGGTGCCCATGGCGAAGACCGCCACGGCGAGCAGGAAGAGCGGGAGAGGCATCGAGTGGCTCCGAGGTGAGGAGAAGTACGAGTGGGTCAACTCGTCACCGCGGTCAGCACCCAGGGGCGCACTCGTCCGGCCGCGGAACGCGGCGAGACGGCAGGACTACGAACTCAGGGGTTCAGGGGGCTGACGGCGTGACCGAAAGCCCCCACGGTGTCTGACTCAGGACTCGACATGGCCCGCACGATACCCGACCGACGTACCGCTGAGGCTTGGGTCCAACTCGGACTGCTGCGCCGGACGTTCACCTCCCGGTGCCGTGCCCGAACAGGCTCTCACGCCCCGCCAGGCCTCACGCCCCGCCAGGCCTCACGCCCTGGCGGTCGCCGCGTCGATGACCTCGTCCAGTACGTCACGGGAACGGACGAGGTCGAGGATCATGCGGTCGATGCGCTCGCGCTCCACGACCAGCTCGTCGACCAGCTCACCGGTGGTCAGCTCGGTCGGGCCGCCGTCCGCGTCCCGCATGCACGGGAGCAGCAGCGCGATCTTCTTGCTGCCCAGGCCCGCCGCGTACAGAGCCTGGATGCGGATGACGCGGTCCACCGCCCAGTCCCCGTAGGCCCGGTGGCCGCCGGGGGTGCGCTCGGACTGCAGCAGGCCCTGCTGCTCGTAGTAGCGCAGGGAGCGCTCGCTCACCCCGGAGCGCCGTGACAGCTCGCCGATCCGCATCGTCTGCATCGTCTGCTCCGCTCCGCTTCCCGCGTTCCACTTGAATCTGACACTGATGTCAGGTTCTACGGTACCGGCATGACGAACAACGCGGTCGAATCCCGCCTCTTCGAAGCCACCACCCTTGGCCCCCTCTCCCTTCCCAACCGGCTGGTCATGGCCCCGCTGACGCGTAACCGCGCCGCCGCCGACGGGGTGCCGACCTCGCTCATGGCCACGTACTACGCGCAGCGCGCCTCCGCCGGCCTGATCATCGCCGAGGCCACCACGCCGAGCGCCGTCGGCCAGACCTACGCCAACATCCCCGCGCTCCACAGCGCCGCCCACGTGGCGGGATGGCGCGAGGTCACCGACGCCGTACGGGACGCCGGCGGGCGGATGTTCGTGCAGATCCAGCACGGCGGGCGGGTCGGCCACCCCGACAACAGCGGCCACGTCCCCGTCGCGCCCTCGCCGGTGGCGCTCCCCGAGGAGATCCACACCACCGACGGGCGCCGTCCGTCCGTCGTGCCCCGCGAGCTGACCGTCGACGAGATCGACGCGACCGTGGCCGACTTCGCCGCCGCCGCACGACGGGCCGTGGAAGCGGGCTTCGAGGGGGTCGAGGTGCACGCGGCCAACGGCTACCTGATCCACCAGTTCCTCGCGAAGAACACCAACCAGCGCACCGACGCGTACGGCGGTTCGGTGGCGCACCGGATCCGGTTCGCGGTGGAGGTGGTCCAGGCCGTCGCGGACGCGATCGGCCCCGAGCGGGTTGGGGTGCGCATCTCCCCGGGAGTCGGCGTCAACGGCGTCGAGGAGGGCGACACCGACAGCATCTACCCGGCTTTCGTTGCCGCTCTGGCCGAAAAGGGCCTCGCCTACCTGCACGTCGTCTTCGCCGACCCGGACCAGCCGCTGTTCCAGGAGATCCGCAAGGCCTGGCCGGGCGCGCTGATCGCCAACCCCGTCCTCGGGTGGGGAGGACCGCTGCCCGCCGACGGCGGCCGCGCGGCCGGCGAGCGGCTGCTCGCCGCCGGAGCCGACCTGATCTCCCTGGGCCGCGGCTTCCTCGCCAACCCGGACCTGGTGGAACGTCTGCGCGTGGGCGCGCCGCTCAACGCCGTACGGGATCAGTACCTGATGTACACGGGCGGGGAGACGGGCTACACCGACTACCCGACACAGAACGAGCCGGCACTCGCAGCCTCCTGATGGCCGGTCGGATGCGGCACCTGGAGCAGGAGGCGCACCCTTGCTCTCGTTCGTCAACTCCGCAGATACGAGGCTCCGTTGAGGTCGAGAATCGTGCCGGAGGACCACTCGGCGGCGGGGGAGGCGAGCCAGAGTACTGCCGCCGCGATCTCCTCGGCCGAGCCCACCCGGCCGAACGGACTCTGCCCCCGGATCGCCTCACCCTCGGGCCCCTCCAAGCGCGGCGCGACGCGCTCTGTGGCGAAGAAGCCGGGGGCGACCGAGGCGACGCCGATCCCGTGAGGGGCGAGCGAGACCGCGAGGGACTGACCCAGCGAGTGCACGGCCGCCTTCGTCGCCCCGTACGCCGGATGGTCGGGCTCACCGCGGAAGGCGCCCCGGGAGCCGATGTTCACGATTCGGCCTCCCGCTCCCTGCTCGATCATGAGGCGGGCGGCGAGATGGCTCAGGTTCGCCGTGGCGAGCAGGTTCACCGCGACGTGCTGCTGCCAGACTGCCGCCCACTCCTCGTACGGGGTCTCCGCGAGAGGGTGACGGATGTTCACCGCCGCGTTGTTGACGAGTACGTCGATCCCGCCGAGAGCTTCCGCCGCCTCGTCCACGACGGAAGCCGCCCCGGCCGGATCCGCGAGGTCGCCGCCGACCAGCACATGACCCGTGCCGGTGAGGGACTCCAACGTCACGCGCGCCTCCTCGGCGCGTGAGCCGAAGTGGACGGCGACCCGGTCGCCGTTGGCCGCGAACGCCTGTGCCACCGCGCGCCCGAGGCCACGCGACGCACCACTGACGAGGACGCGCCTGTCCGATGCAGGCAGATTCATGAGGGTTCCTTTCGAACGGCAATGCATCGGGAGACCGTAACGCCGGCGCCGCGTCAGCACTGGGCGGGCCGTCGAACGTGAGGGTCGCTGACGCTGTCCCAGACGGGTCGGGGCCGAGGGCCCGGAGCGGCTGAGGATAGTTTGGGGATCGTCAGAGTTCAGCGAAGTTCAGCGAAGTTCAGCGACGAGAGGGAATATGAGATGCGTCAGCGTCATGGATTAGTGCGAAAGCGAAATTCCCGACTCATAGCGTTAGCGGGTGCTCTCTTCCTTGCCGTCTCGCTGGGGGCGCCTGCCGGCGCTGTCGCTCAGACCGCGGAGAATCCGGCTCCGAGTGCGGCAGCGTCGACGCTGTCGACGGCAACAGTCTCGCCGTTCGCCCAGTCCGGTCCCAGGAACCTGATCAAGCGTCTGCAGGACACTTACATCAGCAGCACCGACGAGGCGGACCATTCGCAGGGCCACCTGCTCCACGTCGGAACACCGGACAACGGAGCGACGAAATATCGCAGTTTCCTGCGCTTCGACGTCTCCCGCCTCACCGGCGCAAACATCTCCAAGGCGTATCTGCGGGTGTACAACTCGTTCGTACCCGCACCGGACTGCACCGCGAATCCCTGGATGGGCGTCTATCGCGTCGTCGAGCCCTGGGACGAACACACGATCAAGTGGTCGAACCAGCCCGCGGTCGGAGAGGGCGTCGGCACCTGGTTCGGCGACGGCCACCCTGAAGCATGTCCCGACCTCCCCGACAGGTACCAACCCGACGACTCCAGGGGACTTCAGCGCATCGACGTCACCGACATGGTGACGGCTTGGACGAGGCCGGGCACGACCACGCCCAACTACGGCATTCGCCTCAGCACCAATGAGGGTGCCGCCAACCCGGAGACGGGCGCCACCGGGTACAAGGACTTCTGCTCCATGAACCCGACGACCCCCGCGAATGACGCCGCTTGCACGCGGGCCTACTTCGCCCCCACGTTGGAAGTCGAGTTCAACCCCGGCGCCACTCCGCTGATCGCCGGGAACGAGTACGGGCCTCCGTACGCCGGCGGATATCCCGTGGCGACCGAAGCACTGGAATTCCTCGATTCGGCCAACCCTTCCGTGTGGCCGAACTCCAAGCCCTATCAGAGGTGGCTCCCCGACGCGTACCACTCCGTCGAGGACCCGAGTCTCAATGGAGCCGCGTGGAAGGGCGGAACTTCCCACAAGCTCCGTCCCGGAGGCGTCTACGGCAGCAAACCCGTGCTCGTCACGGGCGACGGCAGCAGCGGGTTCGTGGGCGTCATTCCCTATCCCGCCCTGGCCGGGTATCACTGGGCCATCAACGTCGGCGCCCCCGGCGACCTGCACGGCGTGGAACTCCTTCCCGACGGCAGCGTCGTGACTGCCTTTGCCGGCCGCACCATCAAGGGCGTGGCCGGAGGGGGTCTGCGCCTGTACAGCCGCAATGCCGGGACGCCCGGGGCGTGGCAGAACACGCCGGTGTCGGAGCTTCCGTTCGCCGGAGCGCACGAAGTCGTCTACGACAAGACCACCGGCCATCTGTGGGCGTTGGGCAGCCACGCTCTGCTCAAGGTCGGCGTCAGCGGCGGAGTACTCAAGGTCGAAGACACCTTCTACCTGCCCCGTCAGACCGACGACAGGACTCCCGACGGGGTCCTGAAGGGCGCTCCGGCCTACGGGCACGACCTGACGCCCGTGTACGGCAATCCCGACCGTCTTTGGGTGGCGGGCAACGGCGGCGTGACGCAGTTCTCCAAGAGCGGTGGCGCAGTCTGCTACACGGGCACCGTCTCGCCGAAGTGGCCGGTACGGAAACACGTGGAGACGCTGCGCAAGGAGAACGGCGAGGTCGACACGGCGAAGGACGGCCTCAAGCACTGGTGCACCGACTACCTGCACGAGTCCGAGATCAACACGCAGATCGGTGTCAAGAGCATCGGCAACGACCCGGTGACCGGCAAGGTGGCCACCACGTGCGCGGACGACTGCCCCTTGGCCAACACCCACTACGAGGGGGACGTGCTGAAGCGGGACTACCACACCTCGTGGATCGAGATCGTCCAGCCGGACGGCACTCGGGAGAGGTACCGCTGGTCGGAGAACAGTAAGCACTACAAGGCCACTTGGGCAGTGCCCTCCTACCAGTAAAACCCATGTGAATGGGGCTATGTTGCCAACCCGGCTTGGTCCTTGACGCTCTGGGCCGACAGTCAGCTGCCGAATCGGGTGGAGGAGGCCTCAGGCTGCGTGGAACCATTTCGGCATGCGCCTGATAGCCGACGGAGCCACGCCCACCTCGCGATTGGTGCTGGTGAATGATGTCGAGACCGACGACGGGTATGCCTTCGAGCTGAACAGCCCGCTCTTCCTGGCCGCCGGTGACCGAATCGGCTTCGAAGACGACAGGCTGGTCGTCGCACGGGCCGGTGGAATGCGGCTGTCGCCGGCCGGTAGCTGGTCAACTCGTTGTGGCCCCGGCTCTCTGCGCCGCCGGTAGAGGCCACTCCTCGCACGGCGTGTCGTACGTGATCATTCGGTCCGGTATTCGCCGTACGTGGCCGGTGCCGCCCCCTCGTGCAGGGCGGCACCGGCCGCAACTCTCGTCAGCTGCTTGTCGCCCACTGGTGGGCGCTGCCTTGGTGGACGGCGGCATAGATGCGGTCGCGCAGTCTGTTGGCCTCGCTGTCGGTGAGAGTCCGGTTCAGATGCCGAAGGACCACCTTCAGGAGAACGTTCTTCTGGTCGGGCCGGGCCCCGAGCCGCTCCAGCGCCTGCGGCGGGAGATCCGCGCATGCCGTCTGGGTGAGGATCTCGACCGTCTCCACGGAGTCGGCGTCCTCACCCAGGGCGTCGCGGACCCGGTCCCCGAGGTCTTCGGCCAGGTCGTCGGGGTCGACGGCGACGGAAAGGTCGCGGCGGACGGGAGGCATGGCGGACACCGGCCGGTACGGAGCGAGGTCGGTCATCTGCGCGGCCACGGAGGGTTCGGCTGAGCGCAGGATGCGGATGTCCGGGATGCCCTTGAGCAGCATCAGCATCCGGTCCAGCCCCATGCCCAGGGCGAGGCCGCTCCACGAGGCGTCGAGGCCGGCACGTTCCAGGACACGCGGGTGCGCCAGACCGCATTCGGCCACCTCGATCCACTCGCCGTCGCGCTGCACGTCCACCTGTCGGCCCGAGAGGGTGTACGGGTGGACACGGTCTTCCTGGCGGTGTTCAGCGCGCCGGAGGACCCCTTCGACGAGGGTGCTGACCATTTCGTCGAGGTCGGACGTGGACATGGGGGCCGGGCGGCGCGTGACGCGCCACAGGTCGAGCTGGTGAGGGGTGCCGGTGTGCAGGCGGTCGATGCTGTCGCGACGGTAGACCAGTCCGGGGCAGACCAGGAGCACGTCGTCGGAAGGGGCCGCGGCCAGAGCGCGCAGCGCGGCCGGGACCAGCGCGCTGGAGTGGCTGCGCAGCATGGTCCGGTCGTCGACGTAGCGGGTGTAACGGGTGTCTCGGGTGATGTCGTCGAGGCGGTAGCCGAGGTTGTCGTAGTTGTCCTCGACCGTGACCGTGCGCTCACCGCGGCACCAGCGGACTTCGCAGCCCCATCGGTTCGCCAGGGCGTTGACGGCGTCGTTGAGGATGAGTTGGAGGGCGTGGGGTCCGGCGATCGGGTCGGTGAGGTCGCGGACGGAAAGGTCACGGGCGAGCTGTTCAGCGGAAAGGCGAGCGGGCATGGCGGCCTCCTGGCCAAGAGCAGTGACGGGGTTTCACGCCCCCCAGCCCCTGGGTTTGACCGCTCGTTGGGGTCGGCCGGCTCAGCTCCGGAGACGCGGCGAAGTCCGACCCCTGCGGCGCCCTTCGGGGGCCGGGGGGCCGGTAAATCGGCGAGAGATCGCTACGACGGCCACAGCAGGACCGTAGCGGGCCCCGACGTCGGGTGACCACCTGTTTTGGGGCGAGTGGCCCCGGGGTCAGCTGGGGCCCATTCTCGGGCGAGTGGCCCGCGGGCTGCTGGGGCCCATTTTCGGGCGAGTGGCCCGCGGGCTGCTGGGGCCACTTTTCGGGCGAGTGGCCCGGGGTCCGCAGGGGCCACGTGGAGCGCATCCTGCTCGTCGCAGAGGGCCGGGCAAGCGCGCATGAGCTGCCCTGCGGCTGCGGGGGTGGGGTGCACTCGCGTGGGACCTGCCGGAGCGGTTCGAACGCTTGGAAAGCGGAGGCCCGGCGCCAATGGGGCAGGGGCCGTACTGCCAAGGACCCGGCGGCTTCCGTCACTCTGTGAACTGACCTGGTTACTTACGGCTAGAATCCACGGGGTGCCGCAGTCACGCGGCGGACCGAGGCAGGGGCATCCACATGGCCATCATCGTTACCTTCGACTTTCCTGGCGCCGGACAGGAGCTTTACGACGCGGTCATTGACCGTGTGACCGATGGGCAGGGCTTCACGCGCTTCGCAGACGTGTCCAATCCAGGTCTCATTTCTCACGCGGCGGGGCCCGTTGACGGCGGGTTCCGCGTGACCGAGGTCTGGGAGAGCGCGGAGGCCCTCGAAGCCCACGCGAAGACGTTCGGTCCGATCCTTGCGGACCTCGGCCACGTCGACGTGCAGCCCGTGATCATTCCGGCGTACAACGTCGTCGTCCGATAGGGACGGTTCAGGCTGCGCCTGACCTTCTCCGTTCGCCCCGGACCCGCCAAGTCCGGGGCAGCGTCACGCTGTGGGCCGAGAGCGAAGGCAAGTTTCGCGAGCTGCTTGTAGGAGGTCGGGGCCACGGCCATGGCCAGGCCGCCGCGGCTCTGCCGGCCGTTGCGGGCCACGTACCGGATCTTGAGACCATGAGCAGTCCATGGCAGGCTCAAGCCGCATGATCGATGAATTCGCGAAGGACACCCTGCACGGGAGACTGCGGCGGGACCGCGAGACGCTGCTCTGGAAACTCGACGGCTTGTCCGAGTACGACGCCCGCCGACCTCTGACAGCGACCGGGACCAACCTCCTCGGTCTGGTCAAACACCTGGCCACCGTCGAGGCCAGGTACTTCGGCGAGGTCTTCGACCGCCCTTCCCCGGAACCGCTGTCCCGGTGGCAGGACTACGACGGCAGCGATCAGTGGGCGGCCGAGGACGAGACCCGCGATCAGATCATCGGGTTCTACCGGCGCACGTGGGAACACTCGGACGCGACGATCAACGAGCTTCCCCTCGACGCCCCCGGCCACGTGCCGTGGTGGCCTGAGCCCCATGCCGACACGAACCTGTTCGCCATCCTGGTCCACGTCCTCGGCGAGTCCATCCGGCATGCCGGGCACGCCGACATCCTGCGCGAGAGCGTCGACGGCCGGACCGGGGTGCGCCCCGAACACGAGAAGCCGATCGACGAGGAAGCCCGTGCCGCCTACCGCGCGAAGGTCGAGCAGGCCGCAAAGTCGGCTGCCGCACGGACCAAGGCTTACTGATCGTTTCAGAAGGAAGTTCTGAGGCGGCGGGGCGGCGGAGATGAGGCAGATACTGCTGCCGGACAGGCGGTAGTCGCGAGTGACGACCAGCGGGGTGCCGTGCCGGTCGAGGGTCGCATGGTGCTGGGAACCGGGCCGGGCCCGATCGATGGGCGAGGGGCGACATGATCCCCTTTAAGGCCCGGACATGTGAGCCGTCGACAGCGCAGTCATCCGGGTCCAGAAGGTCCGCCCTGCCGCAACTCGGCCGGCAGGGCGGAGTGCAGGCGGGGCCGGACGCCGACCTCGGCCCAGTCCCGCAGTCGACGCCAGGCTGTGAGCCACCCGGACAGCCTGCCGACCTGGATCGACAGGCGCGAGGTCGCGGGCTCAACTCGCTTTGAAACGATCACTCAGTCGGCGAAGGTGCCGACCAGTCGCTGCGGGGTGATCCTGACGACCACCCGCACCACCTCCGGCGGCAGTTCCAGGTACTCCTCGCCCGCGCCGGGCCCCTCGTACTGCTCGGCCAGTGCGACGGCCAGCGTCCGGCCCAGGTCCTCGACGACCGTCGCGGTACCGCGTACCTCCAGGTATCGCAGCGGGTCGGCCCGGTCGTAGACCGTCAGGCTGACCCGCGCGTCGCGCTCCACGTTGGTGACCTTGCGGCGGCCGGCGGCCGAAGAGAGGAGCAGGTCATCGCCGTCCCGGGCGACCCAGACCACCGAGGTCTGCGGGCTGCCATCGGGGTTCACGGTGGCCAGCACCGCGGGATTCACATCGTCAAGAAGACTGCGGGCGGCATCGTTCAACTTGGTCGTCACGCCCGCGACCCTAGCCAGGCCGTCAGCCGGCGTCGACCGAGATATCAGGTGGCGACGCGCACGCTGGACACCCCTACCGGCCAAGCTCGCGAACGCCGGCCTGCGGCGTCGGCTGCGCCGGGCGGTGGGGACGATTTCGGGGCCCGGGGCGAGGTGGACCGGATCTCGGCGAGCGTCGACGCGGCCTCCGTTCGTGCCAAAGGGGGATCGCTGACCGGCCGAGTCCGGTCGACCGCGGCAAGAAGGCGGCAAGCTGCACGTGCTGTCCGATGTTCGGGACACCCGCTCGCCTTCGTCGTGTCCGGCGCGAACGTGCTCGACAGCCTCGCCCTCAAGCCGCTCGTCCTCGGTTGCCGGTGCCCCGCCGTCCGACGCGAAAGAAAGGGCCCGCGCTCCCTCGCCTTCCTCGGGGGCGGTCTCCGCGCGACGCTCACCGTCGGTGTCGAGCCCGGGTGCTCCCGGCGCCCGAGGTCGCGGCTTCCTGTGCGAGTGGGGGAGGAGCCCAGCTGACCCGTCGGAGATTGTTGACGCGTCGGAAAGTTCCGACGTATTGTTTCGTCATGCCTACCGACGTGTTCAGCGTGCTGGCGAACCCGGTGCGTCGCCGGCTGCTGGAGCAGCTGCGTGAGGGGCCTCGCTCCACGGGCGAGCTGGCCGGGATGTTCGAGCTCGGACGGCCGGCGGTCTCCGAGCACCTGGCGGTCCTCCGCACTGCCGGTCTCGTACTCGAGGAGCGCCGCGGTCGGCACCGTATCTACCGCCTGCAACCGGCGCGGCTGGCCGAGGTGAGCGAGTGGCTGCACCCGTTCGAGCACTACTGGAGGCAGCGCCTGGACGCGCTGGCCGATCTCCTGGACGAGGAAACGAAAGATGACCGAGAACAACACGATCACCTGTGAGAAGTTCCTGCCCCACCCGCCCGCAGCGGTGTGGAAGGCCCTGACCGATCCCGACCTCCACGCCCGTTGGTGGGCCGCAGGCGACATCAAGCCCGTCGTCGGGCACCGCTTCACCCTCGACATGGGCAACTTCGGAAGTCAGCCCTGTGAGGTGACCGCGGCTGACGAGCAGCGCCTGCTGGCCTACCGATTCGCCGAGGGCACCCTCGACACCACCATCACCTGGACGCTCCAGCCGGAAGGCGAAGGCACCCGCCTCGTTCTCACCCACGCGGGGTTCGACCTCGATTCCCCGATGGGCCGCCAGGCCTACGACGGCATGGGCAAGGGCTGGCCCCACGTCCTGGACCGCCTCGACTCCGTCCTGGCCGAGACCGTCTGACTCCGGCCTTGCCGCGCGCCGACCCCGGCAGCACGGGAGGAATCGGCTGCGGCCACCGCCCGCCTGACAAGGTGCGTCGATCACCAGACCGTGAATTTGCGGCTGTGCCGTGTGGCGCGAGCGACCTGGAGCGATGCCCCAGCCAGCCAGCCAGCCAGCCCCGCATGGCCCTGCTGCTCGGCCGTGCGGAGTGCCAGAGCTTGGCGAGTCGGTCCACCCCCCCCCAGCGGTTCCCTCCCTCACCGTGTACTCCGCCGGGCGGCATGCTCGTCCCCATCGTCCGCCACGCCGGCGGAGTCGGGAGTGCAAGGGAGACCATGGCGGCGGGAAGGAACATCCGGACCAACTTCGCCTTCTGTCCCCCAGAGGGGGACGGCGGCGCTTGGCACGCCACGTTGCAGACCCTGGAGCGGGCGTTGCGGGAGGCGTTCCTCGATTCCGTGACCGCGCACCGGAGATCAGGCCTCCACGCGATGGCCGTGCTGGACTTCGAGATCGAGCCGTCGCCCGACGTGTGGGTGGACGGTACGGCTGCCATCACCGAGCCGGACTACGCCTACATCACCCTTACGGACGTGACAGCGGATGAAGCCGGTGTCTTCGCCGTCTGGTTGCGTGACTCCTTCGTCCCAGCACCGAACCTTGTGCGCTTTACTAGCAGCCTCGCCATGGCGAACGGCGAGGACACGACCTTGCCGCTGCCGGCCACGGGGAGCCGCGAAGACATCAGTGGCCTCCTGCGACGGCACCTCGATGCATTCGACCACTGACCCAGGAGCTCGAAGTCGTAGACGCCGGCGGGGGTATGAGATGTCGTCTCACGTGGTGAGTCGTCGGTAGACCGAGGGGCGTTCTGGCTTGCGTTCGTAGCGGGGGTGGAGCCGGCGGCAGTCGGCGGTGATGTCTCTCAACGGCGAACCTCGGCAGCCGTCATTCAGCGAAGTCGCCGCTCGCACTGCCACCATCGACGAAGGCAGCCCATGACTGGGCCGAAACTTCCTGGTCGCAGCCTGCGCTGCCCTTTACGCTCCGCCCATGCGCAGTGTTTATGTGTTCCCCGGTGGAGAGTCGACCGCGACAGCCGCACGGCTCGACCGGCTGATGCCCGGCAAGGACGGGTATTGGTCGGACGGGAAGCTCTTCATCGACTTCATGGATGAGCAGGGCGATCACCTGTACGTCGGCTGGACTCCCGAGGACATACGCCTGCTGGACTCCGCGCTCGGCGACCGCCCGACCTGGGCCCTGCTGGTCAGCGTCTCCAGCCACATCGACGGTACTGCCGAGATCCGCGCCCTCTTGTCACACGTCCTCGAAGCCGGCGGCGTCGCCATCGACGACTACTCCGACCACTGCTGGACGCTCGAAGAGATCAACACCGAGTGCAAGATCGATGGTCTGGGCTTCTTCGACTTCCGCACCCACGCCGCACGGCACGGCGAGCAGGCCTGGACCATCGCTCACGCCAGTCCAGAAAGGCAGGTCTAGCCATGTTCAACCATGTAGGCGGGCTGCGGCCCGAGGACGCGGCACGCTGGACTGCACTCGTTGAGCAATGCCGGCCCGTCCTTGCGGGCGAAGGGATGGAAGCCGTTCAGGATCTGCTGGCTGAACGCGGCATGAGCATGCTCCAGTCGATCGCGATCACTCGCGCGTTGCTCGGTTGGCAAGAGACTTCTCTGCGTATCGCCATCGACATCGTGGCCTCGAGCTCCGCGCGGACAACCGTCGGCGACTCCGATTGAAACGTCGCTTCATTTCGTGAGTCATCGGTACTTGCTGCGGGTGGTGGCGATGGCGGTGAAGGCGAGGAAGTGTTCCGGCTTGCGTTTGTAGCGTCGGTGGAGCCGGCGGCAACCGGCGAGCCAGGACACGGTCCGCTCGATGGCCCATCGGTGGCGTCCGAGCCGCCCGGAGGACTCGATGCCCGGGCGGGCGATCCATGGAGTGACGTCGCGGAAGCGGAGCCACCACCGCAGGGGAGGTAGTCGTATCCCTTGTCGCCGTGGAGTTTGTCGGGCCGTTTGCGGCGGGGGCCGCGACGGCTGCGGATCGGAGGTATCGACGCTACGAGGGGCTGGAGAGCAAGACTGCCGTGGGTGTTGGCCGCGGAGATGCCGACCGCAACGGGCAGCCCGGACCGATCGGTGATGAGGTGGATCCTCGATCCGTTCTTGCCGCGATCGGTCGGATTCCGTCCGGTCAGCAGCCCCCTTCGAGGGCGCGGATGCTCACCGAGTCGATGGCGAAACGCGACCAGTCCACGTTTCCCTGGGCCCCGAGCTCGTCCAGGATGGCCCGATGAAGACGGGGCCAGACCCGCTCCTTGCTCCAACGGGCAAAGCGTCGGTAGACCGTCGGCCAGGCCGGCCCGAAGAGTGGCGGCACCTGCCGCCATGTGCAGCCCGACGTGGCCACGAAGACGATCGCGGCCAGGACTCACGATCCCCGCCCGCCGACGGCCGGCCAGGAGGGCGGTGTCGCCGACACGTACGCGGTCGTCGCGGTCGTGGAGGGGGACGTCGAGCCCGATGGGGCCCGCGGCGCGCCGGGCGCGGCGACGTACAGGCGTGCGGTGGTGTGGTCCTGCAGCAGGAAGCCGTACTGGACGGCGGCCCCTGCTGTTGAGCATCACCCGTGGCTCAAGTCCGGACGTTGGGTCGACGCCTCAGAGTAGTTGTTCGTCACTGAGAGTGCCGGTGGCTGGGGGAGTCCGTGGTTGGGCTCGGCCTCAGGGGGCGTGGGTGAGCGGTGCGCATGCCGTTGGGGAGGCCCTGGGCTGTGGTGGAGGTGCGCCACCCTCCCCATTCGGGCTTGGCGCCGAGCGGCGCCTGCGCATCGGCTCGCCGAACTGCATCCCGACGACCCTTGCTCGAACCCGCCTTCGACTTGTTACCGGCGGGCATGGAATCCGAACAAGATCTGGTGATTGGGTGTAAGTACGCGCCCGTCCGGGGAGGACTGGTTCGGGCGTCCGAAGGGGACGCCCGGGGTGGCTCGAATCCGGGCCACCACTGAATTGACCAGAAGGACGAGCATGGCCAGCGGCACCGTGAAGTGGTTCAACTCCGAGAAGGGCTTCGGCTTCATCGCCCAGGACGGAGGCGGACCGGACGTCTTCGCTCACTACTCCAACATTTCCGGAAACGGATACCGCGAACTGACCGAGGGCGAGACGGTGACGTTCGACATCACCCAGGGCCAGAAGGGCCCGCAGGCAGAGAACATCATCCGCGGCTGAGCCCGGTTCTCACTTTCGGCGGCGCCTCCATCCTGTGGAGGCGCCGTCGGCCTGCCCGGTGCCGCGGTCTCTTCAGCTCCGCACCCGCTCCCGTGACAGCCGGGCCCGTTACACGGGCAGCGCTCCGGCGGGGTGGCCGTGTTCGCGGCCGCAGGCGGTGAGGGCGAGGACCCCCCGGCCCGAGGTCTTCGTGTGTGCTCCCAGGGCTCCGGGGTCGACCGACAACCGTGCCGCGATGTCGTTGGCGTAGCAGGTGTCGGGGATCCCGAGCTCTTCCTTGACCTGCTCGTACCGGGTGGTGAACGCGTCGGAGTCCGTGGGGCTCACGTCGTCGAACGCGTCCTCGGGGAAGCCGTCCTCGTGCGGGAGGAGGTAGCCGGCTTCGGCCGGGTGCGGGGGCTCGTCGTCGCCGTTCTCCTCGGCGTCGTCCGTGTCGTAGTGACGTACCACCTCTCCGTCTTCGGCGATGCACCAGGCGGTCCAGCCGTCGCCGCAGCTCATTCCGTACCACTGGGCGGATCCGAAGCGACGGCTGAGCTCGGTGCAGCGTTCTCTCACGACGAGGGGGAGGGCCTCGTCCTCGTCGTCCGCGTCCTCGATGCGGTGGGTGTCCTGGGAGGAGTCGCCGAAGACGAGCGTCCAGCCGTCGAGGGCGGGACTGACGAAGACGCGGGAACAGGCGGCGTGCGGATGGGTCCGGTCCCCGTCGTGGTGATCCTGGTTCCAGGCCGCCGCGCCGGTCCGGAGGGTGACCGGCTGTGGGCTGCCGAGATCGAAGGCCTCGAGCACGGCGTCCTGGTCGGTGGTCGACACCGCGTACCAGGACCCGCACAGGTGCATGCCCTCCGGGACCTCGGTCAGCAGTTTCATCCTCGTCAGCCGACGCCAGGCGTCCTGGTCCCCGGCGTCGAGACCGTCGGGGCCCGAGATCGCCGCGAGGGCCTCGAGCGCGCCGGCGCGCACCCTGGGTCCGGCTGCGGGCCGGCGGCGAACCCGGCGCAGGACGGGCACACCGGCGGTGCCGACGGCCTGGAATGCCCAGACCGCTCGCCGCCGGACCTCCGGGTCCGGGTCGCCCAGCAAGGGGACAAGTTGGTCGACGAAACGCACCGCCGCTTCACCGCGGGTCTGGAAGGCGAAGAGTGCCTCGCTCCGAACCCGCGGGTGCGCATGCTTCAGCAGTGGTTCGTAGACCGCCGGATCGTCGACCTTGAGCCGACCCAGCGCCCATCCGGCCCTCCTCGCGATCTCGGGCGAGTCCGCGGCTGCGGTCGCCTGTGCCAAGGGCAGGAGAGCGGGTTCCCCGATCCGGCACAGCACGTCTGCCGAGACCGTCCAGTCGACGGGGGACTGCTCGTCGCAGAGCACCTCCAGCACCGCCCCGACGACAGCCTCTCCCTGCTCCACGAGCGCGTCACGCGCCGAACGGGTGAGGTCCCAGGACCCCGAGAGGGACTCGGTCAACAGTTCCGTATCCATGGCGGCACCCTAATCGGGGGCGCTGACAGTGAGTCGCCTGAGTCACCTGAGGTACCTGAGTCGCCTGCGGCACCTGAGTCGCCTGCGGCACCTGAGTCGCCTGCGGCACCTGCGGCACCTGCGGCACCTGCGGCACCTGCGGCACCTGCGGCACCTGCGGCACCTGCGGCACCTGCGGCACCTGAGTCAGCTGGTCGGCGGAATCTCTGCGGCTGCTCACTTGCCGCGGGCCCGGTACGCCGCCACCGTCCGCTCCAGCGCCTCCTCGACCGGGGTGGCGACGGCGCCGAGCCGGTCCTGGATGAGGCTCGAGTCGACGACGAACGGCTCGGCGAACTCGTACTGCATCTCGATGAGTTCCCGCACCGTGCGGTTGACCGCGCCCATCGCGTACAGGGCGAACGTCGGCATCCGGCGCAGGCGGGCGGTGCCGGTGCGGCCGGTGGCGTGGTGGGCCAGGTCGACGAGCTCGCGGGTGGTGCGGGTGTGCGGGTCGTTCGGGAGGTGCCAGATGCGGCCCGGGGCGTCGGGGTGCCGGCCGAGGAGGGCGAGCGCTTCGCCGATGTCGGGGATGAACGTGTACGTGTGCGGCTGGTCCGGGTCTCCGAGGACGGTCGCGGTCTTCCCGGCGAGGAGGGCCGGGAAGACCAGGTCGCCGAGGTTGGACTGGGCGCCGCCGCGCGGCCCGAAGTAGTCGGAGGCGCGGCCGATCGCGACCTCCACGCGCCCGGCCTTGTGCGCGTCGAGCAGGTCCCGGGCCATCCGGCCCCGGAGCCGGCCCTTGCGGGTGGTGGCGGCGTCGGGGGTCTCCTCGGTGAACGGGCGGCCTCCGGGCGGCCCGTAGCTGTACACGTTGTCCATCGAGACCATGCGGGCCCCGGCCGCCTCGGCCGCGGCGAGCACACCGGCCTGGAGCGCGGGGAACTCCTGCTGCCAGCGGTGGTACGGCGGGTTGAGCGCCTGGTAGACGACGCCCGAGCCGGCCGCGACGGCGGTGGTGAAAGCGGGGTCGGCGGCGTCGCCGGCGACGACCTCGACACCGTCGGGGACGTCCGCGCGGCCGGACCGGTTGACGACGCGGACGGTCTCCCCCCGGCGCACCAGCGCCTCGGCGATGGCCGTGCCCACGGCGCCGGAGCCGAAGACCACGTGACGGGGTGGGGTGGTGTGCTTCATGCGTCGACCTCGCGGAGGGAGTCGGAGCCGGTGGTCCGGCCGGGGGCGGTGGTGGGCAGGAGTCTGTGGAGCAGGACGCCGGAGAGGGCGGAGAAGGTGAGGGCGCCGGTCGCGCCGAAGACGGTGAACCGTGCGTCCACCCCGACGCCGGCGAGGGTGGTCACCGTCCAGCCTGCCGCCCACAGGGTCGGCATCGCAGCCGCCCAGAGCCACGGCAGGCGGGTGGTGTGCGGCAGGGCCCAGGCCTGGGCCACGCCGATCAGGACGCCCTCGACGGCGCCCATCAGCGCCAGCGAGCCGAGATCGGTCCGGTAGTCGACCAGGGCGGCGCCGAGCAGGAGGCCGAGTCCGCTGCCGGCCGCGGTGGCCGCGGACCAGCGCGGCGGGCTCAGCCGGCCGGAGGAGAGCAGCGCCTGCCCGGCACCGATCACCGCCCCCGTCACGACCCCGCCCACCAGGGCGCTCGTCGCACCGTCCACCGGTCCGGCCGCCGCGCGGCCCGCGAGTCCGGCGATCGGGAACGCCAGGAAACCGGCCGTCCATCGGATCCAGGCACGCAAGGCGGCGCGTCCGGCGCCGCGCAGGGAGACACGCATGGGATCACCTCCAATTTCTGTACGCTGTGCAATTAATGTACGCCGTGCAAAAATGACTCGTCAAGGTGTCGAGTCAGGACGGGCGAGGAGGCGTACGGATGGCACAGGACACGCCGCCGGCGAAGCGGGGCAGGAAGAGGGCGGTCGGCGAGGACGCGGTGGTCGCGGCGGCCATGCGGCTGCTCGGCGCCCGGGGCGCCGACGCGGTGAGCATCCGGGGCATCGCCGCCGAGCTGGGACTCGCGCCGAACGCCGTCTACACGTACTTCCCGGACCGCGCCGCGGTGGTACGCGCGGTCGTCGAGCACCTGCTCGGCGAGACGGACCTCGGGGCCCTCACCGCCCGCGACACGCCCTGGCGGGACCGCATCCACACCCTCGCCGCCGACCTGCGGCGCCGTCTGCTCGCCCACCCGGGCGCGGTCCACCTGCTGCTCTCCGGCCCGATGGACGGCCCTCACGCCCTCGCGCTCGGCGAAGCCCTCCTCATGGTCCTCGCGGATGCCGGTCTCGACCCGACGGAGGCGGCACGTGCCTCGTACCTGCTGATCGTCCAGGTCCTCGGGGCGATCGCCCTGGAGGCCGCCGAACTCCCCTCGCCCGCACCGCCCCCGCCGGTCGTCGAGCGGGTCGCGACCCGCCGGGAGCAGCTCCGCGCCGTGCCCGCCGACCAGTACCCCCGTACGGCCGAGGCGCGGGACACGATCGCTCGGTTCGTCTCCGACGAGCAGTACGCGTGGGGGCTCGACCGGGTCCTCGACGGCATCGCCGGGCGGGCGAAGGACTGACGCTCCCCTCCGGCGTACGGGACGGCAAGGGGGCGGTGCGCGAGAAGCGGACGGCGGCCGGCGAGGAGACCTCACCGGCCGCCGCGTCCGTGCGGCCCTCCTCAGCCCGGGTAGGTGATCGAGCCCAGCGGCGGGCAGGGGGTGAGTGTGGTGCCGGCGCGGGGGCGTGCGACGAAGGCCCGGGCCTCGGCGGCCCGCTGGCGCCGGGAGTCCAGCTCGTCGGCGTCGCAGGCGTCGCGCCTGGCGCGGTCGTAGTCCCACGTGTCGTCGATGAGGCTGAGGCTGGTATTGCCGGAGCTCCGCTGGAACTCCGCCTTCATGACGACCCGTTGGAGTGCGGTCTGGACCGCGGCGAGTTCGATGCGGGTGATCAGGACGCCGGGGGTGTTCGGTTCGCGGGTCGGCAGCGGGGCCTGGGGGAGCGGCGACACCCCCGTGTCGAGGCGGCCGATGTTGTCGACGCTCGCTTGCTGGGCGTCCTGCAACATGATCTGCATTTCCTGGTGCAGCCAGAGGAACTCGTCGAGGTCGGCCTGGGTGACGCGCATCCGCTCGTACAGGGCACGGAAGCGGGGATCGTGATGCAGCGCACGCATGGGCGCCACGTGGAGCGCCACGCAGTCGTTGTAGCCGGCTGCCACCGCGGCGTCGAGGTGGAAGAGGGCCTGTTCCGTCTGTCCGTGCGCACTGGCCAGGCCGCCGAGGCTCGCGTGGCCCGCGGCCACGAGCCACGTGCCGTCGGGCCCGAGCGCCGTGGCGCGCGCGACGACGTTCTGGAGACCCGCGGTGCCCGCCACGGCGGGACCCTTGGTCAGGATCTCCACGAGCACTTCGTGAACACGGGCGGCCAGTGAGTTGACGGTGTCGACCATGGATCTCCTCGAACCTCGGTGGTGAAGAGCGAAAGGGCGTTGGTTCTTCGGCAACTCCCATGGACATGACGAGCGGACCGGGTGCACGGGTTCCTGCTCGGGCCGGGCGGTGATCGCGAGTGGCCTCGGCTGCTGGGCTTCAAGCTTTTCAAGGGTGCGAAGGGCGTCGGCGGCTGCCGCTGACAGCCGGGCGTCGTCCCGCAGGTTCAACGAGTTCCGGGCCGCTGCAGCCGGGCCGCGAGCTCCGCGGGCAGGGCGTCCCGGTTTGCCGCGGTGAGGTGGACGACCTCGACGTCGGCACGCTGCTTGAGGGCGTCCGTGAACGGATCGTGGTGCGCAGGGACTGTGGCAACGACATCGACCTCTGCGACGAAGAGGGCATCGACCACATCCCGGAACGCGCCGAACGCCAGCTCCATCCGCCCCAACTCGTCGACGAGCACCAGCCGCCCCGGGGTCGCCGTCTCCCGCAGCGACGGCAGCGCCAGCCGTTCCATGACCCCCGGGTCGACGCCGTACTTCCCCACCCTCGGAGGACCCGGAAGGTCGACATGGGCGAGCACCTCGCGTCGGCCCGCCAGGGTCTCCAGGGCGAAGCCGACCCGGGTGCCGGACACCCGGATCTCCTCGGTGGTGAAGCCGGTGACCGGGCGGGTGGGCAGCAGCTCGGCCAGCCGGCGAACGGCAGTGGTCTTGCCCGCGCCGGGGCGGCCCTCGATAAGGATCCTTGTCGGCACACCGCCATTCTCCCCCCGCCTCCGAGGGCGATCCGGGTGGGCTCGGCCGAACGAGGGGGTTTCTGCCCGGACCCGTGCCGACGCCGTCTCGCGCGGGTAGGGCGGCGCGCATGAGCGGAATTGAACTCAGCAGCACCGCGTTCGACGACAAGACGGAGATCCCCCGTCGCCACAGCGGGGAGGGAGCGAACGTTTCACCGCCCCTGACCTGGTCGCGAGTGCCCCAGGAGGCCACGGAGCTGGTGCTCCTCTGCGAGGACCCGGACGCGCCCGGGACGACCTTCCTGCACTGGCTCGTGACCGGCATCGATCCGGGAACCACGGGGGTGGCGGAGGGCGAGACGCCCCAGGGCGGACGGGCTTGGCCCAACGGATTCGGGCGGGCCGGATGGGGAGGGCCGATGCCTCCGCCGGGTCACGGGACGCACCGCTACTTCTTCCGCCTGTACGCCCTGTCCGAGCCGCTGCCGCTGCACGAACACCCGGGCGTCGAGGACGTACACCGTGCCGTGAAGGGCAGGGAGCTGGCCTCGGGCACTCTGGTCGGGACCTATCAGCGCTGAGTACGTCACTGTCTGCTGGTCGGTCGTGTCGGTCCTGGCCTCCGGTGGATGGAGGACGGGTCCCGGTGTCGGTGTACCGGGGTCAGAACGGGGTACCGGGGTCGGTGTCCGGCGTCAGGACGGCGTCCCGGGGTCGGTGTACCGGAGCAGGGCGCCCACACCCTCGTGCAGGCTCAGCTCGCTCTCCGGTACGACGACCAGCTCGGCACCAGTGCCGACGAGGGCCCTGACGAGAGCCTCGTCGGCGCGTTCCTCGCGCGGGGCCCGCACGCCGAAGGACGTGAGCTCAGCCTCGCTGAGGGCGAGCTGCGTGGGCTGCGACCCTGTCCAGAGCCGCAGCGAGGACGCGGGCGGGCGGTTCAGCAGCAGGGCCGCCACCTGGCCGCGCTGGAGGGCGGCCACGGTGGGGGCAAGGCCTTCCGTCATCGGCCCGTCCAGGGCGCGCCGACCGATGAAGACGTCCACGAGTTCCCGGTCGTGCGCGGCCATGTGGCCGCGGAAGACGGCGTCGAGCTGCGGCTCCAGCAAGGCGCGTCCGGTGTCGGTGGGGGTCCGGCCGCCCACGCGTACGACCTTGTCCCGAAGGGTGTGCGGCAGGCGGCGGATCAGTACGTTGCACGCCCATTCGTCGCCGCCCACGACAACCGCGTCGGCATGGGCGCGCCGTGCCCGCTCGTCCAGCCGGTGGCCGAGCCGGAGCGCGGTGCGGTGCCAGGTCGCCACCGCGACCCTGCGATGCAGGCGCTCACCCGGGGTGACCGTGGACACGGGCCACGTGCCGGTCTCCGCCTCCAGCGTCACCCAGCCGTGCGTCTCGGCGGTCGGCAGGCCGCCGTAATGGACGACCACGGCCATGTAGGGGATCTCCGGCACGTGCTGGGTGACGAGGGGCATCGCGTCCGGCAGGGTGCTGTAGCGCGCGGAGTCGTGCTCGGGGGGCCAGGGCAGCTCCCCGTTCAGGACGAGCGTGTCGTGGGCGGCGAAGAGGGTCTGTCCATGTACCCCCGGCACCTCGGTGTCGGTGCCGACCACCTCATCCAGTACGTTCAGCAGCCCCCGGTCCGCGCCCTGGCGGGACAGGCTCTCGCGCAGCCGTCCCCAGCGCAGCGCGATCGCCCGCTCGGGATGCTCGATGTTCCGGGAGGTGTCCAGGTAGACGGAGACGTACGGGCCCGGCTCTGCGTAGAGGGGCTCAAGGAACGACAGCCTCATCGCCACTCCTCGTCGATGGTGCCGATGCTCTCCTCACCTTCGATGATGCCTGGCCCGGAGGGCGACGGAGCCGGACGAGCGCAGAACGGTGGTGGCGGCGGAACCCGGCCGCCGGATCGCCGGCGCGGCGGGTCGCCCTCGGCAGGTCCGGGCCCGGTTCCGACCCCGACGCGACCCCGACCCGTACGGCCCCTTCGCCCGTCCCGTACACCGGTCTCGTACGACCCCTTGACGGCCCCCGTGCGCCCTCCCTACTGTCACGCCAGAATTTCGAACGCATGACGAAATCTCGAACAGCAGGGAGTCAACCGCTGTGCGGATCACGGGAATCAGCACGCACGTAGTCGGAACACCGTGGCGCAACCTGACCTATGTCCAGGTCCACACCGACGAGGGGCTCACCGGGGTCGGTGAGACCCGGATGCTGGGGCACACCGACGCGCTCCTCGGCTATCTGCGCGAGGCCGAGATCAACCATGTCCGCGGCTCGGACCCGTTCGCCGTCGAGGATCTCGTACGGCGCATGAAGTACGGGGACTTCGGCCGGGCCGGGGAGATCGTGATGTCCGGGATCGCGGTCGTGGAGATGGCCTGCTGGGACATCAAGGGCAAGGCGCTGGGCGTCCCGGTCTGGCAGCTGCTCGGCGGAAAGGTCACCGACCGCGTGAAGGCCTACGCGAACGGGTGGTACACGACCGAACGCACTCCGGAGGCGTACCACAAAGCCGCCCGGGGAGTGGTCGAGCGCGGCTACCGGGCCCTGAAGATCGACCCCTTCGGCAACGGTCACTACGAGCTCGGCCACACCGAGAGCCGGTACGCGGTCTCGCTCGTCGAGGCCGTACGGGACGCCATCGGCCCCGACACCGAGCTGATGCTGGAGATGCACGGCCGCTTCTCTCCCGCCACCGCGGTCCGCCTGGCCCACGAACTCGCGCCCTTCCGGCCGGCCTGGCTGGAGGAACCGGTGCCGCCGGAGAACCTCAAGGCCCTGAAGAAGGTCGCCGACAAGGTGGACATGCCGATCGCCACCGGCGAGCGGATCCACGACCGGATCGAGTTCCGCGAACTGTTCGAGAACCAGGCCGCGGACATCCTCCAGCCGGACGTCGGCCACATCGGCGGCATCTGGGAGACCCGCAAGCTGGCCGCCACCGCCGAGACCCACTACATGATGGTCGCCCCGCACAACGTCGGCGGCCCGGTCCTCACCGCCGCCTCCCTCCAAGTCGGCTTCACCACCCCGAACTTCAAGGTCCTGGAGCACTTCAACGACTTCGCGGACGCCGAGATCAAGAAGGTCGTCAAGGGGGCTCCGCAGGTGGACTCGGAGACGGGCTGCTTCCACCTCTCCGAGGCGCCCGGCCTCGGTGTCGAGCTCGACGTGGACGCGGTCGCCGAGTTCCCCCAGCAGCAGGCCCGGTTCGACCTGTGGTCGGAGGGCTGGGAGCGGCGCCGGCCCCGGGGGACCCGGTGAGCGGCGAAGCCCTCGTCGTCGACGAGCCGGGCGCGTTCAGGCTCGTCCCGCACGTGCCGCGCGAGCCCGGCCCGGGCGAGGCGCTGGTGGCGGTGCACGCGGTCGGCGTGTGCGGCAGTGACCGCGAGGTCTATCAGGGCACCCGGCCGGAGGGGTACGTCCGCTACCCGCTGGTCCCCGGCCACGAGTGGTCCGGGACCGTCGAGCGGGTCGGCGCAGGCGTGCCCGGGTCGCTGGCGGGGCGCAAGGTGGTGGGGGAGGGCTTCCGCAACTGTCAGGTCTGCGACCGCTGCCACGCGGGCGACACGACCCTGTGCACCGCCGGGTACGAGGAGACCGGCTTCACCCGGCCCGGCGCCATGGCCCCCACGCTCACCCTCCCGGCCCGGCTGCTGCACGTCCTGCCGGACGACGCCGACCTGACCGCGGCCGCCCTCCTGGAGCCCGCGGCCTGCGTGGCGGCGGCGGTGCTCAGGGCGGGCGCCCGGCCCGGTGAGCGGGTCGCGGTGGTCGGTACCGGCACCCTCGGCCTGCTCGCCGTGCGGTTCCTCGCGGCGGCCTCCCCCGCACGGCTGCTCGTCGTCGGCGTGGGGGCCGAGCGGGAGCGGCTCGCCCGGCGACTCGGCGCCACCGACTTCCGCACCCGCGACCAGGAGCTCCCGGACGACCTCGACGTGGTGATCGAGGCCGCCGGCTCCGCCGACGCCGCCCGCACCGCCGCCGGGCTGCTGCGGCGCGGAGGGCGCCTGGTCCTGACCGGCATCCCGGCGCCCGGCGCCGAGGGGCTCGACCCCACCGCCCTGGTCGTCCGGCAGCTGACCGTGCACACCGTGTTTGGCGCCCCGCCGGCTGCCTGGGTGCACGCCACGCGCCTGTTCGCGGCCGGGCTGCTCGACCCGCTGCCGCTGGTCACGCACGAGCTGCCGCTGTCCGAGTTCGGGCAGGCCATGGAGCTCGTGGGGGCCGGTGACCCGAAGGTCGGCAAGGTGCTGCTGCGGCCGCAATCCGGAGGCCGTAAACCGTAAGCCGTGATCACTGAACCGGTGGCCTTGAGCCGCCGACCGTGATCAGTGAACCGGTCGCCTTGAGTCGCCGGCCGCCATCAGTGAACCGCAGGCCTCGAGCCGCCGACCGTTCTTACGCCCACAGCTCCGAACCATGTCCGATATTTCGAACACGAAGGACAGTCTGTGACCGACACCTCCGCCCCGACCGCCCGAAGGCCCGCCGAACAGGCGCTCGCCGCACTCGGCCTGGGAGCGCCCGCCCCGGACCCTGCCGACGCCTCGCCGCACACCTTTCCCGGCGGGGGCCGCTGGCGCACCGAGATCCCTTCCTGCGAGGGGCCCGAGGCGCTGGCCGTGGCCCTGGCGGAGGCCGAGCGGCTCGACGTGCCGGTGCACCGGATCAGCCAGGGCAGCGGCGTGTGGATGCTGACCGATGCCGAGATCACCGAGATGGTCGCCGCGACCGGCGAACGTGCCGTCGAGCTCTGTCTGTTCACCGGCCCGCGCGGCACCTGGGACATCGGCGGCTCCGTGCGCACCGACTCGCGGGGGGCCGGGCTGCGGGCACGCGGCCATGACGCCGTCGCCGGGTGCGTCGAAGACGCCGTACGCGCCACGGAGTTGGGCGTGAAGTGTCTGCTCGTCGCCGACGAGGGTGTGCTGTGGACGCTGCACCGGGCCAGGACCCTGGGCGTCATCGCGGCCGACACCACCCTGAAGGTCTCCGCCCTGATCGGTCCGGTCAACCCCGCCTCGTACGCGGTGTACGAGCGGCTGGGCGCCGATTCGATCAACGTGCCGAGCGATCTGACCCTCGATCACCTCACCGGCATCCGGCGGGTGTCCGCGGCCCCCATGGACATGTACATCGAGGCCCCCGACGATCTCGGCGGCTATGTGCGGATGTACGAGGTCGCCGAGCTGATCCGGCGCGGCGCACCGATCTATCTGAAGTTCGGCCTCTCGAAGGCGCCCGGGATCTATCCGTACGGCACCCATCTGCGGACCCTCGCCCTCGACACCGCCCGGGAGCGGGTGCGGCGCGGCCGCCTCGCTCTCGACCTGCTCGCCCGGCACGGCGCGGACGGCGCGATGGCGCCGCTCGGCTCCCGGCTGCCGGGGCCCCTGAACCGTTTCGATCTCAACGACGAGAAGAACGAGGACTGATGACCATGCGCAATCGCAGAGCCGCAGTGACCGGCGCCCTGGCCGTGACCGCCTCCCTGGTGCTCGCCGCCTGCGGGCAGAGCGCCGAGGGCGGGGGCAAGGACACCTCGGGTGGTGCCGAGGGCGCCACCATCGGCATCGCGATGCCGACCCAGTCCTCCGAGCGGTGGATCGCCGACGGCAAGAACGTCGTCAAGAACCTGGAGGCGAAGGGGTACAAGACCAAGCTGGTCTTCGGCGAGGACGACCCGGACCAGCAGGTCGCCCAGATCGAGAACCTGATCACGCAGGGCGTGAAGGCCCTCGTCGTCGCCGCCATCGACAACAAGTCCCTGAACAACGTCCTCCAGCAGGCCGCCGACGCCGACATCCCGGTCATCGCCTACGACCGGCTGATCCTCGGCTCGAAGAACGTGGACTACTACGCCTCCTTCGACAACGAGAAGGTCGGCAAGCTCCAGGCCACGTACATGGTCGAGAAGCTGGGCCTGAAGGACGGCTCGAAGAAGGGCCCCTTCCGCATCGAGCTGTTCGCCGGCTCCAACGACGACAACAACACCAAGTACTTCTTCAACGGCGCGATGAGCGTGCTCAACCCCTACATCGACAAGAAGCAGCTGGTGGTCGGCTCGGGTCAGACGGCGCTCAACCAGGTCACCACCCTGCGCTGGGACGGCGGCGCCGCGCAGAAGCGGATGGACGACATCCTCACCTCCGCGTACAAGACCGAGCGGGTCGATGCGGTGCTCTCCCCGTACGACGGCATATCCATCGGCATCCTCTCCGCGCTCAAGTCCGACGACTACGGCTCGAAGACCAAGCCGCTGCCGGTGGTCACCGGCCAGGACGCCGAACTCGCCTCGGTGAAGTCGATCATCGCGGGCGAGCAGACCCAGACCGTCTACAAGGACACCCGGGAGCTGGCGAAGGTCGCCGCGAACATGGTGGACGCGGTGCTGCACGACAAGAAGCCCGAGGTCAACGACGACAAGACGTACGACAACGGCAGCAAGGTCGTCCCCGCCTACCTGCTCCAGCCGGTGAGCGTCGACAAGACCAACTACGAGCAGGTGTTGGTCGGCGGCGGCTACTACACCGCCGCGGACCTGAAGTAGCCGGGAGGAGGCGACCATGAACGGACCCGTCCTGGAGATGCGTTCGATCGGCAAGGCCTTTCCCGGAGTCCGGGCGCTGTCGGACGTCATGCTGACGGTCCGCCGGGGCGAGGTCCACGCCCTCTGCGGCGAGAACGGCGCCGGCAAGTCGACCCTGATGAAGGTCCTCTCCGGCGTGCACCCGCACGGCAGTTACGAGGGGGACATCCTCTTCGAGGGGGACACCTGCCGCTTCCGGGACATCCGGGCGAGCGAGCGGCAGGGCATCGTGATCATCCACCAGGAACTGGCGCTCGTGCCGTACCTGTCCATCGCCGAGAACATCTTCCTCGGCAACGAACGGGCCTCGCGCGGGATCGTCAGCTGGAACGAGACGCTGAAGGAGGCGGCCCGGCTCATGCGCCGGGTCGGCCTCGACGAACACCCACAGACCCGCGTCGCGGACATCGGGGTCGGCAAGCAGCAGCTCGTGGAGATCGCCAAGGCGCTCTCGAAGGAGGTGAAGCTGCTCGTACTGGACGAGCCGACCGCCGCGCTCAACGACGAGGACAGCGGCAAACTCCTCGACCTGATCCTGGAGTTGAAGGACCAGGGCGTCACCTCGATCATCATCTCGCACAAGCTGGGCGAGATCCGGCGGGTGGCCGACTCGGTGACGATCCTGCGCGACGGCCGGACCGTCGAGACCCTGGACGTCGCCGACCCGGCCACCGACGAGGACCGGATCATCAGCGGCATGATCGGCCGGGACCTCGACCACCGGTTCCCCGACCGCACCCCGTACACCGGGGAGTCCGGCCCGACGCCGGCCCTGGAGATCCGCGACTGGACCGTCCGCCATCCGATCGACCAGCAGCGCAAGGTCGTCGACGGGGTCACGCTCTCCGTCCGGCGCGGCGAGATCGTCGGCATCGCCGGCCTCATGGGCGCCGGCCGCACCGAGCTCGCGATGAGCGTCTTCGGGCGCTCGTACGGCCGGTACGCGGGCGGCACGGTTCTCAAGGACGGGCGCGAGATCCGCACCCGGTCCGTCCCGGAGGCGGTCGCGCACGGCATCGCCTACGTCACCGAGGACCGCAAGCACTACGGGCTCAACCTCCTGGACACCATCAGCAGGAACATCTCGCTGAGCGCCCTCACCAACGTCGCCCGGAGGGGCGTCGTCGACGCCCACGAGGAGCGGCGGGTCGCCGAAGAGTTCCGTACCTCTATGAACATCAAGGCGCCGACGGTGTTCGAGCCGGTGGGCCGGCTCTCCGGCGGCAACCAGCAGAAGGTCGTCCTCAGCAAGTGGATCTTCGCGGGTCCGGACGTGCTGATCCTCGACGAGCCGACCCGGGGCATCGACGTCGGCGCCAAGTACGAGATCTACACGGTGATCGACCGACTGGCCGCCGAGGGGAAGGCGGTGGTCATCATCTCCTCCGAACTGCCCGAACTGCTCGGCATGTGCGACCGGATCTACACCATGGCCGCGGGCCGGCTCACCGGAGAGGTACCCCGCTCGGAGGCGACGCAGGACGTGCTGATGCGCCTCATGACCGAGGAAGACACGGACGTGTTCCCGCGCCACATGACCGAGGGGGACACGGACGTGCTCCTGCGCCATATGACCGACGAGGACACGGACGTGCTCATGCGCCACATGACCGAGGAAGACACCAGGGAGAACGACGATGAGCGCTGACGTCACGGCCGCGAAGCCGGTGACCCGCCCGGCCGGGGGCACCGCCCGGCCGCTGCTCGACGGCATGCGCCGCAACATGCGGCAGTACGGCATGCTGATCGCCCTCGGCGTCATCGTGGCGCTGTTCGCGGTCTGGACCGGCGGCGACCTGCTGCTGCCGCGCAACGTGTCCAACCTGGTGCTGCAGAACAGCTACATCCTGATCCTCGCGATCGGCATGATGATCGTCATCGTGGCCGGGCACATCGACCTGTCGGTCGGCTCGATCACCGCGTTCGTCGGCGGTGTGGCGGCCGTACTGATGGTCCAGCACGACCTGCCATGGCCGGTCGCGGCACTGCTGTGCCTGGCCATCGGCGCCGTCGCGGGCGCTGCCCAGGGACTGCTCATCGCCTATGCCGGGATGCCGTCGTTCATCGTCACACTCGCCGGGATGCTGGTCTTCCGGGGTCTGACCGAGGTCTTCCTCAAGGGGCAGACCCTCGGCCCCTTCCCCGAAAGCCTGCAGAAGCTCGCCAACGGCTTCCTCCCCGAGGTGGGCCCCAGCACGAACTACCACAACCTGACGCTGGTCCTCGGCCTCGTGCTGATCGCCGTGGTGATCCGCCAGGAGGTCCGCGACCGGCGTCGGCAGAGCGCGTACGCCCTCGACGTGCTGCCGGCCGGTCTCTTCGCGGTGAAGCTCGCCGCGCTGACCGCCGCGGTCCTGATCTTCACGCTGCTGCTCGCCAGCTACAAGGGCGCGCCGGTGGTGCTGCTGATCCTGGCCGCGCTCCTGGTCGGCTTCGGCTACCTGATGCGCAACGCGGTCATAGGCCGCCACGTGTACGCCATCGGCGGCAACCTGCCGGCGGCGAAGCTGTCCGGCGTACGGGACAGGAAGGTCACCTTCCTGGTCTTCCTCAACATGGGCATGCTGGCGGCCCTCGCCGGTCTGGTCTTCGCGGCCCGCTTCAACGCGGCCTCCCCGAAGGCGGGGCTCAACTTCGAACTGGAGGCCATCGCCGCGTCGTTCATCGGGGGCGCCTCGATGAGCGGCGGCGTCGGCACGGTGCTCGGCGCGATCATCGGCGGCCTGGTGCTCGGTGTGCTGAACAACGGCATGAACCTCGTCGGCGTCGGCACCGACTGGCAGCAGGTCATCAAGGGCCTGGTGCTCCTTGCCGCGGTCGGCTTCGACGTGTGGAACAAGCGGAGGGTCGGCGCGTAGCCGGTTCCCGTTCGGACCCGAGCGCGGGGTCTGCCCCAGGGCCTGTTCGACAGGCCTAGCCGGCGAAGGCCGGCTGGGGCAGACCCTGTCCCGCGTCCGGTACGACGAGGAGGGAGCCGGACAGCGGGTGCGGGCGGTCCAGGCCGGTCCGCGCGGTCGTCACGTACAGATCGGTGAGACCAGGCCCGCCGAACGCGCAGGCCGTGGGCCGGCGCACGGGCAGTTCCAGCACGCGGTCGAGCACCCCGGACGGCGTGTAACGGCGCACCGCCCCGCCGTCCCACAGCGCCACCCACACACAGCCGTCGGCGTCGACGGCGAGCCCGTCGGGGAAGCCCGCGCCGTCCTCGATGACGGCCAACGGGCGTCGGTTCACCGGGTGTCGGGTCTCGGGCTCGACGTCGAAGACGTCAACGCGGCGGGTGGGCGAGTCGATGTAGTACATCCGTCGCCCGTCGGGACTCCAGCCGGTGCCGTTGCTGACGGTGACGTCGCCGAGGACCGCGCGGACCGTGCCGTCGGACCCTATGCGGGACAGGGTGCCGCCGCCGGGTGCCTCGTCGTAGCGCATGGTGCCCGCCCACAACGCCCCGTCGGGTGCGACGGCGGCGTCGTTGCCCCGGCGACCCGGCACCGGATCGCGGTGCAGCCAGCTGAACGCCCCCCGGGCGTCGTACAGCCCCACGCCGTCGCGGAGGTTGACGACGAGGCCGCCGTTCACGCGCGGCTTGGCCGCGCCCACGTGCTGCTCGGTGGCCATCACGGTGCGGCGCCCGGAGGCCGGGTCGTACGTGTGCACCCGGGAGCCCAGGATGTCGACCCAGACGAGCCGCCCGGTGGCCGTGTCCCAGGTGGGCCCCTCGCCGAGCGCGGCGCACTCCCGCACCGCGACGTCGATCACGCGGGGCTCCGGTGGCCCAGCCGCCCCGACAACTCGGTGGCCCCCTTCACTACCAGCTCCTCCAGCTCGGCGCGGCGTGCCTCGCTCCAGCGGATCATCGGCACGGAGATCGACAGGGCGGCGACCACCCGGCCGGAGCGGTCCCGCACGGGGGCGGCCACGCAGCTGACGTCCGGATTGGATTCGCGGCTCTCCAGGGCGATGCCGCGCCGCCGCACCTCGGCCAGCGCCGCACGCAGCGCGGGCGGGTCCGTGATGCTGTTCGGGGTCATCGCGACCAGCTCGGCGTCGTCGGGGACGCGGGCCGCCAGCTCCTCCTCGGGGAGCGAGGCGAGCAGCATCTTGCCGACGGAGGTGCAGTGCGCGGGGAGACGGCGGCCGGCGGCGGAGACCATGCGGACGGCGTGCGTGGAGTCGACCTTGGCGATGTAGATGACGTCCGTGCCCTCCAGGATGGCGACGTGCACGGTCTCGCCGCAGGTCTCGGCGACGGCGCGGGCCACCTGCCCGCCCTCGGCGGCGAGGTCGAGCTGCTCGGCGTACCGGCTGCCGAGCTGGTACGGCCGCACGCCGAGCCGATAGCGTCCGGGCTGCTCCGGTACCGGCACCAGGTACGAGCGGGCGGCCAGTGTGGTCACCAGTTCGTGGACGGTGGTGCGCGGCAGCTGGAGCCGGCGCACGATCTCGGGGGTCGAGAGCGTCCCGTCCCCGTCGAGGAAGAGCTCCAGGATGTCCAGGGCCCGGGTCACGGCAGGCACGAGGCGTCCCATGACCGCCCCCTCCCATATGTTCGAAATCTCAACAGCCGATCGGAATGACGAACACAGGCTACTGACAGGAACACCCCCTGTCAGCAGATCATTCGAACACGTCATGTATGCAGGAGGCTGTCCCGGACTGCGTGACAGGGGGATCCGGACCGATTTCCCGGGCAGCCCGATGCCCCGTGCCCGTCCCGTGGGCATTAGGTTAGGCTGGCCTTGCTTAGCGTGTGGACCGGGGTGCGCGGGTTCGGGTTCCGGTTGCGCAAGGGGACCCAGACGACGGAACGGGCAGAGGTGGCGCGCAGGTGAGAGACGGTGACCGGGCTCGTGCGCGTCGTGCGTCCGGAAAGGCGGGACGCCCGGACGGGCGCACGGGGGACGCGAGTTGCGGCCCGACGCCCGGGATGAGGCGTCGTGGATAAGATCGCGCTCACGGCCGGAGCCCTGTACGTCATCGTCCTGCTGCGCGCCGCGGGGACGTTCGCCGTCGGATGGCTCGCCGGCGCCGGCGCCCGGCGCAGCAGGTTCGCCGGGCGGATCTCGTCGGCGAAGTTCCTGCGCGCCGAACGCGCGATCCAGCGGTGGGGCGCGCCGGTGGTGGCCGTCTCGTTCCTGACCGTCGGATTCCAGACCGCCGCCAACTTCCTCGCGGGCAGCATGCGCATGCCGTTGCCGCGCTACCTTCCCGCCCTGTTCGTGGGCGGAGCGGCCTGGGCGCTGATCTACGCGACCGCGGGGCTCGGCGTGCTCGAAATGCTGGGAAGGCTCTTCGCCGAGCGAACGGCCCTCGGGGTGTCCGCCGTGGCCGCCCTGCTCCTCGCGGTGTGCGGGGTGGTGGTGTACCGCAGGAGAAGGACGGTCCTGTCCTCCGGCGACACCGTGGCCGACGAATCGCGGTGAGGCGGTTCCTCACCGCGGACCCCCGCGGTCTGTGCCGACCGTACGGGTAAGCGCTGCCGACGCCTGGTGAGCCCCGTTCAGCCGAGCGAGAGCGGGAACCGGGCGCCCGTCCCGGACAGGACGGCCCGTTCCGCGGCGCTCGGCACGCGCCGGCCCGTTCCCAGGAGCAGCGCGTCCGTGTCGGACAGCTCGGCCGGGAAGGGCGCGCCCGCGATCCGCTCGAGGAGTGCACGCGCGGCGGCCAGGCTCTCCGTGGGCGGCCTCGGTGCGCCGCGCAGCCGCGCCACGAGGTCCAGGTGGTGCAGCGTCCACTCCAGGACGTACGCGGAGAGGTAGTCGGTGACGGTGAGGACCTCGCCGCGCGTTCCGACCGCGAGGCAGGAGTCGGCGAGCACGGCGGCGCGTCCGGCGGCAGAGCCGACATCGTCGAGGTGGAACTTCAGCAGGGCCGGTTCCCCGTAGGCGGCGGCGAGCCGTACGGTCAGCGCGTCGAGCGGGTCGTCGCCGGTCGGCGGCGCCTCGGCAACCTCCCAGTAGCTCGCGGCGTCGCGCGTCGGCGGGGTTCCGGCGGGTGTCACGAGGGTGATCAGGACGTCCTGGGCGTCGATGACGAGGTGGCACACCAGATCGCGTACGAGCCAGCCGGTGCAGCCCGACGGCCGGGCGAAGTCCTCGTCGGCGAGACCGGCGACGGCCTCGCGCAGCGCCGTCCACGAGCGTGAGAAGTCGTCCACGCCCGCAAGCTACCAACACGGACGTGCCGCTTCCGAGAACCTCGCCCCATGCGGCTGTGGCGGCCGTCCCGGACCGGTGGCGGCCTCCGCGCCCGGGTCGATCTCGTCGCCGCTCAGTTCTCGTCGACGAGGTGCTGGATGCCGGGTGCGTAGAGGTCCGCGAGTCGATCGGCGGTGGTGTGCGCGGTGGCGCCGTCGGGGCGATGGAGACTCAGGGTGGCGCCCAGACCGAGGAGTTGGCCGGCGATGAGCTCGGCCCGCAGCCGGGCGTCGTGGCCGGTCAGGACGGCGGTGAGGCGGTCGGTGACCTGCTCGCGGAAGCGGGAGCGCAACAGGGTGCGCTCGTCCTCGATGCCGAGGGAGAAGACCACGCGCAGGAGCGGGTCGCCGCGGAGCCGGTCGCGGAGGTCGACCATGGTCAGGACGAGGTGCCGGCCGAGGTCGGGACGCGGAGCGCTGAAGAGCTCGGCGGCGGCCGGACGGAAGTCGACGACCGTGTTGAACAGGGCTTCCTTGGTGCCGAAGCGTTTGACGATCAAGGAGGGGCTCACCCCGGCCGCCGCGGCGATGCCGCGCATGGTCACCTCCGCGTACGGCTTGAGCGTGAACGCCCGCCGCGCGGCGCGGATGATGGCGTCGCGTCCGGTCTCCGGGCCTTCCTCCCCTCCCTCCGTGCGGGGTTGCCCGGCTTCCCGGCGGACGGTGCGATCCGTGTCGGCCGTGGCCGGGGAGGTGGGTTCGTCGGCGGTGCTCATGCGTTCCCTCGGACGGCGCTGGTGGGCGGTGACACCGTGACCGTACCGCCCGGCCGGTCGCCGTCGCGCGGAGTGCCCCGGCTCGGCCGGTCGGACGGCAGGAAGAGGGTGGCGAGGAGGGCGGCGAGCGCCGCGCCGGCGGCGATGAGGAAGATCAGCAGGTAGGCGTGGAGCGTCGGCGCGGTGCGTCCGTCCGCCACGAAGGTGATCCGGGCCAGTACGGCGGTGACCACGGCGCTGCAGCAGGCCTGGCCGACGGATCGCATCAGCGTGTTGAGACCGTTGGCCGACGCGGTCTCGGTCACCGGGACGGCGCGGATGACGAGGACGGGCAACGCGGAGTACGCGATGGCGGTGCCGCATGCGACGACGGTGGCGCCGGCGACGATCAGCCAGAGACTGTGGCTGGTGAGGAACCGGACCAGGTAGCCCAGGGTCATGACGACCGCCGCGACGGCGAGCGCGGTCCGCGGCCCGTACGTGGCGGAGATCCGCGCCGAGAGAGGAGACAGGGCCACCATCGCCAGCCCGCCCGGCAGCATGCAGAGTCCACTGACGACGAGCGAGGCGCCCAGGCCGTAGCCGGTGCTCGTGGGCTCCTGCACGAGCTGGGCGGTGACCAGGGAGTTGGCGTAGAACGAGAAGCCGATGAGCAGTGCCGCGACATTGGTCAGCAGCACGGCGGGCCGGGCGGACACTCTCAGGTCCACGATCGGGGACGGGGTACGCAGTTCGTACCGGCCCCAGAGCAGACCGACGGCCACCGAGGAGCCGAGCAGGCCGAGCGTCGGCGCGGAGGTCCAGCCCCAGCCGGAGCCCTGCGTGATCGCCAGGAGCACACCGACGAGGACGACGGCGAGGCCCAGCGTTCCCGGCACGTCGAAGCGTCCCCGGGACCGTACGCCCGAGTCCGGCACGATCCCCAGCACGAGCAGGAGGTCGAGCAGACCGAGTGCGGCCGACGCCCAGAACATGGTGTGCCAGTCGAAGTTCTCCGTCACGACGGCGGCCAGGGGCAGACCGATCGCCGCGCCGATGCCGAGGGTGGAACTCATGAGCGCGATCGACGGCAGGACCCGCTCGGCGGGGAGTTCGTCGCGGATGATGCTGATGCCGAGCGGGATCACCGCGAGAGCCGTGCCCTGGAGGGCCCGGCCGGTGATCAGTACGCCGATGTCGGAGCTGACCGCGCAGAGTACGGAACCGAGGGTGAGCACCCCGAGCGAGGCGAGGAGGACCCGCCGCTTGCCGTACATGTCGCCGACACGGCCGAGCACCGGGGTGAACACCGCACCGGTGAGGAGGGTGACGGTCACGAGCCAGCCCGCTGCGCCCGGGCTCGCCCCGGTCAGCTCGGGTATGTGCGGCAGGAGCGGGACGACGAGGGTCTGCATGACGGCGACGACCATGCCGCAGAAGGCGAGGACGGGGACGACGAGCCGGGAGCGGTGGTCTCCGGACGGGGTGCCGGGTGCGGATGCGGCGGTTGTCATCGTGCTCCAGGGGTGGTGCGAGAACCGGGGAGGGGAGAGGTGCACACTTGTTCACCCCTAGGGTGAACAAGTGTGCACCCCCCGGTCAAGGCCGGGAGCGGTTACGTCGCCGCGCGCCACGTGGGCTGGCGCCGCGGTGCCGCGCGCCACGTTGCCGCGCGCCACGTGGGCTGGCGCCGCGTGGGCTGGCGCCAACGTGATTGGGCGCCAGCGCGCCTCGGCCACGTCGCCTCGTGCCCCGTCCGTCGTGCCCGGTCCGTCGTGCCGGGCGCGGTGGGGCGGGTGATGCTGGGGGCATGGGTGATGCGTTCCCGCGAAGGCCGTCGTCCGCTTACCGGGCGGCGGCGCGGGGGGCGCTACGTGTCACGATCACCGCCGCGGCCGGGTTCTACGTGCTCCTCTACGGCTTCGACTCGGCGATCGCCGCCACGTACGCGCTGTTCGGTGCGATCGCCATGGCCGGGCTGTCGCGTCTCCCGGGCTCCGGGCGCCAGCGGGCCACGCTGCTGCTGGGCGTTGTGCCGGTGTGCTGGGTGCTGATCACGCTCGGCACGTACCTGTCCGTGAGGACGTGGAGTGCCGTTGTCGGCATGCTGGTCGTCGGCTTCGCGCTGGCGTTCATGGCCGTCGGAGGACCACGATGCGCGGGCGCGGCCACGGGCCTGCAGCTGATGTACATCCTGCCGTCGTTCCCGCCCTACGACCCCGGTTCGCTGGGCGAGCGCCTGGCGGGGGCGACGTTCGGGCTCGTCCTGCTGATCATCGCGGAGGTGACTCTGCTGCCCGAGCCGGCCGCCCTGCCCTACCGGGAGCGGGTCGCCCGGGCCGCCGACGGCGCGGCGCGCTGCGCGGACCGGCTGCGGTCCGCCCCGTACACGCTGCCGGAGGACACCCTGCGCGCCGCCCGGGCCCTGAGCACGGGGCTTCGTTCCTCCCACGTCCCGGAGGCGGAACGGCCGGCCGGAGCGGGCGTGCGGCCGAGGGCGCTGGCGCATACGGGGCTGGCGACGCGCACCCTGCTCGGCCGGCTGACGGTGCTGCCGCCGCCCCCCCGGGGCGCGGTTCTGCCGAGGGAAGCAGGAGTCGGGGCGGGCGCGGAGGGAAGCGGGGACGAGGGTGCTGGAGCAGAGCGGTACATGCCGATGGGAGGCGCGGAGGAGGGAGACGGAGCAGAGCCGTACACGCTGAAGGGAGGCGCGGAGAGGGGCGCCGGAGCAGAGCCGTACCCCACGGCGGGAAGCCCGGACCCGCTGCGGGCGGTCGGGGATGTGGCGAGGGAGACCGCGGCCCGGCTACGGGGCGGAATCCCCGATGGCCGGGCGCATGCCCACCTGTGGCGGGTCCGTCAGGCGCTGACGACAGCCGAGGACGCCCCTCCCGCCGTGCTGCGACGCAATGCGGCGCTCCTGGAGGTGACGGACGCGGCGCTCGCGATGTCCACGGCTGCCGACATCGCGGTACGGGGCCGAGTGGCCGACGCACCGGCGCCAGGCCGGTTCTGGTACGCGCGGATGCGGGCGCCCCAGTTGTGGTGGCGGCGCCTTTCGGGCCACGTCGGCGGCCGGTCGGTGTTCTTCCAGAACGCCGTACGGATCAGCCTGGCCCTGGCGGCGGCCCGGTTGATCGCGGGCATCGACACCCTCCCGCACGGCTTCTGGGTGCTGCTGGCCACCCTGACGCTGACCCGCACGACGGTACGGGAGACCCGGACGACCATACGGACGGCGCTGACGGGCACCCTCGTCGGCGCGCTGATCGCGGCGGCGTTGCTCGCACTGGTGGGTACCGACATCGAGGTCTACGCAGTGGCACTGCCGCCGCTGATGCTGGTCACCTTCACGCTGGGGCCGGTGAAGGGCGTCGGGTGGGCGCAGGCGCTGTTCACGGTGGTGGTCGCCCTGGTCTTCGCACAGCTGGCGCCGGCCACCTGGCAGCTCGCCGAGTTCCGGCTGCTCGACGTGCTGGCCGGCAGCGTGATCGGGGCGGTGTTCGGGCTGCTCGCCTGGCCGCGGGGTGCCCATGACGAGTTGCGGCGGTCGGTCGCGGATCTGCTGCGGATCGCCGCGGAGATCGTCGTGGCCACGACGGGGCAGATCGCGGCGGGCGGACGGCGCGTGCCGGTGGCCACCGCGCCGGGCCACCGGTCGCTGCAGCACGCCCTGATCATGGCGGAGTCGGCGTACGCGCAGTACCAGAGCGAACCCAAGGGGCCCCTTCCGCCGCCGGTCGGCCGGGACTGGCAGGCCGCACTGATCGCCGGGCACCACACCCTGTGGGGCGCGGACCGACTGCTCGTACCTCCCGAACCCGTCGTGGTTCCACCGCTGGGGAGGGCGGCGGCGGAGTCGGTCGTCCGCGCGGGTGACAGGGTCGCGGCGGGCATGCTGCTGACCTCCGCCCGGATGGACCCCACCGGGGACACGGTGGGGACACCGGCACCGCTCCACGCCCCGACGGCCTCCGCCGACGCCCCGCCGGGCGCACCACGTGGGTACTACGCGGCGGTGTCCTGGCTGGCCTCACTGACGACGGACCTGGCACGACTGGCAGGCGACGGCGACGGCGTGAGCGATCAGAGGGGCCCGGGCGGTGGTCCTGCCGCGAATCACGGTGAACAGCGCTGAACGAGCGAAGCAGCCGGGTGCCGAAGACCGCGACTGCGTGAACCCGGCTCCCCCCGCCGCGCTCTTTGCCAGGCGTGACGACGGCACCACAGCTCAAGTCCCGTTGCCTCGGCTCCCGGTAGCCGAAGGCTGCCTCGGCAGCCCGAGGCACGGTGACGAGCCGAACGACACAGCGCCGCTGGACAGGCTGTCGACTGTCGCTACAGGCGCAGCCGACGCGAATTGACCGTACGCGTCTCGTGCCCGGAAAAATTTCGATGTCATGCGGGGAGGGCGATTCTCAAGGGGCAACTGAAAAGCATCGTTTCTGCGGTCGCACGGCCTCGCAATCCGCCTTCCGGCAATGGAGTGAGATGTCGTGTCCGTTTGCTCCTGCGCGGTGTTTGATGGCGCGACGGGCAAATTTCTGCCGCGTCTTTCGGAGATCTTGAGGAGTAGCTATGCGTTCTCTGGCCGCGTCTGTTCTGGCCGTGGGCATTCTGCTGGGTGGCGCCGGTGCCGCGCTCGCCCACGACGGCGTCGGAATCGGAAGCTTCTCCGAGGGCAGTGCCGACTTCAGCTCGCACTGCGCGGCGACCGGTGTTCCGTCCGTGTACGGAACGATCTTCACCGCCTCGTGTTCGGAGGCGGGCTGGGAAGAGGGCGCGGAGCTCTCCTACCTCGGCGTCCACTGACCTGCGGCCACGCCCGGCGACGGGCGTGGCTCTGCACAACCTGCGCATCCAGTGCTTTTGCACGGTCTGCGGGAACGGCCCGCCCTCGCATGCGAGGGCGGGCCCCATTCTGTGTCGTGAGCCCAAGGGTGGCTCGATGGCCGGCGTGTAGGTTCAGGTCATGACTGGGGACTGGCGGATGGACCGGATCGGGACCGCACTGAAGGGGGAGAACCCGACCGTCCTGCGGCGGTTGACGGCAGGTTTCGCGGTGATCGGAGATGTGCAGTTCCTGCCGGGATACTCGGTTCTCCTCGTGGATGAACCGCATGTGCAGCGATTGTCGGACCTACCGAAGCAAAAGCGATTGTCGTTCTTGTCCGACATGGACCGGCTTGGAGAAGCCGTCGAACGTGCCTGTCGGCGACTCGACCCGGCATTTCGACGGGTCAACTTGGAGATCCTGGGGAACACGGACCCGTACTTGCATGCGCATGTGTGGCCGCGGTTCGAGTGGGAGCCGGCAGACATGGTGGGTGCTCCGGTGTGGCTCTATCCGCGTGACCGGTGGAGTGACGAGCAATTCAAGCTCGGTCGGCAGCATGAAGCCCTACGAGAGGCGATCGGCAGCGAACTGGACCGGCTGTGATCGACTACCTGAGGGTCGTGGCGGGCCAATGCCCAAGGGCTTTTCCTTTGATGAACTTCGGAGGGTGGGTGGTCTGGCGGAAGCCCTAGTGGTCTGACCTTTTCGGCCCCGCTGACCGTGGGCAGCGCTGATCACGTACTGGTCACCTGACCTGTCGTACCGGCCTGCCTGCTCACCTGCTCTTCGGGACGAAGCCTCTCACCGGCACGACGAGGACCACGCCGAACGCGACGCCAATCGACGCCGCGCGTCCACCAGGGTCTTCAACGGATCCAGAGCGGCGGCGAGTCGCTCGTCGGCCACCTCGTGTCCCCTGGACCGGAGGCCGGACGTGCTGCTGATCGCGGTGCGGATGCGCTGCGTACGGCGGACAGCCACGTCCAGGAGGTCGTGACCGCGCTCGACCAATGGCCGCACCGACGTGGGTTTCGGGCGGGTGCGCCAGGTGCCGCCTCGTCGTCGCACGTAGACGCCTTGCGTTGCTGCGCCGTCAAGTTCAGGAGACGAGTCCTGCGTTCACTGCGCGGTGCAAGAGGTACTGGTGCCACGCGTCTGGGGTGCACCGTCTTCTCGACGGGTCCGGCCACGGCCGGCATCGCGGTGGTGGCCGACTATAGGGCGTGTGTCGGAAGTGCTCTAGGTTGGCTGACGTGAGTGCCCGGGGGTGGAGTTATAGGTATGTCGGACCGGTTGAGCTGAAGGCTGCGGTCCGGCCTGGCAGCGGCGGGTGTCGAATCGGCTCGGCGGCTGACTTCGACGCCTGGATCGCTGAGCGATCGGCAGCAGAGCTGACCGAACCGTTCACCTTCGTGGTCGGCATGGATGGTGTGCTTCGGCTGGCGCCGCGTCGAAGCGAGCACGTGGCCTGCGCGGGCGGGGACAGCGTTCTGAGTGCCGGCGAGATCAGTTTCATGCGCGAGGCGAGCGGGTGGATCGTGGGCGAGGTCAGCAACCAGTCCACCGGATACTGCCCGGACGTCACCTCCTGGTCGGCAGTCGCTCAGGCTCTGGACGACGTAGAACTTGGGCGACCCTCCGGCTTCACCCACGAGGTGGTGTTCCGGCGGTGCCCCGACTGCCAGGAGCACAACATCGTGCGCGAGGACGACTTCGTCTGCGTCTTCTGCGGCAACGCTCTGCCGGAGACGTGGAACGTGGATCCCGCCGCGTGACAGTCGAGGGGCACAGCCACTCGTTGATGGCCGCGACGAGGACAGTCGCTTCGTAGCGGACCGCGAGCTTGTCGTACCGCGTGGCGACGGCGCGGTGCCTCTTGACCCGGTTGATCCCGCACTCGACCGCGTGACGTTCGCGGTAGTCGACCGGGTCGAAGCGCGGCGGCCGGCCGCCTCGATAGCCGAGCTTCCGGCGGTTGCGGGCCTGGTCGGCCTTGTCTGGGACGGTGCAGCGGATCCCGCGGCGGCGCAGATAGGCACGGTTCTTGCGGGACGCGTAGGCCTTGACGGCCCGCACACGATCGGGGCGGACGCGTGGCCGGCCCGGCCCGATGCGGGGCACGCGGACCTTTGCCGGCACGGGTTCGAACTGTGGCGAGTCCCCGCGCTGTCCTGCTGTGATTGCAGCTTGGTGGTGAACCCGCCGCGCGAGCGTCCCAGCCCGTGATCATGTGGCTCGGTGAAGATGCCGCCCGGCGGTTCCTTCCGCAGCTCGCCCTCCTTGCGGGCCCCGGCCGCATGCTGGTGGGCACGGCAGACCGTGGAGTCGACATTCAGGTCCCACGTGATCGCCTTCTTCGCCTCCGGCAGGGCCTGGAGTCGGCTGAGGATCCGGTGCCAGGTGCCGTTCCGCTGCCATCGGCGGAACAGGTCCTGGACCCGGTTCCACGGCCCGTACCCGACGGGGACGTCCCGCCGCGGCACCCCGGTCCGGACCCGGAACCGTATGCCGTCGATCAATCGCCGCCGAGGCCAGACAGGCGGCCGACCCGCCTTCGTGCCCCTCGGCAGCAGCGGCTCCAGCACCGCCCACTGCTCGTCCGTGAGATTTCCCCGACCCATGAACCGTGATCATTCTCAGTCCGAGATCCACTTTCGACACACGGCCTATAGGAGAGTCATCGTGTCTGTTGGGCAGCAGCACTTCGGTGCTGAAGACGTCCACCCGGACGACCTCACGCACGCGTGGATCGGCGCCGTGGCCCTGCATGCGGCAGCTCGGTCGGCCCACCACAGCGATATAGGCGAACAGGCCGTCCGTGTGGGTGAGCTCGAGCAAGCTGATCATCTGATGGCTCGGCGCCGCCGGGACCAGGTGTTGTCCCCCGTTCCCCCCGCCGCCGCCCGGCTGCCAGGAGCACCTTGAGTCCTGAGGAGTCGCCGAGGGAGGAGTACCGCGAGGGCCGTCACGGGATGGTGCAGCCGAGTTGAACTGAAAGGGCGACCGAGGCCACCCGCTCTCTGACTCCCTCCAGGGGAGGGGGACGAGTAAGACCGGCGTGGCGCTTCGCACACGGAAATCGACTGGCGGATCGTCACCGTGTCCGAGCCGGACGCAGGTCCGGCTCCCACACGGGATCGGTGATCATGAGACAGAGGTTCACGCGCAGCCTGCCCCTCAGGACCATTCTCCTGGCAGGAGTGCTCACCCTGGCGCCCACGCCCGGTGCCGAGGCCCACCACGGGCCTGGCCAAGCCGCTGCTCCAAGGCTTTCCATCAGCAAGGTCGCGGACGCCGCCTCGGTCAACGCCGGATCCCCCATCGGCTACACCATCGTGGTGACAGGTCAAGGGCCGGGCACTGTTGTCGGCGCCGCCCTGACCGACCCCCTGCCGTCGGGCGCCGGTGTCCAGTGGCAGATCGCTCCGTCCTACCGCGGACCGGGAAGTTGCACCCTTCAGGGGCCCGCCGGAAGCCAGACCCTACGATGCGCCTTCGGTAGCCTGCGGCAGGGCACCCAGGCAGTCGTCCACGTCGCCGGCACCACGACGACGGCGAGCTGCGGCACCTACCCGAACACGGCGACGGCGGCGGCGCGCAATGCCCCGCCCGTCCGCGCCTCCGCCTCGGCGACGGTCGCCTGTCCGCCCCCGCCCCCCTCGCTGAGCGTGGCCAAGACCGCGGATGCCGCGACGGTCGACGCCGGCGACCCGATCGGCTTCACGATCACCACCCGCAACGGAGGCGGTAGCGACGCAACCGGAGTCACGGTCAGTGACCCGCTGCCCCTGCGCCCCGGGGTCAGCTGGACGATGGACCCGGTCAATCCCGCGTGCTCGATCACCGGGACGGTCGATTCCCAGACACTCTCCTGTTCCTACCCCAACCTCCCTGCCGGAGCGAGCGACTCCGTGCACGTCGAGAGCCTCACCATTTTCGAAGGGTGCGGGACGTACGACAACACGGCCACCGTCGCCAGCGGCAACGGTGGCGGAGCGCGGGCCACGGCCAGTACCACTGTGCTGTGCCCCTCCATGAGTCTGGGCAAGACCGCGGATGCCCAGACGGTCACCGCCGGGGACCAGATCGGTTTCACGGTCACCGTCGGAAACGGCGGCCCGGGGACGGCCAAGGGCGTCACCTTGAGTGACCCGCTCCCGGCGGCTGCGGGCGTCGACTGGGCGCTGAGCACCGCCGTCACCGGGTGCGCGATCAGAGGAGTGGCCGGAAGCCAGGCGCTCGAGTGCGAGCTCGGCGACATTCCGTCGGGAGGTTCGGTCTCCGTTCACGTGGTCAGCGCCACGAACGAGGGAAGCTGCGGAACGCACGAAAACGCCGCCACGGCCCGCGCCACCAACCAGAGCGGCGCCTTCCGTGCGTCGGCGGCGACGACCGTACTGTGCTCCGCACGGGCCGCCCGCATGGATCGCTGAGGGAAGTCCCGGAGGTGGTCAGGTTGCGCGACGAGGCCGCCAACAGGACGGCCATGGTGACCGACGTCCGTGCGGGCTCCGTCCGCGTCCCGCGCCACCTCTGGGGAGAGGGCGACACCTGGGAGGCAGAGGATCCCGAGAAGGCCACGATCACCGAACGGCCGGATGGGCGGGCCCGGAAGGAGGCCCCTCGCGGGGGCGAGTCCTGACGCATAACTCCAGCAAGGACCGCGCGAGTTGAAGAGCCCCGGTCGTCTGTCCGTCGGACGGCTGGGGCTTCCGCGGAGCCCACGCCCTTGGTCCAGTGGGTCGCCGCACCGCCTGGCCGCGCGCGTTGCCGCCGCGGCCGGCGGTTCACGTATCGCGGTCTCGGCGGAACGCCGGCCTGAGTGGGGGCGGGTCGGCGGGGCGTGATCGCATCCGCTGCCCCTGGCCGCCACGGGGACCGCCCGTCAGGGCGCCGGGAAGGAGAGGACTACGCCGTAGCGCTTCTCGGCGGCGCGGAGGTCCGGTACCAACGTCTGCCGGAGCGTGCGGAGTTCGGTGGCGTGGTCGGTGAGGAAGCGGGCCCGCAGCCGTTCGCGTGCCGCCACACGGACGGCCTCCACCGGGCGCATGCACGTGGCGTACGCGTGGCCGAGGGTGCGGTCCTCGCGGCCGGCGTCGGCCTCGGTGGCCGCCCGTTGCACTCGGCGGTCGACCTGTGCGAAGAAGTCGTCCGCGCTCTCGGCGCGAACGCCTTGGCCGGCCAGGCACGCGGGCAGGTCGGCGAAGGCGGCGAGTGTGGCGGGGTCCTTGCGCAGGGTCGTGAGCTGCTGGAACCAGTGCTGCTGGAGCGGGGTGTAGGGCTTGCGGACCGTGTTGGCGGCCGCGCCGCCCTCGGTCTGGCAGCGGCGGATCTCGGCGTCGTCCCCTGGGCGCGCGGTGGCGGAACCCGGGCCGGGCGGGGGCATGGGGACGTCGGCACTCCGGCTGAAGCCGTGCTGTGCGACGAAGTCCAGATCCGGCAGTTCGAAGAGGCGGATGAAAGCGGGCGGCGGCAGTTCCGCCGGCAGCGCGAAGCCGTCCCGCCGGGCGCACGAGGCCGCGGCGGCGTGCGCGATCTGCTGCGCGAAGGCGTCCAGGCCCTGCGTCCAGCGGGTCTCGTCGCCCGCCGTCGGGAACAGCATCCGGGTGGGGTCGTCCGGCAGGACGTGATCGACCCGGGCCGCGGTGACAGGGACCACGGCAGGGGCGGGTGGGGGCGTCTGCCGGGATGGCTGGGCGGCAGGGGCCGCCGAGCAGGCGGCGGCGAGGGCAGCGGTGGCCGCCGTGACAGCGATGCGGCGGACGAGCCGGCGCCGAATCGTTCGGCCCATGTCGGTCCACTCCTCCTGACTGATCGACTGTTCGGCGGCGGCCACCGGGCCCGGGTCAGTGCGTGATGGTGACGGAGTCGCCGCCGTCGTAGTAGCTCGCCACCGTGAACGGCGTGCCGTCGCTGACGTCGGTGCACAGCCAGTACGTGGAGTCGCTCACGCTGTGGGAGCCGTCCGAGGCCCACACGTACCCCTTGGAGCAGGTGCTCCAGGTGCCGCTGGAGCTGCGCAGCCGGCCGGCGTACCGGTCGCCCGCGGTGGACGTCGAGTCGTTCGAGTAGGTCAGGTTGAGGTCGCCGCAGGTGCTCGTGGACGACTTGTAGCGGATGGTGCCGACGCCGCCGTAGGCGCCCGTGGTGAGCGACGAGGCGACGCAGGACGAGGCGGTGGCCGAGGCCGTCGGAGCGATCGCCGCGCAGGTCGCCGCGGCCGAGACCAGCGCGAGTGCGCCGGCGACGATGGTGCGCTTCATGGAACCCCCATCGGTAGTTGTGTCCGTGGTGGTGCTGGGCGTGCTGGGCGTGCTTCGCGGAGAACTCTCGCAGGGTGCCGCAAGCGGTTCCACGACCTTCGACCCTGCTCGAATAGCCCACGTCAGGCGGCGGAACGCGGCCTTCAACGGCGCAAGAGCGCCGCTCCCACCGGGGTGAGCGTGTGCAGGACGGTGTTCAGGGAGCGGCGCGTGGTGATGAGGCCCGCGTCGCGCAGTACGCCGGTGTGGTGGGCGGCGGTGGCGGGCGAGACGCCGAGCCTGCGGGCGAGTTCGCTGGTGGTCGCGCCGAGCGCGAGGGCTTGGAGGGCGGCGGCGCGGGTACGGCCGAGCAGCGCGCAGAGCGAGGCGTCCGAGGGGCAGTCGGGCTCGGGGCGGCGGGTGTCGTGCAGCGGGTAGACGAGGACGGGCGGCAGGCTGTCCTCGGCGAGCGCGATGGGGGTCCGCCAGCAGAAGTAGGAGGGGACGAGACACAGACCGCGCCCGTCGAGCCGCAGGTCACGGTCCACGACGTAATCGAGCTCCAGGACCGGGGGCCGCCAGCGTGCGGTGGTGGTCAGGGCGGCGAGGAGTCCGTGGACACCGCTGTCGAGGGCCTGGCGGCCGCGTACGGCCCGCTCGCCGGCGATGCCGGCGGCCATGTGGTCCTGGTACGGCGCGATGACGGCCTCGTGGTAGGCGCACAGCAGCCCGAGGAGTTCCCGTCTTCGCTCGTGGGCGACGAGACCGCGGGCCCAGGCGGTCGTGCCGCTGACCCCGTCGAGCAGGCGCAGTTCGTGGTCGATGCGCGAGGCCGGAGTGTCCAGGATGGCGGCGGCTCCCGCCTTCATGCCGGCCATGGCCTCGTACGGGGTGAGGAAGTCCGGGAAGTACGCGGCCCGGGGAACGAGAGGGACGAGCAGCCGTCGCACGGCACGGCCGAGCGGTGTGGCTGAGACGGGGCCCCAGGCGCCGCGGAACCAGTCGGCGTAGGCCCACCGGCCCTGTGAGGTCTGAAGACGGTGGAGACTGCACACGATCTCCCAGAACGGATCCGGGTTGGTCACCACCCTGATGCGTGCGAAGTCCTCGGGCGTGAAGTGAATGCGCAGCACGGAACTCGTCCCCCGTCCCCCGTCGACAGCGATCCCGGCGACGGATCCTGGCACCCGCGGCGGCCGAAGTCATCCCATTCGGCGGCGGCGCGTGTCGGCCCCCGCCGGAGACCGCAGGGGGCCGCACGGATCAGTCCGTGGCCGCGGTCAGGGGGTGACGCCGTCCGGGAACTCGGCGCTCAGGACTCCCCGGCGGCACGCCACGCCGTTGTTCTCGGGATGCGCGGCCGGTCGGTCCGGGAAGCCCTGGAGCGTCGGAGGAGCGACGGTGCGACGGGCCGCGTGAACTACACCAACCGTCCTCGGCCTGGTGACGGCCGTCATGAGCAGCCCGGGCCAACGATGACGCAGGGCGCGAGGCGAGCGCACTCGGCCATCTCGGGAAGGCTCTGCGGCTCGAGCAACGGCCCTGCGGCTCGAGGAACGGCCCTGCGGCTCGAGGAACGGCCCTGCGGCTCCAGGGGCGGCCCGACGAGGCGGTCACGGCGCCGGACCGGGCGCGCGAGCGGACCGGTCTCTGCAATCCACGCGGGATCGCCGTGGCCTTGGCGACTCGCGGGCCGAGAAGGCCGGCACGCCGCGCAGGAGCAGCACGGCCCGCTGCTGGGTGGCCGGCCTCCCGGAAGCCGCGTGGTCGTGGGCCGTCCCGTGCCGTGGCAGGGTCGACGCCTCGGTCGCCGTCGGCTGCGAGGAGGGTGACGCGTACGCCCTGCTGCGCGCACCGTAAGCGCCACCCCGGTCAATAACCGTATGGCCATCAGCGGGGCCCCTGTTCTGCGCCGACAGCCCTGCCGCCCGCGGACGTCCGCGTATATCGTCGGCATCGTCCGCCGACGCAGGAGCGAGTTCACCCGCGTCCTGCAGTACCGGATGGGCGCCCGGCCGAACCGTGCCGCGGTGCGCGTGGAGGCGGAGCGGTGGGAGGGCGGCACCGTGTTGGTGCACTGGGGGCACGGAGGCACCGGTGTCACGCTCCCGTGGGGCTGCGCCGAAGAAACCGCTGGTCTCCTGGCCGCCGACAAGGGAGACAAGTGATGAATGACCAGCCGAAGAAGCCCTTCCTGTACGTCGTCGTCTGCGCTGCCGGTATCGCGGGCGACGCCCACCAGCTGATCACGGCCGCGCAAGCCCAGGGTTGGGACGTGGGTGTCGTCGCGACTCCCCAAGGGCTCGGCTTCCTCGATACCGACGCGATCATCCGGCAGACGGGATACCCGATCCGCTCGGCCTGGCGCAGTCCAGGTGACCCGCGCCCGCTGCCGCCCGCCGACGCCATCGCCGTCGCGCCGGCGACGTTCAACACGATCAACAAGTGGGCTGCCGGCATTGCCGACACCCTGGCCCTGGGCATCCTGTGCGAGGCGTACGGCATGGGTATCCCGACGGCGGTTCTTCCGTGCGTGAACGCCGCAATGGCCGCACACCCGGCGTACGGCCGGAGCCTGGATCAGCTGCGGGACATGGGTGTGCTGGTCGGGTCCCACGAGCCGCACCGGCCCAAGGCGGGCGGGGGAGCGGACCGCTTCCGCTGGGAGGAGGCGCTGGAGTTGTTGGACGGTGAGATCGACCGGACGTGATTCGCTCTGCGCCCTCACGGTACGCCCGAGTGCCCCGTCTCTGCCCGGTAGTGGGCCTTCCCGGTGCGCTGACCTGGGGTGGTGCAGATGCCCCGGGACAGCGGGCGGACTGCACGCAGTTCGAGCCGGTGCTGGAGCGGATTCGCGTCCCGCGGATCGGATCGGGCAGGCCGCGGAGGAAACCTGACAGCCTCGCGGCGGACAAGGCTCACAGCAATGGTCCGTGCTGGGAGTACCTGCGGCGCCGGGGCATCCGGCACACCATCCCGGAGACGACCGACAGCCAGGCAGCCCGCGTGCGCAAAGGACCCCGCGGCGGACGGGGACCGGGCTTCGACGAAGGGCGGTACGAGAACGCAACACCGTCGAACGGGCGGCCCGAATCAGTCTCCGGTGGAGCCCCAGAAGCACAGTTCTGCCGGGCGGCCCTCGGCGTCGTAAACGATCGTGCAGCAGCCGGAGCCGCGGTCGAACGGAGGGAACCAGCCGTCTCCGGCCCGTTTCACGGCCTGCTCGACAACATCCCGCCCGGGTCGCGTCGTCCCGAACAGTTCGACGACTTCGGCCGCTTCGACCACCCTTACGTCGCCAGGCTCCTCCATATGTTCCTCGCAGCGGACCACGCGCTCGACGTCCAGCACCGAATGTGCCGGCTCTTCCTCCAGCCAAGCGCTCGCCATCAGGGCTTCCAGCGTCTCGATACCTGCTTCCTGGTAGTACGCGGAGTATTCGGCGAAGACCGTCTCGCGAAGACCGTCCAGTGCATCCTGCTCACTGAGCTGGAAAGGTGTGAAGTACGACCATCTACTCGCTCCCATGTCTGCGAACCCTACTGATGGCCTGAGACAGAAGCCCTTGGCACGTCACCGCAGCGTGATCGACCGGACAGGCCCTGGGAGCTGTCCGGCCAGCCACCATGGCGATGGGCCGCTGTGACGAGATCAGGGGGCGAAGTACCAGCAGTACAGGTCGAGGTGCTTCTCCGCACGGCCGCCAGCCAGGGCTGACACACGTTCGACGAGGTCTGCTGCGTAGTCCGGTGAGATCTCATCGTCCGGTTCGGATGCCGACTCGGCCCAAGCAAGAGGCCGCAGTGCGGAGCCGGTCTCTTCCTGCAGTGGCCAGAGCCGTGCACACAATCCCGGGGAGGGCCGACAGTCAGGCCGCACGCCAACTGCCCGCCCCAGCCCTCCTCATCCGGCTTCGCACATGTTCGGCCGGACAAGTCCTAGGCGGACGCCCGGGGGAGACTCCGGGGGCCCGTGCAGCGGGCGCCCACCTCCTCCACCCGGCGGCGCAGTTCGCGGTCGGCCGTGACCACCAGGCACGGCCGACCGCTCGCACTGCCGGCAAGTTCGGTGATCAGGTCGTCGCCGCTGGCGGGGGCTTCCTCGACCCGTACGCCGGGCACGGAGGCGACGCCCCGTGCGCGTCCCTCGACGACCAGGACGATCTCGTACGGACCTGGGTAAGGGGCCTCGGTCGGGCCGCCGGTCGCGGCGAGACGGTCGCGCAACCGCTCGGCGGCCGCGCGCCGGTCGCGCCACCAGCCGTCCGGCACCGATCCCACGACGTTGGCCCCGTCCACCACGAGCAGGGTGCGAAGGGGCGGGTTCTCAGGGCTCATGACCCCAGGATCTCAGTCGGCAACGCCTCCGAAGACCCGTCGTTCATGAGGCCAGGGGCATGCGTTGGCGACGGTGCTCCACAAGGCCCAGGGGGCTCCCGCCCGGACCCGGGGCACGCGAACAGTCCTTCCTCGCCCGGGGAACGCGCGGGAAGCCGACGGCACCTCACGTGCGCCCGCCCGACCCGGGTCGACGCACGTGAGTGCCGCTCGGCTACACCACTACACCTCCGCCGTCTCCAGCACGAAGCCCCGCACGGACTCGGCGAACAGCTCCGGCTCTTCGATGTGCCCCATGTGGCCGCTGTTCTCCAGAATCCGAAGTCGCGCGTCGGGGATCAGCTCGTGCAGTTCGGTACCCCAACGAACGCCACAGATGACGTCGTGCCGGCCCACGACCACCAGAGCGGGGACCGTCAGTGCCTTGAGAGCGGCACGGTCATCGATCACCTCGGGGGTGCGGTTTTCATCAAGGCCCGAGATGTACGCGGCCCGGACCGCGTCCCGGAACGGAGCCAGGCGCTCCTCGTTGCCCCAGTAGTTGGCGAAGTACGACGGCAGCACGCCCCGGGCGACCGCCTCCGTCTGCGCGTCGTCGGAGATGCCGGACATCGCACCGAACGCGGCCAGCACGTCCGGCAGTCCCGGATGCCCGGCGTGCTTCCCGGCGAACTCCGCGACCATACGACCCGCTTCCGCGGCGTGTTCGGGCCCGGTCACCGGAGCACCGTCGTACAGCACGACGCCCGCCAGCTGCCCGGGGCGGTGCACAGCGTGGTAGGCGGCCACGAACGCACCGTGCGAATGCCCCAGCAGATGCACCTTGGGTACGCGGAGGCGGTTGATCAGAGTCTCCAGGAAGCTGCTGTAGCGCCGGCGGGTGTACCCGTGCGGGTGCGCCGGGAGACGGCTGTCCTCGGTGGTGCCGATGGGCTCCACGTACACCATGGTCAGGTGTTCCTCGAGGGCGGGCATGCGCAGGTACTCCCAGAAGATGCCGGGCCCGCCGGAGTGCGCCACGCACACAGGGCCGCTGCCGTGGACGTGGTAGCGCTGCACCAGTCCGCCCAGCCGGTAGGAATGTGTGCCGGGAGAGAGGGGATCGGTGTGTGCGAGGGAATCGTTCATCGGAACCTCCGTGAGGTGTGCAGGTCTGCAGGTGTGCAGGTGTCAGGTGTCCAGGTGTGGCTGGCACCGACAGGACTCTCCGGGGGTTGGGAAGTTCGATCGAGAACGTGTGATCTGGGTCACGCTTCCGGGTGGGGTGTCATGGAGTCAGGCCGCGGTGATTGGAGACACTGCCCTTGGCCGTGGCGAGTGATAGAGGGACATCCGGCCGACTCGGCCGCCGTCCATGGTCATGATCCAGGCGACCGCGGGCGGGCAGTGGTCCGGGGCGTACGACGGGTTGACCAGCTCCATCTCCCAGACGACCAGCGAGCGGCCGGCCACCACATGCAGGGGGCGCTGACGCACGCCCGCCGAGAGGTCGCCGTCCATGCCCGCCACCAGGAGGTCGGCTCCACCGAGCCGTACGCCACCGGCCAGCAACGAGACCTCGGGGGAGTAGCGGTCCTTGACCACCCTTTCGAACTCGCCTCGCTCAGCGGCATCGAGGGTCGCGTGTGCCTCTTGCCAGCTGGCCTTCGTACGCCGGAGCACGTCCTCGTGCGCCGTGGCCGCCGCCGCGGTCAGGGCCTGGGCGAGAGCGGTACGAGCCTGGTTCAGTCTGCTGCGGACGGTGCCGACGGGTACGGCGCACGCCTCGGCGATCTGCTGGTAGGACGTGATACCGGTGGAGAAGTAGCGCAGGACGACGGGCAGCCGAAGGGTCGGCGACAGCGCTTCGACGGCTTCCCACACCCAGTCCCGCAGCGCGTGGCTCTGCAGAACCTGCTCGGGTGTGACGCTGTCCGGCGGCATCGGCACTTCTTCCACGGGCTCGGAGCGCCGGGAGGCGCGCAGCAGCGTCCGGCACGTGTTGCGGACGACCATCCGCAGCCACGGCCCCACGGCTTCCGGATCGCGGACGTCCACGATCCGTCGTAGCGCCACCAGTGCCGTGTCCTGCATGACGTCGTCCACGTCGGTCCCCGGTCCGAGGAGGCTCAGCGCCACCGCGCGCATTCCGGGCCGGTGCCGCTCAAGGAGCAGTGCCAGAGCGGACACGTCGCCGGCCTGGGCGGCCAGCGTCAGTGCGGCGTCCTCCGCCGCCCCGCTGTCTCCCGGGTCTCCTGGTGTCCTGCTCATGCCTTGCCCTTCACGTGTGAGTGCTTCCAGGCGCCCGGCGGGGCGCGTCGGGTCCGGGTCCGGATGGAGCACGGCGGCGGTTTCCGAGGGGAATGTCACCGTGCGTTTCCCGTGATCAGTCGGCTCGTGTCCCCGGGCACCGCAGCAGGTCCGCGGCAGTGGCGTCCCAGTCGACCGCGGTGAGCTCCTGACCTGCGGGAACGAGCTCGTATGTGTACTCCAGCCAGTCCGCCAGGGGTGGTACGGGCAGTTCGAACAGCGCCGCCATGTCAGCGGAGGTCAGCTGAAGCCACGCGGTCGCCCGCTCCTCCGGGTGCGAGGGCCAGATCTGGACGGCGTCGAGGCCGCTCATGCCGTACAGACCCTGATGGAGGAGGTCACGCCCGATACGCCACAGGACACGCGGGCCGCCTTCGACGACCAGCTCCATACACACGACGAAGGGAATCCCCGGATCGAACCGGAACTCCGCCCTGACCTGCTGGCGGGCGGAGACGTCCAGTACGCGCTCGATGTCCAAGGTCAGCCGAGGACGTCCTCCCGGCGCCGTTCGGCCGGCCTGTGCACCTGGTTGGTAGCCGCCCATGACGAGTAGATCCTTCCCTGCGGCGGAAGCTGGCTCGACCCACCCTCGTTCGTGCGCGGCCGGCTTACATAAGTAACTTGACCGTCGAACGCCACCTGCGGTCACGGTCTCCGTCGAGGTGGCCGGCCGCGCAGCCGATGGGCGTGAGCGCCGGAGCGGACCTGCCCGGAGCCAGTCCGCCGAACGGTCCGGAGCCCTTACGCCGACAGGACCGCGCCAGTCCGCCGGACGGTCCGCGGCCCATCCGCCGAACGCTCCGGAGCCCTTACGCCGGCAGGTCCGCGGCCCGTCCGCCGAACGGTCCGCGGTCAGTCCCCCGACCGGTCCGCGGCCAGTCCCCCGACCGGTCCGGCCGCCCGCCCGTCGCGGGGCGGCAACATTAAGTCATTCGACTGTCGCCCCTGACCCCGCGCCTCAACGATCCTGAAACCGGCACCGTGCGCCGGTGCCGGATGGTCGTCATGCTCGGAGGAGCCAGCCGTGAAACGTACTCCCGTCGTCTTCATCCATGGGGCGTGGCTGCACGCGCTCTGCTGGGAGTCGTGGGCAGAGCGCTTCGCCGCCCGGGGGTTCCTCGCCCTCGCGCCCGGATGGCCGGGGGAGGCCGCTGTCGCCCCGGACGTGCGCGAGTCCCCGGACGCGCTCGGCCGGATCGGCCTGGACCTGCTCACGGACCACTACGCCGACATCGTGCGTTCCTTCGATACGGCCCCGGTGATCGTCGGCCACTCCGTCGGCGGTCTCATCGCGCAGCACCTGATCGCCGCCGATGTCGGCCGAGCCGCCGTGGCCATCGCACCCGCCCCGATCAACGACGTCCCGCTGCCGGCATCCCGCTCCGGGCTGGTGCCCTCGCCCGGCCAGGACCTTGCCGGGCAGCTGGTGTCCCTGTCGCCGGAGCAGTTCCACCACCTCTTCGCGAACACGGTCGGCGCGGAGGAGTCCGACCGGCTCTACGAGCGCTACGTGGTGCCGGCACCACGCCGGCTGCTCGCCGACCTCGGGTGCGCGGGAGCGACCCGCAGCCCCCGCGCCGTGGCGGACGTCGGCAACGCGGGACGCGGCCCGCTCCTGCTGATCTCCGGGCAGGAGGACAGACTCGTACCGGACGCGGCCACGCGCGCGGTGTACAAGCAGTACGGCGACACCACCGCCGTGACCGACCTGAAGCAGTTCGCGGACCGGGCCCACTCGCTGGTCATCGACAACGGATGGCGTGCCGTCGCCGACTACGTGCTCGCTTGGCTCGACGAACACGGCATCCACGCCGATCCGGCGGTGAACTGACCGTCATGCGTTCTGGCCGTCGGGGATCCTTCCCAGGGCGTCGCGCAGGGCGGCGCGGGTGGTGATGCCGAGTTTCGGGAACACGCGGTAGAGGTGGGAACTGACGGTGCGCGGCGAGAGGTGCAGGCGTTCGCCGATCTCCTTGTTCGTCAGACCGCCGGCGGCGAGGTCCGCGATGCGGCGCTCCTGCCAGGTGAGGGCCGCGAGGTGCGCCGAGGAAGCCGGGGTGGACGCGCCGGAGGCGCGGAGTTCGGCGCGGGCGCGTTCGGTCCAGGCGGGTGCGCCGAGCCGCTCGAAGGTGTCCGCCGCCAGGGTGAGCGACAGCCGTGCCGACTTCCTTCCCTGGGTGTGGCGGAGGCGGGTGCCGTGGGCGAGGCGGATGCGGGCGAGTTCGAAGGGGAAGGCGGCGGCGGTGGGGTGGGTTTCGGCGTGGTGGAAGTGGTGGTCGGCTTCGGCGGGGTCGGTGGCGGTCATGGCGAGGGCGCCGTGGGTGAGGAGGGCGAGGCGGGGGGAGACGTCGGGGAGGCGGGCTTGCTGTGCGGCGAGGGCGTGTTGACGGGCCTGTTCGGTGCGGCCGGTGTGGAGGGCCGCTTCGACGAGGTCGAGGAGGGTGCGGGTGGCTTGATGGGTGTACGGGGTGAAGGTGCCCGGGGGTGTGATGCCGATGGCGTGGAGGTAGGCGGCCTCGTAGTCGCCCTCGGCGAGGGCGGCGGTGGTGCCGATGGCGTCGGCGATCTGGGTGAGGAAGCCGATGCCGCGGGGACGGGCCCAGGTGTCGACGGTGGACTGGAGCTCCCGGGCGCGCTGCGTCTGGCCGCGCATCGCGGCCAGCAGCCCCAGATACGCCCGCGTGTGATGGGCGAACAGCACGTGCTGGTGCGAGGTCGTCAGCTCAAGGACCCGCTGTCCCGTCCGTTCGGCCTCCTCCCACTCACCGACGGCCATCTGGTCGAGCATGATGAGGTGCAGCATGGTCATGCCGGAAGCCATGGCTCCGGTCTCCACCTCGCGGTCGACGGTGCGCTGCAGATGAGGCCGGTACTGGCTGAGGCTGTCCACGTGGTAGGCGGCGGCGGAGAGCCGGCTGATGTCCCACGGTTCGAGGTTGCGGAGCTCGGCGAAGGCGCGTTCCACCCGCTCGTGCACACCGGCGCCGCGACGTACCACGTCGCCCCACGCGTCCTGGTAGATGCGGGAGTTCGGGGGGACCAGGTCGCCGAGCGAGTCGAGCAGCTCATGAGCCCGCTCCCAGGACGCCTCGTCGCTCGCGTACTGGTTGATCGCAAGCAGCAGGTTGATCAGACGGGTGAGCCCCTCGTTCGGCTCTGCCGAGCTGCTGCTACGGATGTTCGCGACGGCCCCCACGCCGCTGTCGCGGATGTTTTCGACGGCCGCCACGTCGCTGTCGCGGAAGTTCTCGGTGGCCGCCACGTCGCTGTCGCGGATACGCTCGATGGCCGCCACGACCTGGCGTCGTGAGGAGCGCAGATCCCCGTCCTCGTACATGGCGGCATAGGCCGTCGCGACCACCGAGGCGGGAGACTCGTCCCTGCCGGACATGGTGTCGGAGCCCATCAGTTGCTGGGCCCGGTTGAGCAGGCCGGCCTGACCGGCGATGAACGAGGCACTGCCCAGCCGCCGGGAGCGTTCCTCGTGGCTCTCGCTCAGTTCCGCGGCCCGGGTCAGCCAGGCCACCGCGGCCTGCGAGCCACCGCGTCGGGTTGCGGAGTCGGCCGCCGCCTCCAACACGGCCGCGACCTGTTCGTCCGGGTCGACCGTGGAGGCCGCCAGGTGCATGCCCCGCCGCTCCAGGTCCTCGTGGTGCACACGGGCAAGGACCGCGTGGGCGGCCCGGCGCTCGTTGGGCGTGGCCGTCTGCACCACAGTGGAACGCACCAGGGGGTGCCGGAAGACGAAGTCGCCGCTGATCGGGTCGATGTCCAGCAGGCCGCGGGCAGCCGCCTCATCGGCGTCCGTCATACGGTAGCGACTGCCACGGACACGGCGGACCGCCGTGCCTGCCGCGACACCGTCCAGAGCACCACGCAACAGCTCCTGGCGGACACCGTCACCGAGCCCCTCGATCCGGGCGCCGTACACCTGCTGCAGACGCAGCGGCAGGGGGACTCCGGTGTATCCGAACACCTCGTCGGAGGTGCCCGCCGCCCGGGCACTGCGTACATGCGGCGGCAGTTCCAGCAGGGCCAGCGGGTTCCCCTGGGCCTCGTCTAGGACCACGCGGCGCATCTGCGGATCCAGGCCGGGGTGGTGCCTGTCCAGGAGCTGCTCGGATGCCTTCTCCGACAGCGTGGTCACCGGCAGTTGGGGCAGTGCGGCGGTGTCGAAGCCGGAGGGCACGTCCGAGCGCAGGCCGACGACGAGCTTCACCGAGCTGCCGGAGAGCCGCCGCCCCACGAACCCGCACACCTCGGTGCTCCATCGGTCGAACCACTGGCCGTCGTCGAGCACCAGCACCATGGGCTTCTGCGACGTCGCGAGCGAGAACAGGTCCAGGACGGCGATACCGAGGGACATGACCGAAGGCGGCGGACCCTCGTTCCTGCCGAAGACGACATCGAAGGCCCCGCGGTGACTGGCGTCCATGCCGTCGATGTGGCCGAGCAGCGGGTACAGGAACTGGTGGAGGCCGGCGAACGGCAGCTCCGACTCCGCCTCGACCCCCGCCGCTCTGATCACCCTGCGCTTCTCGGCCGCCGCGAGGCCGGCGGCGTGATCCAGCAGAGCGGTCTTGCCCACGCCTGTGTCGCCCCGTAGGACGAGAGACCGGCCCCCGGACGCCCTCACGACCTCGGACAGCATCTCCTGCTCGGGCTCTCTGCCGACCATGGTCCCGTCGATCGACTCCACCGTCCCCCACTCCCTTCATCACGCCGTGGCGATGACCCATCACGCCGTGGCGATGACCCATCACGCCGTGGCGATGACTGCCCCGCGGCGCCCCTACGGAGCCTCGGAGGTGACACCTGCACATGCGTGAGGTGCCGACCCGACCTGGCGCGGAGGCTCCCACACATGCGAGTTGTCGTCAAACATATCTCATTCATGTGTGCACATACCCTGCTGCGGAGCCACCACGGGCAGGTGTGCCCCCGTCGGCCGAGGGAATGGCTCACCGCGTCCCTGCACAAGGCCGCAACGCCGTCCACCATGTGGTCGCGTCGGCATGAGGTCGCGCACTCGCGTTGGATGGGAGCGGCGGGCGGCCCTCCCGGGTGCGCCTGATGGAGGCCGCGCCCCGGTTCTTCAGCAGGCGCGGTAGCGAGGGAGCTTCCGCTGCCCGGTGACAGGACCTCTTGGAAAGGCTCGACACGGTGACGACCGTCGCATATCAGGGTGAACCCGGATCCAACTCGGCGACCGCCGCGCGCGCCCTGTACCCCGAGAGCGTCGGTCTGCCCTGTACGGGCTTCGAGCAGGCCCTGGACGCGGTGACGCTCGGCGCCGCCGACGTCGCCGTGATCCCGGTGGACAACTCCGCTGCCGGCCGTGTCGCGGACGTGCACCACCTGCTGCCCGAGTCGGGACTGTTCATCGTCGCCGAGTACTTCCTCGCCATCCGCTTCGACCTGATGGGCGTACCCGGCACGACCCTGGAACAGGTGGAGTGCGTACGGAGCCATGTCCATGCCCTGGGGCAGTGCCGCAAACTGCTGCGGGAGGGCGGCTGGCGCACCCTCGTCAGCGACGACACGGCGGGCGCGGCGCGCGAGGTGGCCGAGCTGGGCGACCCGCGGCACGCGGCGCTCGCCCCGCCGGCCGCAGCCGCGCTCCACGGCCTCGACGTGCTGCGCTCCGGCGTCGAGGACGACCCCGACAACACCACGCGGTTCGTGGTCCTGTCCCGGGACGCCACCCCGGCACCGGACGCGGGGGAGCCGACGATGACGAGCCTGTTCTTCTGCGTGCGCAACATCCCGAGTGCGCTGTACAAGGCACTCGGCGGCTTCGCCAGCAGTGGCGTGAACCTCACCAAGATCGAGAGCTACCAGATGGGCGCGGGCCTCAACGCCAGCCGCTTCTACGTGGAGATCGAAGGACACCCCGACGAGGAGCGCGTCGCCCTCGCCCTGCACGAGCTGCGGTTCTTCTCCTCCGAGGTGCGCATCCTCGGGGTGTACCCCGCGCATCCGTACCGACTGAAGAGCTGAACGGGCGCCGCCATTCGGCCGGTGCGCCGGGGAGCCACCGCGGGCGACCCTCGTGGCGGCCGCTCCGTTGTTCGAGCGAGGGTTTCGCGCCGCCCCGGCGACAGCGGCGCGGACGGCCGACGAGTGGGCCGGCACACCGCACACGTACCTGCCGAAGACAAGGATGTCGACCCCCAGGAAGACCGACTCCGCCAGCACCCTAAGGTGTGAGCATGACTCAGCACCGCAAGGGCCTCGTCCTCGACTTCGGTGGTGTGCTCACGACACCTCTGCTGCCCGCCGCGCTCGCCTTCGAACGGCGCGCGGGACTCGCCGAGGGGACGTTGCTCACCGGTCTCTACCTGAACCCCGAGGGAATCCGCCTCACCGAGGAGCTGGAGCGCGGCAGGCTCACCCAGACGCAGTGGAACGAGGCGGCCGGAGAGCTCCTCGGCATCGCGCCGGACAACCTGATGGGCCGCATCTTCGCCGACCTGCGCCCCGAGACCTCGATGATCGCCGCGGCCGCCGCCGCGCGCCGGGCCGGAGTGAAGGTCGGCATCCTCTCCAACTCCGTCGGCCTGACCCCGTGGAACCTGTACGACGGACACGAGCTGGACGAGCTCTACGACGCGGTGGTGCTGTCCGAACTCCACGGCATGCGCAAGCCCGATCGGGAGATCTTCCTGCTCGTGCTCGATCAACTCGGCCTGACGGCAGAGGAATGCGTGTTCGTCGACGACACCGAGCAGTACCTGTCCCCGGCCGCCGAACTGGGATTCACCACGGTCCACGCGGCAGCGCCGGCACGGACGGTCGCCGCCGTGGAAGCGGCGCTCGGAATCCCCCTGACAGACATGGACCCCGAACGCGTCACCCCATGAGGAGCCATCTGCGCGACTAGGACTCGCTCTTCCGGCCTTGGGTCCCGGCACCGGACCGGCAGGCATTCCTCCGCGTCTCCCCGACGGCCCCCGAGAACACATGGACACCCGTGTTCTCGGGGGCCGTCCCTGTGTCAGGACGTGCCCAACCCCTTCAGGAGGGTGTCGACGACGATGTCCGCCGCCTGCCCGGGACTCAGCTCGGGCAGCTGGCGGGCCACCAGGTGCATGAGCTGGGGCAGCAGCGCGCTCGCCCACCCCTGCGGCAGACCGGCGCGCAGCAGACCCTCGTCGGCGGCGCGTTCGAGGAAGATGTCGACCTCGCGGACGGACATGTCGCGGCGCGCACGGACGGTGTCGTCGGCGAGCATCTGGCTGAGGTCGACGGGCCAGGTGCGGTTGACGGCGATGACGTTCTCGACGTACCGGTGCAGGGCGACGGCGACGGGTGCCTCGCGCAGCCGGGCGTCCTCGATGGCCTGCTCGACGGCCGTCAGGCGCGCTGCGTAGATGGCGGCGAGGAGTTCCTCGCGGGAGTCGAAGCGCCGGTAGACGGTACGCCGGTCCACACCCGCCTCGGCGGCGATGCTCGCCATGCTCGCACCGGGGTCGGCGGCGAGCATGCGCGCTCCGGTGGTCAGGACGGCTTCGAGGTTACGTGCTGCGTCGGCTCTCACCGCACCGAGTCTAGCCATGAAAGGGGGAACCTGAGGTCTCTACGGCCACATAGGTGTGTAGGTCCATCGAGTAAGTGCTACATTGATGTGACAGTTAAGCGCTGTAGTGTCAATGCACTGAGTCTGTTGGCTGGTGCCGCAGGTCGGGGCACGTCCGCCCCTCACTTCAGAAAGGCAACCTCGATGCCGAAGTCACAGCGGTCCTCGTCACCCCGGACGGGTGGTGTCGCCGCCGCCATGAGCGCGCTGATCCTGGCGGTCCTCCTGGCGGCCCTGGACCAGACGATCGTCTCGACGGCGCTGCCCCGGATAGCGGAGGACCTGAACGGGTTCGACGACATCGCATGGGTCAGCGCCGCCTATCTCCTCGCGTCGACGGCGGTGACGCCGCTGTGGGGCAAGCTCGGCGACATGTTCGGCCGCAAGCGCCTGTACCTGGCCTCGACCACGGTCTTCCTCATCGCCTCGGTGGCGTGCGGCCTGGCGCGGAACCTCCCCGAACTGATCGGCGCCCGCGTGCTCCAGGGCATGGGCGGCGGAGGCATGATCGTGCTGACCTTCGCCCTCGTCGGCGACATCGTCGCCCCGGCCGAACGAGGCCGGTACCAGGGCATGTTCGGCTCGGTCTACGGCGTCGCCAGCATCGTCGGACCCCTGCTGGGCGGTGTCTTCACCGACCACCTGTCCTGGCGGTGGGCCTTCCTGATCAACCTGCCCCTCGGCGCCGTCGCGCTGGTCATCGCCGCGCGAGCGCTGCCCGCCGCCGCCAGGGGAGCCACGGCACGCATCGACCACCTGGGCGCGCTGCTCCTGGCCTCGATCGCCACCGGCCTGGTCCTCATCACGTCGTTCGGTGAGCGCTGGGGCTGGGCCTCGCCGGCCATCCTCGGCCTGATCGTCGCCACCGTCGCCCTGGCCGTACTGCTGGTGCCCGTCGAGCGCCGCGCCGCCGCCCCGGTCCTGCCGCCGGTCATGTTCACCTCCCGGACCGTGGTGTTCTCCTCGCTGATCGGGTTCGTCGCCAACGCGGCCATGTTCGCCGTCCTGGTCTACCTGCCCACCTACCTCCAGATCGTCCACGGGGTCTCGGCCACCCTCTCCGGCATCCACATGCTGCCCCTCGTCGCCGGCCTGGTCGCCAGTCAGTCCCTCGCCGGACGGTGGTCGGCGCAGGCCGACCGGCTGCGCCCGATCCTGCTCGCGGGACTGCTCGCCAACCTGGCCGGACTGCTCCTGCTGGGCACGATCGGGGCGACCACCGGCACCCTCGTGCTGAGCGTCTACTTCCTGATCACCGGCGTCGGCATGGGCATGGTCCCCATGGTCGTACTGACCACCGTGCAGAACAGCGTCCCCACCGCCGACCTCGGTGCCGCCAGCGCCGTGGTCACCTTCGCCCGTTCCATCGGCGCGGCCTTCGGCGTCGCCGTCTTCGGCACCCTGCTCAACAGCGGATTCGCCGACCGCACCCGTGGCCTGCCGACCTCGGTCGGCTTCGACGCCACCCGCCCCGACACCATCGGCCGACTCCCGGGCACCCTGCGCGACACCGCGCTGGACGCCTTCGCCCACGCCACGGCGGGCGGCTACCTCTGGATCGCCCCGACGCTCGCCGTCGGCGCCCTCCTCGCCGTCTTCCTCAAGCCGGCCCGGAAGCCCGGGAAGACGACCGCCGCCCGCGACTCCGTCACCGCCGAGGAAGCGGTTCCGGCTTCCTGAACCACACGACAACACGCCCTCGACCGGCCGACGCCCGCACCGGGTGCCGGCCGTCGTCGCGGCGCGTGCGGTCAGGGGCGCCGGCACGGCGTACGGACGCGCGAGGTGAACCTGCCGACATGCGTCGACCGCGTTGGCTGAACCTTCTGGCCGGTGATCGTCGTTGGACCGGGGTAGGACGTTCGCGCACACGACGAATGAGGGAGTTGCGGTGACGGATCTCGAGGCAGCGGTCGAATCGGTGGAACAGCTCGCCACGGCATGGCGCGCCATGGTGCTCGACCGGGACGAGGAGGCGGACGTACGGGAGATGCCGGGTCTCGTCGTCCGCTGGGCCGACTCCCGCTTCGCCTTCTGGAACGCGATCACCCTGAACGACGTCGGGGCGGACGCGGCACTCCTGGAGAAGCGCCTGGGGCAGGCGGCGGACATCATGCGTTCCAAGAAGCAGCCGGGCTTCCTGTGGCTCTTCGAGGAGCTGCTGGCGGACGACGCACGCGTGGTACTGGAGGAGGCGGTACAGCGCGCGGGCCTGGCCCACGCCTTCCCCGGCACCGGCATGGCCGGCGACCTGCTGCCCATCCCCGAGCCCCACCACGCGGATCTCACCTTCGAGCGGGTGACCACCGACGAGCAGCTGCGTCACTACGCGGACATCAACTCGCGCGCCTACGGCTTCGACCTGGCGGACGGCCGCGACGGTCTGAACGGCTCCACTCTGTGGAAGCAGGACGTGTACGCCTACCTGGCCCTGCGGGACGGCGTGCCGGTCGCCTGCGCCGCCACCGTCGAGGCGCAGGGCCGCCTGTTCGTCGTACTGGTCGCGACCGACCCGGACCACCAGCGCCGGGGGTACGGCGAGGCGGTGACGCGCAAGGCGCTGTACGAGGGCGCCCGCGCCACCGGGCTGACCCGCGCGACCCTGCACGCGACCGTCGCCGGGGCACCCGTGTACCCGAGGATCGGTTTCCGGCCGAACTCACCGATGCACTTCTACGCGCTGGCGGACTGACCCGAAGCGTTCAGGGAAGGGCAGCAATCCCGTACGTTCCCGGCCGCAGTTCACCGGGCGGGGAGGACAGGCGACGGCGACCAGGGACCCCCGGGCGGCATCTCCGTCGCGCGGGACCGGATCGCGGCGGGCACGGACCGGGAGCCGGCCCACGTCGCCGGCCCCGGCGAGGTCCTACCCCGCGCCGCCGTGGCGCTTGGAGCAACAGCCCGCACGGCTGTTGCTCTCGGCAGGATGACGACCGCCGCCGGAGCCCTCTCGTCGCCCTCTGAATGTGCGGCCTCCGGTCCTGCCTGGCCCCGCATGTCCGGCAGGCCGAGGGCGCCGTCACCTGCGGCGCGTCGGGCGACCAGTCATGGCCGCAGGGCCTCCTGGCCTAGTCAAGACCTGTGGTCGGCGGCTGCTCGGCTTCGCGCTGACCTGATCGGGGTGAGTCCTCCGACCGCCGAGAGTTCGTCGTCGAGGGGCTCGGCGGTGGCCGGTGAGGTGATGAGCAGGAGTACCGAGACGTCGGGGTGATCGTCCTCGTAGAGATCGTCTTCCCCGTCGTCTCCGGGAATCGCGTTCGGCTGGACCTGGAGACGGGTCGTGTCGGCGAGGGTGGCCAGGAAGTAGACGCCGCGGTAGTCGCTCTCACGTTCGACGAAGGTCACGTCGAGCCGCTCGGCGAGCAGGTCGGCCAACTCCTCGGCCGTGTGGGTGTTCGTGCCGTAGAAGTCGAAGACGGTCATCCGGGCTTTCTCCTCAGGCCGCGTGGCTCTCGGTGCGTTCGACCAGCAGACCGTTCTCGAAGCGGGCGCCCGCGCGGACGGGCGGGAGCTCAGCTCGGTCCACAAACCGTCGCGGTGAAGGAACCCGTGCGGGAATGATTGACGCATGACCACTTGGTCGAACTCAACCCGCCCGCCTGACCGAGCCCCCTGTTGAGGATGTCATGGGCCACCCGGCGGCCCACGCATGGCCGTGCCGCTCACCAGGCCCGGACCTGGTGGGGCAGCGGGATCACCATGAACCCGCCGTACGACGCCAACTGGCACCGCTCTTCGGGATCTCGACGTCGACGGCCGACCGCATCGTCGGTGACCTCGGCCCGCGGCCGGGCCTTCCAGCCCTGCGAGCGGGTCCGCAAGGCCACCGTCCAGATCGTGAACGGGATCCTGGTGTCCACCCGCGAGCGAAGGGTCGCCGACCCGGCCGAAGAACCACCGCTCCTCGAACAATCAGCAGGTGGTCATTGACGTCGTTGTCCGCCTTGTGGTCACGGTCGGCCGGCCTCTGCCGGAAGCCGCAATGAGTGCAAGGCGTGGGGGAAAGGTGGCGCGAAGGCCACCGTCGGCAAGAAGTTGAGCGTCGTCGGCGGTTGCTCGGGGACGGGGGGACTGGTGATGCCGCATCGCCGCCGCAATGGCGAGGAGCTGCCCGCCCGGAAGGAAGCCCGCAACAACTCCCACGAACGGGTGCGCCGGATGAGGAAGCGTTGGTGCGCACCCTGATGGCCCGGCGCCTGGCACGAACCCGTCGGTCCAGGAATTGCCGGACAGCGGTGAAACACGCAACCACCCCAGCACGAGCAGCAGGCTACGCGCTCTCCAGCGCGTTGATCACGTGGTGCAATTCCTCTGGCATGACCGCGATCAGAATGTCCCCGTCGGACGACTGGCATTCCACGATCCGGGATCTCGGGTTGAAGGTCATCGCCTCACGCAGCGAGGGCGAGCGCATCCCGGTCTGCCGCAGATCGGTCGGCAGAATTGCTTCCCGCTTGCCAAGGGAAGGCCTCTACACCAGGGGACCCGCCCCAACCACCAGACGTCCGGCCCTCCAGCGAGATCCCTGGGCCGGCCATGTGAGCATGCAGGGCACCCCGGCTTCTTCCCCGACGCCGATCGCGGTCGACCTCTGCTTCCGCTTCCGGTTCATCAGCCAACCAACAAGGGTTGCAACACCTGCAAGAAACGCCAGTTCGATCACGCTCGCATTCAAGCGGGCGATGAACCGGAACGGTACACATCACCCAGCGCAGGTCCAAAGACCCTCACGAGCAAGCACTTACGCGGCCCCTCAGGTGGCGGCTTCCTGACCTTCGACGAGGGAAGTCAGGCCGTCGAGGAGTGCCGTGAGGCCGAACTCGAAGAGAGCGTCGAGGCGCAGGTCGTAGCCGTCCTCGAAGGCGCCGACCACCTTGGCGAAGGTCGGGAAGCGGCCGGATTCCACCAGTTCCTGGAGAGCGGGGGTGCGGCTGTCCATTCACTGGTCCTCCGACTGGCCCGTGGCCGCCTCGGCGTGCGCCTCCATCTCCAGGTGCACAGCCAGGCCCTGGACATGGCTGTAGAGCAGGACGTGGATGTCGAACAGCTTGGTGGGATCAAGCCCGTGGCCGTCGAGGGCTCCCAGCATCCACTCACCGTGGACCATCAGGCTGGGCACGAGCAGAGGGCGGGTGAGAGAGCCGATCTGCGCCAGCCACGGGTGCCTGCGGTAAAGGGTCCACAGCGTCCGAGCCCCCAGTTCGATGCGGGAACGCCACTCTTCGGGGGCGTCGGCGGGGTAGGACTCCTCGCCGAATGCGGTGTCCGCCATGAGCAGGATGAGGTCGTCCTTGCTGGGGACGTACCGATAGGTCGACATGGCGGCGACGCCGAGCCGTGCCGCGACGCCGCGCATGGAGAGCGCCGGCAGTCCTTCGGCGTCGGCGATGTCGATGGCCGTGCGGACGATCTGGTCGAGGTTCAGCTCCTGCTCGGGGTCCGGGGCGGGTGACGGGCGCCTGCGCGCCGACGGGGCGGGGGTGGTTCCGGCGACGACCGTGCCGATCCGGGGCCGGGCCTCTCGGTGTTCAGCGCGGACAACTTCCTCGCCCTGGACGACTGGCAGATGTGGCTGCGGGACGGCGACGTGGGCTTCGGCATCATGCCGGTACGAGGCAACACCGAACTCGGGATCGCCTTCGGGTTCGAGTCCGCCCCGCTCGCCCACGACCTCCGTGATCGCGACGCCTTGCGGCAGCTCGTCGTGGACAAGCTTGCGTCGATGCGGTGGGAGGGGCCCCGCCTGGCCGAGGCCGCCCGGAAGGCGCCGGACTTCTCTTGCGACGCGATGGCCCAGATCCGCATGGACCAGTGGTCGCGGGGCCGGGTGACCCTGATCGGAGACGCCGGCTACTGCCCTTCCCCCTCTATGGGCAGGGCACCAGCCTGGCCCTCGCGGGCGCGCACGTGCTGGCCGACTGCCTTGCCCGGGCCGGCGGCGACCACCGCATCGCGTATGACCGCTACGAGCGGCGGATGCGTCCCTTCGTCACCCTGAATCAGGCACTCGCCACCGAGAATCCCGGCGGACCTGCCTCGGAGGAATCCGCCGCGCACGCCAAGAACGCACTCTCGCTGGACAGCTGATCCCCTGGCCGGCACGGCGCTCCGAGCAGGAAGCGCTGCACCGCGCACAACCACCACCCCCCCCGCGCGCAGCGCGTGGTGTCGCCGGGGCCGGTGCCCGTCATACGGCTGCGCCCAGCACCGCGCCTCCTGGCGGTACTGGGCTGGGGCAACACGTTCCGGGCTGAGCCGGATTGGGTGGGGCTGAGCCGGGCTGGGTGGGGCTGAGCCGGGCTGGGTGGGGCTGAGCCGGGCTGGGTCGGGCGCCGTCCGCGCGTGGTCCGACGCGGGGTGCGTCAGCGGACGGTGGTGCGGGCGGCTCGCTCGATGACGTCGGCGACGAGGTGGGGGTGGGAGACGGCGACGGAGTGGGAGGCGGCGATCTCGGTGGTGTGAGCGTGGGCGCGCTGGGCCATGAAGCGCTGCACGGCGGCCGGGATGTTGAGGTCCTGGGTGGTGACGACCGCCCAGGAGGGCTTGGTCTTCCAGGCGGCGCTGGTGGCCTTCTCCACCAGCGCCGCCTGGGCGATGGGGCGCTGTGCGGCGGCCATGAGCGCGGCCTCGCCGGCGGGGACGTCCGCGGCGAACTGGTGACGGAACTTGTCCTGCTGGATGTACAGGTCGGTGGCGCTGGTGCCGTCGGCCTGCTGGTAGGTGACCGGGTCGAGGGCACCGGGGAGGGTGGAGCCCGGGTACTTGTTGGTCAGCTCCAGGGCGCTTTCGCCGGGTGCCGGGAGGAACGCGGCGACGTAGACGAGGGCCTTGACCTCGGGGTCGTCTGTGGCGGCCTGGCTGATGACGTTGCCGCCGTAGGAGTGGCCGACGAGGAGCTTGGGGCCCTTGATGTGGTCGAGGACGGTGCGCAGTGCGGCCGCGTCGGAGGCGGGACCGCGCAGCGGGTTGGCGGCGGCGACGACCGGATAGCCGTCGGCCCGCAGGTCGGCGATGACGCCGTTCCAGCTGGAGCCGTCGGCGAAGGCGCCGTGTTCCAGGACGATGGTCGGCTTGATGCGTCCGGCCGCCGCGGAGGCCTCGGCGGGCTGCGTCGCGCTGTTGGCCGTGCCGCTGAGGGCGAACGCGCCGAGCGCGATTCCCGCCGTGACCGTCGAGACCGCGCCCGTCACCAGCCGCTTGCGTCCACCCTTGATGCTCACCACGACAAAACCCCTCTCAGGTACTTCGGTAATGGGCGGGCCGGCCTTGCCGGTACGTCACCGCCCTGACTGGTGATGAATTTGCCATACTCGCGCGTCACCGGTCAAGGTGGTGACGAATGAAGTCGGACTTGCCGACAGGTGTGCGAGGCTGGACCCGCGCGAACCGACCCGGACAGAAAGGTGATGGCCATGAGTGACGTCGAGCAGAGGGCACTGCTGGCGGGTGGTTGCTTCTGGGGGATGCAGGAGTTGATCCGGTCACTTCCCGGGGTGGTACGCACCCGGGTGGGCTACAGCGGTGACGACGACAAGCCCCGCCCCACCTACCGCGATCACGGGCGGCACGCGGAGTCGATCGAGATCGTCTTCGACCCCACGGTCACCGACTACCGGGCGATCCTGGAGTACTTCTTCCAGATCCACGACCCGACCACGAAGGACCGGCAGGGCAACGACGTCGGTCTCAGCTACCGCTCCGCCATCTTCTACGTCGACGACGAGCAGCGCCGCATCGCCCAGGACACCATCGCCGACGTCGAGGCTTCCGGGCTGTGGCCGGGGTCTGTGGTGACCGAGGTGGTGCCGGCCGGTGCGTTCTGGGACGCGGAGCCGGAGCACCAGGACTACCTCCAGCGCTACCCGGACGGCTACACCTGCCACTTCCCGCGTCCGAACTGGCGGCTGCCCAGGCGAGGCGAGTCCTGAACACCGGCGCGGCCGGGGAGGGGTGCCCTCCCCGGCCGCGCCGGTGTCCGTGGGTGCCGCGGTGGCCTGACCCGTGGTGTCGGGTACGGGCTCAGAGGTGGTCGGCGTCGACGACTGCCTGGGCGAAGACGGTGGGCGCCTCCTGCGGCAGGTTGTGCCCGATGTCCGCGAGCGTGCGGTGCTCGTACGGACCGGTGAAGTGTCCGCGGTAGGAGGTGCCGTCGCCGGGCGGAGTGAAGGGGTCCAGGGCCGGGTCGAGGGTGATGGTGGGTACGGAGATGGCCGGCTGGGCGGCGAGCTGCTGCTCGTAGCGGTCGTAACGGGGTTCGCCCTCGATGAGTCCGATGCGCCAGCGGTAGTTGTAGAGGACGACGGAGGCGTAGTCGGGGTTCTCGAAGGCCTGGGCGGTGCGTCCGAAGGTGGCGTCGTCGAAGGTCCAGTTGGGGGAGACGAGGGTCCACACGTAGCGGCACAGCGCGATGCGTTCCTCGACGTTCTCCATGGCCGTCTTGCCGCGCTCGGTGGCGAAGTACCACTGGTACCACCAGTTGCGCTCGACGGCCGGGGCGGCGGGCTCCAGCTGCTTCTTTCGATCGGTGATGAGGTAACCGCCGGTGGAGACCAGGGCCTTGACGCGGTCGGGCCACAGCGCGGCGATGATGTCGGCGGTGCGCGAGCCCCAGTCGAAGCCCGCCAGGACCGCCTTGGGGATCCTCAGCGCGTCCATCAGCGCGATGATGTCGAGGGCGATGGCGGACTGCTCGGCGGTGCGCGGGGTGCGGCGGGACAGGAAACGGGTGCTGCCGTGACCGCGCAGGTAGGGAACGAAGACCCGATAGCCCAGATCGGCGAGGAGCGGGGCGACGTCGACGAAGCTGTGGATGTCGTAGGGCCAGCCGTGCAGGCAGATGACGACCGGGCCGTGGGCGGGGCCCATCTCGGCGTAACCGATGTCGAGGACGCCCGCCCTGACGTGCTTCAGCGTGGGGAATCCGGTGTGGGTGCCGGGGGTGATGGCGGGCACGGTGGGGGTGGGTGTGCCGCTCGGCCGGTCCGAGGCGGTCGCGGCGGTCGAGGCGGCCGCGTCGGCCTGCAAGCCGGTCAGCGAGACGGCGGCAGCGCCGGTGCCCAGGCCGACGGCCTTGCTGAAAGTACGCCTGTTGATCATGTGAAGTCCTCCGTCGTGCGTTTCCGGTGACCTGTCGGTGCCTGCGGAGCGGTGTGCCCCGGGCCTGGCAGCACACACTCTGGTCTGTGGTGCTTACGGAAACATCCGTCACATGACGGTGCGATGCCACGACGACGGCCGGGGTGTGTCGCACCTCGTGTGGTGTGTGCTGCACCGGCATGGCGCCGCAGGTGGCGGGCGCGTGTGACACCCCCACCCCAAGCGCACAGCCGCATCCTGTCCCAGGCGGCTGACCCGGGGAACTAGGTCATTCGACTGAGGCGACACGTATGCGCGCCTGGGTCGGCCGCGCGCGGTCCAGGAGCGAGCGGCCGGCGGACGTCGACCGACCGAGCGGTGGAAGTGACTCGGGAGTCGTTCGCGGCCGGTGTGTGGCGTGCTACGCCGCCGGCTGAGCGGATCGCGCGGTTGATCTCGCTCGAGAACGGCCCGGCGCTCTGGTTCACGCGTGCCGGAAAGCCGCGCCTGACCCGGAGTCGTTGAAGGTAAGCGATCCCACCGACCCGGAGACCTGCATCGGCCCGATGATCCGCCCCGACCAGCAGGCGCGGTGCGCACGTACATATGGATCGGAGTCGAGGAGGGTGCCCGCCTCGTCACGGGGGCCCGCAGATCCCCAAGGGGCGGTGTCTGGTCCGCCGACGAAGGGCACGCCCTGGACGGCGCCGGGCCGCCCGGCGCCCGGAGCCTCCGCACCGGCACCGGCACCGGCACCACCACGGTCAACGGTGCAGCAGTCGCGTTCGACGGGCAGTTCGACGGGCAGTTCGACGGGCCGTTCGGCGGGCTGTTCGACGGGCTGTTCGACGGCGTCGAGGTCAGCGGAATCAGCCGCGAGTACGGCGCGGCGGTCCTCGGCAGGTACACCGCGTACAAGACCGTCACCGTCTGACCCGCGGCCGACACCGCCGCCTGCCGTACGACTCCGCTCAGAGCACCGCGTTGTCGGCGGCACCCGGGAAGTCCGTGCTGAACGCGAGCTTCGCACCGGCCTCGAACTCGGCCCGCAACTGGTCGAGCTTGACGCCGATGCGTCGCTGGGCATCGCTGCCCAGGACGACCCAGTGACGGGGCTCCGGCGCGTTCGCCGCTTCGTAGATCGCCTCGGCGGCCCGCTCGGGGTCACCGGGGAAGATCTCCGGGGTGAGGCCTCCCATCATCGCGCGGAAGGCGCCGGCCGTGGCGGCGTAGTCCTCGATGGCCTCGCCGGACGCCCGCGTCCGGTTCTCGATGCCGGTGCGGAAGGAACCGGGCTGGACGATCATCGCGTGCAGGCCGATGGGCTCGATCTCCTGCCACAAGGCCTCGGTGAAGCCTTCCAGTGCGAACTTGCCGGCGGAGTAGTAGCCGTTGGCGGGAAGACTGGCCAGGCCGTCCATGGAGGAGATGTTGACGACGAGGCCGTTGCGCCGCCGGCGCATGCCGGGTAGCACCGCACGCGTGAGGGCGACCGCGCCGAAGAAGTTGACCTCGAAGAGCAGGCGGTAGTCGTCCTCCTCCTGCTCTTCCAGGGCGCCGACGAAGTCGATGGCGGCGTTGTTGACCAGGACGTCGATGCCACCGAAGCGCTCTTCGGCGGCACGCACCGCGGCCGCGCGGTCCGCGGGCTCGGTGACGTCAAGCTTGACGGCCAGCGCGGTCTGCGGATGGCGGGCGGCCAGTTCGGTGGTGGCCCGCGTCGAGGCAGCCGTTGCCACCACGTGGCCGCCCTGTGCCAGCACGTGTTCGGCGAGGGCCTTGCCGAGTCCGCTGGAGGCGCCGGTGATGAGCCAGGTCTTGCGAGACATGACGGGATCTCCTTCAGATCGAGGAAGACGGGGAGCGGGGTGCGGGGGGGCGGGGGAGGTGGGACAAGCCGGAGGAAGACGGGGAAGAGGGGGTGGGGGAGGAGACGGGGGAGGAGACGGGGGAGAACGGGAGAGAGCCCCCGGAACGTCCAGGAGCACGTCCTTGGCGGCGTACCTACACCGGGAAGTCCGCGGCGCGGCTGGCCTCGGCCCACTTCCTCGTCTCAGCGGCGCGTGCCTCGTCGGCTTCCAGGGCCATGCTCACGGCCTGGGCGCCGAGCAGAAGCCGACGCGGCGGGTCGTCGTCGCGGACGACGTCGATGATGACCTTGGCGGCGCGGGCCGGGTCGCCGGGCTGCGTACCGTCGTTCTCCGCCCGGTACTTGTTCATGACGCCGACGGTCTCCTCGTAGTCGGGACCCACGGCGTGCAATTCCATGGACGAGCCCTGCCAGTCCGTCCGGAAGGCGCCCGGCTCGACGATGACGACCTTGATCCCGAAAGGCGCCACCTCGTGGGCCAGGACCTCGGAGAAGCCCTCTACGGCGAACTTAGCGCTCTGGTAGGCGCCCATGCCCGGAGTGCCCCCGACCCGGCCGCCGAGCGAGGAGAACTGCACGAACGTCCCCGAGCGCTGCCTGCGCAGTACGGGAAGTGCGGCTCGGCTGACGTTGACGACCCCGAAGAAGTTCGCCTCGAACTGGGCGCGGAAGTCGTCCTCCGCCATCTCCTCGATGGGGGCGCTGTTCGCGTATCCGGCGTTGTTCACCACCACGTCGAGACGCCCGAATGCCTGGACGGCCACGCGCACCGCGTCCGCGGCCGCGACGGTGTCGGTGACGTCCAAGGCCACCGCGCGCACCCGGTCGCCGTGACGCGAGACCAGGTCGTCCAGCTGCTCCGGACGGCGCGCGGTCGCCACCAGCTGGTGGCCGGCCTCCAGAACGGCTTCCGCCAGGGCACGCCCGAAGCCCCGGGACGCGCCGGTGATCAACCATGTGGGAGTCATTCGTGTCCTCCGTCGGTTATGGAAGGAATCGGATGAATCTCAGTGTTGTCGCATACCCGCAGGTGGGCGACAGTCGATTGACTGCCGCTCGCTCGCACACCGGCTGCCGATGTACGTCATGGGACGCATACGTCGTCGGCTGCGCGCGCCGCATCGCACCGTTCGACCCGACGGATAGGGCTCACACGTATGCATCACCGAGGCGGGGTTGCGCCGCCCTGTAGGCCGGGGACTCTCACGTGCGTCACCACCTTGACAGGTGACGATTGAGAGTGCAGTCTGATAGTCGTCCCCGGCAACCAAGAGGACGCCATCCACGAACGACCGGCGAAGTGGAGAAGGGCCATGGACAAGGAACTCGCCAGCGACACCGCTGCCGCGGCAGCACGGCAGGCGCGCTACGGCAGGCTTCCCGAGCGCATTCGCTTCGAGGAGATGACCGAGGAAGCCGAGACGGCGCCGAGCGGCGGGGGCGCTTCGTACAACCCCGAAGGCTCGTGGAAGTACTACTCGTGCCTGGCCCTCGACCTGGGGCTGTAGCCCTCGAACGGCGCTCGGTCCGGCCCGCCGGGCCACGTTCAAACGGCTCCGCACCCGCGACGAGCGACGCGACCGACCTCCCTCAGAGACTGCTGGCTCTGGCCTTACGGCCGCATGTGCCTCCGCCGCGTGCGAAGCTCGTCCTGAGACGATCAGTAGAGACGTTGTTGCTGTATGAGGACCCTGATCACTGCCAAGCGTCGGTTGGTTCCCAAGCTGACGGGGCGGGTTCGATTCCCGGCACGCGCTTCATCGCGAAACCCCAGGCCAGAGACCTGGGGTTTCGCTGCTTCGACTACTCCGGCTGGTAGACGCTGATCGCGGCGGCCATGGGCTTGCCGAAGGTCATGTCACCGGACGGGATCGGGCTGCCGTCGAGGGAGAGAACCATCTTGGCCTCGTCGGGGCCGGCGCTGAGGGTGCAGGTGACCTGGTGGGCGTCGGCGCGTTCGAAGCCGAACCGCGGGTAGTAGGTGGGGTGTCCGAGGACGGTGACGGTGTGTTCGCCCAGGGCGCGGGCGGCGTCGAGGCCGGCGCGGATGAGGGTGCTCCCGATACCGGCGCGCTGGTGGGCGGGGTCGACGGAGACCGGGGCCAGGGTCAGCGCCGGAGTGGTGCCGATGCCGGCGCGGGTGAACAGGATGTGCGCGATGACGCTGCCGGTCTCGTTCTCGGCGACGAGGGAGAGTTCGGGGATCCAGCAGGTGTCGGCGCGCAGCGCGTCGACGAGGTCGGCGTCCTCGGGGGAGCCGAAGGCGGCGGTGATGACCTCGCGTACGCGGTCGGTGTCGTCGAGGGTCTCGGTCCTGATCTTCACTGCGGGAGTGTTCCGTTTCTGTGGTGGGTGAGGTGAAGTCGTGGTCAGGGGCGGGGCCGTGGTCAGGGGTGGGGCGTGGGGCGGGGAGCGGCTGCAAGTGCGCCCCGCTCGTGGCCGCCGTGCCCGCGTCACAGCATCAAGTGCGCCCCGCTCGTGGCCGCCGTGCCCGCGTCACAGCATGAGGAGGGCGCGGCCTGCGGCCTCGGGGTCGGCCAGTGGTCTGAGGGCGAGGCGGACCAGGGCGAGGGGGTTGTCGTCGCCCGCGATGCGGTTGGCACTGAGCTCGCCGCAGGAGGCGCACTGGTGGATGATCATCCACTCTCCGTCCGGGCGGACGGATATGCCCAGCGCCTCCATCCGGCCGCGGCAGTCCGCGTCGCGGTCGCCGGGGATCTTTCGGTCGACGTGCAGGCTGGCCAGGCAGTTGGGGCAGTGGTTGCGGTGCGCGGTGCCGGGTGCGTCCAGGGACACGTCGAGCCGGCAGGACGTGCACCGGAAGTCGCTTGCCCGGTGTCCGCCCTGGGTGTGCAGGACGTCCTTGTGCCGCTGCGGGCGGCGCCGCCTCCCGCGACTGCTGTGGTTGTTGCGTGACATGGCGATGCTCCTTCCGTTGCGGGCGGTCAGAGGGTTCCGAACGCTTCGAGTGGGAAGGGCGGTTGGGCCAGTGGTCGTACCGCCATGCGCATCAGGATGAGCTGGTTGTCGTCGGCGCGGACCGGGTTCGAGGTGAGCTCGTCGCAGCGCACGCAGCGGTGGATCACCCTCCAGTCACCGGTGCGGAGCACGGCGATGGCGATCGGGGGCATCCGACCCTCGCAGTCGCTCGGACCGCCCTCGACGTGGTCGAGGACGTGCCGGGAGTGCAGACAGGACGGGCAGTGGTTGCGCGGCGCGCCGTCGGCGGCGTACGCGGACACGGTCAGCCCGCACCACGCGCAGGCGAAGGTGCGCGGGCTGAAGGTGTTGGTGTTGTTGTTGGTGGTGTGGCTGGACACCCGGGTGCTCCTTGCTGGATGTGGTCAAGACAGCAAGAGCAGGCCGAGTGGCCTCGTCAGAGGGCAGCCCGATGATGCCGCAGGGCGGCGGACGGGCAGGTCATGGCACCGGAGGACACGTCCGGCAGCGGCCCGGAGAAACGGGCAGCAGAAGCGAACGGACGGTTACGCGGTACGGCGAGGCGCACTCGGCGCGGTCCGGGACATCAAACTCCCTTTTCCAGGGCGCATGGGCCCAGAACGAATCGGAACGACAGCGTCAGGCTAACAGGAGGCTTTCCGGGGGTGTCAACGCATTATTCGACGCCCCGCCGCGCGGGCACGCTCCGCTCTCACCTGCCCTGCAGCAAGCGGAGAACAGAGCCGACAGGACGGCCGAAAGCCGGCTCCGTCGGGCGTGACTGCGGGCCAGGTGCGGCAAGGACGGGCCGCTCGCGAACCTCATTCTGGAACGATGGCGATGGCGATGGCGATGGCGATGGCGATGGCGATGGCGATGGTCGTGGCTGTCTGGGCGCCGTCCGGGCCGTGGGGAGCCTGGGATAGGGAATGGGATACTTGATCATGCCTATGACTAATCCGTGGCTGGCCGGCCCCTCACCGAAGCAGCGGCTCGATCGCGAGCGGCTGGAAGAGCGAATACTCAATCTGCTGTCGTCGCAGAACATGTGCGTGCTCGCGACGGCGGGACCGGAAGGGCCGCTCGCGACGCCGGTGAGGTACTTCCACCTTGACTTCGCGGTGATGTTCTCCACAGCCGCTGGTTCACCGAAGATGAGGAACCTTGCCGCGGATCCCCGGGTATCGGTGGGGATCTTCGCTCCTCTGGTCGGGCAGGCCAGCAGCCGGGGTGCGCAGCTCTTCGGCCGGGCTCGCGTGGTGTCCGAGGCCGACGCGGATTTCGAACACTACTGGCCTGCCTTCCGCTGGCAGTCCGACCACGTCGAGCGGTCGCGCTCTCTCGACGAACCGCCGTCGGGGCCGCTCGTCGTGATTGAGGCGGAGCGGATCGTCTATACCGAGCACTGGCTGCGGCGCGAGGGGTTTGCTCCGCGTCAGTTCTGGACCCGAGCGGACACGTAGCCGGGATCCAGATGTCTGTTGGGTCCGCCCGCAGGATCTCGTCGATCAGCGGCTTGTAGCGGTCCAGTTTCGTCGCCCGCGGCGGCAGCTTCTTGCGCGGCTCAGGCCAGGCCGAGTCCAACGCCTTTGGCACCGTCCGCCACGTCACGCCGTGCTTCCGCTCAAGCTCCCGCATCGACGTTTGCCGCCACGGTGGTCACGCTGGTTCGCCGCGTACAGCCCGACCTTCGACATCCGCGGCATGACCAGGGCCCTTCACCGGGAGCACCCTGATGCTGACCTGGCGAGAACCCGAGTGCTTCCCACACTGGGGTTCTGGCTCAACTTCCGTGGTCCGTGACGGTGGATAACCGATCAGATCTCGAAGAGGACTTCCTCTTGCGGCGGGAACGGAGGGTCAAGGACGTCGCGTAGGTGGGTGATCTCCTGACGCCACTGCGACCAGTTCGCGGCTTCGGCCCACAGCTCGGCGAGTTCAGACCGGTCGGAGACCACTTGGTCCAGGGCGTCGACGGCGAGCATGCGAAGGTCTGCGGGCAACTCCGGTAGCGGCTCTGATGGGCCATAGTTCAAACACACCGGCTCGCCGTCGGGATGCCGGGCGACGACCAGCGCAGCTGCGGCCACTGCCCGCTCGCCGTCAGAGATACCGAGGAAGTCCGCGGGGCCGGCGGCGCGTACGAGCACGCCGCGGATCATGGGTTCGCGTTCTTCCCGCGCTGCCTCGTCCAGATCACCCCCGAAGTCGGCGGCGGTGTCGTTGTCGAAGGGGCCGGTATCCCAGGTGCCCATGTCTCTCCTTGCGTGACCGTCTGGGGATCGTCGCACTGGCCACCGACAACGAGGTCACGAGGCAAGCAGCACCCGCTTGCGCAGAAGCTTGAAGCCAGCGCGTCCGTACATCCGTTGCTTGATCATTTTGATGCGGTTCAAGTGGCCTTCTACGATGCCGGAGCTCCAGGGCAGGGTCCGGCCGGCTGCGCGGTCGCGTTCGAGGCCGTTGATGCGCTGGAGCGGCTGCGTCGGCCGCTGACGCGGACGACGGGCACGGCGTTTGCCCGCGCGCGGGAACGGGTGGACGAGATCGGCGCGTACCGGCTCCCTCGGTCGAAGCTGCCGCAGATCCCGCCGAACTGGATGGAGGCGCTGGCACGGTACGCGCTGGGGTTGAAGGCGCCGCTGCTGGAGCGGGCCGCGGAACCGAGGCGCACGGCGATGCCGACCGCGGTGATGGGGCACCCGGAGGCCGAGGCGATCGAGGAGGCCTGGACCTGTTCCAGGTCCTCATGGCCACCGCGGCTGCTGAACACGGCAAAGCGGAAGACGGAGAGGGAGCCGCTGTCGATGCTGCCGCAGCTGGAGGAGGCGCCGCGCCTCGCGCGGGCCGCGCAGGTGCCGTTCGAGGAACTGGAGCTGGTCGAGGAGCGCTGCGCGGACCTGGACGTGGCCGCGCTGTGGGCGGCGGTCGAGGAAGTCGCCCCGCGCGCCGCCGTGATGAGCGCCGCGGCCACCGTGGTGACCCTGGTGCTCGAGGACGAGATCACGGCCGACGTCGCGATGCGGGCCGCGCTGGCGACCCGGTACGCCACGGTCCGGCCATCCCTGTCGCTGCTGGGCGAGTCGAAGGCGCTGGACGAGGCGAGCACCGGAATGCGGGTCCTGGCCGGGGTCCGCAGCCTGCCGGCGCCTGCCCGGCGGAAGGTGGGCGTCAAGCCGCTGCGGCCGCCCCGGGAAGAGGACATCGCCCGGCTCTCCCCGCTCAAGCACCGCAACCTGAACCCGCTCGGCCGCTGCAGCGTCGCGGCCTTCACCCCGGCCGCCGGTGCCCTGCGGCCGCTACGCGCCGCGAACGCACCCGAGCTGGACGAAGACGACGACGGCGGGCAGGAGTGAGTACCAGGAGCCGATCGGATCAATCCGTGACGGGCAGGCACTCGGCGAGCAGCGCGACGATGTCACGCCAGGCTCGTTGTGCGTGCCGAGGGTGGAAGCCGACGCCGGGACGCACGGTGTGGTCGACCGATGGGTGGTGGAAGGCGTGAAGGGCCCCTCCATAGACCACGAGGCGCCAGTCGACGCCCGCAGCCTCCATCTCTGCGGTGAACGCGTCCCGTTGGGCGGGCGACATGATCGGGTCTTCCGACCCGACCCCGGCCCATACCGGGCAGCGAATGCGTGCCGCCTCACCGGGTCGGCCCGTGGTGAGTCCGTTGACTGTCCCGATCGCGCGCAGATCGACACCATCGCGACCGAGTTCCAGCGCGACTGCACCCCCGGTGCCGTAGCCGACGGCGGCGGTCCGGTCGGGGTCGGCCCGTGGTTCGGCACGCAACACGTCGAGCGCGGCGTGACCGATTCCTCGCATCCGGTCGGGGTCGGCGAGCAGCGGCATGCAACGGGCCAACATTTCCTCGGGGTCTTCCAGATAGCGTCCACCGTGGAGGTCGAAAGCCAGCGCCACGTACCCCAGCTCGGCCAGAGCCTCGGCCCGGCGGCGCTCGACATCGCTGAGCCCCACCCCCTCGGGTCCGATCAGTACTGCGGGCCGACGCTCGGCACCGGCCGGGAGCGCGAGGTATCCGATCATCGTCAGGTTGTCGGCCGGGTATTCGACCGTACGCGTGGTGACCGTCGTCATGTGATCGGAAGGTAATGACCGTTGCGCCCGCTCGGGGTGGTGTTCACCGATGGCAGACAGCAATCCGTCCCGACTGCATCACGGGGACGCGTCGACCGCCCTGTCGTCAAACGACGGTGAGCTCAAGCGGTAGGCGCGTCCAATGAACCCGTGCAATCCGGGGGTTCGCGCGGCGCGAATCCAATCGGATCCGATCTTGATTGCTGACAGGGCTTGATGCCGGATGGGTTCCGATCCTCCGCGCGGCAGGGCACACGGGGTGCAAACCAGGTCTACAAGCGGGTCTCGACCGACCAGCAGTCGACCGCGCCGCAGAACCTCGTCCTTCACGAGGCCGGGACCGAGGAGCCGCGTCTACGAGGAGAAACCAGGCACCTCGAGCCGCCTCCACCCTCTCCAGCGGCCGAAGTTCCGCGTGCTCCTCGACTACGCGCGGCGGCCGACACCGTGCCCATCTCCGAGATGTTCCGCCTGGTACGCGGCACCGGGCACATCCTCGACGCGCTCGACATCCTCCACCGCGACGAGGTGGGGCTGCGTATCCACGACGGCGCGTTCTCCGAGATGGACCTCACCGCCCGCCACCCGCGTACCGGCGAGCCGCTGTCCACCGTGAAGTTCACGGTGCAGACCCTCGCTGCCGCCGGCGAACTCCAGCGCGACCTCCAGCGCGAGCTGACCTAGACGGACTGCGCGCCGCCGAGGCCAAGGGCAGCAAGGGCGGCCGCCGCCCTGCCGTGCCGGCCGACAAGACCGAGGCAGTACGGACCGCGTACGGCCGACAAGACCGAGGCAGTACGCACCGCGTACGGCCGACAAGACCGAGACCGTACGCGCCGCGTACCTGGAGGGCCGCTCGATCGGAGACCTCGCCCGCGGGTGAGTCGTCGTTCAGTGCCGTGTGCATATCCGGTGACGGATGATCAGCGATGGCTGAGCCCGTCGGTCAGTCGATGCCTTCGATGATGCGGAAGTCGCGCTCGACGCCGTCGGAGAGGGCCACCAGCGCCTTCTGGTAAGCCTCGCTCTCGTGTGCCGCGACGGCCTGTTCGAAGCTGTCGAACTCGATCAGAACGACGCGTTGCGTGTTTCCGGCGTCGTGGGCGACGACTCGGCTGCCACGGGACAGGAGCCGCCCGCCCCCAGCTTGGACGGCCGGACCGGCCAGCTTGTCGTAGGCAGTCAGCTTCTCAGGGTCGGAAATGGTGCGGTAGACACTGACCCAGTAGCCCTTGGCCATGGAATCCTCCTGTGTTCGGTCGGACATGTCCGACTTCGAGTTGACGCTCGGATTGCTCGATCCCGGCGACGGAGCACCGGGCATATGTGGGGACGTGCTGACCCGGCCTGGTTCGGCTCTGCCACCAGAGGGTGCCGGTTCGCGTACCGGCGAACTCTTCCTCAGCGCCCCGGGCGCCTTCGGCGACGGGGGAGCGTGCCGGAGACGGAAGTGAAGGCCTCCCGGTCGACGAGGTCGGCCATGGCGGGCATTCCAGCCCACCCTCGCAGTGTCACGATGTGCCGCATGTCTTCGATGGGCATGTTGTCCAGCGTGATCCACTCGACTTCCGCGCGCGGCGCCTCGATGGCCTGGCCTGTCGACCGACCTCCACCTCGACAGCGACGCCTCGCGTGTTGCACGCGTGCACTGCCGCGATCGCGGCGCTCACGCCGCCCGCCGCGGCGCTGTGGTTCTCCTTGAGCAGGACCATCGCCGCGAGGCCGAGCCGGTGGTTGCTCACTCCGCCGGCGGCGACCGCGGCCTTGCCGAGCGCTCGAAGCCCGCGCGCTGTTTTGCGGTGGGCCAGGATCCGTGCCGGAAGCCCGGTCACCCCCTCCGCGAAGGCCGCGGCGGCGGTGGCGATGCCGGCCATGCGTTGTAGGAAGTTCAAAGCTGTCCGCTCGGCGGGGGCGGTCTCCGGTGCCGGTCCTGCCGGTGTGAGCAGGTCCTGCCCGGTGTGGACGCGGTCGCCGTCCTGAACGTGCTCGGTGACGACGACGTCGCTGCCGAGCTGCCGACATACCTCGGCTGGGATCGCCGGACCGGCGATCACGCCGCCTTGGCAGGCGACCACGCGCGCATGGGTGTGGGTGCCGTCCGGCGCCGCCCAGCGGGTGGTGATGTCGTCCTCGGCGCGGTCGTCGATCAAGGCGTGGCGCACGGCGTGCGCCATGGCGCCGACGGCGACCTCCGTCTGGTGTGCCGGGTGCGGGGCTGGGCACAGGGTTCGGAGCGGGAGATGCATAAAGCATTCATATAAATATTGTATGCTTCGCGTATGAGCCGTCAAGACGCCGCTCGTGGCGCTTCCACTGCGATCGGGTCGGTCCTCTACGGGCTGGCCACCAGGGCTGTGAGACGCCTTCCGCGCGATATGAGCATCACGTCCGCCGCCACCCTGGCCACCCTGCACAGGACCGGCCCGCGACGCATCACCGATCTGGCCGCGATCGAGGGTGTCACCCAGCCCGCGATGACCGTGCTGGTCCGGGTGATGGAGGAGTCCGGACTGGTCGAGCGGAGGGGCGACGCGTCCGACAAGCGGGTCACGCTGGTGTGTCTGACCGAGGCCGGCGCGTCGTACGTTCAGACGCGGCGCCAGGCGGGTGTCGATGCGTTCGCGCGGCTGATCGACGAACTCGCCGACGACGAGGTCGAGGCCCTGGTGGCGGCGCTTCCGGCGCTGGCGCACCTGGCAGAGCTCGAGAGCCAGGACCGCGAAGGGCCGAAGCGGTGACGGGGCGCACCCCGGAGCGCTCCGAGGTGCGGCTACTGGTCCCCGCCCTGATGTTCATCGCCCTGGTCGTGGCGGCGGTCGCCAGCCTCGGGACGCCGCTGATCACCAGTGTGGCGACCACGTTCCACGTCTCGCTCGACAGCGCGCAGTGGACGCTGACCGTCGCACTGCTGAGCGGAGCCGTCGCCACGCCCGTCCTCGGCCGGCTCGGAGCCGGCCCGCACCGACGGGCCACGATCCTCGCCACGCTGGCGATCGTCGTCGTCGGCAGTGCGCTGACCGTGCTGCCGCTGCCGTTCGCGGGGCTGCTCATCGGCCGGGCGGCGCAAGGCGTCGGGCTCGGTCTGACGGCGCTGATGATGGGCGTGGCCCGGGACCATCTTCCCGAGGAGCGCAGCGCGGCGACGATCGCCCTGATCTCGGTGGTCTCGATCATCGGCGCCGGCGTCGGCTACCCGCTCACCGCACTGCTCGCCGAGATCGGCGGCGTAAAGGCCGCCTACGGATTCGGTCTGTTCGTCACCGCTGTAGCCCTCCTGACCGCGTGGCGTTCCATACCCGTGGCTCCCGAAGGCCGCTCCGCTCACGTGAACGTGGCGGGCGCGCTCGTCCTCGCGGGTGGTCTGTTCCTCGTCCTGTTCCTGGCCGGCCAGCGGAGCCTGTGGAGCCGTCACCTCGCCGTGGCGGTGATCCTCGCTGCCGTCGCCGTGCTCCTGCTGTGCGTCTGGACCGCCTCCGAGCTGCGCAGCAAGGCGCCCCTGGTCGATGTCCGGGCGGTACGGCACCCGGCGGTCGCCGTAGCGAACATGGCCATGTTCGTCGGCGGGAGCGGGATGTACCTCCTGCTCACGCTCATCACGCGGTACGCGCAGACGCCGCACAGCGCCGGCTACGGCTTCGGACTGACGACCTTCGTCGCCGGGCTGGTCCTCGTCCCGTTCTCGGTACTGGGGTTCGTCGCCGGCAAACTCACGCCCCGGGTCCGGACGCTGATCGACGCACCCATGCTCCTGGCCGGCAGCGCCGTCATCGTCGGAGGCGGGTTCGTCCTCTTCGCCGCGGCCCGGTCGAACCTGGCCGAACTGCTTGTCGCGATGGGTGTGCTGGGCTTCGGTGTCGGCAGCTTCTCAGCCGCCATGCCCGGCGTCATCCTGGCCGTCACGCCCAAGAGCGAGACGTCGAGCGCGATGAGCTTCAACTACGTCGTCCGCAGCGTCGGGTACTCCCTGGGCAGCGCGACAGGCGGCCTGGTCCTGGCCACTGGCACCGACACCGGACATCTCTTCCCGAACGAACACGCCTACACCACCGCAGCGCTGGTCGGCATCGCCGCGATGGCGGTCACCGCCCTGACAGCCACCGCTCTCGCCCGCCAACGCCCGCCCGAGGTCAACCCCACCGCGGCCACGGCCGGCGTGCCGAGTCGGGGCCGGTCGAGCCGATGACCGGCTCACCGGAAGGTCGGCGGCCCCGCCGCCCAGGCAGGCCGCGAGCAACACCAAGGACTCGAACTGGACCGAAGGACACGGCACTCCGATGATCTGAAGCCTAGAGAACGCCATGATCCCTCAGTGCCGTGCTCGTTCAGTCACACCCGACGCACCGACCACACGAGTCACAGCAGCCTCGAACCCGGTCAAGCGCGGAACACTACGGGGCCCTGCCGCCCGCCACCCGCACACGGGCGAGCCGCTGTCCACCGCGAAGTTCATGGTGCAGACCCTCGCCGCCGCCGGCGACCTCCAGCGCGAGCTGACCTACGACGGACTGCGCGCCGCCGAGACCAGGGGTAACAAGCGCGGCCGCCGCCCGCCCGTCCCGGCCCACAAGACCACCGACGTACGCGCCGCCTACCTGGAAGGCCGCTCGATCGCCGCCCTCGCCCGCGCCCACGTCGTCGGCCGCGGCGACATCCGCAGGGCCGGCGCGGACCTTCTGCCCGCCCATGCCGCCCTCCAGGAGAACCCTCCTCCCCGGGAGTACCGGTCACCCTCGACATGCCGGGCAAAATCGACGACTTCCTCCGCACCGCCGAACCGGAGCTCGCCGAGCGGGCGGAGCTCGACCAGGGGATGACCGTACGGCGCGGTCAGGGCTACAGCCTCCGCGTCACCGCCGTGCCCGCGGTCCACCGCCAGCTCCTCGCGCGCTGCCAGCCCCTCGCCGGCGGCCAGGGCGCCTCGGTAGTCCCGTCTCAGCACAAAGCCCGCTGCGAGTACGAGATCCGGGTCAGCCTCCTCGCGCCGGTGCCGGACGAGTGGTGGGTGCTGTTCAGGCGGGTGGTGCCGCCGACGGTGGTGATACGTCCGCAAGGCGGTGGCCGGCGCCGGGCCGGTGACCGTGAGGCCCTGGCTGCGATCTCTTCGTGGCGACCTCGGGCTGCACGTGGCGGCAGCTGCCGCCGGTGTTCGGTCCTGCCTGGCCCACGGCCTACAGTTGGTTCACCCAGTGGAGCCGGGACCGGGTCTGAGCGAGGCTCTACCGCGTGATCCTCGACGAACTCGGAGCGCGAGGCGAGCTGGACTGGTCGCGGTGCGCGATCGACTCCGTGAGCCTGCGGCCCGCAAAAAGGGGCCACCGACGGGACCGAATCCGACCGATCGCGGCAGACTGGGATGGAAGGTTCACCTCAGCACTGGCAGGAACGGAGTGCCGCTGTCGCTGGGTATCTCCGGGGCGAACATGCACGACAGCCAGGGCCTGGAGCCGCTCGTCCGCGGCATCCCGCCGATCCGCTCCCGACGAGGCCCACGCCGTAGGCGCCCGGCGAAGCTGCAGGCCGATAAGGGTGACGACTACGACCATCTGCGCCGATGGCTCCGTCGGCGGGGGATCCGCCACCGCATCGCCCGCAAGGGTGTCGAGTCCTCACAGCGGCTGGGCCGGCATCGCTGAGTGGTGGAGAGAACCGTGTCCTGGCTGACAGGATGCCGACGGCTTCACCGGCGCTACGAGCGCAAGGCGGAGCACTTTTCCCGCCTTCGTCGGCATAGCCGCATGCCTCATCGGCTACCGGCGATTGATCACGCCGCTCAGGGCCTGAGTCGGTCCTGCTGCACGTCGAAACAGATCAGCCCCATCTTGTCCGCCAAGTGTGCCGCGTAGGCCGACGCTTCCTCGGCCCTGCTCCAGCCCATCCCGAAGTAGATGAGCGGACCGCTTGCGCCGCTGATCAGCGGCCCGACCGACCAGGGCGAGGTCCCTTCCTCGTCCTCGGTGGTATCGCACCACCGCTCAAGAAGCGCGGTCACGTAGGCCGCGATGAGTTCGGACGGAGAGTTCAGGTCCTCACCGTCGAGGTAGCGGTCGTACAGGTCGCTGAAGACCTGGCCGGCGGTCTTGTCATCCGCCGGCCGCTCGCCTTCCCAGACAGCCAGGTCGTAGCTCATGACTGGAGACTCTCATGCCGCTTTGATAGTCATAAGAAACGACGTCTAAACGGTGGTCACGAGGCGCGCTGGCTGTCGGTCACGCTGATCTGGGTCCTGGGGGTGGTCGGTGCGATCGGGCCGTCTGCCGAGGTGATGGTGAGGCGCCTTGATCGCCACGTGCCAAGCCGTGCAGGTGATCCTGGGAGTTGAGTGCCAGACCCATCCCCTCATCACCCGGTTCGCGGCTGATCACCAGGAGAACCAACCGGGAGTGGCTGAGTAGACCTGCGGCGCGTAGTCACAGGTGCGCTCGCTGAAGGGTTCGGCGGCCATCGTCGCTGCCAGCCGTTCGCCGCCGGCGTCCACCTTGTCGGCTGCCACCACGAGGGCCAGGGCGGCCACCATGCAGGCAATGAGGAACGGAAGGCTGGAAGGCTTGCTCCTCATTGTCGCTGTCGCCGCGCCGACGACGGCCGCCAGGAAGGCGCCTGCTACCAGTGCGAGAGCCACGAGTGTGAGGTGGTTCAGATCCGGCGACTCGTGGCACAGCACGTATTGCCGGCCCGACCGGAAGCCCTGCACCCGCTCGAAGAGCGCGACCAACCCCAGCGCCGATCCGAACGCCATGGCGTGCCACGGTTGCACAGCAGCGTGCTGATCAGCCTTGATGTCGCTCACGGCGCCTCGCCCCCAGTAGCCACCCCGCCCAAGTCTGTGCCGCACCTTACAGAGCGGGAGGCGCAGTGGCTCCGACTGGGAGCCGCATACCTCGGAAACGCAGGAGGCCTCGGATCTCTCCGTGGCCTCCCGTTGTGCGCCCTCGGCAGGATTCGAACCTGCGACCTTCTGATCCGTAGCTCCAACGGCAACGGTCAGCGGGGGTCATACCGGGCGCGTCGAGGCCCCGGACGCTTCCGGCTCCACTGGGCGAACCGGCGGTAGGCCGTGGGCCAGGCAGGACCGAACACCTGCGGCAGCTGCCGCCACGTACGGCCCGAGGTCGCCACGAAGATGATCGCAGCCAGGGCCTCACGGTCACCGGCCCGGCGCCGGCCACCGCCTTGCGGACGTATCACCACCGTCGGCGGCACCACCCGCCTGAACAGCACCCACAACTCGTCCGGCACCAGCCGCTCAACGAGATCAGCCATGCACAGCTCAACGACCGATCACCCCATAAGAAGCGACGTCCAAGGGGCCTCTGGCCGCCGAGGAACGGCAGATCGCCCCGCCGGCGGGCACCGGACTGAGCAACAGGCACAGCGCCGCACGCCTGTTTCGGTCGGGTGTGTAATCGGCACACACCTCAACCGGCTCTACCTCAAACTCGGTATGAACTTCCGAGCCGTGCTACGCGATGCTCTGGCCGCCCTCGACCCGCAGAACGTGCGGCAGGCCCCGGCGATTGCCCAGTCATCTGACGTAGGGGGAACGGCGCGTCCCGCAGCACACTGAGCGGGAAGGGCCTCTTGGCCGCAGCGCCGGCGACCGTACCGGAAGTCGAGCAGGCGCACGACAGGGACAGGTGGCCGGCTTCCGACATCAGTACGAGAAACCCTGGCGGCATCCGATCACACATGTGCGCGTCACTGGCTTGACTGGTGACGCGAGGGGGTGTCATGATTTCATCACCACCTCAACCGGTGACGCAAAAGCGTCCGGTGTCCGGAGGTGATCACAGAACTCTGACGAGATGGGGAGCAAGTCATGGCAGTCAGCTACACCGCCGTTGTCGATGTCGATGGAGAGGGTCGGAACGGCGGCCGCGTCCGCTCCTCCGACGGTCTGCTGGAGACCGGCCTCGCGCTCCCCAAGGAGCTCGGCGGTGCCGGCACCGCGACCAACCCGGAGCAGTTCCTGGCCGCCGGGTGGGCCGCCTGCTTCCTCGGCGCACTGCGCCGCGCCGCCACCCTCCGCAAGGTCCGGCTCACCAGCACCACCATCACCGCCGAGATCACGCTCACCCACGGCGACGACGGCGAGTTCTCCCTCTCGGCGGTCCTCAGCCCCGTGCTCGGCGGCGTGGACCAGGCCACCGCGGAGGAGCTCGCGCGCGCCGCCCACCAGATCTGCCCGTACTCCAAGGCCACGCGCGACAACGTCCCCGTCGTCATCAACGCCAGCGCCGCTGCCTGACCCCGTGACCGCGGGTCCCGTGCAACCCCCGGCGCGGGACCCGCATCCCCCTCCAGCGCACCCACCAGCCGAGCCGAGAGCGAGGGCAGAACATGGCCTCCGTGACTGACACACACGTAGGGGCAGCCATGTGTCGCCGTACCGCCCCGGACCTGGTCGTCGCCGCCGATGAGCGGCCGCCTCAGGCATCCGGAAGCGCAGAGGAGCGGCGGGCGTGGCCCGACGGCACGCAGGTGTGGGCCTGGGCGGCGAGCGTGGTGCTGTCGGGGTACGGCCCGTCGGCTTCGAGCTTTCTGTGACGGCGGGGGACTGCCTCAAGGGCATTGGGTCCCTCCGACACATCCCGGCCCCTTCCCTGGCGAGACCGGCCCCTTCCCTGGCGCGACCGGCCCCTTCCGTGACGAGACCGGCCCCCTTCCGTGACGAGACCGGAGCCTTCCGCCATGCCGGTGACGCCTACCGAGTGGCCGGCCCGTACGCCGAGTGCGTCGGCCACGACACCTTTGTCGCCGTCAAGGATTCCGACGGCAGTGAGTGGTTCCTCGGGGAGATCATCCAGCACTCCTCGGCCGCTGAGCTCCTGTTCCCGGCCCCGGGAGTTCACCCCGCCATCCGACCGGCAATCATTTTGCGGAGGGCACATTGGCGACCGAGAACTCCCGTACTTACGACGTCATCGTGATCGGCGCCGGCGGTCGACCTGCCGGGAATCGAGATCCTGCGGCCCTGGGCCGGTCTGGAGGCGACCAGCGTCCAGTACGGCCGCCGCGTCGCCTTGTGATCGTGGGCGCCGGCGCGGTGGGCGGCGAAACGACCACCGTCCGGCAGGCCCCGGGGAGCCGGATGACCCTGCTCGTCCGTGGGGAGCGACTGCTGCCCCGTATGGAACCTTTCACCGGTGAACTGGTCGACCAGCGCCTTCGGGAGGCCAGCGTGGACGTACGTTTTCACGCCTCCGTCGTCGCCTCGGAACGGGTGCGCGACGGCGATGTCAGGATCGCCCTTTCGGACGACGACGAACTCACCGCCGACGAGATCCTCTCCGCCACCGGCCGGGCCCCGCGCTCCGCGGACATCGGGCTCGGCGCCGTGGGGCTCAGCCCCGGGGACGGGCTGACCACCTACGACAGCCTCACCATCCCTGGGAGCTGGCTGTACGGACCCGGCGACGTCAACCGCCGGGCGTTGTTCACACAGCGGGGTAAGTGTCAGGCACGTATCGCCGGTGCCGTGATCGCCGCCCGGGCCCGGGGCGAGCGACTCGACGCCGGTCGGTGGTCCCCGCACACCAGTACGGCCGACATCGAGGCCGTCGCGGGTGTGGTGTTCACCGACCCCGAGGTCGCCTCCGTGGGCCTGACGGTCCATGAAGCCGAGCGCGCCGTCGACGTCATCGACCACGACATCGGCCACTTCGCGGGCGCCCTCCAGTACCGTCCCGACTATCGGGGCAAGGCCTGGATCCTCATCGACCGGGATCGACGAGTCGGCGTGGGCGCCACCTTCGTCGGCCCCGGCGTCGGCGAACTTCTGTACTCGGCCACCGTGGCCATCACCGGGGAAGTGCCCGTCGAGCGCCTGTGGCACGCCGCACTTGCCTTCCCCGCCATCAGCGAGGTGTGGCTGCGCCTGCTGGAGAAAGAGAGGCACACATGACCACCGCACGCGATCTCGCCCTCATCGCCCTGGGGCTGCCGCCCGGCCAGGGGGTGGAGCAGGGCGACCTGTCCCTCGCGCTCGCGGGGGCCGAGGCGATCGATCTCCTGGAGAGCGGGGCGGCGACCCTGGAGGGCGACCGAATCGTGCCCGACACCCAGGTGGTGACGGGCGACCGGATGCTGGACCAGGCGGTCGCCTCGCTGGGCCGGCGGGAACCGTACGAGACGGTGGAGCACTGGCTGTGGCGCCGCGGCAGGGAGCTCGCCGCGGCCTACGCCGACGACCTCGGGCAGGACGGGCTCCTCGCGCACCCCAGGCGCCATGGCTTCCACCTGCGGTCGGGGCGGACCGCGCCGACGGACTCGCCTACGCGCGCCCGCGCAGAGGAACGCCGGGCTTCCGGCGAGCCCGTCCTCGCCGCACTGATGGCGGCCGCGAGGATCGGGGACGCGCTGCCGGAAGCCTGCGACAGCCTCACTGGGGAGTCGGTCACGACAGTGGTGGCAGCCGTCGGCGACGCGGTGACACAACTGGAGGCCGTGCGGCTGCGGCGGGACATCGAGGACGCCGCGTTCGACAACATGTGGCGGGACTGAGCGGGCGCGCGGTACGTACATGTGAGTGAAGCGATCGGCAGCCTCGGCCGGGCCTACGCCCCACGCCGATGCCACCCACGTACCGGATGCGGCCTGTGCGCGGGTGGCCGCGGCGTGAGTGGGGGAGTCGGCCGTACGGGCGAGGGCGGCGGCCCTCCAGGAACTCGGCGGCGGCGAAACTCGTCGGACGGGTCAGTGGGTACGGCCCGCTGGTTCCGTACCCGGCTCCACGAGGGTGTACATGACGGAACGCTCCTGCTTGTGACGCCGGATGCGGCCCTTGGCCACCAGGGCTTCGAGGGTGTTCCGCACCACCTGCGGTGTCGGGTTGCGGTCCGGGTACTTGGCCAGGAGCTCGTCCCGCAGCTCCTTCGCGAGGCACGGCTCCTTGTGGCCGGCGAGCAGACCGGACAGGAGGTCACCGAGCAGTGGCTGGTGCGACTTCCCCTTCGCTGCGGCCTTCGCCGCGCCGCCCGATGAAGCGGTGACCGGAGCCGAGCGCCGTGAACGGGCCTTCGAGGGAGCCTTTGTGGCCACGGGCTCGTCCTGCAACTGCTCGGGCAGACGTGACGCATCCCCGAAGCCTTCGTACCGCTCGGCGAGGTTCAGGATGTCCGACAGGAGGGCTTCCTCCTGCTTCAACCTCTCGATCTGTTCCGCCAGCTGGTGCTGTCGCCGGCGGTTCTCCTCCAGGTCCGACGCGGCCTGTTCCACGTACCGCGACCGGAGCGTAGAGGCTGATTGGCTGGTCACAACCGTTCACTCCCTCGAAATGGATGACGTTGCGCATGGTACCCATGCCGAGGGCCCCGTGGAGATAAGTGTCGACGCCGGACGGTCCGCCGGGCATGTGCACTCTTCACGATAGGCGGCTATGTGTCTGTGCGGCGAGGTTCCCATCGAATGGATCGCCCGGCAGATACGTCGTAGGGGAGAAGGAGGTCTGCGGACGTCAGTGCGGCGGTGGTATGGCGGTGGCGGGGGCCGCCGCGCGGCCTCCGGCGCCGTCGGCCGCCGTCCGCCGTCCGGTGGCCGCCGTCCGGTGGTCGGTGGCCTGTCCATCGTCTTCCGCATGTCTTGCTTACCGGTACATGAAGAACACGAGCCGACGGCGCACGGAGTTCATACAGGAGTGCATACGTGCTGCGCACACCTGGCATGCCCGACCAGGGGTGGTTGATCGCCACGTCGGTGACGGCGCGTGGTGGACTCGGCCACACCACGAGCGAGCCGCGGGGGGAGGGCGGTGGCGTGGCCGTGCAGGGCAAGCATGGCGCGGCCGGCGACTTCCGGTGAATCGGTGTGGCGACCTGCTCGTGTCGCACCAGTCGGACTTTCGCTGCGTCCGTCGACTGTGGCCCCGGTGCCACTCTGCGGCGAGGTACGCACCCTCTGAGACCCCAGCCGCTGTCACCCGACTCGGAGGGTCAGTGCGCGGCCGCGGCGGGCGCCGTCTTCTTCCGGGCGCGGTAGGCGGCGGCCTTGATCTTGTTGCCGCAGGACTCCATGCCGCACCACTGCCGCCGCATGCCCCGGGAGCGGTCGATGTAGACCCGCGTGCACTCCGGGTTGCCGCACTCCTTCAGCAGGGGCACGTCGGGGCCGCTGAGCAGTTCGACGGCCTGCCGTGCGACGGTCGCCAGGGCCTGCTCGGGGGTCCCTTCGTTGTGTCGACCGGCCATGGTGAGCTGCGGTGTCACCGGGGTCTTGCGCGCGGCGCCGTTGACCACGGCGAGCGCCTCGCGGTCGAACTCCTCGTCGAGGCGGCGGTTGGTGACCAGTCGGTAGACGGCCTCGCGCACGGTGGTGGCCGCCCGGACGTCGTCCTCGTTGCCGGGCGTGATCGTGTCCACGAGTCCGGATTCCAGGTACCAGGCGTTCAGCCGCTCAGGCGTCACGAACATCTCGAACCGGGTCGAGCGCCGCGCACGGAGGGTGGCCGCGAAGTCGAGGACCGGGTGCCCGCATACGAAAACATGGTCAAGGTTCACATCACCATCTTGACAGGTGACTGTCGGGCAGCGCAAGGATCGTCACCGTCCCAGGTGGTGTTGCCTGGTCAGGCGGGGTCACACCCGGTCCGGTGGGGGCAGGGGCAGGGGCAGGGGCAGGGGCAGGGGCAGGGGTAGGGGTAGGGGTAGGGTCACGATCAGGGTCGGGAGCGGGCCGCCGCAGTGTCCTCCCGTTGTCCGCTTCCTGCGTCAAGGCGGATCTCGCGCCCCTGCCACCGTCGGCGCAGCCACCGGTCGTGGCTCGCGAGGACGATCGCGCCGGGTCCGGTGCCGAGGGCGGCCTCCAGTTCGTCGCAGAGGGCGGGGGAGAGGTGGTTGGTGGGCTCGTCGAGCAGCAGCAGTTGCGGCGGGCGGGCCACCAGCAGGGCCAGCGCGAGCCGCCGGCGCTGCCCGACGGACAGCCGGACGACGGATTTGTCCAGGTCCGCCTCGTCCAGCAGACCGAGCGAGCCGAGCGGCACCTTCTCGGCCCGCGCCGGGCCCAGCGACAGCTCGTAGGTGTCACGGACCGTGCGGTCGGGTCGGTCGAACACGGTGTCCTGGGTCAGCAGTCCCACGGTCAGCCGCCGCCGGCGGCGCACCTCGCCCTCGGCCGTGAGACGCCCGGCGAGTACGGCGAGCAGCGTCGACTTGCCCGCCCCGTTGCCGCCCGTAACCAGCAGCCGGTCTGTGGTCGGCACCTCCAGGGCGTCGAGAGTGAGCCGGCCGGGCACACGTACCTCCCGCAGGGACACCAGCGGCTGCCCGTCCTCCTCCGCAGGCTCCTCCGCATGCGCGGCCAGTTCCCCGGCCGCGAAGCGCAGCGGGCGTGGCGGCTCGGAGACACGGGTGCGCTCCAGCTCCTCCAGCCGCCGCGTGGCGTTGCGCACCCGGCGGGAGATCTGGTTCTGCACCCGGCCCGCCCGGTGGCCGTAGCCCATCTTCTCGTTGTCGGTGGGGCCCCGGTCCGGTGCGACCCGGTGTGCGGTCACGCCCGCCGAGGTACGAAGTTCCTCGAGCTCCTGCTGCTCCTCGGCCCACCGCCGCTCCCAGCGCTCCCGCTCGGCGCGCTTCTCACCCAGGTAGGCGGTGTAGTTGCCGCCGTAGCGGACCGGGCCGTCCACCGCCGGATCGAGGTCGATCAGGTCGGTGCAGACGGCGTCGAGGAAGGCCCGGTCGTGGCTGGCGATCAGCACGGTCCCGGGCAGGCCGCGGACTTGTTCCTCCAGAAAGGCGGCGGCGGCGTCGTCGAGGTGATTGGTCGGCTCGTCGAGGAGCAGCGCCGAGGGGCGTCGTACGAGCAAGGCGGCCAGGGCGAGCCGGCCGCGCTGCCCGCCGGACAGCGAGCCGAGCGTGCGGTGGTGTCCGAACGTGCCCAGACCCAGCCCGTCAAGCACCAGGGCCGCCCGGCGGTCGGCGTCCCAGGACTCCCGGTCCTGGGCCTGCTCGAGGCGACTGCCGTAGGCGTCGAGGAGTTCCTGATGGCAGGGGTCGTCGTCCGGGACGCGGGTGAGTTCCTCGCCGAGCCGGTCCAATTCGGCGAGGTCCTCGCGGGCTTCGCGCAGCGCCTCGTCCAGCACCGCGGCGATGGTCGTATCGGAGTCGTACGGCATCTCCTGGTGGAGGAACCCCAGGTCGGCGGGGCGGGTGACGCTTCCCGCGTCGGGTTCGTCCAGACCGCCGAGTACCCGCAGCAGGGTGGACTTGCCGACGCCGTTCTCCCCGATCAGGCCGATGCGGTGGCCGGGGGAGGCGGTCAGGGAGATGCCGTCGAGGACGCGACGGCCGCCCAGGTCGCGTACGAGGTCGTGGGCGAGAAGAGCGGGCTGGGGCATGGGGGAACCGTCCAACGTGATCGATGGTCGGCCCGCGGGGCGGGTCGCCTCGGCGCGGGCCGCTGCACACGTCGGCGGCTCACACCCCAGGGGCTCCCGTCTCCTTGAGCGTGCCGTCGGCCAGCCGCAGCCAGCGGTTCACCCCGATCTCGGCGAGGAACCGCTCGTCGTGGCTGACCACCATGAAGGCGCCCTGGTAGGAGTTGAGCGCGCTCTCCAACTGGCCCGCGCTGACCAGGTCGAGGTTGTTGGTCGGCTCGTCGAGGAGCAGTAGATGGGGAGCCGGTTCGGCGCACAGTACGCAGGCCAGGGTGGCGCGCAGGCGTTCGCCGCCGGAGAGCACGCCGACGGGCAGGTGTGCCCGGGCGCCGCGGAAGAGGAAGCGGGCGAGCAGGTTCATCCGCTCCGCCTCGGGCCGTTCGGGGGCGAAAGCGGCGAAGTTCTCCGCCACGGTGCGGTCCAGGTCCAGTGTGTCCAGGCGCTGCGAGAGGTAGGCGATCCGGCCGTCGCTGCGCTTGATCTCCCCGCCGTCCGGGGTGAGTTCGCCGGTGATCAGACGCATCAGGGTGGTCTTGCCGGCGCCGTTGGGACCGGTCAGCGCGATGCGCTCGGGGCCCCGGACGGTGAGGTCGACGCCGCCCTCCGCGAACACCGGACTGTCGCCGAGGCGGACCTGCATCCCCTCGCCGAGGAAGAGGTTGCGTCCGGCGGGCACCTGGGTGTCGGGAAGGTCCAGGGTGAGGCGCTGCTCGTTGCGCAGGGCACGTCCGGCCTCGTCGAGACGCGCCTTCGCCTCGCTGACCCGAGCCGAGTGCATCTGGCCGGCCCGGCCCGCTGCCTCGTGCGCGCCGCGCTTCATGTTGCCGGCGAAGATACGGGGCAGCCCGGCGTTCTTGAGGTTCTTGGCGGCGTTGCTCGCGCGGCGATCAGCACGTTCGCGGGCCTGCTGCATCTCCCGCTTCTCCCGCTTCAGCTCCTGCTCGGCGTTGCGGACGTTCTTCTCCGCGACCTCCTGCTCGGCGCGCACGGCCTCCTCGTACTCGGTGAAGTTGCCACCGTAGAAACGGAGTTCATCGCTCCCGAGTTCGGCGATGCGCTCCATGCGGTCGAGCAGCGCACGGTCGTGGCTCACGAGGAGCAACGTGCCGTTGAAGTCCCCCAGCACGTCGTAGAGCTTGTGCCGGGCTTCGAGGTCGAGGTTGTTGGTGGGCTCGTCGAGCAGCAGGACGTCGGGACGCTTGAGCAGTTGCGCGGCGAGGCCGAGCGAGACGACCTGGCCGCCGCTGAGCGTGCTCAGGCTGCGGTCCAGGGCGAGGTCGGCGAGACCCAGACGGTCGAGCTGCGCGCGTGTGCGCTCCTCGATGTCCCAGTCGTCGCCGATGGTGGTGAAGTGCTCCTCGGCGACGTCGCCTGACTCCACGGCGTCCAGAGCGCGGATCACCTCGGCGACGCCGAGCACCTCGGCGACCGTGAGGTGGGCGGTCAGGGGGAGGCTCTGCGGGAGGTAGCCGAGGGTGCCGCCGACCGACACCGAGCCTGTGGCGGGCTTGAGTTCACCGGCGATCAGCTTGAGCAGTGTGCTCTTGCCGGAGCCGTTGGGGGCTACCAGACCCGTACGGCCGGTGGCCATGGCGAAGGACAGGTCGGCGAAGACCGGGGTGTCGTCCGGCCAGGCGAAGGAGAGGTTCGAGCAGATGATGGCGGCGTCGGACATGGAGGCACCTCGAAGGAACTGAGGGCAGAGAGAACAGACCTCTGCCCTGGGCAGACGTGGGAAAAGGGGGTACGACGAAACGGACCACTTCGGCGGCGCTCCTGAGCACCGGCCGGTGGCCGTCAGGTCCGGGTCTCACCCGGAGATGTCGTCGTCACCCACCACGTCTGCGACTCCTCGATACACGGTCTATGTCACTCGCAGCGTAGCAGGTCGCCTTCCCGGAGGTCGTGACCGAGGTGTGCGGGTCTTGGGAGTCCTCAGGGTGTTGCCTCCCTGCGCTTCGTTGACACGACCTGGGTCACATGCCACCATCGTCACCAGTTAAACCGGTGACAATGGCGTGGCGCCGCGACGGTTCGACACTCTGCACACGTGTGGACTGTGGACTGTGGACCGCGGGTGTCGACCTTGGAATGTGGCATGTGGACTGAAGGAGCACACTGACCATGGCAGGAAAGCCGAAACCGAGTGCCGAGGGTGCACCGGTGGGGCGGCGGGCGATGCTCGGCATGCTCGCCGCAGGCGCCGCGGGGCTCGCGGTCGCGCCCTCTCTCCAGCGCGGCTGGGAGAAGGCCGTGGCCGGCGCCTCCCAGGTCGATCCGACAGGCCTGACCGGTCTGCTGCCCGATCCGAGCGGCTTCCGGTACTACAGCGTGGTCGGCTCGGTCCCGCACAAGGACCGGACGAACTACGAACTGCGGGTCGACGGGCTGGTGGAGCGCCCGAGGACCTACACGCTCGACGAACTGCGTGCGATGCCCCAGGCCCGGGTCGTCCACGACGTCGTGTGCACCGACGGGTGGCGCGTGGACCGGACGCCCTTCGAGGGGGTGAGGCTGGCGGACATCCTCGACGCCGCCGGAGTACGTTCCCCGGGCGCGGCGATCCGCTTCACCTGCTTCGACGGCGCCTACACCGAGAGCCTCACTCTGGAACAGGCCCGCCGTTCGGACGTCCTGGTGGCACTGAATATGCAGGACAAGCCCATCACTCACGCACACGGCGGACCGGTCCGCCTGTTCGTGGCGCCCATGTACTTCTACAAGTCGGCCAAGTGGCTGTCCGGCATCTCGGTCACCGACGCGGTCGTCCCCGGCTACTGGGAGGAGCGTGGCTATGCGGTCGACGGCTGGCTCGACGGCGAAGGCCGACACGGCGACGCGGTCTGACGCCTCCGGGGGTGTCCGCGAGGCCGACACGGCGACGCGGTCTGACGCCTCCGGGCGTGTCCGCGAGGTCGACATGGCGATGCGGTCTGACGCCTCCGGGCGTGTCCGCCGCTTCAGCGCCGCCGAACGCCTGGTCCACCGGGCCACCGGCTATCTGATGCTGGCGTGCCTGCTCTCCGCCGCCTGCCTGTACATCGGTCCGCTGGCCCTGCTCGTCGGCCGGCGCCACCTGATGGTCACGGTCCACGAGTGGTCGGGCATCTCGCTGCCGCTGCCCTTCCTGCTCGGGCTCCTCTCCGCCGAGTTCCGCGCGGACCTGCGCAGACTGAACCGTTTCGCGGTGTACGACCGGGAGTGGCTGAGGGCCGTCCGTCGCCGCTGGGCCTCGCCGGAGGCGCGCCCGGCGGGCAAGTTCAACGCGGGGCAGAAGCTCTACGCGGGCTGGATCGCCGGCGCGGTGCTGGTGATGATGTTCACGGGCCTGCTCATGTGGTTCATGGGCCTGCTGCCGTTCATCTCCCGCACCAGCGCGATCTTCGTCCACGACCTTGTGGCCTGGGCGATCACCTTCGTCGTACTCGGGCACATGCGCAGGGCGTTCGAGGACCCGGAGGCGAGACTCGGCATGCGCACCGGCTACGTCAGCCGGTCCTGGGCGGAGTTGTACCACTCCCGGTGGCTCGGCGAGGAGCGTGGGGAGGCCGCTGCACCGCGCCCACGGCGCCGCCCCAACGGTCGGCGACGCCGTCGGGCCCAGGGCACCGTCGAATGACCTAACACGTGTGGTACGCGGCCCGGCCGAGGATTCCGGGTGCGGACCGTCACGTGACTGATGTGGGTGGGCGTGTACCCAGAGCAGAGTGGTACCAGGCCGAGGGCGAATGACCCCATCGGGTGTCTGAAGCCGATCAAACTCCTTGGTCACCGGCTTGATCGGTGTCAAGGGCCAGCCACAGTCCACCGCTCATGTGTCGAGGACATGTGTCGAGCACACGTGTTGAGTGCACGTGTCAAGCGATTGGGTCGCGCTTGTGTTGAGCACTTGTGTTGAGCGCTTGTGTTGAGCGCTTGTGTTAGCGAAGCCAGGCGCACACCTCCTTATGTACGCGTATCTACTTCTCGGATGGGAAAACAATGAAGAAGCTTCTGACCGTCCTCGCGGCCGGTGTGCCGCTGGCCGCGGCGGTGTACCTGCCGACTGCGTCGGCGGAGACCCTGACCAGCCCCGCCGCCGAGCCGCTCGCCTGCTCGACGCCGTCGCTGAAGGCGCCGGCCGGCACGAAGGTGGAGTCCGTGACGGCAGTCCGCCAGGCGGGCGGCACCATCCACGGTTCCGGGATCCTTCAGGGCACGGTCACCGACGTCCCTGCCTTCTGCGAGGTGACGGTCATCCTCACTCACCCGGGTGACGGCGACCGGGTCAAGGTGCAGACCTGGCTTCCCGAGAAAGGCTGGAACGGCCGCTTCCAGGCGCTCGGCGGCGCCGCCTACAGCGTCGGGGACAACGGCGTCGGAATGGGTACCGCAGTCAAGAACGGTTACGCCGTGACCACCACGGACGGCGGTGTCGGTGACGTCCTCGACACCAGCTGGGCTCTGAACGGCGACGGGCAGGTCAACACCGCGCTGCTGAAGAACTTCGCCTCCCGCTCCCAGCACGACGCGGCGGTCGTCGGCAAGGCGGTCGTCGACGCGGTCTACGGCAGGCGGGCCTCCTACTCGTACTTCAACGGCTGCTCCACCGGCGGACGCCAGGGTTACATGGAAGCCCAGCGCTACCCCGACGACTACGACGGCATCCTCGCCAAGGCGCCCGCCATCAGCTGGGCCGAGTACGAGGTCGCCACTGTGTGGCCGCAGGTGGTCATGAACAACGAGAAGACCCATCCGACCGGCTGCGAGTTCGCCGCCTTCACCGGTGCCGCCGTCAAGGCGTGTGACCCGCTCGACGGCGTCAAGGACGGCCTGGTCAACGACCCGGCCCGCTGCGACTTCGACCCCCGTCGCCTGATCGGCACCAAGGTCGTGTGCGAAGGCAAGGAGCTGACCATCACGGCGGCCGACGCGGCCGTGGTGCGCAAGATCTGGGACGGCCCGCGCACCACCTCGGGGGAGAAGCTGTGGTCCGGCGTCCCGATCGGAGCCGACCTGGCGGGTCTGGCGGGCGTCAACCCGCCCGACGCCGACGGCAACGTGACGGGAGCGCCGTTCCCGGTGCCCGCCGAATGGGTCAGGCTCTGGGTGGCGAAGAACCCGTCCTTCGACCTCTCGAAGGTCACCTACAGCCAGTTCGCGCAGCTGTTCAAGCAGTCCGAGGCCGAGTACGACAAGATCATCGGTACGGACGACCCCGACCTGTCGGGCTTCCGCAGGTCCGGCGGCAAGCTGCTGACCTGGCACGGCCAGGCCGACCAGTTCATCCCCGCCCAGGGCACCGTCCAGTACCGCCAGCGGGTCGAGCGGGAGATGGGCGGCGCCAAGCGGGTCGACGACTTCTACCGTCTCTTCCTCGCCCCGGGCACGGTCCACTGCGGCCTGAACCAGGGCGACGGCACGACCGACGACCTGGGTGCCCTGACCGCCTGGGTCGAGCAGGGCAAGGCCCCGAAGACGCTGCCCGCCACCCTGATCAACGCCGAAGGCAAGCAGGTCAACCGCGACCTGTGCAGCTACCCCAAGGTGTCCCACTACACCGGCCTCGGCGACCCGGCCGCCGCCTCCAGCTTCCGCTGCGTTGCCCCTTCCCGGCACTGACCGGTTCGGCGACGACCCCCCGACCTGAGAAAGGCCGCATCACGATGAGCACCCGGACCGTCTGACGCGGCCACCCCTCGGCTCCGTCCCGGCCCGCGCCCTGTGGCGTGGGCCGGGACGTTCTGCGCTTTCGTGGCTTCCGCCGGCCGACGCGGTAGCGGGGCGAAAGACGGGCATCGGTACCCGGCCTCGGCGGGGAACTGGAGCTGTTCGAGACCGATGGGCCGGCCGGCTCGTGCCGGCACGGGCTTCGGCGGGGCTGACGGATGGCACGATCCGCGGGGACGTGGGGCACCTGGAGCAGGTGAGGACCTGGTTCGGCCGTTCGTTGCGTGACATGGCGCCGGCCGACGCGGACGCTTACTGCGGGCGGGCGCTGTGGGGCTCGCCCGGTGGCACCCGCCTGGCCCAGTCGCAGGCGTTGAGCACGCACTTCCCATTCCTGGGCTGCGGCACAAGGTCGAGACCCACCGAAAGACCGGGCGGTTGTGTAGTGCCCGAGTGACGAGATGAACCGCCCGCGGATCCAAGCACGCAAAGCTGCGGATTCCGCCGGCAGCGCCGGAGGTCGGCACGCTCCTCCATGGCTGGGGCCGCGAGCTGGTACGCGGCCGGACGCACGAAGATCTTCCGGTAGGAGATCAGCACCCGGGGCAACCACCGGCCGGCGATGGAGGCCGCACTCAAGCTCGCGCGCGAGTGGAAGGAGGTCGCCCCCGACCGGGTGCTCATGCTTACCCTCCACGAGATGAAACGTCTGGCCTGCAACGCCGCCAAGCTGATGCATGTGTCCTCAGACCTGGACTCCCGCGGTATCTGCTCGAAGCCTCACCGGTCCTCTCACCGGGGTCTACGGCCCCAACGGCATGGGGCCCATGCCCTTTGCCGTGCTCGGGGTGGCCGCCCAGCACGGCCGCAACTGCATCCCGGAGAAGACCCTGGAGGGCCAGTAGACCGCCACGCGCAAGGACTCATGGCCAAGGACGTGCCCGTCCCGGAGATCGCCGGGAAGCCCAGCGCGCCGAGCTCACGGCAGCCGACCGCAAGCAAGAGGACCTCCCGTGGTCCCCGGCCCGCACCGCGGGAACTCGCGGGCCGGTCCGTGTGCATCAAGTGGGCGTGTCCGTGGGTTCGGCGGGAACCGTGGGGTGGGCCGCGAGGCGGCGGGCTTCGGCCGTGACCTCGGCATCGACCTGGTCCACGGTTCTGTCGCCGTATTCGAGGATGTCGTACTCATCGTCGAGTTCGGCCAGCCGCTCAGTCAGAGGCAGCTCATGTCCGTAGAGCTGGTGAATCCGGAATGTGAAGTCCCGAGGCGTGAGCTCGCAGGCGAGCATGCGGCGTGCGAGGGCTCGGGCGGCGGCTTCTTGGCCAGCCTCGCAGGCGACCGGATAGAAGGTGAGGCCGAGTTCGTCGAGCGCTGCGGGAAGCAATTCGTGGACGTCGTAGTCAGCCTCGGCGCGCGTGCAGGCGGCGAGGATTCGAAGTGCGGGGCTGTCGAGTCCGGCGACGAGTGCATCACAGGCCGCATCGACGACGTCGCTCGCGCGGATTTCCCCCATACTCCAGAGGGCGGCATGGTCCTGCAGGGCGATTGTTGCTGCCTCGATCGACGTCACTCGGTCATCTTTCACCTCACGGTGCGTCCCGGTCGAGCAGATTTGGTCGAAGGTGCTGTTCAGCGGCCGGTTCCAGCAGGACGCGTGCGGAGTCCGCGCAGAGAGCATCGCGGTCTTCTCGTCGAGTCCGAAGACCTTGGCGAGATGGAGCGGGTCGGGCCCGTGCGGCTGCGCCTCTTCGAGCTGCCGGTCGACGCGGAGTCGCTCCAGTGCCGCGTCCTGCCCGTGCATCACGGCACTGATCCAGTGGTTTCCGGCGCGGCTGTTCGTTGATCAGAGGTGGGGGTTCGCGGTGTTCGGCGACCGGCGGTGACGGCGCTCCAGCCAGTCCAGCAGCAGCGTCCGGGTGAGATCGTCAGGCGGCCGGACACGCCCGGCGATGACCAGCCGGCGGTTGCCGAGGTCGACGTCGCCGAGCAGGAGGGTGGCGATCTGGGCGACCCGGGCGGCGTGGACCGCCGCGAATGCGAGGATGCACCGCGCCGCCGCGGCACTGGCCGCCGCGAATGCGAGGATGCACCGCGCCGCCGCGGCACTGGCCGCCGCGACGGAGCGATCGACCTGTACGGGGATGAGCGGTTGCAGCACGGCGTACTCGTATTGCCCGACCCTGATCCGGCTCGTGGGGTTGCGGAAGATCAGCCGGCGCAGCATGTGCATGGGTCGGCCCTTGAGTCGCTGGCCGGCGGGTTGGTTGCCCGGCACGGTCGCTCGATCGCTGCTCCGGGTTGGGGACCGACAGGCCCGGGTTCATGAGAGTGGTCCACACGAACAGCCGGCTTCGCCGGGCTGGCCAGACGTCTGTAGTCCCGATATGTGGCCAGGGATCGGGACGGGTTTCGATGGCCGGGCATGACCTGTTACGAGCCGGGCGAACGGCCCCGGGTGATCGGTGCCGGCCGCGCATACCGGGGCCGTAAGGGCGAGCCGAAGGGCTTCGGCCGGCGGGACTTCCGCGAGCTGATCGTCCGTGCCCGGACCCGGCTCGGCGGACGGATCGTGCTTGTCCGGGACAACGTCCGCCTCCGCCTCGGCAAGCCACTGCAGGTGTTCATCGAGGGGTAAGCCGCCTGGCTGCCCGTCTTCCAACTGTCCGTCCATGCGCCGGACCTGAACCCGCAGGAGTGCATCCGGTCACCGGTCACGCGCGGTATCGGCAACCTGGCCGCGCCGACCTCGGCCACATCACCCGGGCCGTTGAACACCGCCTCACGAGCCCCAGTACCGCTCAGACCTGGCAGACGGCTGCTTGGCCGCCACCGGACTGGTCAAGGGCGGCTTCCCCGCAGGCCGATGGGGCTGGGCCCAGAAAAATGGGAGCGCGACAACGCGGTGTGCGCGAGACTTGCCTGGTGATCACGGACGTCAACGTGCGCGTGGCTGACGAGGCTGACGCGCCGGTGCTGGCTCGTCTGCGCTGGGCATGCAAGCAAGAGGACTATGGCGACGACCTCTCCGAGCCGGTTCGGCCCATGAACCACGCTGAGGACGGGATCCGGGACCGGCTCGCAAGCCAACTCCGGATGGCCTGGGTCGCCGAAAGCGACGGCGAGATCTACGGGCATGTCTTTCTCCACTGGTGGAGAGGATGCCGGAGCCCTACGAGGACAACACCCCGGTCGGCTACGTCACGGACTTCTACGTGGTCCTGAACACCACAATCGAGGGATCGGCGCAGCCCTTCTTCAAGCTCTGAGAAGGCATGCCCAGGGCAGCGGCATGGAGGACCTGATCGTCTGGCCGTCCGAAGGCAGTGTCTCGCTCTACCGTCGATCCGGTTCCAGTCTCCGACCGATTTGTTGGAGGCACGGTGAACCGACCACCCGTCGTTGCGGACGATGACAGGTGTCGAGCGGGGGAGTCTCCGTAACTCCTCTTTCACTGAATGCATCGGTCAGCCCAGCGCGCTGCACGTACCTCGCGGCCCAGGGCTAGCGGAGCCGGCGCCCCCGATGGTTGGCGGGCGGCCCCTACAGCCCTCAATCAACTTCAGTAGGAAGACTGGTGGCATGACAGTGAAGATCAGCCGCATCAACCCCGATCAATTGCACGAGACGCCGGGCTACCACCACATCACCGTGGTGGAAAGCGGCCGAACGGCCTACCTGGCGGGGCAGTGCCCCCTTGACCGGGGCGGCTCTCTCGTCGGCTCGGGATCCCTCGAGGTACAAGTCGACCAGGTCGTCGAGAACGCACTTGCTGCCCTTGCGGCGGTGAATGCTCAGCCGCAGCACGTGGTGCGTTCCGTCATCTACGTGCGGAGCGATGAGCAGGAGGACCTGGGCCTGGCTTGGCACCGGCTCACGGCTTCCGCCCTCGGGCCGGCGTTCACGTCCGCCAGCACGCTCCTGGGGGTTGCGCAGCTCGGTTTCGCTGGGCAGCTGGTCGAGGTGGACCTCACCGTCGCGCTGCCCGACTGAGCGGTCCTCACGCCTCGAACAGGTCGCCAGCGGGTGGAAGTCGAACGCTGGACCGCCTTCAGCCCGTACTGCGGCCTGGAAGCCCTCTACCAGCCAGGCATCCGCGGGGCACACGGGAAGGGCGGCGGCGAGGGCCAGGTCGGCCGGCTCCGCCGCAACCGCCTCGTCCCGGTCCTCGAAGTGGGCACGCTCGCCGAACTCAACCCGCGTGTCGACCGGTGGGACCAGGAGGATGACGCCCGCCGCCTCCGATCCGGTCCCCGCACCCTCGGCGAGTACGTCGCGACCCAGGGGGCTTCGGTTGGATCAGGGGGTCGGGTGCTGGCGGTCGTTCGTGCGTGCCAGTCTGGGGCGATGAGATCCTGGAGTACCTCCACCGAGGATGACCTGCGGCGTCTGCTCAATGACTGGGATCCCCTCAGCGTTGCTGACGATGTGCAGGACGAGTACGACTGCATGCTTGCTCCCCTGCTCCAGCGGCTCCGTTCCGGTGGTGGCCGGACCGAGATCGGTCAGTTCCTGCGGCACGAGCTGGAAGATCACTTCGGTCTCGACCCTCTGGGCCTGCGGCCGGATGCAATGGCCGTCCGCGTGGTCGAGTGGTGGAAGTCGACTGGCCCGGCCGGTGACATGGCCGGCGCATAGCCGCTCTCTTCCGATCGTCTGGTCGTTGGTCTGGGTGTGACGTTGCCTGACGCGCAGTGGGCGCGATCGAGCCGTTGCTCCTGGATCGGACGCCCAGGCGGGGTGATCGGTGGCGCGATCATCGTGCGGTGATCGACGTGATCGCGCGGAATTTCCGGACCGGGTCCCAGTAGGTGTACGTGCCCGATCGCCCCACCACGTCACAGTGGGGAAACCCGTGTGCGTTCCCCGCCGACGAGGACTCACCGAGCAGGCCGCCACCCTCGCGATCGACACAAGATGTGCCGGACGCTGAGGCTGCCGCACAACCCTGTCCCAGTTCGTCCAGGGCATGTCCCGTCGATCTTGCTGGAGGTCGCGGAAACCCGGTCGAGTTCAGCCCGGACGGGCCGTACTCTGGCCGGCATGGCCCACGCGAAGACCTCCTTTGTCTGCCTGCCCTGTCGGGCCTCCTACAAGCAGCCTCACCTCGGTGACCACGACCGGCTCTGCCCGCGCTGTGCTGAGCCGTTGATCCATGTGGGTTCCGCCTTCGCAACGCCGCGGCGGCGCGACACGGCTGCCTGGCGAACCCTGTCGGTACTTTTGAATGCCGGTGTCCGCTTCCACAAGAGTTGCTGTGGCGGCCCTGGCTATCGTCCGCGCACACTCAGCGAGGTGCGCGAGCGGATGGCATACGCGCGAAGGACCGGTGAACCGTTCGCGCGTGCATTGGTGCGCCGCGAGCTGCCGTAGCCCTCGGCGCAGCACTGTAGCTCTGCCTTTCCGATCATCCGAGTCGTTGGCTTGGTACGACTGGTCGCGGTGATCTGACAGACGAGGAGTCGGCCGCTTGGAGCCGCTTCTGCCGGTGAGCAACGGGCGTTGTGGCAGGTGGCAGGATCATCGGCAGGCGCTCAAAATCGAAACCGGCATCAACCCCTACAGCCTCGCAATCACCCGCGCATGCGTCGAATACCAGTCAACCGGCTGATGAAACTGGTGGGCCGGGTGGCTGGACGGAATCAGCGGTCGAACAGCAATCGGTTCGCCGGGCTCCAGGCCACCCTGCCGTCGCGCTCCTGGAGTAGTCCCCTCAGCGCCCCAGGTTGCCTGGGGTTCGTGGCTCTCCCCGGACAGTCGGCGGACGAGTTCGATGGCTTCTTGTTTGCCTGGCAATGACGGCGTCGACCATGCCGGACACTGAAGAGAGCCCATACGCGCTACAGAACAGCTCCAGCCGCCGACGACGGTCAGGCGGCGCCGAAAAGCGCAGCCATTGCAGGAACTCGGCATCGTCTCGGAACGGCGCGACGTACTCGAGCGCATAGGACGCATCGTTCCGGCGCATGGGGGTGATCTTGCATAACCTCTTCGCTTGCCACCGACGTGATCAACATATGCTCCCCAAACGGCAACAAATGTTCGCCGTGTCCACCGATGCAGCCAGCAAGAAGATGGCGTAGTCCCGTGCACCATCAATGACCTTCGCCTGACCGAGTGTCTCAGCCGCCTCGACCACTTCGCCGACGGTCATACCGAACCGGAGCGGTCCGATGCCGCCAGCGGGCCAGTGGGGCCAATTGCCCCGTTCGGTGACTCCGAATCGGCGACCAGCGGACTGCCGGATGGCGCCGAGATCGCGCGGTTCACTCCGAGGTCGAATGAGCCGGAGTCCTGCAGGGGCAGTCCAGCGGGGGCCGTGCAAGGACACACGTCGGAGGGGCCTGCCCCTCCGACGCCGCAGAACTCAGGTGTCGCTGCTGAAGATCGTCAGCACCCGCAGCACTTCCAAGTAGATCCACACCAGCGTCGCGGTGAGACCGAAGGCGGCCAGCCACGCCTCCTCGCGAGGGGCGCCGTAGGCGACGGCGTCCTCCACCTGCCTGAAGTCCAGGGCGAGGAAGCACGCGCCGAGCAGGACCCCGATGCCGCCGAAGACGATTCCCAGGCCGCCGCTGTGGAAGCCGAGGCCGTTTCCTGCACCGAAGGCGGAGAAGAGGAGGTCGGCGACCAGGAGCAGCATGAATCCGGCCGTGGCGGCGGCGACGAACCCGACGAACTTCCGGTCGACCCGGATCCAGCGCATCCGATAGGCGACGAGTACCCCGGCGGAGACCGCGAAGGTGCCGAGAACCGCCTGAACCACCACGCCCGGTGCGATGTACGTCGAGGTCGCGCTGGAGATCACGCCGAGGAAGACGCCCTCGAACGCCGCGTACCCGAGGATCAGCGCCGGAGACGGCGTCCGCCTGACGGCCTGGATCATCGACAGGACGAAGGCGACGACGGCGGCGCCCAGCGCGATGCCGTACGACCGGTTGATGTTCGCCTCGTCGACCGGCAGCAGGAGCCAGGACAGTACGGCCGTCAGGGCCACGGTGCCCAGCGTCGTCGCGGTGCGGACGACGACGTCGTCCAACGTCATGGCGGTCCGGTCGACTTGCGCGTCCGTGTTTGGGTCGGTACCGGGAGCGGGGGCGTAAGGGTTGATCGCGTAGTCGCTCCCGGGCCGGCCTGCGGCCGTGACGCCCACCGGGTGGCGCGTGGAGGCGGCGTCCCGGGCGGCGCCCCAGCGGGAGAAGATCGGATTGCTGCTCTTCACGTCATTCCTCCTCGTCCGCCGCAAGCGCGGCTTGCTCTCGCACAGGATTTGTCATCGGGAGGGAGCGCGCGTGGCAAACGTGTGACAACGCCGTGCACCGGTCGACGACTGTAACCCTGTGCGTCACCACTCTGACAGGTGACGCAGTGAGGGGCAAGTCGGCCCTCCAGGTCCGGCCAGACTCATTCGGACGGTGTCGTCCCCGGACCGTCGAGCAGCTCCAGGAGGAATCGGTCCCAGTTCAGACCGTCCATCTCCGCCTCGGCAGAGGTGACCCGATAGGTGGCGTCGAGCCAGTTCGCGAGCGGCACGGTGGGCAGTTCGAACAGGGCCTCCACCTCCTGCGATTCGAGAAGAAGCCAGGATGAGGGCCGCTCGCCGGGCAGCGTCGGCCACATCCGCACATCGCCGGATCCGCTCATCGCCGTCAGGCCGTGGTGCAGCAGTTCGCGGCCGATCCGCCAACTAAGACTCGGCCCTCGTTCCGCGAGGAACTCGACGGTGATCACCGCGGGCATGTCCGGGTCGAACCGGAACTCCGCCTGCATGGGCAGCCGGGTGAATTCGTCGAGCATCTGGTCGATGTCCAGGAACAGCGAAGGCACGTGCCCGGGCAGCGGGCGTGCCCGCAGTGGTGACTGATCACGGTGCATGACAGGAGTTCCCCTCCGTGTTGCGAAGTCTGCGCCTTCCACTCTTCGCCGGGGACGGAACCTGTACATCGGTCACTTGACGGTCAAAGGCCGGGCGGGGGAGGGGCCGTGGTCGGTGCTGTGATGCGCCCGTACGGGCCACGGAGTGTGTGACGTAAGCCAATGTGCTGCTGGTGCTGCCACGGCCGCCGGACGCCGCCACTGCCGGCGGCGCGTGGATCTGGCGATCACCCACCACCCGGGGCACCGGCCAGGTCACGCCTTTCGGTGGCCGACTCTGCCTCGTCGCCTTGAAGAACCGCCGGTCGGCGGCAGTACGGCGGCTGGCGTCTGCCAATTGATGTCGGTGGCCAGTCCGCCGCTGTACGTGGCCGCCGGGGGCACGAGCGGGGGCAGCCCGATCGACAAGTCGCCAGTCCAGGAAGGGGCGAGGGCGTGGTGGTCGCCCTCCTTGATCGCGTACGCCTCGCGGGCGAGCTGTTCCTCGCCTGCGCTGCCGAACAGCTTGACCGTGGCCTTCAGTCGGTGGCGCGCCCGCCTGCGCGACAGCGCTGGCGGCCGCCGTGCCGCCCGCCCCGAGACCGTTGTTGGTGTCGTCGTGCCCGGCGCCGTAGGTGGCGATGAAGGGGGGTCGAGAAAGCAGGCCGTGCCTCACGCGGTGCTGAAGCCGTTGTCGTGGGGCGGCCTGGCGCGGCCGAGGCGGACTGTCACTCGCGCAGCGACAGCTCCGAGAGCTCCGAGTGGCGCCATTCGTCGGCGCTCAGCTGGGTGGAGTACTCGTGTACTAGTACGAGCACGGGGCCGCCCGCATCTCCAGGCGATGGTCGACCGGCCGGCAGTCTCCGGCTGCACCGTGGGTGGTGGAGCTGCCCGGCTTCGTCGACACGGAGCTCCGCACCGGCACCGTGGGGAGGATCGTCCTGCTGCCGGAGCCCGCCGAGCTCGCAGGGCGTGACGTCGGGGGCCTGCCTCGCGTGGTGCGCCGAAGCGCCGGTGGTCGCGGATCGGGCGGTGGGCGGCACCGGGTACTTCGTGGGGGCTTGGGTCGCGCTGCACACGGCCGGCACGCATCCGGGTCGCGGCGCTGCGTGGCAGGCCGGCCGGCGAGGCGCCCGACAGCCCGCGCATGCTCGCCGGCGGGATCGCCGGCGAGCTCTGCCTCACGTACGTCGACGGGGATCCTTCGGTGCCCGACGGGCAGATCCGGTGCCTGCCTCAGGCGATCACCGCGGCCGGGGTCGGGCAACGGTGCGAGTTGTTCATGCGGTTCCGCACCGCGACTTCACCCGGTCCGATGCCGACTCCTGCGACCCGGCGGCGGCCTGACCGCACTGAACGGAGCTGCCGGCGCTGTTCGCCCCGTCTCCTTTGACGGATCGGGAGCCGGGAGCGGGTCACTTCGCCTGCAGGGGCCCCGCGAAGGACTTGCGCAGGGACGCCGGAGCGGCGAGGGGGAGCAGGGCGGCGAGCATCTTGCCCTTGACCGTGCTCGGTTCCCGCGTCAGTTCGACATCCACCCGGGTGCCGTCGCCCTCGGGGGTCATCCGGAAGACCCAGCCTCCGCCCGCCCCGAAGAGCTTGGAGTCCAGGGTGGTGATGGTGACCGTGTCGCCGTCCGGTTCCCACGCGTACCGCGCACGCTCCCAGGCGGCGGCCGTGCCCTCGGTGACCTCAGCCCAGGTGTCACCGAGCTCGTGGACCTCGAAGTGCTCGGCGTCGATCGTGGGCCAGGCCTGTGCGCGTGCGGGGCTGAAGTCGGTCAGCACCCCCAGTACGTCCTTCGGGCCGAGCGTGGAGACGAGGTGGAACCGTACGACTGCCATGGGACTTCCTCACGAGAAGTAACTGTTCTGACCGGTGACGCGAGGCTGGCACGGGGCAGCGTCACCTGTCAAGGTGGTCACTATTGGGAGCGTCGAACGCTTGTCAGGGAGTGCGGGGGAAGACATGTGTTTGCTTCTCTTTGGCGGCCGCCGACCGCCGACCGCCGACCGCCGACCGCCGGCCGCCGGCCGATCGGTAGGCCCGTCACCGCGTCGGCGTCATGGCGTGTGGTGGTGGCCAGATGGCCGAGTTGCACATCGACATGTGCGGGGACATGTGTAGAGACATGTTCGGCCCGGGGTTGTCCGGCTAGCCTCGTCACCATTGACGGCAAACAGCCCGAGGACCGACATGCAGGTGCACCTGAACCCCCCACTGGAGCCCGCTGACGCGCCCCGGCGCGCCGCCGCCATCGTCGCGGCTGCGGCCGACATCAGCGGTGCGGAACTGGACTACAGTCCCGAAAGCATCGACACGGTGGAGGACATCATCGACGGATTCCGGGCCGAAGGTGTGACCGGCGAGGACATGGCGGAATCCCTCGTCGCCTTCGGCTGCTACGTCGGCGAGGTCCTGACGCGCCACCTCGGCGGAGCCTGGCGCCTCGCCGAGGCAGGGCAGCACCCCACGACCGAGCCTCCCGTCGTGGAGCTGTCCGACGCGCGGGAGTGCCGCCCGATCGACTGGGTCTTCAGCCGCCTGCACTTCGGAGCAGACGTCAGTATCCGCGGCCTCTATGCGGTGGCCGGCACAAGCATCGAATCCCCGGACTGGCGAGCGGACGGGTGAGCGGGGGAGAAGATGAGCAGGTGTGCCGGTGGTCGGTGCACGCGTGGGACGTGAGTCGGCACCAGGGGGCACGGAATGAGAGCGCACACCGGCTCGGACGCCGTCGGGCCGGACGACGTCGTCCTGGTCGGCCGTGAGAGGGAACGGAAGCTGGTGGCCGCCATGCCGGCGGCCCTGCCCTGCGGCGGTGGGCGCGCGCTCCACCTGAGCGGCGCTCCCGGCACGGGACGGTCCACCCTCCTGCGCTTCGCCGTGACAGAGGCCGCGCGCCAGGGCATGGTCGTTCTGTCGACGGCAGAGTCACCGGCCGAGCGGGGTCTGCCGCTTTCCTCGCTGCACCACCTCCTGCGTCCCGTCCTGCCCCGCCTCACCGACCTGCCGGACCGCGCACGCGCCGTACTGGACAGCGGGTTCGGAGGCCGCCTGCCCGCGCCGTCACCGGCGGAGCTGGCCGCAGCGGTGCTGCGCCTGCTGACCGCGGTGTCGGAGCCGGTTCTGCTGTGCGTGGACGACCTCGACGGGCTCGACGCGGCGAGCCGTGAGGCTCTGCACGCCCTGGCCCGGCTCTGCGGTGGGACGCAGGTGGGCCTGATCGTCGCCGAGCGCGCCGCACCCGGCGTCCGGCCGAGTCCGTACGCGCAGACGGTGGTGCTCGGGAGCCTGTCCGGTCCCCAGGCCCGCGCGCTCGTCGCACGTACCGGTCGGGTCACCGCATACGCCGAGGAAGAGCTCGTTCTCGCCGTGGCGCGAGGCAACCCGCTCGCCCTCGTCGAACTCTCCCTGGGCGGAGGCCGTCTCGGGGAGGCGGCGGGCTTCGGCATGCTGCCCGCGACGCCTCGTCTGGCCGAGGCGTACACGGAGGACTGGGCGGCGCTGTCGGCCCCCGCACGCACCGTGCTGCTCACCGCGGCACTGAGCGCCTCGCCGGTGATGCGGGACATTCTGAGCGCGAGCACGCTGCTGCTCGGCAGCGCCCACGCGGCCCGCGCCGGGCTGGCCGAGGCGACGGCCCGCGGACTGGTGGTCGTGGAGGCCGCCGGTACGGTCGGAGCGGATGAGGCCCTTGGGTTCCCTGGAGCCTTTGAGCCCTTTGAGGCTGGCACAGGTGCCGTTTTCGGCCGAGGTGCCGGTCAGTACGCCGCAGGTGCCGTGGTCGGCCGAGGTACCGATCAGTCCGCCGCGGGCGGCGTGGTCGGCCGAGGTGCCGATGAGCCTGCCGCTGGAGTCGTAACCGGCCGAAGCGTCGTCGAGCCCTCCAAAGGCGCCCTGGCCGCCCGCGCCGCCGCGTCCGCCGAGGCTCATGCGCTCGCCGAGGCCCATGCGCTCGCCGAGTCCCCCGCACCCGCCGAGTCCCCCGGTCCCCCCGAGTCCCCCGGTCCCGCCGGGTCCCCCGGTCCCGCCGAGTCCCCCGGTCCCCCCGAGTCCCCCGAAGAGGAGCACCACCTCCGCTTCCCCGAGCCGTTGATCCGCCCGGCCGTTCTGCACCTCGAGTCGGCGGCCCGGCGCATGGCCGCACACGCCGCGCTCGGGCGGAGTCTCACCAGTTCCCCCCACGCGGCCTGGCACTCGGCCCAGTGTGCGGCGGGTCCCGACGAGGAACTCGCGCGGCGGCTGGAGCCGTTGGCGACCGGTCCCCGTTCGGGCAGCGCCGTGCTCGTGGCCCTCGCCGCTCTGGAAGGCGCGGCCCGTCTCTCCCCGGACCCGGAACGCCGGGCGGCACGGCTCCTGCAGGCTGCCGAACTCGCCGGCGACCACGGTCTGGTGGACCAGGCGCTCCGCTTCGTACGCCGGGTCGACCCGACCGAGCTGGGCGCGTTCGGACGTGCCCTGCTGCTGCGGGTGCACGATCTGCTGCCGGGCAGCAGCGCGGCCGGCCGGGAGCGGATCGCCGAACTGTGCGAGGCGGCACGCGAGGTCGCCGCCCAGGACTCCGCACTCGCCCAGAAACTGCTGCTCGCGGCGGCGCGCAGATGCCGGTGGCAGCAGGTCGGACCCGGCGAACGCGCCCCGGTCGTGAGGGCGGTCGAGGACCTGCGGGCCGGCCCCCTGGACGCGTGGTATCTCACCGTGATGGCGCTGATCGACCCTCTGAAGGTGCCCCACGCGGCGGTTCCGCACACCGTTCCCGGACGGTCCGACCTGGAGGAGCGGAGCCTGCTCTCCCAGGTGACCACCCTCACCTCCGAATTCGACCGGGCGGAGCCGCTCCTCGAGGAGGTGGAGGCGGTCTTCCGCGCCGCGGGCCGGTACGGACAGCTGCCGCTGACGCTCGTACCGCGGACCATGTGTCAGATCTGGCTGGGCACCGAGTGGCACACGGCCCGGTCGCTGGCCGAGGAGAGCCGGAAGATCGCGGAGCGGACGGCGCAGCCCGACTGGGTGGCGCGTGCCACCGGAATGCTGGGCATCGTCGCGGCGCTGCGGGGCGACCACGACAGGGCTCTGGAGTGCGCCGCGGAGGTCGAGGAGTCCTCCCTGCGCCTCGGCCAGAACCGGCAGTTGAGCCTGGCCGTCCTGGCCCGCGCGGTCTCCGCGTCCGGGACGGGACGGTACGCCGAGGCGTACGCCCGGCTGCGTTCCCTGTTCGCGGACCCGACGACGCCGTACGCCTTCGAGCAGTTCTGGGGGCTGGCCTTCCTGGCGGAGGCGGCACCGCCGGCCGGGGAGCAGGCCGACGCCAGGACGGTCGTCGATCACGTCACGTCCCTGACGGAGGCGGGGTGTGCCCCCTTGCCGGAACGGATTCTGGCGTACGCCGACGCCGTCCTCGCCCCGGACGACGAGGCGGAGGCCCGCTATCGCCGCGCGCTGCGGCCCGGGGCCGAGCTCTGGCCGCTGCTGCACGGCATGACCCAGTTCGCGTACGGAGCATGGCTCAGGCGCCGTCGGCGCGTCACAGAGTCCCGTACGCCGCTGACCAGGGCCGAGTCGGTCTTCCGGTCCCTGGGAGCCCTGTCCCGCGCGGAACAGTCCGCCTCCGAACTGAGGGCGACGGGCCGGACGGCGGACGGGGACTCCGCAGCGGACGACATCTCCCGCGTGCTGACGCCGCAGCAGCTCGCCATCGCGCGCCTGGCCGCCCGCGGCCTGACCAACCGGGCCATCGGGGAACAGCTGCGCCTGTCACCCCGTACGGTCGCCTCTCACCTGTACCAGATCTTCCCGAAACTGGACGTCTCCTCCCGCGCACAGCTCGCCGCGAGGATCGGCGCCGACTGACGGGAGGGCCGACGGTCTCGGTCAGGGCGGGTGACGGTCTCGGCCAGGGCGCGTGACGGTCTCGGCCAGGGCGGGTGCCGGCCTCGGCCAGGGCGGGTGCCCGTCTCGGCCAGGGCGGGTGCCGGCCTCGGTCAGGGCGGGTGACGGCCTCTCGGGTTGGAGGGACGGTTCCCTCGGCGCGAGTGGCGGGGTCGCCGGCCCGCATGACATGTCCCTCAGCGCGAGTGACGGTCCCTCAGTACCTCGGCGAGCTGTGCCCGCCCTGTCACGCCCAGCCTGGGGAAGATGCGATAGAGGTACGCCCCGATGGTCCGCGGCGCGAGGCCGAGCTGTTCGCCGATCTCACGGTTGGACAGGCCGTGGCCCGCGAGCTCGGCGATCCGCAGTTCCCGCGCGGTGAGCAGGGCGCGGGCCGCATCCTCCCCGGGTGCGCCCGGGGCGCCGCCGTCGGTTCGTTCCCCGGAGGCCCGCAGCTCCTCGACGATCCGCGGAGCGCGCGCCTCGGCGCCGAGCATGGTGAAGCCGGCCGCCGCCTGGCGCAGGGTGGCACGGGAGTCGGCGAACTGCCGCCGGCGCCGCAGCCACCGTCCCTGGGCCAGCCGGAGCGGCGCCTCCAAGAACGGCTGCCGGGACAGGTCCTCGGTGAAGGCCTGTTCGAACAGCGTCTGGGCGTCCTGGTCGTCCGCGAGGACGGCCCGGGCCACCGTGAACCGATGGGCGACCACGGCGGGGCACTCCCCGCCCAGCTCCGCTTCGAGTCGATCGAGCGTCGCGAGCGCTTCCCCGGAGGCGTTCTCGGCCTCGGCGGCCTCCGCGAACGGCACCAGCGCGAACAGGGCCACCGCGCGGGTGCGCGGCGACGTGAGGAGCGCCGACAACGCCGGAAGCGCGGCTCCGGACCTGCCGCACTCCACGAGGGCCCAGGCCCGGCCGACCGCGAGAACCGCGTCGATCGAACGCATCGAGCGCCTCGCCGCCACCAGATCACCGGCAGCGCCCGGGCGTACCGTGCCACCGGTGCGCAGAGCCCGTACGAGATCCTCCAGAAGGCGGGCGGCCGCCGCATGGTGGTCCTGGTCGTACACGCCCTCGGCGAGCGCCGCGCACCGCCGGAACGCGTGCTCGCCCTGACCCCATTCGCCCCTGGCCAGGTGGGCGAGGCCCAGCCTCAGCAGCACCGGGGGCAGCTCGCCGGCCAGGCCGTGGAAGCGATGGCGGCGCTCCGCCTGCCGGAACAGGTCCAGCGCCCTCAGCGGGTCACCCGCCTGCAGCGCGGCCTCACCGAGCCGTTCGAGGTCGCGTACGGGCATGTCGGCCAGGTGCCGGACGGCCGATACGCCCGCAAGTACGGTCGCGGCCCGGCGGACCGAGCCGACCGTGGCCATCGCGTGCAGCAGCCGGGGGTCGTCCGCGCGCTCCGGCATCCCGTCGAGGAAGGCCAGCAGCGCCTCGGCGCGCTCGTCGTCGCCCGCCACCGAGGCCGCCGTGATCCGGGCCAGCTCCAGTGCGTTCTCCTGCTCGGCGGCACCGCTGGGTACGGGCCAGGAGGCAGGGTCGGCCGGAGGCCGGCCGTCACCTCTCCCGGTCCGCGTCAGGGTCTCGGCGCACAGCGTGCCCAGGGGGCCCAGCCGCTCGCGCAGTGCGCGGTGCGCCATCGTCCGTGCCATACGGTCCAGCCCGAGGACCTCGGCGAGCTGGGCGGCCCGCAGGGCGCAGCGGCCCCGGTCCGCGGGCGCCGGATGCAGCTCGGCCGCCCTTCGCAGCAGCCGGACGGCCAGCGGTGGCTCGCACTGTTCCAGGGCCTGGCCCTGCACGGCTTCCAGACGGCCGGCCAGCTCCGCGTCGTACCCCTGCACCGCCTGGGACCGGTGCCACAGCATCGGCACCGAGCCTGGTGCCAGGACCTCCGCCAGGGCCGCGTGCGCGGCCCGGGAGCGCCGCGGCTCGGTGCCGTGGACGACAGCCCCCGCCGTCGCAGGGTGGCTGAAGCGCAGCCGCATGCCGTCGTCGACCGCCACGAGGCCCGCGTGTTCCGCGGGCTCCAGGGCCGTGAAGTCCGGCGCGGCGCCTCCGATCCGGGACGCGGCCGACAGCAGCAGCGGGAGCTCTCCCGTCGGGTGCAGCGCGGCCACCAGCAGGAGGTCCCGGGTCTCCTGGGGCAGGCGCGCGGCACCGGGGGCCAGGGCGGCGGCCAGCCGGTCGGACGAGGCGGGCAGGGCGGGCAACGAGTCCTCGGACGGGACGGGGAGTTCCAGCAGGGCCAGGGGATGGCCGGCCGCGGTCGCGAGCAGCTCGCGCACGGTGTGCGCGTCCAGACCGGGCCGCCGTGACGCCAGCAGCAGGGCGGATTCGGCCGGGGGGAGTGGGTCGAGCGGCAGCGCCGGAAGGCCGGCCAGGGGAGCCGGCGGCAGGCGGTGCGGACGGGCCGTCATCAGCAGGGCCAGCGGATGACCTCCGGTCCGCCGGGCGACGAACGTCAACACCTCCCGGCTCGGTTCGTCCAGCGCGTCCCAGTCGTCGACGGCGACAAGGAGGGGCTGCCCCGCGCGGCTGACCGACACCAGCACCTCGAGAACGGCGAAGGGCAGCCACGCCCGCCCGCCCGGAGCGGGCGCGCCGTCGACCAGCACCCTCTCCAAGGCGTCGAGCGGCTCGGAGGCCGGTGACGACCGGCGCGGGGCTGCCAGTACCGGCCACACGATCTGGAGCAGACCGGACAGGTCGGGCGAGGTGGCGCCCCGGATGCCGGCGCAGCGCAGCACACGCATGCCGGTGGCCGTCGCCGCGTGGACGGTGGCTTCCAGCAACGTCGACTTGCCGGCACCGGCCTCTCCGCACACGACGCGGGTCGCTCCGTGGGCCGCGGCCTCGCGCAGGAATTCCTTCAGGGCAAGAAGTTCGGGATCGCGACCAAGGAGACCCGGACTCCCCCGCAGCGAACCGCGCAGGGAGCCGCCGAGCGAAGTCGTGGCCTGCCGGCCCCCGGCCGCGGGCCGAGCGGAAGGCCCGGTTTGTGCGTTCATCGTGGCCCCCTTTTCCCTGCGTACGTTCCCACCCGGCCGGGAGAGCGCTCCGGTGCATGCTCCCATCCCGGGGGAAGGGAAGGCACGGAGGCAGCCGGTTCGCGTGCGGCTTGCCCGGCCGCAGAGTGAATCCCCCACGGGGGTGGGTGCGCGACGGTAGCCCGCGGTGGCGGATGTCGCGTCGGATCGCCTCTCGGTCCGCGCCCTGGTACGCGAGTACGCACGTGTGAACACGTATCTCGAAGGTGTCTCAGGCGCTCTCCTGTACGAACTCGGCGGTACGTTCCGGGGGACCGTCCGTCGGGCCGACGCAGCGCCTGGCCTGGAGGCGATGCCGAGCCTCGGAAAGGTCTACGGATGGGCGCCGACGGTGCGGCGCGAGATGAACAGACACCTGGCGATCTGCTGGTTCGTCAGCCCGGTCGTCGCGATCTCCGCGACCTCCGCGACCTCCGTGATCTCCTCCTTGGGCGCGCGCTCGGCCTGGGCCGTTTCCTTCGGATCATCTGATCGCTGGTGGATGTGTGTCGTTGACTGACGCCCGGTGGGTGTGCATCGAGCGGTTGCTGCCGGGCCGGACGCCGACGAGGGGAGGGCCGGGGCACGCATTTCAACCAGCAGCCAGCGGTGTGGATATGGCCCAACCAGGGTGTCGCCGGGCACTGACTGCTCAGGCCCCGCCTCAACCCCGTAGATGTCATCTCCTTTGGTGAGTCTGCGGTCGCAGGGGGGAGGACTTCTCCAGTGGCAGGCCCGCGTCACTAGTCGGACAATGTAGTTGCGCTCAGCAGAAGGCTTACTGCTATGCCCGGGTGCCCATCACTCGTTTCCGTGATTCACCCTTCAGTCCGGGTACATTCTGCCGGTTCTCCCGTTCGGCCCAGCAGTTCGGCCTAGCTCTGCACGGAGGTGTTTCCGATGACGAAACCCAGCGAGCAGTCAACCCCAACGGGACCTCACTCCCCAACCAAGTGGGATGTGTACTGCCCTGAGGAAGACCTCAACGTCCTCATGCTGTTCCCGACCAAAGAGGCCGCCACTCAGGCCGCAGCCGAACACAACACTCAGTTCACCCCACCACACACGGCCCACTGGGCGGTGCACACGCATAGCAACGACGACCCGCGGCCCCTGACTGAAGCTCAACGCGAAGCGTTCAAGCAGAATGAGTCCGACTTCGCCGAGTTGGAGAATCACAGCCGTTCGGTACGCGAGGCTGCCGAGGCCCGCCTGCGTGGAGTGGACTACGACCCTGGCGGTCCCTGGTACTGCTATGTCTGCACGTGCAGCCAGTTTCTCTCACCTGACAACAATGGCGGTCTGAACGCTCGGTGTCAGCGGGAGTTCTGTCGGCACAAGTCGATGCAGCATGCCTGAGCAACTCCCGAATCTGTGAGGCGTCGTCGCGGAAGGCACGCAGTTGGTCCCTCTTCCGATGCGTGGCCTCGTAGTGATGAATTAGGCCGTGTCCCGATCGGCCGCGGCACCCGTAACTGATGCCGTGACCTCGGGGAACGCGGGTGCGTCGCCTGCCTGGCCGGGCGTGATGACGAAGGCGAGCGGTCGGCAGTAGCTGTCCGCGGCGATGTGGATCTCGATGTCAGTCGGCCGCGGCACCGTCCGAGAGCATGGTCGTCCGGCTCGCCGCCCAGGGTCCCTTTTGAAGGCCCCGGCGGCGTGCAGATACGCCTAAAGCGTGTTGCAGAAGATTCCAGGCCAGGCCGAACTCCCGGGCTGGAAAGAGGACCACAACAGGTCCCACAAGCAGGTCCGGGCCCGGGTCGAGCACGTCTTCGCCCGCCTGAAGACCTGGAAGATCCTCCGCGACTGCCGCCTCACAGGCGACGGCGTCCATCACGCCATGCTCGGCATCACCCGGATGCACAACCTCGCCCTCGCCGGATAGGGCAGTGGGCCACACCGCAGCCAACCATTACCGAGACCACTCGGGTGACTGAGGGCGGTGCACGGCCCAGATGGGCAACTGCGATGCCCAGAATCGCGCCGTGCCCGACCGGCGGCTACGGGGGAATTCGTCCCGGACTACGCCTAGGGTCTCTCGTTTGGATCACTGGTGGCGGAGGCATCCCTGAGGCCTGCAAGTGCCGCACTGTCAGCGCCACCGTCTACGGTGCGACCATGTCGTTTGCCCTGCCCGATGGTCTGCCTCCCGGCCGGTTCCTGCCTTCCGGCCCTGCACGCGTATGGGTCTCGGACGAATTCCCGCATGACATTGAGCGTCTGTGGCCTCGCCTGCTGAGCGAGCAGAAAGCCTGCCGCCTGGTTCCGCTCCTGTGCCGGCCCGACGCCATGGGAACACCGATCGGCCTGGCCGACGTAGATGCCGTCCGTCTGGAGGAAGTGCTGGCCACGGACTTCGCCGAGTACCGGCGCAGGAGGCTGCCCTTCTGGACGGACCCGACCCCCGCCCCGGCGCCGGAAGGAGTCGAGCCATGGCCCCACGATCCCGGGCCGCCCTTCGAACAGTGGCCGGGCCTGGCACCGCAGGTGCCGGCTGCGCCCGCAAGCCTGACGCCCGAGACGGCGGCGGCAAGCCTGCTTACCTGGTTCAGCAAGACGGAACAGTTTGGGCTGGACGAGTGTCGCCTCGTGCTCGTCCCTGCCCGTCGCGGTAGCGATGCTCTGGCGTCGATCGGCTGGTCCGCGGAGGCACCGTTGCCTCTCCTGTGCGCACTCCTGCGGAGCTGGGAGGACCGCTTCGGTGCCCAGGTCGTGGCGGTGTTCGGCAGCGAGCTGCACGTGTCGGTCGCGAGGCCGCCCGCTGAAGCAGAGCACGCGAACTTGCTCGCCTTGGAACACGTGCTCTCGACCGCGAACAACATCGTCGACGATCCGCCCACCCCGTTCCCCGAGTACGCGATGGACCTCGTGGGACGGACTTGCTGGTCGTTCTGGTGGGACTAGGCATGACGGCCGTGCTGTCCGCGTCGTTGGTTCGGGTGTGCCGTTGACTGATGCGCAGTGGGCGCGGATCGAGCCGTTGCTCCCGGACCGGACGCCGAAACGTGGGGGCCGGTGGAGAGACCACCGTGAAGTGATCGACGTGATTTTCCGGAAGTTCCAGAGCGGCTCGCAGTGGGTGCACCTGCCGGAGAAGTACGGCAACTGGCGAGGCGTCTATGACCGGCTGCGGATGTGGGCCGTCGACGGCACGTGGGAGCGGGTCTTCACCACGCTCGTCGCGCAGGCCGATGCCGAAGAAGTTCTCGACTGGGCCGTCTCGGTGGACTCCACCATCGTGCGCGCTCACCAGCACGCGGCCGGGGCCCGCAACAAGGGGCCCCGGCCGGCGAGCCTGACGACCATGCCATCGGCCGATCCCGCGGCGGACTGACCACGAAGATCCATCTGGCGTCCGATGCCCACCGCCGGCCTCTGGCCTTCTACCTCACGGCCGGACAGGCCGGCACCTGGCCGGGCTCCACATCGCGGGCATCTTCCTCTGGTCTGCCCGGTGATCCAAACGAAAGGGCCTAGTCGTTGGGGTCTTCCCGGGCCTCGTACCCTTCGAGGCCGGCCCAGAGCAGGGACGGGACGAGTGCGTGCAGGTACCAGGCGAGGTCGGTGAACTTTGGCGCGTCCGGGATGCGCCGGCGGTTGATGGTGGGAAGGAAGGAGACTTCCCTGCGCTGCGCTGAGAACACGAGCATGCCGCCAGTCCTACCCTGCGCGTGGTAGATGTTCAGCGCCACGCTGTAGGGCAGGTTCGCCGTCGAGTCCAGCTCCGCGAGCACGGCGTCGAGGCGGTCGGGGGCGTTGTCGTACCACTCGTACATGTCGTCTGCATCGTTGATCATGTACGAGATGCGGCCGAGGCGTTCCTCGGCGGCCCAGCCGGCCGGGGTCAACACATCCAGCAGGGCGCGCACGGTGGTTGGAAGCTGGAAGGTGAAGTCGATGTCTGCTTGTCGGTTACCCACGTGTGTCTCCGTAAGGTGTTGGACGGCCCGGGAGGGCCGGGTGTGGCTGACGTGTGCTTGCCGCTTGTGGCTCACTAGGAGTGGCCGCCCGGCTCTCCGGGGCGCCCTGGCTGCTGATTGAGATGTGCGCGCCATGTGCGGTCGCTGATTACGGAGCGGACAGCGGGGTGTTCCTCGGGCCAACGGCAATCCGTGTGGCACGAGGAGGGGCAATGAGTGAACGACGAGCCCGGGTCTGGGCCGGCATCGATGCGGGCAAAGGGCACCACTGGGCGGCTGTGGTCGACGAGACCGGCGCGACGCTGTGGTCGAAGAAGATCGAGAATGACGAAGCGGCGATCCTGACTGCGCTCGGCGAGATCCTGGAACTGGCGGATGGCATCCACTGGGCAGTGGACATCTCCGGCAGGTCTTCCGCCCTCTTGCTGGCCCTGCTCGCGGCGCGTGGGCAGCGGGTCGTCTACGTGCCCGGCCGCACCGTCAACCGCATGGCCGGCGCCTACCGGGGCGAGGCGAAGACAGATGCCCGAGACGCCTACGTCATCGCCGAGACCGCCCGCCACCGCAACGACTTCGCCACGATCGACGTGCCCGCCCAGCTGGCCGCTGACCTCGCCCTGCTGACGGCCCGCCGCAGCGATCTGGTTGCCGACCGCACCAGGATGATCAACCGGCTGCGCGACGTGCTGACAGGCATCTTTCCTGCGCTGGAGCGGGCCTTCGACTACAGCTCCCAGAAGGGCGCGCTGGTCCTGCTGACCGGCTACCAGACCCCTGGCTCGATCCGTCGACGTGGCCGGGCAAGGCTGACGGCCTGGCTGGCCAACCGCAGCGTCCGCAGCGCCGACGCGGTTGCCGCGGCCGCCCTGGAGGCGGCGCAGGCTCAACAGACCGCGCTGCCTGGGGAGGATGTAGCCGGGGAGATCGTGGCCGATCTGGCGGCCCAGGTCCTTGCCCTGGACGACCGGCTGAAGCGCATCGACAAGCAGATCAGCGAGGTTTTCCGTAGCCACCCGCAGGCCGAGATCATCGAGTCCATGCCCGGCGTGGGCCCGATACTCGGGGCCGAGTTCGTTGTTGCTGCCGACGACCTGTCGTCTTAGAGGTCCTAACAGAAGCTGTTGATCATGTGACTGTCGGCTCGGTTGCTCGTTGGTCCGTTCGTGGCGAAGAGGAACTCCCGGCCGTGGGTCGTC
>NZ_JBIBST010000016.1:0-187481 GCF_043077765.1 Streptomyces sp. NPDC015661 | reverse complement strand
GCGTCCGGGAGTCGGCCCTTGCCGTTGAGCGCGTCGGAGACAGTCGTGATGGAGACCCCGGCGGCGGCGGCCACGTCCCGGATGCCTGCCCGGCCCTGCCGGCTTCCCCGGGTCTGTGCCCGGCTCACCTGGTGCTTCCCTGCTGCTGTCATGGCGAGCCGATAGTAGGGCGATGAGGGGCGGTCGGGACGGCCGCATATGCGGGCGTTGACAGGCACGTTTCTGCATGATCGAAGATGCCCAATGGGCAGTGAATCGAAGGTAGTTGGGGCTTCTGTCGTGCGATCTGGGGTCATCGGACGGCGTAGGCCTGGCGAGGGGGCGAGGTCTCGAAGAGGTCTCAACTCACCTCTACGGGGGATGCGCGCCACGGCGCCCGCCACCGGCGCACGCCACCCGTTTGCGCGCTCCCCCTCTCCGGGGGCGCGGCAGGAGCCGTATCCACAGCGTGTCCCTCCTGTTGTCCACAGCCCATTCGCAGCGGAGGCGAATCCTCTTAAGGTGAGGAGTATTGGCGGTACGGACGGTCGAGGAGGCCACACTGTGAGCGAGACCAGCGGGACGAGCACCGGCGGACCCAAGCTGCGCGCCGAGCTGGACGGCGTCCCCACCTACAAGCCGGGCAAGCCGGCCGCCGCGGGCGGTCCCGTGGCCTTCAAGCTGTCCTCCAACGAGAACCCCTACCCGCCGCTGCCGGGGGTCATGGAGAGCACCCTGGCCGCCGCCGCGAACTTCAACCGTTACCCGGACATGGCCTGCACCGGACTGATGGAGGAGCTGGCGAACCGCTTCGGCGTGCCCGTCTCCCACCTGGCCACCGGCACCGGCTCGGTCGGCGTCGCGCAGTCGCTGCTCCAGGCCACCTCGGGCCCGGGCGACGAGGTGATCTACGCCTGGCGCTCCTTCGAGGCGTACCCGATCATCACGCAGATCAGCGGGGCCACCTCGGTGCAGGTGCCGCTGACCGAGGGCGAGGTGCACGACCTCGACGCGATGGCCGAGGCGATCACCGACCGGACCCGGCTGATCTTCGTCTGCAACCCCAACAACCCCACCGGCACCGCGGTGCGCCGGGCGGAGCTGGAGCGCTTCCTGGACCGGGTGCCCTCCGACGTCCTGGTCGTGATCGACGAGGCGTACCGGGAGTTCGTCCGCGACACCGAGATCCCGGACGGCATCGAGCTGTACCGCGACCGGCCGAACGTGGCCGTGCTGCGCACCTTCTCCAAGGCGTACGGCCTGGCGGGGCTGCGGGTCGGTTTCGCGGTCGCCCACGAGCCGGTGGCGGCGGCGCTGCGCAAGACGGCGGTGCCGTTCGGCGTGAGCCAGCTGGCGCAGGACGCGGCGGTGGCCTCGCTGCGGGCCGAGGACGAACTGCTCGGTCGGGTCGGCTCGTTGGTGGCCGAGCGCGAGCGGGTCCATGCGGGGCTCGTGGCCCAGGGCTGGACCGTGCCGGACACCCAGGCGAACTTCGTCTGGCTGCGGCTCGGCGAGCGGACCATGGACTTCGCGGCGGAGTGCGAGCGGCACGGCGTGGTGGTGCGGCCGTTCGCGGGCGAGGGCGTGCGCGTCACGATCGGTGAGTGCGAGGCGAACGACCTGTTCCTGAAGACGGCGGAGAGCTTCCGCAGCCGGGGCTAGCCGAGGAGCTCCACGCGGATCGGGTCGCCGTCCCTGACGGTGGCCAGGATCCGCGGATCGCCGTCGAGCGCGCCCAGCAGATTGCAGGGGCTCGCGAGCCGGCATTCGTCGCCCCGTGAGATCGGGGTGGGGCCGTAGGGGAGGGCGAGCGCGTCGCCCTCCGTCCAGAAGGCCACGGTGCCGGGCTCGACGACCTGGCGCGCGTCGTCCTCGACCGAGGCCGAGACCGGCGTGTCGAAGTAGACCTCCTCGCCCCAGGTCCGGGCGGTGGAGGAGATCGGGAGGGCTCCCGCGAGCGCCTTGCTCGTGGGGGTCTCCTCAAGGGTGGCCGTGGTGTGTCCGGCCGGCCAGCTGATGTGTATCCGAAGGGTCATGCCCGGATTCAACAATATGTTGAAGGTCCTGGGAAGAGGTGACCTTCGGTAGAGGGGCCCCGACTGAAGGTACGGATTTCGTATGAGCCATAATGCTTGTGAATGTGAACGCGTTCACAAGCGTGTCCTGCTTCCTCCCGCTTTGGGGGGAACCCGCCAGGCAGACTGCCCGCTGTGACCCACGTCGACCTAAGGAGAAGACGACGTGAACCTAGCTTTGGCGCCGGAGACATTGGCGCGCTGGCAGTTCGGCATCACCACCGTCTACCACTTCCTCTTCGTCCCCCTGACGATCTCCCTCGCCGCGCTCACCGCCGGTCTCCAGACCGCCTGGGTGCGGACGGAGAAGGAGAAGTACCTCAGGGCGACGAAGTTCTGGGGCAAGCTCTTCCTCATCAACATCGCCATGGGTGTGGTCACCGGAATCGTGCAGGAGTTCCAGTTCGGTATGAACTGGTCCGACTACTCCCGGTTCGTGGGCGACATCTTCGGTGCCCCGCTCGCCTTCGAGGCGCTCATCGCCTTCTTCTTCGAGTCGACCTTCATCGGCCTGTGGATCTTCGGCTGGGACAAGCTGCCGAAGAAGATCCACCTCGCCTGCATCTGGATGGTGTCGATCGGCACCGTCCTCTCCGCGTACTTCATCCTGGCGGCCAACTCCTGGATGCAGCACCCCGTGGGCTACCGGATCAACGAGGAGCGCGGCCGGGCGGAGCTCACCGACTTCTGGCACGTGCTGACCCAGAACACCGCGCTCACCCAGTTCTTCCACACGATCACGGCGGCGTTCCTGGTCGGCGGCGCGTTCATGGTGGGCATCTCCGCGTTCCACCTGGCGCGCAAGAAGCACATCCCGATCATGCGGACCTCGCTGCGGCTCGGCCTGATCACCCTGATCATCGCCGGCCTCGGCACCGCCATCAGCGGCGACCTCCTCGGCAAGGTCATGTTCAAGCAGCAGCCGATGAAGATGGCCGCCGCCGAGGCGCTCTGGGACGGCGAGGCGCCCGCACCCTTCTCCGTCTTCGCCTACGGCGACGTCGAGAAGGGCCACAACACGGTCGCCATAGAGATCCCGGGCCTGCTGTCCTTCCTCGCGAACGACGACTTCAGCTCGTACGTCCCGGGCATCAACGACGTGAACAAGGCCGAGCAGGAGAAGTTCGGGCCCGGCGACTACCGGCCCAACATCCCCGTCGCCTACTGGGGCTTCCGCTGGATGATCGGCTTCGGCATGGCCTCGCTGGGCATCGGCATGCTCGGCCTCTGGCTGACCCGGAAGAAGTTCATGCTGGCACCGGGGATGCGGACCGGTGAGGACGAGGTGCCGAACCTGGTCCTGTTCAAGCGGAAGGCGCTCAGCCCCCGCCTGGGCAAGTGGTACTGGATCATCGCGCTCTGGACGATGGCGTTCCCCCTGATCGCCAACTCCTGGGGCTGGATCTTCACCGAGATGGGCCGCCAGCCCTGGGTCGTCTACGGCGTGCTGCGCACCCGTGACGCGGTCTCCCCCGGAACCTCCCAGGGCGAGGTCCTCACCTCGATGATCGTCTTCACCGCCCTCTACGCGATCCTCGCCGTCATCGAGGTCAAGCTCCTCGTCAAGTACGTCAAGGCCGGACCGCCGGAGCTCACCGAGGACGACCTCAACCCGCCCACCAAGATCGGCGGGGACTCTCGTGACCCCGACCGCCCGATGGCCTTCTCGTACTGAGGCTCAGGAGATCGAGGCATGGAACTCCACGACGTCTGGTTCGTACTCATCGCCGTCCTCTGGACCGGCTACTTCTTCCTCGAAGGCTTCGACTTCGGGGTCGGCATCCTGACCAAACTGCTCGCCCGGGACCGGGTCGAGAAGCGGGTCCTCATCAACACCATCGGACCCGTCTGGGACGGCAACGAGGTGTGGCTGCTCACCGCCGGCGGAGCGACCTTCGCCGCGTTCCCCGAGTGGTACGCGACGCTGTTCTCCGGCTTCTACCTGCCGCTGCTGATCATCCTGGTCTGCCTGATCGTCCGGGGCGTCGCCTTCGAGTACCGGGCGAAGCGGCCCGAGGAGAACTGGCAGCGCAACTGGGAGCAGGCCATCTTCTGGACCTCGCTGATCCCCGCGTTCCTCTGGGGCGTGGCCTTCGGCAACATCGTCCGGGGCGTGAAGATCGACGGCGACATGGAGTACGTCGGCAACTTCTGGGACCTGCTCAACCCGTACGCGCTCCTCGGCGGTCTGGTCACGCTCACCCTCTTCACCTTCCACGGCGCGGTCTTCGCCTCGCTCAAGACGGTCGGTGACATCCGGGGGCGGGCGCGGGCGCTCGCGCTCAAGCTGGGTCTGGTCACGGCCGTGCTCGCCCTGGGCTTCCTGATCTGGACCCAGGTCGACACGGGAGACGGCTGGAGCCTCGCGGCGATGCTGGTCGCCGCCGTGGCGCTCGTCGGCGCGATCGTCGCGATCAAGGCGGGGCGCGAGGGCTGGTCGTTCGCGCTCTCGGGCGTCACGATCGCAGCAGCGGTGGCGATGCTCTTCCTCGCGCTCTTCCCGGACGTCATGCCCTCTTCGCTCAACCCCGAGTGGAGCCTTACCGTGACGAACGCGTCGTCGAGCCCGTACACGCTCAAGATCATGACCTGGTGCGCGGCGATCGCGACCCCGCTGGTGCTGCTCTACCAGAGCTGGACCTACTGGGTCTTCCGCAAGCGCATCGGTACGCAGCACATCGCCGACGCTCACTAGGGCCGACGCTCACTAGAGGGGCATGTTTCACGTGAAACCGATCGATCCGCGCCTGCTCCGGTACGCCAGGGCCACCCGTCTCTTCCTGATCGCGGTGGTCGTGCTCGGCCTCGTCGGAGCGGCGCTGGTCATCGCCCAGGCGATGCTCATCGCCGAGATCGTGGTGGGGGCCTTCCAGAAGGCCCAGTCGGTTTCCGATCTGACCACGCCCCTGCTGCTGCTCGCCGGAGTGGCCGCGGCGCGGGGGCTGGTCTCCTGGCTGACCGAGCTCGCCGCCCACCGGGCGAGCGCGGCGGTCAAGTCCGAACTCCGCGGCCGGCTCCTCGGCCGGGCCGCCGCCCTCGGGCCGGGGTGGCTCAGCGGTCAGAAGGCCGGTTCGCTGATCGCCCTCGCCACACGGGGTGTGGACGCCCTCGACGACTACTTCGCCCGCTATCTGCCGCAGCTGGGCCTCGCGGTGGTCGTGCCGGTGGCGGTCCTGGCCCGGATCGTCACCGAGGACTGGGTCTCGGCGGCGATCATCGTCGTCACGCTGCCGCTCATCCCGGTCTTCATGATCCTCATCGGCTGGTACACCCAGGCCCGGATGGACCGGCAGTGGAAGCTGCTCTCGCGGCTCTCCGGCCACTTCCTGGACGTGGTGGCCGGCCTTAACACGCTCAAGATCTTCGGCCGGGCGAAGGCCCAGGCCGAGTCGATCCGCGCGATCACCTCGGAGTACCGCCGGGCGACGATGCGCACCCTGCGGATCGCCTTCATCTCCTCGTTCGCCCTGGAGCTGCTCGCGACCCTGTCGGTCGCGCTCGTCGCCGTGACCATCGGCATGCGGCTGGTCCACGGTGAGCTCGACCTGTACACCGGGCTCGTCATCCTGATCCTGGCCCCCGAGGCGTATCTCCCGCTGCGGCAGGTGGGGGCGCAGTACCACGCGGCGGCGGAGGGGCTCGCGGCGGCGGAGGAGATCTTCGACGTCCTGGAGCAGCCGGTGCGGGAGGGTGGCACGGCGAACGTGCCGGAGTCCGTACGGCTTGAGCTCGACGGCGTGACCGTCCGTCACACGGGACGCACCGAGCCCTCGCTCGACGCGGCGACGCTGACGGTCGAGCCCGGCGAGACGGTGGCCCTGGTCGGGCCGAGCGGGGTCGGGAAGTCGACGTTGCTCGACGTCGTGCTCGGGTTCGCGGTGCCGGAGGAGGGCGGTTCGGTACGGGTCGGGGGCGTCGACCTGGGGTCGCTGGACCTGGAGGAGTGGCGGGCCCGGATCGCCTGGGTGCCGCAGCGGCCGTACCTGTTCGCGGGGACGGTCGCCGAGAACGTACGCCTCGCCCGGCCGGACGCCTCCGACGAGGCGGTACGGGACGCCCTGCGGGACGCCGGCGCGGACGGGTTCGTCGCGGGGCTGCCGCAGGGGCTCGACACGGTGCTCGGCGAGGACGGTGCGGGGCTCTCGGCGGGCCAGCGGCAACGGCTCGCGCTCGCCCGGGCGTTCCTGGCGGACCGGCCGCTGCTGCTGCTCGACGAGCCGACGGCGGCCCTGGACGGGGCCACCGAGGCGGGGGTGGTGGACGCGGTGCGGCGGCTTGCCGTGGGGCGCACCGTGTTGCTGGTCGTTCACCGGCCGGCGTTGCTCGCCGTGGCGGACCGGGTGGTGACGGTGGGCGCTTCCGGCGGCTCGGCGGAGGTCGGTGCGGTTGCCGCGGGTGCGGGTGCGGGTGCCGAGAGCGTGGGCGCCAGGGGTGCGGGTGCGGGAGACGGCGGCGTTGCCGGTGGGGTGTACCCACCCTCCCCCGAGCTCTCGGCTTCGCTCGGGCAGGGGGGACCCCCGTCGCCCCAGGCGGAACGCGTGCCCACACTGGCGCGGGTACGTGGGATCGCCGGGGAGCTGAAGGGGCGGATGGCGCTTGCCCTGCTGCTCGGGAGTCTCGCGCTCGGGTCCGCCGTGGGGCTCATGGCCGTGTCCGGGTGGCTCATCTCCCGGGCCTCCGAACAGCCGCCCGTGCTCTATCTGATGGTCGCCGTCACCGCCACGCGCGCCTTCGGCATCGGGCGGGCCGTCTTCCGGTACGCCGAGCGGCTCGTCTCGCACGATGCCGTCCTGCGGATGCTCGGCGACCTGCGGGTCTCCGTCTACCGGCGACTGGAGCGGATCGCCCCGGCCGGACTGCGCCGCACCCGGCGCGGTGACCTCCTCGCGCGGCTCGTCCAGGACGTCGACGCCCTCCAGGACTACTGGCTGCGCTGGCTGCTGCCCGTGGGCGCCGCACTCGTCGTGGGTGTCGGGTCCGTCGGGTTCACCGCCTGGCTGCTGCCCGAGGCCGGAGCCGTCCTCGCCGTCGGCCTGCTGGTCGCGGGCGTCGTCGTGCCGGCGGCCGGCGGGGCTCTCGCCCGCCGGGCCGAACGGCGGCTCGCCCCCGCGCGCGGCGCCCTGGCCACCGCAGTGGCCGATCTGCTGCGCGGCTGCGCCGAACTGACCGTGGCCGGTGCGCTCCCGGGCAGGATCGAACGGGCCCGGGACGCCGACCGCACCCTCACCTCCATCACCTCCCGGCAGGCCGCCGCCACCGCGCTGGGCGCCGGGCTCTCGGCCCTGGTCTGCGGCCTGACGGTCGCGGCCGCCGCGCTCGTCGGCGTCCAGGCCGTAGGGGACGGTCGGCTCGACGGAGTGGCCCTCGCGGTGGTCGTCCTGACGCCGCTCGCCGCCTTCGAGGCCGTCACCGGGCTTCCGCTCGCCGTCCAGTACCGCCAGCGCGTCAAGCGCAGCGCCGAGCGGGTCTTCGAGGTGCTGGACGCGCCCGTCCCCGTACACGAGCCGGAGACGCCCGCGACTCCCCCGGCGAGCCCGTTCCCGCTGGAGCTGGCCGGGCTCTCCGCCCGGCACGCCGGGCAGGAACGGCCCGCGCTCGACGGCTTCGCTCTCACCCTGGAGGCCGGGCGGCGGGTCGCGGTCGTCGGCGCCTCCGGCTCCGGGAAGACCACGCTCGCCCAGGTGCTGCTCCGGTTCCTGGACGTGGAGCACGGCACGTACCGGATCGGCGGCGTGCCGGCCCGTGAGCTCGACGGCGACGCGGTCCGGCGGTTCGTCGGCCTCTGTGCCCAGGACGCCCATCTCTTCGACAGCTCCGTCCGCGAGAACCTGCGGCTCGCCAAGGTCGGGGCGGACGACGAGGAGCTCCGCGAGGCGCTGCGCAGGGCCCGGCTCCTCGACTGGGTCGACGGGCTGCCCGCCGGGCTCGACACCCTCGTGGGCGAGCACGGTTCCCAGCTCTCCGGCGGCCAGCGGCAGCGCCTCGCGCTCGCCCGGGCCCTCCTCGCCGACTTCCCGGTCCTCGTCCTCGACGAACCCGCCGAGCACCTGGACCTGGCCACCGCCGACGCGCTCACCGACGACCTGCTCCGGGCCACCGAGGGTCGCACCACCGTCGTCATCACCCACCGGCTGCACGGTCTCGACGCCGTCGACGAGGTGGTGGTCCTCGACGAGGGCCGGACCGTGCAGCGCGGCCCGTACGCCGAACTCGCGGAGGTGGACGGCCCGCTGCGGCGGATGCTGGAGCAGGAACGGGAGACCGATCTGCTCGCCACGGCAGGGAGCTGAGGCAGCCGACTTTTCTCGCCAAATGGGACTTACTAGGCTCGGGCCCATGACCGCCGCCGCGTCCGACGTCCCGCACCCCCTGGACGACTCCTCGGACCCCCTGGAAGCCGCCACCCAGGCCACCCGCAGCCTCCAGGGGCTGTCCACGGAGCTCACCGCCCGCGTGCCGCAGCTCCTGGAGGCCATGCGCTCGGTCGGCACCGGGCTCGAACTCCACTCCACCCTCGACCGGATCTGCGAGACCGCCGCCGAACTCGCCGACGCCCGCTACGCCGCGATCGGCGTCGTCGACGACGAGGGCGAGGGCCTCTCCGACTTCGTCACCTTCGGCGTCGGCGAGGACGTGGCCGCCCGCATCGGCCGGCGCCCCGACGGCCACGCGGGGCTGCTCGGCGCGCTGATCCGCGACCCGCAGACCATTTGCCTCGCCGACCTGTCCACCGATCCGCGCGCGGCGGGCTTCCCGCCGGGGCACCCGCCGATGCGGACCTTCCTCGGCGTCCCCATCCGGGTCCAGGGCGAGATCTTCGGCAACCTCTACCTCGCGGAGAAGCACGGCGGAGGCGAGTTCAACGACTACGACGTGCACATGGTCCGGGTCCTCGCCACCGAGGCCGGCATCGCGATCGGCAACGCCCGCCTGTACGAGGCGGCCCGGCAGCGCGAACGGTGGATCGACGGCTCGGTCGCCGTCACCACCGCGCTGCTCTCCGGCGGAGACGCGGACGACGCCCTGACGGTCGTCGCCGAACAGGCCCGCCGGCTCGCCGACGCGGACGCCGGGATCGTGCTCCTGCCCGCCGAGGAGGGCGGCCTGGAGATCGTCGCCGTCTCCTCGCCCCGGCCCACGAAGTCGCTGGGCGTGGTGATCCCGCCCGAGAGCGCCGTCGTGAAGGAGCTCCTGGAGGGCGAGGCGGTCTTCGTGGCCGACGCCTCGACGGACCCGCGCATGATCAGCCGGCTGACGTCCTCGTACGGACCGAGCATGATGCTGCCGCTGCAGAGCGGCGGACGGGTGCTCGGCGCGCTCGCGACGCCCCGGGTGCGGGGGGCCCGCCAGTTCACGGAGGCGGAGCGGACGCTCGCCACCCAGTTCGCCTCGCAGGCCGCGCTCGCCCTGATGATGGCCGACGCCCAGCGCGACCGGGAGCGTCTCGCCGTCTACGAGGACCGCGACCGGATCGCCCGCGACCTGCACGACCTGGTGATCCAGCGGCTCTTCGCCACCGGAATGATGCTGGAGAGCGCCCAGCGGAAGTCGATCGTGCCCGCCGTGCGCGAGGGCGTGGGCAAGGCCGTGGACGAGCTGGACGTGACGATCCAGGAGATCCGTACGGCGATCTTCGCGCTCCAGCAGGGCCCCGCCGAGGCTCCGTCGGGGCTGCGCACCCGTGTCCTGCGGGAGATCAACATGGCGGCCGTGCCGCTCGGCTTCAAGCCCGCGCACCGCTTTCTCGGCGCGATCGACGCGACGGTCGGCGAACTCACCGGCAAGAACCTCGTCGCCGCCCTGCGCGAGGCGCTCTCCAACGCGTTCCGGCACGCGGCGGCGAGCCGCATCGAGGTGGTCGTCGACGCCGGAGTGACCCTGCCGGACGGTTCCGCAGGGGTGCGCCTCTCGGTCGCCGACGACGGCATCGGCATCCCGGAGGGCGGCCGGCGCAGCGGCCTGCGCAATCTGGCCCGCCGGGCCGAGTCTCTCGGCGGCGCGAGCTGGTGCGGCCCGGGCCTGGGCGAGGACGGCGGCGGGACGACGGTGGTGTGGGAGGCCCCGCTCTAAAACGGTCTTCAGTGCCTCGGCACGGCCTTCAGCGCCTCGGCCACGAGTTCCTCGATGACGACGGCCACCCCGTCCTCGTTGTTGCCGACGGTCCGCCCCGAGGCGGCGGTGATGACGTCGGGGTGGGCGTTGCCCATCGCGTACGAGCGGCCGGCCCAGCTCAGCATCTCGATGTCGTTCGGCATGTCGCCGAAGGCGACGACCTCTTCGGCCGCGATGCCGCGCTCGGCGCAGCACAGGGCGAGGGTGGAGGCCTTGGAGACGCCGAGCGCGCTGATCTCGATGAGGGCGGTCGGGCTGGACCGGGTGAAGGCGGCACGGTCGCCCGCTGCCTCCCGCGCGATCGCGAGGAACCTGTCGGGGTCGAGCTCGGGGTGCTGGGCGAGCAGCTTGAGCACCGGGGCGGCCGCGCCGGGCTTCTCCTCGAAGAGCAGCTTCTCGGCGGTGGCGACGGTGGCGCCGGGGTCGAGGAAGAAGGGCGGGTACTGCGGCTCGTAGTGGATGCCCGTGGTGAGCTCGACGGCGAAGGACGTCCCCGGGGCGGCGGCGCGCAGCGCGCGGACGACGTCGAGCGCGACCGGCCGCTCCAGCGGGCGGACCTCCAGGAAGGTGCCTCCGGAGTGGAGGTCGACGACGGCCGCGCCGTTGGCGCAGATGGCCATGCCGTGTCCGTGGACGTGGTCACTGACGACGTCCATCCAGCGGGCCGGGCGGCCGGTGACGAAGAAGACCTCGATCCCGGCCTGCTCGGCGGCCGCGAGGGCGGCGACCGTGCGCTCGGAGACGGACTTGTCGTCACGCAGCAGGGTGCCGTCGAGGTCGGTGGCGATCAGCCGGGCCACCGGGGCGGAAGGGCGCGGGGAACGGGGAGAGGTCACCGCACCATTCTTCCGTACCGGACGCACGGGCGTGCGGGGAGCCGCACATATGAGTGCACGGGTTCTCGGTGTCAGTACGCGACCTCCACGACGGCCCGGTGGGCGCGGGGATCGTCGACATGGGTCAGGAGGTAGTGCGCGAGATCGGCGCACGAGAGGGACTTCGGCCGCTCCAGGTGGGCGTTCTCGGCGGTCCGATAGGCGCGGGTGAGCGGGCCGTCGGTCAGCATCGGGGGCCGGACCACCGTCCACGCGGTGCCGTCCGCGGCCGGCGACCGTACGAAGCCCTCCATCCGTGCCATGTCGGCGTAGCCGTGCCGGTAGAGCCGCTGGATCACGTACCGGGTGACGAGGCGCTGCGGCAGCGGCACGTCCGGGGTGATCTCCAGGCCGGCGGACGAGAGGCACAGCAGCCGGCCGACGCCGGAGGCGCGCATGGCCTCGACGATGTTCCGCGTGCCCTGCGAGTAGACGGTCGTGGGGTGCTTGCGGTCGGTGCTGCCGAGGCAGGAGAGGACGGCGTCGTGGCCGGTGACGGCCTGTCGCCACGCTTCGGGCGCGAGGGCGTCGCCGGGCAGGACGGTCAGCCGCGCCCCCGGGTCCGTGACCGGGATCCGGGCGGGGTCGCGGGCGACGGCGGTGACCCGGTGGCCGGCGGCGAGGGCCTGGGCCAGGAGCTGCGCGCCCGTACCGCCGGTGACGCCGAAGAGCAGGAGCCTCATGAGGCGATCGCCTCGACCAGGGCCACGGCGACGGCGCGCTGGCCTTCGAGCGTGAGGTGGACGCCGTCGTCGAGGTGCAGGCCGGCGGTGGCCCGGCGGGTGTCGACCGTGGGTTCCGGCCGGGTGAGGAGGAAGTCGGCGACGTGGTCGAGGTCCTCGTTCGTCCAGCCGATCCCGGCGCGGCGGAAGTGTGGGTACGCCTCGACCCGCGCCTCGTCGACGGAGTTGGGGGTGAGCCAGATCCAGCGCGGCACACCGGCGAGTTCCCGCAGGGCGAGGAGGTTGCGTTCGGTCTCGGCCGCGCTGACCAGCCGGGTGCCGGCCGCCTGCTCTCCCCGGCCCAGCCGCTGGGCGTCGTTCGCGCCGAGCATGCACAGGATCCAGTCGGGGCGCAGGAAGGCCAGTTGGGGGAGCTGGGCGAGGGCCTGCGTGGTGGTGGAGCCGGAGACGGCGAGGTTGACGAGCTCGACGCCGTCCGGGAGGAGGTGGCGCAGGATCGCGAACCAGGAGAGCCGGTCGGCGGTGCTGCTCTCGCCGAGGGCCACGATCCGCTGCCCCGGCCGGAAGGGCAGCCGGTCGGCGCGCTCGGCGAAGCCGGGGTCCTTGAGCAGTTCGGCCGCGGTGTCCCGGGTCCGTTCGTCGAAGTCCCGCAGCAGCTTTCGGTACGCCTCGGGGTCGAGGCCGAAGAGGTCGGCGAGGCGCGTGTCGGGCAGCTCCCCCAGGTAGCGGAGGATCTTCTCGGGCTGCTGGAAGCGCACGAGCTTCTCGGTCAGGTCCTCGGTCATGTCAGTGCTCCTGGTCCGTCAGGTTCTCGGTCATGTCAGTGCTCCTGGTCCGTCAGGTTCTCGGTCATGTCAGCGGTCCGCGTTCGTGCGGGTGCGGCGACGGGGCAGCAGGAATCCGGCGGCGATCAGCCAGCCCAGGGAGGTGAAGCGGGCCAGCGGCAGCAGCAGGGCGGCGCCGTCGAAGAGCAGGGCGAGGGTGGCGAGCCCGGCGATCGCCGCGAGGACGAGGCCGGTCACGGCGAGCACGCGGGGCAGCAGCCCGGCGAGGAGCCCGGGGACGGCTATCCCGGCCACGAGCAGGCCCAGCGCCACCACGTGGCCCGGTCCGCCGGTGGCGAAGGCCAGGTACTGGAGGGCGCGGACCAGCGCCGGCAGGTCGAGGACCTCGGGCCGGGACAGGGTCCAGCTCACCAGGCCGCAGCAGGCCAGGAAGCCGGAGGCGAGGAGGCCGCCGGCCAGGGCGATGGTCGCGCCGGGGGCGCGGACGCCGAGCTTGTGGAGCCGGGCCGAGACCGTGGCGGCGTAGACGGCGAGGGGGATCGAGGCCGCGAACTGGAGGGCGCCGAGGATCTGGACGGCGCCGGAGTGGGCGCGGAAGTACGCCACGATCTCGCCGGTCTCGCCGAAGGGCGAGGGGAAGGTGTTGCCGTCGGCGAGCACGGTACTGAGCACGAGCCCGGCCAGGAACAGCCCGGTGAACACCACGGCGAGCACGCCGGGCGGCGGCCCTCCCTGGGCTTCCCGGCGCTCTCGGGGGGCCTCGGTCGGCCGGGGGGCGGTCCAGCTCTCTGCAGACACGGGTCCTGTCCGTTCTCTTAGGAGAATAGTTCACTTAGGAGAATCGTTCTTGTGGAGTACGGTAGCCCCGTGAGCGATGACCGGCAACCAGTGGAAGAACCCGGAGCGGCGGCGACCCCGCCCCCGCGCGGCGGGGCGTTCCTGCTCGCCCAGCTCGGGGCGCACGCGGCAGGACGCTTCGGAGAGCGCGTCGGCGAGCTCGGCCTCGCCCCGCCGGACGTCGGCCTGCTGCGGATGATCGCCATGGAGCCGGGGCGCAGTCAGCGCTCCCTCGCCGCCGACCTCGGTGTCGTCCCGAGCCGGGTCGTCGCGCTCATCGACAACCTGGAGAAGAAGGGGTTCGTCGAACGGCGCCGCAGCGCCGAGGACCGTCGCCACCACGAGCTGTACGTCTCCGAGGACGGGCGCCGGGCGCTCGGACGCGTCCGGGAGGTCGCCGCGCTGCACGAGGACGACCTGTTCACGGCGCTCGACGAGGACGACCGGGCCCGGCTGACGGCGCTCCTCGGGCGGATCGCCGAGCAGCAGGGCCTCACCCCGGGCGTCCACCCGGGCTACCGGAACCTGCCGAAGCGCCCGTAACGGGGCTGAAGAGCGGTACCGGCGCGACCGGTGTGTCAGGACATGGCCGTAAACACCCGTTCGTTTTCGGCGTGGCGGGGAAGATCCCTGGGAGCTGACGGCGTCTCCAGGGAGGGCGGGGCATGGTCGCGGGCCGGCGAAGCGAGGAGTGCGACTCCTGTGGTGCGCCGTACGGAACGTGGGTCGGGAGCCTCCGCATGGCCCTGTGCGCGGAGTGCGAGCGGGCAGGAGCGGCGCATCCCGTACGGGAGCCGGTGCTGGTCGGGGACGTCCTGGCCGGCCTGGCCGAGGTGGTGACACGGCCGACGGTGCGCGCCGGGGGCGCGGTCAGGGACGCGGCCCGGGCTTTCAGCGCCGTGCCGGACGCGGCCTGTGCCGTGGGTGCCGTGTCGGACGCGGCCCGTGCTGTGGGTGCTGTCCCGGACGCGGCCTGCGTCGTGGGTGCCGTGTCGGACGCGGCCCGTGCTGTGGGTGATGTGCCGAACGCGGCCTGCGTCGTGAGTGCCGTGTCGGACGCGGCCCGTGCTGTGAGTGCCGTACCGGACGTGGTCCGTGTCGTGAGTGCCGTGCCTCAGCAGCGGCCGGCGGCCCCGGCGGCCTGCGGGGCGCCCTCCCCCGCCGCCTGTGACCGGTGCGGGGCCCGGGCCGCGTGGCATCGCACCGTGCGCGGGCGCTGGGTCATGATCGAGCCCGGGGAGCTGACGACCCGGCTCGTCCCGGCGGGCAGACGCTGGCGCGTCGCGGGCGACGGGACCGCGGTCAACCTGGGCTCGGCCGAGCCGTCCCACACCTGCCGTGTCCGTCACGCCGACGTCTGCCCGGCCCGCCCCGCGCCGGCCGAGTCGCCGGTCATGCTGGCCCTGTGGCGGAGCCACGCCCGCCGTACGGCCTGACCCGCCCCTGCTCGGGGCGGGTCGGTGAGGCTCAGCCCAGCTGGGCGAGCGCCTCGGTGGCGATGTTCTCGAAGACCGTCCGGTCGCCGGCGAAGACGGAGTCCGCGATCGGCCAGTGGATCACGATCTCGGTGAAGCCGAGCTCGCGGTGGCGCCCGGCGAAGTCCACGAACGCGTCCACGGATTCCAGCGGCCGGTTCCGGTCCGGGGTGAAGCCGGTCAGCAGGATCTTGTCCAGCTCGGCGACGTCCCGCCCGGACTCGGCGCACGCCTTGGCGAGCTTCTCGACCTGTCCGCGCAGGGCCGCCACCGACTGCTCCGGGGTCCCCTCCTCGTACAGCTTCGGGTCGCCGGTCGTCACCCACGCCTGCCCGTACCGCGCGGCCAGCCTCAGCCCGCGCGGCCCGGTCGCCGCCACCGCGAACGGCAGCCGCGGGCGCTGGACGCAGCCGGGGATGTTCCGCACCTCGTCGGCCGAGTAGAACGTGCCCCGCTCCGACACCACGTCCTCGGTGAGCAGCCGGTCGAGCAGCGGCACGAACTCGCCGAACCGGTCCGCCCGCTCCTTCGGCGTCCACGCCTCCTGCCCGAGCGCGGTGGCGTCGAAGCCGTTGCCGCCCGCGCCGATGCCCAGGGTGACCCGCCCGCCGGAGACGTCGTCCAGCGAGATGAGCTCCTTGGCGAGCGTCACCGGGTGCCGGAAGTTCGGGGAGGTCACGAGGGTGCCGAGCCGGAGCCGCTCGGTGGCCGCCGCCGCCGCGGTGAGCGTGGGCAGCGCGCCGAACCACGGGCGGTCGCGGAAGGTCCGCCAGGACAGGTGGTCGTAGGTGAACGCCGTGTGGAAACCCAGCTCCTCGGCGTGCCGCCACTTCTGGCGGCCTCCCTCGTGCCAGCGGTCGACGGGCAGGATCACGGTGCTCAGGCGCAGGCTCATGACCCCGAGCCTACGGCGGTCAGCGAACGCGGGCGCTCATCCAGGGGGTGAGGGTGGCCCCGGTGACCAGTTCCTTGTACGTCTCGTCGCCGGGAAGCGGGACGATCAGCCACCAGCCGGGCGGGAAGAACCGGCCCTTCACATGGGCGAGGCCGCCGTGGACGGAGCGGAGGAAGGCGGGGACGGCGTCGCGCGGCACGTCCGCGAACTCGATGCCGTCGACGGTGATCAGGGCGTCGTCCTCGGGGAAGACCTGGACGGTGACGGCGGGGGAGCCGCCCAGTTCCACATAGGCCTCGTGGGGCAGGGAGCCGTCCGGGTCCAGGACGGTGAACGCGCCGGCGGAGGTGCGCCGGGACGTCCGGTCGGCGCCGATGTCGTCGGTCACCGTCATCTCCAGGTGGAACTCCCGGGCGATCTCGCGGATCGCGATGACGGCGGCTTCGGTGCTGTGCAGATGCGGGTGGGCCATGAAAGCGATCATGCCTCAGGTCCAGACCTGTCTCAGGACGGGAAGCGGAGGAACTCCGGCGGGACGGCGTCCGTCAGCCAGACCCCGTTGGCGCTGACGTGGAAGACGTGTCCGGCCCGCCGCATGGCTCCGGCGTCGACGCTCAGCACCACGGGCCGCCCCCGGCGCGCGCCGACGCGGGTCGCCGTCTCCCGGTCGGGGGAGAGGTGGACGTGGTGGCGGGCCATGGGCCGCAGCCCCTCGGTCCGGATCGCGGGGAGCCGGGCCGCGACCGTACCGTGGTAGAGGTACGCGGGCGGTTCGGCGGCCGGCAGGTCCAGGTCGACCGTGACGGTGTGGCCCTGGCTCGCGCGGATGCGGGTGCCCTCGATCGCGAAGCGTTTCTTGTCGTTGGTCGCGACGACGTGGTCGAGTTCCTCGCGGGTGATCGGGAAGCCGTGCTCGGCGGCGGCCCGGAGCAGGGCGTCGATCTCGGTCCAGCCGTGCGCGTCGAGGACGAGCCCGATGCGCTCGGGCTGGTGACGCAGATGCTTGGAGAGGTACTTCGACACCTTCACTGTGCGTGCTTGGTTCATTCCGTCAGGATGCCGGAGCGTGAAACTCCTCACCATCGAATTCGAGTGAGCAGGTTTGATCCACAACCAAAGCTGTTTATCCACAGGCTAGTTGGCGATTCTGTGGACAACAGGACTGCATTTTCAGGAAGATTGAGGAAGTTCAGTCGTTATGTGGTGACTTGAGGTAAGAGTGTCCAATGTCCTTTTGTTGACCTCTCGTTCCGTGGCCGCCGCGATGAAGGCCTCGACGCCTTCCGCGCCAACCAGGCTCTGTACGGCCCGTATCGTCCCGGCGGGCAGCGACACCGCACGCTGCTGATCGTCCTTCGTGGCGGGTGGATCGGCCGACAGGTGGATCTGGAGGTGACGGGTCGCCAGCAGCTGCATGGCGCGGGCGAGTTCGGCGTCCACCGTCTGCTGGGCGAGCGGCCGGAGCCGCCGCACCATCGTCGCCGCCTCCGCCGCGTCCGCGTCCGTCGGCGGCCGGTGCTCCAGATACCGCGCGAAGACGTGCTCGGTCGTGAACTCCAGGAAGCGGGAGGCGATGTGCTCGACCTGATCCCGAAGTTCCCGAAGGTGGCCGGTGATTGCCGACAGCGGAACCCCGGCCGCGTACAACTCGGCTGCCACCGCCAGCTCTTGCGGGCTCGGTACGAGGTACTCCTCGGTGTCCCTGCCCGGCAGCCGCTCCAGTACGCCGAGCTCGACGGCCTCCCGGATGGCCTCCTCGTCCGGTGTGCCGCCGAAGCGGGCGTCCAGCTCCGCCCGGGAGATCCGGTCCGCCTCCTCGTCCGTCCAGGGGCCGTTGACCTCCGCGACCAGGCCGAGGACACCGCCGAGCCCCCGGCCGGTGTCCCAGGCCTCCAGGAGCTCCTTGATCGAGGCCAGGGTGTAGCCGCGGTCGAGGAGGTCGGCGATCTGGTGGAGCCGCGCGAGGTGCGCGTCCCCGTACACGTTCGACCGGCCCCGCCGCTCCGGGCGGGGCAGCAGACCTCGGTCCTGGTAGGCGCGGATCGTCCGGACCGTGGCCCCGCTGTGATGGGCGAGATCCTCGATCCGGTACTCCGGCTGTGCTGACTGCTCGGACAAACCCGCTCCCACCGACCGCATCCTCCACCCCGCCACCGCGGGGCCCCTCCTGGGAGGGATCGTACGACCGCACGCCCCTCCCGTGACCCGCCCGCTACGCCGGCGGCTGCCAGCGGGCCAGGGCCCGCAGGGCTCCCGGGCTGAGCCGGGAAAGGAAGTGGGCGCCCCGGGCCTCGGGGGTCACCGGGACGACGGCCCGGTCGTGCAGGACCGCCCCCAGGATCGCGTCCGCGACCTTCTCCGGCGGGTAGTTCCGCAGGCCGTACAGCCGGGAGGCCTTCTGCTGCCGCCGCTTCTCCTCCGCCGCGTCCGTGACCCCGGCGAACCGCGCGGTCGCCGTGATGTTGGTGTTCACGATGCCGGGGCATATCGCCGACACCCCGATGCCCTGGCCGGCCAGTTCGGCGCGCAGACACTCGCTGAGCATCAGCACCGCCGCCTTCGACGTGCTGTACGCGGGCAGCGCCCGGGAGGGCTGGAAGGCCGCCGCCGAGGCGGTGTTGACGATGTGGCCGCCCTGGCCGCGCGCGGTCATCTGCGCGCCGAAGAAGCGGCAGCCGTGGATGACGCCCCACAGATTGACGTCCAGGACCCGCTTCCACTCCTCGGCCGAGGTCTCGAAGAAGGAGCCCGTGAGCCCGATGCCCGCGTTGTTGACCAGGACGTCGACGACGCCGTACTCGCTCGCCACCTTCGCGGCCAGCTTCTCCATCGCCTGCTCGTCGGCGACGTCCACCGTCTCGCCCCAGGCCTCCGGGGCACCGATCAGCCGCGCCATCTCGGCCGTGCGGGCCGCGCCCTCGGCGTCCCGGTCCACGGCCACCACCCGGGCGCCCGCCTCCGCGAACGCGAAGGCGGTGGCCCGGCCGATGCCGCTGGCCGCCCCGGTGACCAGCACGAGCTGCCCGCCGAACCGCTCCGCGTACTGCGGCTTCACACCGCTCTTCGCCGTCGTCGCCGCGACGGGCTTCGGCGCCCTGGTCGCCGCGTCCTCGTTGCCCCGGACGAACTCGGTGATCCACGCGCACAGCTGGTCCGGCCGGGTCCGCGGCACCCAGTGCTTGGCGGGCAGGGTGCGCCGGGTCAGGTCCGGCACCCAGGTGGCCAGGTCGTCGTAGAGCCGCTCGGAGAGGAAGGCGTCACCGGTCGGCGTGATCAGCTGCACGGGCGCGTGGGCGTACGCGTCGGGCCTCGGCCTGCCGAGCCGGGCCCGGACGTTGTCCCGGTAGAGCCAGGCGCCGTGCGCCGCGTCGTTCGGCAGAGAGGGCGTCGGGTAGTCGCCGGCCGGGACCTTCTCCATCCGCTCCAGGACCTTCGGCCAGCGCCTGCCGAGCGGCCCGCGCCAGGCGAGCTCCGGCAGCACGGGCGTGTGCAGCATGTACACGTACCAGGACTTGGCGCCCTGGCCGAGGAGCTGGCCGACCCGGCGCGGGGTGGGCCGGGTCATCCGCTGCTTGATCCAGTGCCCGAAGTGGTCGAGGGAGGGCCCCGACATCGAGGTGAAGGAGGCGATCCGGCCCTCGGTGCGGGCCACCGTCACGAACTCCCAGGACTGGACCGAGCCCCAGTCGTGCCCGACGACGTGCACCGGCCGGTCGGGGCTGACGGCGTCGGCGACCGCGAGGAAGTCGTCCGTCAGCTTCTCCAGGGTGAAGCCGCCGCGCAGCGGGGCCGGCGCCGTCGACCGGCCGTGGCCCCGGATGTCGTACAGCACGACGTGGAAGTCCCCGGCCAGCCTGGTCGCGACCTCCGACCACACCTCCTTGGAGTCCGGGTAGCCGTGCACCAGGAGGACGGTCGGCCGGTCCGCGTCGCCGAGCTCGGCGACGCACAGCTCGATCCCGCCCGTCCGGACCCAGCGCTCCCGCGCTCCGTTGAGCCCCGCCATCAGACCGCCCCTTCGTTCCAGCGCCGCACGTGCGGCAGATCGTCGTCCAGCCAGAAAGCGCTCTGCTCGGGGTCCCGGGAGTCGGTGACGACCAGGATCTCCTCGAACTTCGCGCCCGTCCCCCGGAATCCGAGGTGCGGTTCGACCGCCCACAGCCCGGGCCTGGGCGGGTGGTCGGAGAACTTGTACGGCGACCAGAGCGGCGACCAGCCGTCCCGGTGCCCGTGCAGCGCGTCGCTCGCGAGGCCCTTGAGCGACTGGGTGCCGAAGCCGAAGAGCGTCGGCGTCCAGCGGCGCTCCTTCACCCGGTCGATCTTGTGGGCGATGACGCCGAAGGGATAGGCCCGGTGCCGGTTCGCGTACCCCTGGCGGACCATGAGCCGGTCCACGTCCTCGTATATCTCGCGCAGCGTGCGGCGCTCGCGGACCTCGCGCAGGATCAGCTCGCGGTGGGCCTCCAGGTCGGCGAGCAGCTTGTCGTGCAGGGGGTTGAGGCCCAGGCAGCCGCTGTAGCCGATGTCGGCCGTGTATCCCTTGTAGACCGGGGCCATGTCGAGGATGAACGGCATCCCCGCCTCCAGGCGCCGGTTCGTGGGGAAGAACTGCAAGGGGATCTTGAAGTCCACGAAGGCCGTGCGGTCCCCGAACCAGGCGAAGGGCCGGTGGAACCAGTCCCGCACCCCCCGCTCGTACAGCCAGTCCCGCTGCATCCGGGCGGCCTCGCGCTCGGTCACGCCCGGCTTGAGCTGGGCCGCGACGGCTTCCGCGCACTCGTAGGAGAGCCGCTGTACTTCCCTGAACCCCCGCAGCTCCGCGGAGAGTTCGCCTGTCACTGCTGAGGCCATGCCACCCGCCGTCCCGTGTGAGCGCCCGGCTGCGCTACGCGTCCGTAACTTGACACCGATGAATGTGACAATGCCCGGCGGCTGCGTCAAGGGGTCGGACGGCGACCCTGTGGAAAAGACCGACCGACGGCCTGTGGAAAAAGACTTTCGTCTCGACGCCCGTACGGGCTTGTACTCCTGTAGTCGGAGAAGGATCGAGCCGTTGGGCTGACGACTGCTGTGGCGCACACCACTACCGTCGAAGCGTGACTGTGATCGCCACCGAAAGCCTCAGCAAGCGGTTCCCCCGGGTGACCGCTCTCGACCGGCTCTCCCTGGACATCGGGCCCGGTGTGACCGGACTGGTGGGTGCCAACGGAGCCGGCAAGTCCACGATGATCAAAATCCTGCTCGGGCTCTCGCCCGCCACGGAGGGCAGCGCCCAGGTCCTGGGCCTCGACGTCCGGACCCACGGGCCCGAGATCCGTGAGCGCGTCGGGTACATGCCCGAGCACGACTGCCTCCCGCCCGACGTCTCGGCCACCGAGTTCGTCGTCCACATGGCGCGGATGTCCGGGCTGCCCGCGACCGCCGCCCGCGAGCGGACCGCCGACACCCTGCGCCACGTCGGCCTGTACGAGGAGCGCTACCGCCCGATCGGCGGCTACTCGACGGGCATGAAGCAGCGGGTGAAGCTGGCCCAGGCGCTGGTCCACGACCCGAAGCTGGTCCTCCTCGACGAGCCGACCAACGGCCTCGACCCGGTCGGCCGGGACGAGATGCTCGGACTGATCCGCCGGGTCTGGACCGACTTCGGCATCTCCGTCCTCGTCACCTCGCACCTCCTGGGCGAGCTGGAGCGCACCTGCGACCACGTCGTCGTCATCGACGGCGGCCGACTGCTCCGCTCCAGCTCCACCAGCGACTTCACCCGGAGCACCACGACGCTCGCGGTCGAGGTCACCGACTCCGACGCCCACCCCGACGGCACGGGTGCGCTCCGCGACGCCCTGGCCGCCGCCGGTGTGACGCTCCACCCGGGCGTGGAGGACGGCCTGCCGGGCGCCGGCCACATCCTGCTCCTGGAGGCGGCCGGCGAGGAGACGTACGACCTCGTGCGGGACACCGTCGCCGAGCTCGGCCTCGGTCTCGTCCGCATGGAACAGCGCCGTCACCACATCGCCGAGGTCTTCAAGGCGACGGACCAGGAGGAGGTGGCGGCTCGATGAGCAACCAGACCCCCGACACCACCCAGACCCCCGACACCACCCAGATCCCCGACACCACCCAGATCCACAACATCGGCTACCGGTCCTACGACGGCCCGCGCCTCGGCCGGGCGTACGCGCGGAGGTCGCTGTTCTCGCAGTCGCTGCGCGGCGCGTACGGCCTGGGCCGCAGCGCCAAGTCCAAGGTGCTGCCGATGCTGCTCTTCGGGGTCATGTGCGTCCCGGCGCTGATCATCGTCGCCATCTCGGTGTACACCAAGGCCGACAAGCTGTTCGTCGAGTACACCCAGTACGCGGTCCTCCTCCAGCTCGTCATCGCCGTCTATCTGGCCTCCCAGGCCCCCCAGTCGGTCTCCCGCGACCTGAGGTTCCGGACGGTCCCGCTGTACTTCTCCCGCCCCATCGAGCGGGTCGACTACGTGCTCGCCAAGTACGGGGCGATGGCCTCGGCCCTCTTCATCCTCACCGCGTCCCCGCTGCTGATCCTGTGGATCGGCTCGATGCTGGCCAAGATGGACTTCGCCGAGCAGGCGAAGATGTTCGGCCAGGGCCTCGTCTCCGTCGCGATCCTGTCGGTGCTCTTCGCGGGCATCGGCCTGGTCATGGCCGCGCTCACCCCGCGCCGCGGCTTCGGAGTCGCCGCCGTGATCGCCGTCCTCATCGTCACCTACGGCGCGGTCTCCACCCTCCAGGGCATCTCCTACGCCACGGAGAACACCGACGCCATCGCCTGGCTCGGCCTCTTCTCCCCCCTCACCCTCATCATCGGCCTGCAGAACGCCTTCCTCGGCGCCCGCGCCTCCTTCCCCGGCGAGGCGGAGGTCGGCGCCGGCCTGGGCGTGATCTACCTGCTGGTCGTCCTCGGCCTCGTCGCCGCCTGCTACGGCATCCTGATGCGCCGCTACCGAAAGGTCGGACTGTGAGCACCCTGCACATCGACCACGTCTCGCGCTGGTTCGGGAACGTCGTTGCGGTCAACGACGTCACGATGTCGATCGGACCCGGCGTCACCGGTCTCCTCGGCCCCAACGGCGCCGGGAAGTCCACCCTCATCAACATGATGGGCGGCTTCCTCGACCCGTCCACCGGCAGCGTGACCCTCGACGGCGAGCCGGTCTGGCGCAACGAGTCGGTCTACCGGTCCATCGGCGTCGTCCCCGAGCGGGAGGCGATGTACGACTTCCTCACCGGCCGCGAGTTCGTCGTGGCCAACGCGGAGCTCCACGGCCTCGGCGCGGCGGAGGCCCAGCGGGCCCTGGCGACCGTCGAGATGGAGTACGCGCAGGACCGGAAGATCTCCACGTACAGCAAGGGCATGCGGCAGCGCGTGAAGATGGCCTCGGCCCTCGTCCACGAGCCGTCCGTGCTCCTGCTCGACGAGCCGTTCAACGGCATGGACCCGCGCCAGCGCATGCAGCTCATGGAGTTGCTGCGGCGGATGGGCGCCGACGGCCGGACGGTCCTGTTCTCCTCGCACATCCTGGAGGAGGTCGAGCAGCTCGCCTCCCACATCGAGGTGATCGTCGCCGGACGGCACGCGGCCTCCGGCGACTTCCGCCGGATCCGCCGCCTGATGACCGACCGGCCGCACCGCTATCTGATCCGCTCCAGCGACGACCGCGCGCTCGCCGCCGCGCTGATCGCCGACCCGTCCACGTCCGGCCTGGAGGTCGACGCGGTCGACGGCGGACTGCGGATCCAGGCCGTCGACTTCGGACGGTTCACCGAGCTGCTGCCGAAGGTCGCGAAGGAGCGCGGGATCCGTCTGCTGACGGTCTCGCCCTCCGACGAGTCCCTCGAATCGGTCTTCTCGTACCTCGTCGCGGCCTGAAAGGAGCCTGACCGATGTACAACCCCACAGTCGCCCGGCTCACCTACCGGGCCCTCCTCGGCCGCCGCCGGGCGCTGATCCTCTTCCTCCTGCCCGCCCTGCTCGTGCTCATCGCCGCGGCCGTCCGCGTGCTCAACGGCGCGGACGACCAGGTCGCGGCCGACCTCCTCGGCGGCTTCGCGCTCGCCACGATGGTCCCGCTGATCGGCGTCATCGCCGGCACGGGCGCGATCGGCCCGGAGATCGACGACGGCTCCATCGTCTATCTGCTCTCCAAGCCCGTGAAGCGGTCGACGATCATCACCACCAAGCTGATCGTCGCCATCGCCGTCACCATGGTCTTCTCGGCCGTCCCGACGCTGATCGCCGGCTTCGTGCTCAACGGCAACGGCCAGCAGGTGGCCGTCGCGTACACGGTGGCGGCGCTCGTCGCCTCCATCGCCTACAGCGCCCTGTTCCTGCTGCTCGGCACGGTCAGCCGGCACGCCGTGGTGATCGGCCTGGTCTACGCGCTCGTGTGGGAGGCCCTCTTCGGCTCCCTGATCTCGGGCGCCAGGACCCTGAGCGTCCAGCAGTGGGCGCTGGCCCTCGCGCAGAAGGTCACCGGCGACGGCCTGGTCACCTCCGAGGTCGGGCTCACGACCGCGGTGACGCTCCTGGTGTCGGTCACGGTCGTGGCGACCTGGTTCGCCGGCCAGAAGCTGCGCAAACTGACCCTGGCCGGCGAGGAGTAGGAGACCCTCAGACCACCTCAGACCGTGCGGTCCCGGGCCGCGAGCAGGCCGACGGCGAGGGCCGCCGCGCAGACGCCGAGGACCACACAGATCGGCAGGGTCCAGGAGCCGGTGGCCTGGTGGAGCGCGCCGGCCGCCAGCGGCCCGGCGGCGGCCATCAGATAGCCGACCGTCTGGGCCATCCCGGACAGCCTGGCCGCGGTCACCGCGTCCCCGGAGCGCAGCACGATCAGGGTCAGGGCGAGGCCGACGGCACCGCCCTGACCGACGCCGAGGACCGCCGACCAGAGCCAGGCACCCTCCACGGGCGCCACCATCAGTCCGGCGTAACCGGCCGCGACCAGCGTCGTGACCAGTGCGATCAGCGGGCGCTGGCTGCGCATCCGGCCGGCGAGCAGAGGCACCGCGAAGGCGCCGGCGACCTGGATCAGGTTGTTGAAGGCGAAGATCACGCCGGCCGCGGAGCGGCTCATCCCGTGGTCGGTGAAGATCGTCGGCATCCAGGCGATCAGCACGTACGACCAGAGGGACTGCAGGCCCATGAAGAGGGTGACCTGCCAGGCGAGAGCCGAGCGCCAGACGCTCACCGGGCGGGTGCCGGCGGCCGGGACGGCCCGTACCTCGTGCCCCGTGCGTCCGCGGGCGATCAGTACCTGGGGAAGCCAGGCGAGGGCCGCGACCGCGGCGAGCAGCGACCAGAAGCCCAGCGAGGCCTCCCAGCCCCCGCCGAGGGCCTTCTCCAGCGGGACCGCGGCCGCCGCCGCGACGGTCGCACCGGCGATCATCGCGCCCGTGTAGACCGAGGTCATCGAGGCGGCCCGGTCCGGGAAGTCACGCTTGATCAGACCCGGCATCAGCACGTTGAGCAGGGCGATCGCGGTCCCGACGAGGACCCCGCCGGCGTACAGCGCGTACACGGACGGCAGTACGCGCGCGAGGATGCCGACGCCGAGCAGCAGGAGCGCCGCGAACAGCACGCGCTCCGCGCCGAAGCGGCGGCCGAGCCACGGCGCCACCAGCGCGCCCAGGCCGAGGAACAGCACGGGCACCGAGGTCACCAGCGAACTCGCGGTCGCCGAGAGGCCGAAGGCGGCGGATATCTCGCCGACCAGCGGCGCCACGCTCGCGAGCGCGACCCGCATGTTGAGCGAGGCCAGCACGATGCCGACGAGGAGCACCGCCGGGTGCGCGAGCAGGGCGCGCCGGGCCGCCGCCCCCTCGGCCGAGGGGCGTACCCCGGCCTCGGCGTCGACGAGCACGCGGGCTTCTTCTCCCTGCCGGGTCCCGGCGGTCACTTGTTCTGCTCCGTCAGGGCCGCGACCGCGTCCATCGGCACCCGCAGCAGCTCGCGGGCCTGCCGCTCCGCAGCCTCCGGGTCGCCGGCCTCGACGGCCGCCACGAGGGCCTCGTGGGCGGCGATGTCCACCGGGGGCATCTCCCGGTCGCCGAGGGCCTCCACCAGGACCTCGTGCACCTGCGCGGAGAAGAAGCGGTACACCTCGACGAAGGCGGCGTTGTGGGTGGCGCCGACGACCGCGAGGTGGAAGGCGAGGTCGGCGTCCGCGTCCCGGTCGCCCTCCTCCCGCAGTGTGCTCAGGGCGGCCCGGAGCCGCTGCAGGTCGTGGGCGTCGCGCCGGGCGGCCGCGAGCCGGGCGGCCTCGGCCTCCAGGGCGACCCGCAGTTCGAGGACGTCGGCCGCGCCCGCATGCCGGACCCCGTGGAGCACGGCGGCCGGGTCGGCGGTCGACCTGACGAAGGTGCCGTTGCCCTGGCGGGACTCCAGGAGGCCGGCGTGGACGAGGACCCGGATCGCCTCGCGGACGGTGTTGCGGCCCACGCCGAGCTGCTGCGCGAGTTCGTGCTCGGTCGGGATGCGGTCGCCGACCGCCCACTCCCCGTCGGTGAGCTGTGTGCGCAGCTGTTCCACCACGGAGTCCACCAGTGAGGTCCGCCCCGCCGCCTTGAGTGCCGCCATGCCGTTCCGTACCTCTCCATTCGCCCGGTTGCCCAGTCATCCTACAACTGACCGGCTCGGGGACGGCGGACTACTGTGGGGCCGTACGCGGACCGAACACCCTCACCACCCTCGGGAGTCAGTCATGTCAGACCGCTTCGACGTCGTCGTACTCGGAGCTGGCCCCGGCGGCTACGTCGCCGCCATCCGCGCCGCCCAGCTGGGCAAGCGGGTCGCGGTCGTCGAGGAGAAGTACTGGGGCGGTGTCTGCCTGAACGTCGGCTGCATCCCCACCAAGGCGCTGCTGCGCAACGCCGAGCTCGCCCACATCTTCAACCACGAGGCGAAGACCTTCGGCATCAAGGTCGACGGCACGGTCTCCTTCGACTACCGCGAGGCGTTCAACCGCAGCCGCACGGTGGCGGACGGCCGCGTCAAGGGCGTCCACTTCCTGATGAAGAAGAACGGGATCACCGAGTTCGACGGCCGGGGCACGTTCCTCGACGCGAACACCCTCCAGGTGGCCAAGGGCGACGGCACCACGCAGACGATCACTTTCGACAGCTGCATCATCGCCACCGGCGCCACCCCGCGCCTGCTCCCCGGCACGGCCCTCAGCGACCGCGTCGTCTCCTACGAGCAGCAGATCCTGGCCGAGGACGCCCCGAAGTCGATCGTCATCGCCGGCGCCGGCGCCATCGGCATCGAGTTCGCGTACGTGCTGAACAACTACGGCACCAAGGTCACCATCGTCGAGTTCCTCGACCGGATGGCCCCGCTGGAGGACGAGGAGGTGTCCAAGGAGCTCGCGAAGCAGTACCGCAAGCTCGGCATCGACGTCCTCACCTCGACCCGCGTCGACGCCATCGACGAGTCCGGCCCGCAGGTCCGCGTCACCGTCACCGGCAAGGACGGCGCCCAGAAGGTCCTGGAGGCCGACAAGGTCCTGCAGGCCATCGGCTTCGCGCCGAACGTCTCCGGCTTCGGCCTGGAGAACACCGGTGTCGCCCTCACCGAGCGGGGCGCCATCGACGTCGACGGCCGCTGCCGCACCTCCGTGCCGCACATCTACGCCATCGGTGACGTGACCATGAAGCTCATGCTCGCGCACACCGCCGAGGCCATGGGCGTCATCGCCGCCGAGACCATCGCGGACGCCGAGACGATGGAGCTCGACTACGCGATGATCCCGCGCGCCACCTACTGCCAGCCGCAGATCGCGAGCTTCGGCTACACCGAGGCCCAGGCCCGCGAGAAGGGCTACGACGTCAAGGTCGCCAAGTTCCCGTTCATGGCGAACGGCAAGGCGCACGGCCTCGGCGACTCGACCGGCTTCGTGAAGATCGTCGCCGACGCCAAGTACGGCGAGATCGTCGGCGCCCACCTGATCGGCCCCGACGTCACCGAGCTGCTGCCCGAGCTGACGCTGGCCCAGCAGTGGGACCTCACGGTCAACGAGGTCGCCCGGAACGTGCACGCGCACCCGACGCTGGGCGAGGCCGTGAAGGAAGCGATCCACGGTATTGCGGGACACATGATCAATTTCTGAGGTTTCTCCCGGCTTCGGGTGATAGGCACTGAAAGGTGCCGAGCAAAACCTCCCCGGGTGGCGAACCGTCCCGGCCGATCAGGTCGTGGGTGCGTTCGTCACCCGGTACGCATGTGTGGCTGGCGGTCATCGCGATCACCAGCCTCGTCATCGCGCTCGCCCCCCACGGTCTGGAGACCTATCTCCTCCACCGCAACAGCAGCAATCTCCACCAGCTCGCCCGCCACCCCATGCGGGCCCTGCTCGGCAGCGCGTTCTGGATCGAGAACCCGGCCGACCTCCTCCTGTACGCGGTGCTCTTCGAGGTCTTCCACGCCCCCGTGGAACGCTGGCTGGGCACCCCGAAATGGCTCTTCACCGTCGCCACCGCCCACATCGCGGCCACGCTCATCAGCCAGCAGGTCGTCCTCGTGGCCATCCGGCTCCACGACGTGCCGCGCAGCATGGCGCATGTCGTCGACATCGGGGTCAGCTACGGCCTCGCCGCCTCCGCCGGGATCCTCACCTACCGGCTGGCGAACCCCTGGCGCCTGCTCTACCTCGCCGGACTGCTCGCCTTCTTCCTCGTACCGCTCGTCACCGACCGCACCTACACCGACCTCGGCCACGCGATCTCGCTGGCGATCGGCCTGGCCTGCTATCCGCTGACCCGGGGAGAAAAACCGGTCGCCCCCGAACGGCCGCCCGTCGCACACTAGTTGTACGGGGGACACGGGGGATCTCCCGGGTGCGGCCGCTTCGAGCGCGCGGACCCCGGTCCGCGCGGGCCGCGAACCCACGAAGGCCCGCTCCCCCGAGGGGAGCGGGCCTTCGTACGGGTCTTCCGGAGGTCAGGACGCCAGCAGGCGCTCCAGGACGAGCGCGATGCCGTCCTCCTCGTTCGAGGCCGTCACCTCGTCGGCCACCGCCCGCAGCTCCTCGTGCGCGTTGCCCATGGCCACGCCGTGCGCCGCCCAGCCGAACATCGGGATGTCGTTGGGCATGTCGCCGAAGGCGATCGTCTCCGCGGCCTTCACACCGAGCCGGCGCGCCGCGAGCGACAGACCGGTCGCCTTGCTCAGGCCGAGCGGAAGGATCTCCACGATGCCGGGCCCCGCCATGACGACGTCCACGAGCCCGCCGACCGTCTCCCGCGCGATCCGGGTCAGCTCGTCGTCGGTGAGCGTCGGATGCTGGACGTACAGCTTGGTGAGCGGCGCCGACCACAGCTCCGCCGGGTCCTCGTACGGCACGTACGGCAGCGGCCCCTCCTGGGCCCGGTAACCGGGGCCCATCAGGACCTCGCCGTCCAGGCCGTCGCGGCTGGCGGCCAGCGCCAGCGGGCCCACCTCCGCCTCGATCTTGGAGAGGGCGAGCCCCGCGAGCTGCCGGTCCAGGGTCAGCGAGGTCAGCAGCCGGTGCTCACCGGCGTGGTAGACCTGCGCGCCCTGCCCGCACACCGCGATCCCCTGGTAGCCGAGGTCGTCGAGGATGTGCCGAGTCCAGGGCACCGCCCGGCCGGTGACCACGATGTGCGCGGCACCCGCCGCCGTCACGGCGGCGAGCGCGTCCCGCGTACGGTCCGAGACGGACTCGTCGGCCCGCAGCAGCGTGCCGTCGAGGTCCGTCGCGACCAGGCGGTAGGGGAAGGGGCTCACTTGGCGATCGGCTCCAGGACCTCACGGCCGCCGAGGTACGGGCGGAGGACCTCGGGCACGCGCACCGAACCGTCGGCGAGCTGGTGGTTCTCGAGGATCGCCACGATCGTGCGCGGTACGGCGCACAGCGTGCCGTTCAGGGTGGCCAGCGGCTGCACGGTCTTCTTGCCGCCCTGCTCGTCGCGCATGCGGACGGAGAGACGACGGGCCTGGAAGCTGTCGCAGTTCGACGCGGAGGTCAGCTCGCGGTACTTGCCCTGCGTCGGGATCCACGCCTCGCAGTCGAACTTGCGGGAGGCGGAGGCGCCGAGGTCACCGGTGGCGACGTCGATGACCTGGAACGGCAGCTCCAGGGAGGTCAGCCACTGCTTCTCCCAGTCCAGGAGCCGCTTGTGCTCGTTCTCCGCGTCCTCGGGCGCGACGTACGAGAACATCTCGACCTTGTCGAACTGGTGGACGCGGAAGATGCCCCGGGTGTCCTTGCCGTACGTGCCGGCCTCGCGGCGGAAGCAGGGCGAGAAGCCCGCGTACCGCAGCGGCAGCTTGTCGGCCTCGATGATCTCGTCCATGTGGTACGCGGCGAGGGGCACCTCGGACGTGCCGACGAGGTAGTAGTCGTCCTTCTCCAGGTGGTACACGTTCTCCGCGGCCTGGCCGAGGAAGCCGGTGCCCTCCATGGCGCGCGGACGGACCAGCGCCGGGGTCAGCATGGGGATGAAGCCGGCCTCGGTGGCCTGGGCGATCGCGGCGTTGACCAGGGCGAGCTCCAGGAGCGCGCCGACACCGGTCAGGTAGTAGAAGCGCGAGCCGGAGACCTTGGCGCCCCGCTCGACGTCGATGGCGCCGAGCGCCTCGCCCAGCTCCAGGTGGTCCTTGGGCTCGAAGCCCTCGGCCGCGAAGTCGCGGATGGTGCCGTGCGTCTCCAGGACGACGAAGTCCTCCTCGCCGCCGACCGGGACGTCCGTGTGGACGATGTTCCCGAGCTGGAGCAGCAGCTGCCTGGCCGTCTCGTCGGCCTCGTTCTGCTCGGCCTCGGCGGCCTTGACGTCGGTCTTGAGCTGCTCCGCCTTCTGCAGGAGCTGGGCGCGCTCCTCGGGGGAGGCCTTGGGGATCAGCTTGCCGAGCGCCTTCTGCTCGGATCGGAGCTCGTCGAAGCGGACGCCGGACGACCTGCGCCGCTCATCGGCGGAGAGCAGGGCGTCGACGAGCGCGACGTCCTCTCCACGGGCGCGCTGGGAGGCGCGAACACGGTCGGGGTCCTCACGGAGCAGGCGAAGGTCAATCACCCCACCAGGCTACCGGTGCGCGTTCGCCTGCCCCCACCGGATAAGGGCGTGCGTGTTGATTCGCCCGAATTGAGACGCGCGGAAATGTGGACGACCGGCTGCCGGGATTCACTTATCCACAGGCTGTGCGGAAGATCTGTGGACTACGGAGAAGATCACGGGGATTTCCCTCATCGTCCCTGGGAATTCCGTGATCAAACACCATTCAGGCACTCATTTGGGTGGGAATTGCTCGCTCCAACGAGTGGGTCCCCAGAGGGGCGCTGACGAGGGCGTCAGCGGGGCGCTGTGGACGGCGCACGGAGTGGCGGGGGGTGAGTGGGCCGATTTGTCGACCTTGTCTCGGTGCGGAGTCGACTTGTCCCCAGGCCTCGCCAGAACCTGTGGATAACCTCTGTGGGTAACTGAAAAGTATGCAGGTAGGACTAGTGGTTCGTACCTGTGGACGAACGCTCCCACCGTCGGGAGCGTTCGGTCACCATCGGATCAGGCCCGACCGTCCTGGGCCCTCGCCAGCCAGTCGGAGGCCTCCGTGAACTCCACGTCCGAAGTCCCGCGCCGCAGCGCCCGCACGTCCTCGACCGCGACACCCGCCCGCGGGTACGAGCCGAGGAACCGCACGTTGGGGCAGATCCGCTTGAGGCCCATCAGCGCCTCGCCCACCCGCCGGTCCGCGATATGGCCCTCGGCGTCCACGGCGAAGCAGTAGTTCCCGATCCCCGCTCCCGTGGGTCGGGACTGGATCAGCATCAGGTTCACCCCGCGCACCGCGAATTCCTGGAGCAGTTCGAGGAGGGCACCCGGATGATCGTCACCCAGCCACAGCACCACCGAGGTCTTGTCCGCGCCCGTCGGAGCCGCAGGCCGGGCCGGCCGGCCCACGAGCACGAACCGGGTCTCGGCGTTCTCCGCGTCGTGGATCTCGGTGACCAGCGCCTCGAGGCCGTACGTCGCCGCCGCGAACTCCCCCGCGAAGGCGGCGTCGAAGCGGCCCTCCTGCACCAGCCGGGCCCCGTCGGCGTTGGAGGCCGCCGACTCCCACACCGCCTCGGGCAGATGCGCCCGCAGCCAGTTCCGCACCTGCGGCTGGGCCACCGGGTGGCCCGTCACCGTCTTGATCTCCGAGAGCCTGGTCCCGGGCCGGACGAGCAGCGCGAAGGCGATCGGGAGGAGCACCTCGCGGTAGATCATCAGCGGCTCGCCGGAGGCCAGCTCGTCCAGGGTCGCGGTCACCCCGCCCTCGACGGAGTTCTCGATCGGTACGAGCGCGGCGGCGGCCTCCCCGTTCCTTACGGCGTCGAGGGCGGCCGGGACCGAGACCATCGGGACCAGCTCCCGCGTCGCGGCCTCGGGCAGCGTGCGCAGCGCCGCTTCGGTGAAGGTGCCCTCGGGGCCGAGATAGGTGTACCGGGTGGCGGACATACCGTCACCCTAATGGTCACCACGGGAGCAAGCCGCCGCCCGAGTCTCCGTCCGAGTCCCCGCCCGAGTCCCCGCCCGGGTCTCCGTCCGAGCGGGGCTCGCTCCGATCCCCGCGGGTCAGGCCTCCAGGAGGCGCTGGCCCACGTACTCGCCCTCGGCGGGGCCGCCCGGGACCGCGAAGAGCCCGCTCGCCTCGTGCCGGATGAACGCGGACAGCGCGTCGCCCCGGTCGAGCTTCCGCTGCACCGGGACGAAGCCCCTGAGCGGGTCCGCCTGCCAGCAGACGAAGAGCAGGCCCGCGTCCGGGGTCCCGTCCGGGCCGATCCCGTCGTGGAAGGAGAACGGCCTGCGCAGCATCGCCGCCCCGCCGTTCTGTTCGGGGGCGGAGATCCGGGAGTGGGCGTTGTCCGGGATCACCGTCCTGCCGTCGGGGCCGATCTTGTTCAGGTCGAGCTCGGTGGTCTCGGAGCCGCCGGTCAGCGGGGCCCCGTCGGACTTCCGCCGCCCGATCACCTTCTCCTGCCGGTCCAGCGGCAGCTTCTCCCAGTCGTCGAGCAGCATCCGGATCCGGCGCACCACCGCGTACGAGCCGCCGGCCATCCACTCCTGCGCGCCGCCGGCCCCGGCCGGGACGAAGATCCGCCGGTCGAAGTCCGGGTCGGTGGGCTTCGGGTTGCCCGTGCCGTCGACCTGACCCATCAGATTGCGGGCGGTCATCGGCTTCGCGGTGGCACCGGCCGAGCGGTTGAAGCCGTTCATCTGCCAGCGCACCCGGGCCGCGTCCCCCGCGTCCTTCTGGAGGGCGCGCAGCGCGTGGAAGGCGACGAGCGCGTCGTCGGCGCCGATCTGCACCCACAGATCACCCTCCGAGCGGCGGGGGTCGAGGGCGTCGGAGGAGAACGCGGGCAGCGGGTCGAGACCGGCGGGGCGGCGCGAGGTCAGCCCGGTGCGGTCGAAGAAGGTACGGCCGAAGCCGAAGGTGACCGTGAGGGAGGAGGGGCCCGCGTCGAGCGCGACGCCGGTGTCCTCGGCAGGGGCCTCGCCCGCCATCAGCACCTTGGCCGTCGCCGACCAGCGGCGCAGCAGGGCGGCCGCCTCCTTGCGGCCGGCGCCGGGGGCGAGGTCGAAGGCGACCAGATGACCGCGGGACTGGAGGGGGGTGGTGATGCCCGCCTGATGTTTCCCGTGAAACATCACCGCGGTCGAACCGACGGTGGTCAGGGCGGGGGCGCCGCCGGCTCCGGCACCGGCGGTGTCGTCGCCGGACAGGGCCGCGGAGATCCCGGCGCCACCGGCCGCGCCGACGACGAGGCCGGCGGCTCCTGCCGCGCCGACGGTGCCGAGCAGGCGCCGCCGGGAGAGATCGAGGTTGTCGCTGTCGGTCACTGGGGTCAGCCGATCTTCACGTTCTTGTCGATGGTGGTCTGGTCGATCTCGGAGGTACGGACGGTCACCTGGATCTTCCATTCGCCCGGCATGGGGATCTGGACGCCGCTCGCGCTCCAGTGTCCGGTCTGGATCCGGTCGGGGGCGACGGCCAGCGGCCCCACGCCCTTCGCCTCCAGGGTGAGGGCGATCTTGATCTCGGGGACGTCCAGAGGCTTGCCGTTGGGGCGCTCGACGAAGATGTGGAGCGCGTTGGCGCCGGTGCGGCCGGGGTCGAGGCTGAGACGGACGACGCCCTTGCCGTCGACGCCGCCGGTGTCGAAGGGCAGCCGGATGTCGACGGGCCGGTCGGGCACGGCGGCCGGGCCGGAGGCGGAGGTGGCACGGCCGGCCTCTTCCTCGGTGCGGCCGGGCTCGGTCGAGGTGAGGACGGTCGTCACGGCGAGGAGGACGACGGCGACGGCGGCCTCGGTCAGCACCGAGCGGCGCAGCCCGGCCCGCTCGGGGTCGGCGTCCCGTTCCCGCTTGCGCCGGGCGGTGGCGACGGCGGCCCGCTGCCGGGCGAGCTGCGCGGCCCGCTCGGGGTCGATCGCTTCGGCAGGTTCCTCCCACCCCGGCGCGCCCTCGGCCTCTTCCACGTCCTCGGCCTCTTCCGCTTCCGCGCCCTCGGCCCCTTCCACGTCCCCTTCCGCGCCCTCGGCCGCTTCCGCGTCCCCTTCCGCGCCCTCGGCCGCTTCCGGCGTCGCCGGGTCCGCGAGGCGCTGGGTCCAGCGGCGGGAGACCCAGGCGATGCCGATGAGGACCGCCATGAGACCGATCTTGACCAGGAGCAGCTGGCCGTACCGGGTCCCGGTCAGCGCGGACCAGGAGCCGACCTGGCGCCAGGACTGGTAGAGCCCGGTGGCCGCGAGGACGGCGACGGAGCCGAAGGCCACCTTGGAGAAGCGCTCGATCGCGGAGCGCTCGACGGACGGCGCCCGGTAGAGGGCGACGAGCAGAACGGTGAGGCCGCCGAGCCAGGCGGCGACGGCGAGGAGGTGCAGGATGTCGACGGGCATGGCCACACCGGGCTGGAGACCGGTCGAGGCGTGCTCGGCCAGGGCCCAGGTGCCGGCGATGCCGGCGGCCACGACGGTGCCGCCGAGGCCGAGTCCGAAGGCGAGGTCCTTCTTCTCCTTCGGGTCGGTGCGGCGGGCGTAGGCGCCGAAGAGGACGGCCACGAAGAGCGCGGCCGCGCCGAGCAGCAGCAGCCGGGAGGTGAGCGCGGCGCCGGTCTTCGTCTCCAGGACGGTCTTCAGACCGGCCAGGTCGAAGGCGTCGGAGAGCTCCCCGGAGCCGGTGTACGGGTTGCGCAGGAGCAGCATCGCCAGGGTGGCGCCGGTGAGGGTCAGCCAGCCCCGGACGACCGTCTGCTGGACGGGGCGGACGCTCGCGCCGCGCGGCCAGCAGGCCAGGACGAAGGCGCCGCCGCCGACCAGGACGGCGAATCCGGCGTAGGAGAGGTAGCGGGCGATGCCGTAGAGGGTGCCGACGAGGCCTCCGCCGGGCGCCTTGTCGGGCAGGGCGACGGAGGTCTGGGAGGGGGCTCCGATGGAGAAGGTGAAGGCGCCGGCGACGGGGTGGCTGTCGGACGAGACGGCCTGCCAGGCCACGGTGTACGTGCCGTCGGGAAGTCCGGCCCGGAGCCCCACCCCGTACCGGACGACGGAACCGCTGCACAGATCGCGTATCTCGCCGGTGTCGGCCCGGCGGCCCGCCGGGTCGAGGACGCGGATGGCGTCGGCGCTCATGGCGACCTGTTCCGAGAAGGTCAGGTTGACCTCCTTGGGGGCGGTGGCGACCACCGCCCCGTCCTTCGGGTCGCTGCCGGTGAGCGCCGCGTGCGCGGAGGCGGGGGCGGCGCCGGCGAGCAGCGTGCCGAGCAGCGCGGCCGCGAGGATCAGCAGCCGGGCCAGGGCGTTGCCGAGGCGCGGGGCGGTGGTTGTCATCTGTGTGTCACTCCGTCAACGAGCTCAGTGCTGCTGCGGGTTGTGGTTGGCTGCTTCGACGGGGACGTCGACCTTGATGGGGTCGGACTTCTCGAAGTGCAGCTCGATGCTGACCGTGTCGCCCTTCTTGGGCGTCTTCTTCAGCTCCATGAACATGATGTGGCTGCCGCCGCGTTCGAGCTTCAGCTCGCCGTTCGCGGGGATGTCGAAGGACTTCACCTCCTGCATCTTCTGGTTCTTCGACTCGTGGATGGTGACGTCGTCCGAGAGCGTGCTGGTGACGGAGGTCAGCCTGTCCGCCGTGTCGCTGTCGTTCTTGATCGTCAGGAAGCCGCCGGCCATGTCCATCACCGGCTGCGGCATGTACGCGCCGGAGACCTTCAGGTCGGGCTTGCCGTCGGAGGACGAGCACCCGGTCAGCGCGAGGGCGGCGGCGAGCGCCACGGCGGCGGACAGGGCGGTGGTGCGGCGGGTCACGGGTTCTCCCCCTTGATGATCTTCGGCAGGTCCTTGGCGTAGTCGTCGACGCTCGCGTCCTCGCCGTACAGGACGTAGCCCTGGTCGGTGGTGGGCGAGAAGGCGATCACCTGGGCGCCGTGCATGGAGACGACGTTGCCGTCCTTGTCCTTCGTCGGCGGGTCGATGCCGATGCCGATCTGCCGGGCCCCCGCCTGGATGGCGGAGAAGTCGCCGGTGAGGCCGGTGAAGGAGGGGTCGCCGGCGGCGGGCAGCCACTTGGCGAGCTCGGCGGAGGTGTCCCGCTCGGGGTCGGTGGTGACGAAGACGACCTGGAGCTTGTCCTGGTCGGCCTTGGGGAGCTGCTTCTTGGCGATGGCGATGTTGCTCATCGTCAGGGGGCAGACGTCGGGGCAGTGCGTGTAGCCGAAGTAGATGAGGGTCGGCTTGCCCTTGGTGCGTTCCCGCAGGTCGTACTTCTGGCCCTTGGTGTCGGTGAGGACGAGCGCGGGCTTGGTGAACGGCCGGTCGAGGACGGTGGCGGCCTTCGTGGAGTCGGAGCCGCCGGAGACGACGGCGACCGAGGAGCCGGAGCCCGAGGGCTTGTCGTCGTTGCCGCCGAGGCCGACGGCGGCGGTGATGCCGATCGCGGCGACGATCGCGGCGGTCGCGATGACCAGCGGCGTGCGCCGCCCGGGACGGGCCGTTGCCGCCCCGGGCGTCTTCTCTTCAGACATGGTGCTTCTTTCGAATGACGAGCGAGGGTGAGGGGCCGGCCGTCAGGCCGAGCGGCGGCGGCCGGCGAGGACGCCGAAGGCGACGCCGGCGACACCGACGAGGATGCCGACGACGCCGAGGACACGGGCCGTGGTGTCGGTGGACGAGGAGGCGGCCGTCTCCTGGTGGTCGGCCGTCTCGTGGTCGTGACCGGCCTTCTCGTCCGTCTCGGCGGAGGCGGACGGGGCGGCCGCGCCGCCGTGGTGGTCGGCGGAGGCGGCGGAGAGCTTGAGGACGGGGGCCGGGTTCTCGGGCTCCTCGGCGCCCTCCTTCTGCTCCTCGATCCAGCGCACGACCTCCTTGTTGTCGTACGTCTGGATCGCCTTCAGGACCAGCTCGTCGGTGTCCTCCGGCAGCTGGCCGAGGGAGAGCGGGAACTGCTGGAACTGGCCGGGGCCGATCTTCGAGCCGTCGGCGGTCCAGGTGACCTTGGAGACGGCCTCGTTGATCTTCTTGCCGTGCAGCTCCAGCGGCTTGCTGAGCTTGCTCTTGGTGACCTCGGCCTTCCAGCCGGGGATGGGCTGCGGCATGACGGAGGCCAGGGGGTGGTCGAGCGGGAAGTTGACCTCGAGCTTCACGGTGGAGGCGTTGTCGCGCTCGTTCGGGACCTTGATGTTGACGGTCGCGTAGCCGCCCTTGGCCGCCTCGCCCTGCGGCTGCACGCTGACGTGCGCGAAGGCGGTGCCGGACAGCAGCACCACGGAGGAGAGGGCGATACCGCCGGCGAGGGCGGCGCGGGTGGCGGAGACACGGGACATGCTCATGGCAGAAGACACTCCAGCTCGAAAAGCTCGAAAAGCTCGAAAAAGCTCGAAAAGGGCGAGGGTGTCCGGCGCGCCCGGGGACGAGGTCCCGCACGGGCGTGCGGACGGCGCGGCCCGCTCCGGTGGAGGGGTCCGCGTCAGGCTGCGAGGACGCAGTCGGCCGCTGGAGGGCCGCGCCTGATCACCGTGTGCTGAAGGGCCTCGGCCACCGGCGGCGGCGAGGAGTCGGAGGGTGCCCGGAGGGTGCGCCGCGGTCCGGTGCGGGGCGCCGCCGGCAGTCCGGCGAGCAGGGCCCGTACGAGACGGAGCGCGGCCCGCAGGGAGCGCACGAGGGCGCACTCGGCGAGCTCCGTCGCGCCCTGCTCGGAGAGCTCCACGAGCCGGCCGAGGGCGTGGTCGCCGCGGCGCAGCAGCCAGCCCGTGGCCAGGGCGGCCAGGAGGTGGCCGAGGAGCATGGGCAGACCGGGCAGCAGTTCGCCGGTGGGCGCGGTCGCCATCGCGGCGGTGTGTCCCATGTGGGCGTGCGCGACGGCGGCCGGGTCGAGTCCGGCGTCGGTGAGGATCCGGGTGGCGTCGCTGGGGCTGAGGGACGCCGTCCCTGCTCCGCAGACCAGTCGGGCGGCCATCCGGACGAGGGCGTCGTCGGCCTGGCCGCTCAGGGCGAGCTGCCGCTGTCCGAGCCCGAAGAGGACGTGCAGGCCGAGCTGCCCGCCGGCGAGGGCGCCGACGACGAGACCGAGGGAGCGCTCCCGGCCGGTGAAGAGCACGGTGACCCCGAAGACGCCGAGGAAACCGGCGACGACGGTCCACAGGGCGATGCCCGCGCAGGCGGCGAGGGCGTGTCCCAACGCGGACAGCACGACGCAGACCGCGGTGAACACCGCGGCCCTCAGCAGCCGTGGAGCGAGCGCGGGGGCAGTCATGGCGGGCCCATCATCGCACCACGTTCCGCACCGACATGAGGCAGGTCCGGAAGGTCACCCTTGGGTCTCTTCTGGGCCTCTTCGCCCGGACATACACCGGCGCACCCGCCCTCTGCATCCGCCGAACGAGCGCTCTTGACGCCTCCGGGTGCTTACGGAGCGTCCGCTCCGGCAATAGGTATCGGTATGTCGAGCCGCTGCCGGGAGGCTGGAGCATGAGCATCTGGTGGTCACTCCATCTGCGGCGCGAGGCCGCGAGCGTGCCGCTCGCGCGGAGGCTTCTGCTGGGCACGATGGAGACGGCGGGTGTCGATCCCGACGTGTCGTACGAGTTGTCGGTCGCGCTGACCGAGGCGTGTGCCAACGCGGTCGAGCACGGTGGCGCGCAGGGCGCCCGTGAACGGGGCGGGGCGTACCGGGTGACGGCGTACCTGGACGGCGAGACCTGCCGTATCGAGGTCGCCGACTCGGGGCCGGGCTTCCCGGGAAGCGCCGTCCCGGCCGTCCCGTCCGACGAGGCCGAGCACGGCCGGGGGCTGCGCCTGATCGAGGAGCTGGCCGATCACGTGCAGTTCGGGAACCGCTCGGGCCGGGGCGGGGCCGTGGTCAGCTTCGACAAGATCCTGAAGTGGCGGGACAGCCCGTCGCTCCTCATGGCGTGACGTACGGGGAAGGGCCCCCGCCGGTCGGTCGGCGGGGGCCCTTCGGTTCCAACGTACGCGGGGATCAGCCCTTCAGCGCGGCCATCCACGCCTCGACCTCTTCGGCGCGCCGCGGCAGCGCGTCCGAGAGGTTCCTGTTGCCGTCCTCGGTGACGAGGATGTCGTCCTCGATCCGGACGCCGATGCCGCGGTACTCCTCCGGCACGGTCAGGTCGTCGGCCTGGAAGTAGAGGCCGGGCTCGACGGTCAGGCACATGCCCGGCTCCAGCGTGGTGTCCACGTACTTCTCGGTGCGCGCGGCGGCGCAGTCGTGGACGTCCATGCCGAGCATGTGGCCGGTGCCGTGCAGGGTCCAGCGGCGCTGCAGGCCGAGCTCCAGGACGCGCTCGACCGGGCCCTCGACGAGGCCCCACTCGACGAGCTTCTCGGCGAGGACGCGCTGGGCGGCGTCGTGGAAGTCGCGGTAGGCGGCGCCGGGCTTCACCGCGGCGATGCCGGCCTCCTGCGCCTCGTACACGGCGTCGTAGATCTTGCGCTGGATCTCGGTGTACCGGCCGTTGATCGGCAGGGTCCGGGTGATGTCGGCGGTGTAGAGCTCGGTGGTCTCCACGCCGGCGTCGAGCAGCAGCAGGTCGCCGGAGCGGACGTCGCCGTCGTTGCGGACCCAGTGCAGGGTGGTTGCGTGCGGGCCGGCGGCGCAGATGGAGCCGTAGCCGATGTCGTTGCCCTCGACGCGGGCGCGCAGGAAGAAGGTGCCCTCGATGTAGCGCTCGCTGGTGGCCTCGGCCTTGTCGAGGACCTTGACGACGTCCTCGAAGCCGCGGGCGGTGGAGGCGCAGGCCTTCTCCAGCTCGGCGATCTCGAAGGCGTCCTTCACGAGGCGGGCCTCGGAGAGGTAGACCCGAAGCTCCTCGTCGCGCTCGGCGGTGACCTTGTCGGTCAGCGCGGCCTGGATGCCGGCGTCGTGGCCGCGGACGGCGCGGACGGGGCCGGTGGCCTCCTTGAGGGCGTCGGCGAGCTCGCGGACGTCCTTGGCCGGGACGCCGAGGAGCTGCTCGGCCTCGGCGAGGGAGTGGCGGCGGCCGACCCACAGCTCGCCCTGGCCGTCGAGCCAGAACTCGCCGTTCTCGCGGTTGGAGCGCGGCAGCAGGTAGATCGTGGCCTCGTGGCCGTCGGCGGTGGGCTCGAGGACGAGGACGCCGTCCTGGGTCTGGTCGCCGGTGAGGTACGCGTACTCGGTGGAGGCGCGGAAGGCGTACTCGGTGTCGTTCGACCGGGTCTTCAGGTTCCCGGCGGGGATCACCAGGCGCTCGCCCGGGAAGCGGGCGGAGAGCGCGGCGCGGCGGGCGGCGGTCTTGTCGGCCTGCGCGATCGGCGCGAGGTCGTGCAGCTCGGTGTCGGCCCAGCCGGACTTCATGTTCTCGGCGAGCTCGTCGGACACGCCCGGGTACAGGCCGTTCTTCCGCTGCTTGATCGCCTGCTCTTCGGTCTCGGTCTCTTCCGGGGTCTCCGGGGTGAGCTCCTCGGCCACGGGTCTGCCTCCTCTTGGTACGACACTGAACCCCCACCATCGTACGGTCGTGCGGAAGGGGGCACAGGGCCGGAAGACCCATTACCGAAGAGTCACGTTCCGCTTACACGCAACTCACTCGAAGCGGGCGGCCAGCAGGACCACGTCCTCCCCGTCCACGGCCCGGTCCAGGCCCTCGGGGAGCAGGGTCCGCAGGACGTGGTCGGCGATGGCGCCCGGGTCGCCCCGGTCCGCCCTCGGCACGCTCGCGGCGGCCGCGTGGAGCCGCGCGAAGGCCCGGTCCATGGCGTCGCCGGTACGGCGCAGCAGCCCGTCCGTGTAGAGAAGCACCGTTTCTCCGGGCGCGGGGGACAGCTCCACGCTCGGCGCCTCCCAGCAGGAGAGCATCCCGAGCGGGGCCGAGAGCGAGGTCTCGACGAACTCGGTGCGGCGCTCGCCGACGACCAGCGGCGGGGCGTGCCCGGCGCCGGCGAGGACGATCCGGCGCTGCGCGGGCTCGGCGTACGCGAAGAGGGCGGTCGCCGAGCGGGCGGGCTCGGTGAGCCGGAGCAGGAGCTCCAGGTCGGAGAGGACGGCGACGGGGTCCTCGCCCTCCATCACCGCGTACGCCCGGAGGGAGGCGCGCAGCCGGCCCATGGCGGCCAGCGCGCTGGGTCCGGTGCCGGAGACGGAGCCGACAGCCAGACCGAGGGCGCCGTCGGGGAGCGGCAGGGCGTCGTACCAGTCGCCGCCGCCCGTCGGGCCGGTGCGGTGCCGGGCGGCGAGCTGGACGCCGGGGACGCGGGGGAGGCGGCTGGGGAGCAGTTCCTCGGCGACGGTGGAGACCTGGACGCGGGCGCGCTCGACCTGGAGGAGCCGGGCGAGGTGCTCGGTGGCGAAGCGGCCGTAGAGCCCGATCAGGTGGCGCTGCCGGTCGGAGGGTTCGGCGGGCTCGTCGTAGAGCCAGACGACCGCGCCGAGCCGGCCGGCCTCCTCGGTGGCGAGCGGGAGGGCGTAGCTGGCGGCGTAGCCGAGGCGGGCGGCGACCTCGCGGTGGCGCGGGTCGAGGCCCTCCTCCGTACGGACGTCGCGGATGGCGATCGGATCGGGGACGCGCTCCGGGTGCCCGGGATCGGGGAGGCCGTCGAGGAGGCGGCCGTAGCTGGTGGCGCCGCGCGGGACGGTCTCGATGGTGCCGAGGTCGGAGTGGGCGAGGCCGAGGCCGATGGTGCTGGTGGGGCCGTGGCCGTCGGCCGGTTCGAGGACGGCCATGCCGCGACGGGCGCCGACGAGCGCGGCGCCGGCGCCGAGCACCTCGCGCAGGGCCTCGTCGACGGAGGCGGTCCTGATGAGGCGCTCGGTGAGTTCGTGGAGGGTGGTGAGGTCGGAGACCCAGGAGGCCAGCCGGTCCTGGATCAGGGCTCCCGGTGGGAGGGCCGCGTCGGCGGGACCCGCAGCCGCGGGGACCTCGGGAAGGGGCGACGTAGTGTGCGGTGGCCCGGGAACAGTGGAATCGATTCCGGCCACTTTCGGCATGTGCGGGACGCTCATGTCAGTCGGCTTCCCGACCGGTGCGTTTGACGCCATAGCATCGCAAACCCCCATGTCATCCTGAGCCGCTCGATGCATCCACATGTACACGCACCAGAGGAACGATGTCCAGCATTGTCCGCGCGGGACTTGTGGTGTCCGTGAGGTCGTGCGCAAGGGTTGAAGTGCGCGGGAAGTTGGCTGAAAATTGCCCCCGGTGTGCACCTTTTGCGGTCGACTGGCGTCGTTTGAAAGCGCGTCATTCCAAGCGTGCTGGGTACGTAATCGGTGACAGGCAGGGGCAGTTGACACCGCCCCGGAACGTGACGCGGAACCCCGGCGTCTTTCCCGCCGCAGGCCGCAACCCGCCACCGAGTGGCGGGGAACGTGTTCTGACCCGCTCCGGCTCTGACCTGGCTCCACCCGGTCCCCCCGGGATCCACCCGGCACCGGCCCGGTCCGCACCGCCCTCCGGCGGTCCGGCACCCCGCCGACCCGGCACGCGCTGATACGCACGGTGAAGTGTTCTGCACATGGTGTGATGTGGATTCGGCGTTCAACGGAAAGGAACGAGCGCTCATGCGCGAGATCCTCGGAAGGCGACGCAGGCTCCGGTTCCGGCGCAAGGAGAGGACCGCGCGGCTCGAAGCGGCGGTCACCTTCGCGGTCGAGTGGAACTGGCCCGTCCTGCCGGGCGCGGGCCTGAGAACGACGCCCCGTACGTCCACGGGCCTGAGAGTCACGACCCGCACGGCCGCCCGAGCGGCCTGCTCCTGTCCCGACCCCGACTGCGTGGTGCCCGGCGCGCACCCCTACGACCCCGGACTGCTCGCGGCCACCACGGACGAGCGCATGGTCCGCTGGTGGTGGACCCGGCGCCCGGACGCCCCCGTGGTCCTCGCCACGGGCGGCCGCGCGCCCTGCGCGGTCAGCCTCCCCGCGGTGGCGGGTGCGCGGGCCCTCGCCGTGCTCGACGCGACGGGCATGCGGCTCGGCCCGGTGGTGGCCACCCCGACCCGGTGGTCGATCCTCGTCGCCCCGTACGACCTCGAACGGCTCGGCGAGCTGCTGTACGCGAAGGACGGCGTGCCCAGCTCGCTGCGGTTCCACGGCGAGGGCGGCTACCTGCTCCTTCCGCCCTCGGTCGCGGGGACCGGGCAGGTCCGCTGGGAGCGGGCCCCGCTCGCCGGCTCGGCCCGGCCGTGGCTCCCCGACGTCGAGGCGGTGGTCGACGCCCTGGTCGAGGCGAGCACGAGCGCGCCGGGCGGCGGGAGCCGGCTGGCGTACTGACCTTCCGGAGGGCACGTTCCGAGAGGCGTGCTCCGGGGGGCGCGTTCCGGGAGCGCGTTCCGAGGGGCGTGTTCCGGGGGCGCGTTCCGAGGGGCGTGTTCCGGGGGCGTGTTCCAAGGAGCGCGCCGTTCACCCGAACGGGTGTGTCCTGGTCCGACTTGTACGGGAAACGGGCGCGCGACCGACCGGGCGCCCGGATCCCGCCGCTATGTTCACTCCACCGTTCAAGATCTCCAGCCGAGCAGGAGCAGGTGGGTCCCATGAGCCCGGTGAACCTCCGCGTGGTCGGACTCGGGACCGCCGTCACGGTCGCCGTCCTGCTGCCCCTCGTCGCGAACGCACGGCCGACGGGGGAGCCCGTACGGCCCGCCGGAGCGAGCGCCGAGGGCGACGCGAAGCCCGGAGAGCTGCTCAGGGGGCTCGGCCTGGGACCCCGTACACCCGCGTCCGCCGCCCCCGCAACCGCCTCTCCGGCCCAGGCGGCCCCCGTGTCGCCCGAGCGCGTCACGCATTGTGGGCCGGAACTCGCCTCTCCCGAGGGCGCCGAGGCGCAGACCTGCGTCCTGGGCGAGGGGCCCGACGTCTGGGCGCGTACGTACTACCGGAACGCCACCGGTCGACAGCTCGACGCGTTTCTGACCCTCATGGGCCCCGGCGGACGGACCGTGCAAGTGGACTGCCCGGTCCCGGCACAGGACGAACCGGGAACCTGTGAAACACCCAGGGAGCACGCACGGGGCGCGGTCACGGCCTATACGGCGGTCTCGGAATTCGCCGGATCCGGCGAGGGCGGCTCCACTCCGCTGCTGCTCCGCGCGGGAAGCAACACGGCGGACGGCGAAGGAAGTTGAATGCCGCATGTCCCGGCCCTGCCGGGAGCGGACATGGAAAGGCCCGGTCGCTGGCGACGGGGGATGCACCAGCGACCGGGCTTCAAGAACGGTAACAAGAGATCTGCTGTTCGCAAATTCGATCTCGGTTATTCGGACAGGGATTTGTCCGTCCGAAGACCCGCCTTGTGGCGGAAGTCACCGACTGGTCGGTCTGTCAGTCACCGATACCACCTGGGGTATCAGCTGAGAGTCACCTGACGGTTCGTGAGACCGCCGCGCGCCCGGCGCTCCTCCGCCGTCAGCGGGGCGTCCGAGGCGAGCGCCGCGGCCAGCCGCTCGGCGAACTCGGCCGCCGGCTTCTCGCAGTCCTCGGCGGTCATGGAGGACGGCAGGTCCCACACCGGCACCATCAGACCGTGGGCCCGGAAGGAGCCGACGAGCCGGGTGTCGGCGCCGAGCGAGGTGCCCTCGCCGGCCTGGAGACGGGCCAGCGCGTCGAGGAGCTTCTCCTCTTCGTGCGGCATGACCCAGCGCAGGTGGTTCTTGTCCGGAACCTCGCACCAGTACGCGGAGTCGACGCTCGCGAGCTTCACCGTCGGGATCGCGGCCGCGTTGGCCCGCTCCAGGGAGGCGGCGACCTCCGGGTCCGCGCCGTCCGTGGACTGCGGGATCCAGAACTCGAAGCCCGTGTGGACCTCGGGCACGAACGGGGCGTCCGCGTCGAGGAGCTCCTGCAGGCGCGGGCCCTCGGCCGGCACGCGGCGCGCGGGGACCGGGGTGCCCGGCTCCGCCTCCAGGGCGCGCTGGAGGGTGTCGGCGAGGTCGCGGGCCAGGTCGCCGGAGGTGGAGTCGTTCTGCAGGGCGAGCAGGACGGAGCCGTCGTCGCGGCGCAGCGCCGGCCACGCCATCGGCAGCACGGTCGCGAGCGTCACGGACGGCACGCCCTCGGGCAGCCCGCCCTTCAGCGTGAGCGGCACGGTCGCGGCCGGCACCAGCTCGCGCAGCGCGACCCAGTCGCACTCGCCGGGAAGACCCTCGAAGGGGCGCTGGACGAGCTCGGTCACGGCGTGCGCGGCGGCCCGGCCGTGACACGCCTTGTAGCGGCGGCCCGAACCGCACGGGCACGGCTCGCGCGCGCCGACGACCGGGATCTCCCCGCTCGTGACCTGTGCCTGGCCGGCCTTGCCGGCCTTCGTCTGGGGGCGCTTCTTGGCCATGGTGTGGCTTTCTCCCGATCGCGGCTGTGCTCTGTGTGCGGTGCTGTACCGGGCGCGAGCCTAGCCGCACCGGGCGCCGGGGCCGCTCAGGCGGGGCGGCGCGGCAGCCCGGGCGGGCACCGCGCCGGGGCCGCGCCCGCCACCGCGCTCCCGGACCGGTTCCTCAGTCCAGATCGTCGTACGCGTCCAGGAAGTCGAGGCCCGGGCCGCCGCCGACGCGTGCCGCGAAGTCCTCGCGGCGGTGTCCCTCGGTGACCACCACCCAGACGGTGACCTCGCCGGTCGCGCTGTCCCGTACGCCCCAGTCCTGGGCGAGCGCCCCGATGATGTTCAGCCCGCGGCCGCCCCGTGCGGTGACCGAGGGCGTCGACGGGACGGGCCGTGTCGGACCACCTCCGTCGGTCACCTCGACCCGCAGGCCGCCCGCCGGGTCGACCCGCCAGGCCGCCCGCACATCGCCTTCGCCCCGCTCCGCGTGGCCCAGCGGCCTGCCGTAGCGGCAGGCATTGCTGAGCAGCTCCGAAAGGATCAGTACCGCGTCGTCGACGACCGATTCGGCCACCCCGCTGCGGTACAGCTCGTCCCGCATCCGGTGTCGCGCCTCACCCACGCCCGCAGGGCCATGGGGTACGGCCATGCTCGACGACGTGGGCACCTCCTGTGCCACCACCAACGCCACCCCCGAGACCTCCTTTGCCCCACGCCACCGTGTGGATGCCCCAATGGCCTGGACCGGAAACCGGCCAATCCACGTGTGATGAGGCACTCGTGACGATCGCGTACGCACGGAACGCGCCGGGGCACACCCTGTAAGGCCTGTTATCCCCCGTGACGGACGGGAAAAGTGGGACGGGAGAGGCCTCTCAGGCCTCTCCGATGCGGCCCAGCTGGGCGAGTACCTGCTTGGGGCGGTTGGTGATGATCGCGTCCACGCCCAGGCGCTCGCAGAGCTCGACGTCCTCGGCCTCGTCCACCGTCCAGACGTGGACCTGGTGCCCGGCCTTCTGGAGCCGCAGGATCACCGCGGGATGGTGCCGGACGATCCGGATCGACGGACCCGCGATGCGCGCGCCCGCGGGGAGCCGCCCGTCGCGCAGCCGGGGCGAGACGAACTGGGCGAGCGAGACCGTGGGCAGCGTCGGCGCGGCGGCGGCGATCCGGTGCAGGGAACGGGCCGAGAAACTCATGACGCGTACCGGGGAATCGGCGGGGGACGCGGGCGCGTCCAGGCCGAAACGCTTGAGGAGCTGGAGCAGCCGCTCCTCGACCTGGCCCGCCCAGCGGGTCGGGTGCTTGGTCTCGATGGCCAGCTCGACCCGGCGCCCGGCGTCGGAGACCAGCTCCAGGAGCCGCTCCAGGGTGAGGACGGAGGTGGATCCGGGGTCTCCCCAGTCGGGGATCTCGCCGGAGTCGTCCCGGCCCTTCCAGGTGCCGAAGTCGAGGGCGGCGAGATCGGCCAGTTCGAGCGCGGACACGGCGCCGCGGCCGTTCGAGGTGCGGTCGACGCGCCGGTCGTGGACGCAGACGAGGTGGCCGTCGGCGGTGAGCCGGACGTCGCACTCCAGGGCGTCGGCGCCGTCCTCGATGGCCTTCACATAGGCGGCCAGGGTGTGTTCCGGTGCGTCCTCGGACGCTCCGCGGTGGGCGACGACCTGGAGGGGGACGCGGTTCGGGTGCTGCCGTGCGTGAGTCACCGCGTCATGGTGCCATTGGCGGGGTGGCGCGGGCACCCCGGAGCGTGTCCGTTCTGTCCGTATATAAAGGATGGGGTGCGAACGCACAGCTCCGCCTTACAGCGGCCTGACGTCCTGTGGGAAAAGCTGGTGCAGCACCCTGGAGCCACCTAGGTAACCGCGCCGTCGACGAGGAGAGCGAGCTGTGAGCACCGAGAACGAGGGCACGCCGGACCCGGCGGAGCAGGCTGCCCCGTCCGTCCCTCCGACGCCTCCCGTACCCCCGAAGGAAGCGCCTCAGGCTGCGGCGCAGCCGCAGTCGCCCGCACCCCAGCCGGCCCCGCAGGCGGACGAGCCGACGATGATCCAGCCCACGGTCCCGGCCGCGGCCCCCGCCCCGGCCCCCTCCCCGGAGCAGGCCCCCGCCCCGGAGCACGCCCCCGCCCCGGAGCCGGCCACCGTCGCGGCCGCCGCCCCCGCCGGTGGCTGGCCGCCGCCCCCGCCGGCCGTCCCGGCCTGGGGCACCCCGCATCCCCCCGTACCCGAGGCGCCGCGCAGGCGGACCGGCGGTCTCGTGGCGGCCGTGCTCGTCGCGTCGCTCGTCGCGGGCGGCATCGGCGGCGGCATCGGCTACTGGGCGGCCGAGCGGGGCGACAACGGCTTCAGCTCGACCACGGTCTCCTCCGGCCAGGCCCCGGCCTCCTTCAAGCGCGACCCGGGGACGGTCGCGGCGGTCGCGGCGAAGGCCCTGCCGAGCGTGGTCACCATCCAGGCCAAGTCCGGCGCCCAGGAGGGCGAGGGCGGCACGGGCACGGGCTTCGTCTACGACCAGGAAGGCCACATCGTCACCAACAACCACGTGGTGGCGTCGGCGGCGGACGGCGGCACGCTGTCCGTGACCTTCTCGGACGGCAAGACGTACGACGCCGAGGTCGTCGGCCGGGCCGAGGGCTACGACGTGGCGGTCATCAAGCTGAAGGACGCCCCGAAGGGCCTGACGCCGCTGCCGCTCGGGGACTCCGACAAGGTGGCGGTCGGCGACTCGACGATCGCGATCGGCGCGCCCTTCGGCCTGTCGAACACGGTGACGACGGGCATCGTCAGCGCCAAGAACCGCCCGGTCGCCTCGGGCGACGGCTCCGGCGGCAGCAGCTCGTACATGAGCGCGCTGCAGACGGACGCCTCGATCAACCCGGGCAACTCCGGCGGACCGCTGCTCGACGCGAGCGGCGCCGTGATCGGCATCAACTCGGCCATCCAGTCGACCAGCGGCGGCTTCGGCCAGTCCCAGGCCGGTTCGATCGGGCTCGGCTTCGCGATCCCGGTCAACCAGGCGAAGAACGTGGCCCAGCAGCTGATCCGGACGGGCAAGCCGGTGTACCCGGTGATCGGCGCGACCGTGAACATGAACGAGAAGGGCCAGGGCGCGACCATCGCCTCCCAGGGCTCGGGCGGCACGGCCTCGGTCACGCCCGACGGCCCGGCGGCGAAGGCGGGTCTGAAGGCCGGCGACGTGATCACGGGCTTCGGCGACCACCCGATCGACAGCGGACCGACCCTGATCAGCGAGATCTGGACGCACAAGCCGGGCGACTCGGTGAAGATCACCTACGAGCGCGACGGCAAGACCGCGACGGCCACGGTCGTCCTCGGCGAACGCACCGGCGACAGCTGAGACCTGTCGTCCGCATGTCGTCCGGCCCGGGCGCGGCGCTGTCGCGGCCCGGCGTCGGGGGCTGCGCGTCGCGCCTGCGGTCGGGGCTTCCGTGCCCGGGGTGGTCAGCCGGTAGGCTGTAGCCGCTCCGCGCCAGGTGAGGCGGGGCGAGGGTGGGTTGCCCGAGCGGCCTAAGGGAACGGTCTTGAAAACCGTCGTGGCGCGAGTCACCGTGGGTTCAAATCCCACACCCACCGCAGCGGATCGGCATGTGCGCTGGTCACAAGGGGTGCTTCTGACAAGGAGCGCCCCTTTTCGCATGTCCGGGGGTCTTCTGCGGATGCGGTTCCGGTGGTGCGCGGTGATGCTGGAGTGGCTGGAACAGCGGCTAGGAGGGCCAGGATGTCTGTAATGGACAAGCTCAAGGGGATGCTCAAGGGCCACGAGGACAAGGCTTCCCAGGGCATCGACAAGGCCGGCGACTTCGTCGACGAGAAGACGCAGGGCAAGTACGCGAGCCACGTCGACACGGCCCAGGAGAAGCTCAAGGAGCAACTCGGCGGTCAGGGGCAGGACACTCCGCCGCAGTAGAGGCAGCAGACGTCAGGAGGGGTGTCCCGGGTTTCCCGGGGCACCCCTCTCCTTTTTTACTTTCGGCCGACGGCTGAGGGAAAGGCTCTTCTCGTGGTGCGCATCGTGCTCGTCCAGGGGGACATCACCGCCGAGGCGGCGGACGCGGTGGTCAACGCCGCGAACTCCTCGCTGCTCGGGGGCGGCGGGGTCGACGGGGCCATCCACCGCAAGGGCGGCCCGGAGATCCTCGCCGCGTGCCAGGAGCTGCGCCGCTCGCAGTACGGCAAGGGTCTGCCGACCGGGCGGGCCGTGGCGACCACGGCGGGGCGGTTGCCGGCCCGGCATGTGATCCACACGGTCGGGCCGGTCTGGTCGCGGGACGAGGACCGCTCGGAGCTGCTGGCCTCCTGCTACCGCGAATCGCTGCGGGTCGCCGACGAGTTGGGGGACCGTACGGTCGCGTTCCCGGCCATCTCCACCGGGATCTACGGCTGGCCGATGGCGGACGGTGCCCGGATCGCCGTGGAGACCGTGCGGGCGGCCCGTACGGAGGTCGAGGAGGTCCGCTTCGTCCTCTTCGACGCGGCGGCGTACGGGGTGTTCGAGGCGGCCGTGCGAGAAGCCTCGTAACGATCGAACGCCATGCTCCCATGGGATTTCCTATTCGATTTCCCCGGGGCGGAGACTCGCCGTGGCGTCCTTCCGAGAGAAAGATTGGCGGAAAATCTGCCGGAACGCTTCCTCCCTTGCGGTGCACCGGCCGTGCCGTCCCCGCGCCCCGCTCGGACCCCGCCACCCGTGTGAGCTGGGGCTTTCCTCGTACTGCCGGGGTTTATCGGCTTGTCCTCACGCTTGCGGGGGAATCGGCCGCTCCGGGGTGGTTCGCCGGGGATTCGGTGGGCAACTCTGGATTCGCGACGTCGAGCACAACGACCGAGGCGGTCGGCCAACTGCCTTGGACATGGCCGTACTTCAGAGTTCCAGAGCAGTTCCGCAGAGCAGTTCCGTGCACCAGCAGCAGCTTTCAGTTCCCGGAGGAACAGACATGGCAAGCATCCGTACCGCCCGCATCCTCGCCGCCGCGGCCGCCCTGCCCCTCGCGGCAGCGCTCTTCACCGGGGTGGCCCAGGCCGACAACGGTGGATTCGCGGACGACGGATCGAACACCAGCGTCGCCACGATCATCGGCAGCGGCGTCGGCGGGGACAACTTCGGCAACTCGACCACGACGCAGCAGGTCGCGACCGGTTCCGGTGCCTCCAACCAGAACAACACCGCGAGCGTGAACGGCTCCGCCTTCACCCACATCGACCAGTCCAACAACGTCGTGAACTTCCACCCCTGGTGGTGACCGACAGCACGGACTCCGGCCCGACGGGGGGCGTGACCGTGGTGTGAACGACGGCTCGTACGCCGGTACTTCGGTACCGGCGTGCGAGCCGTCACGTTTCCGTGAACGTTTCCGTGAGCGGGTGCCGGTGAGGGCGCGCGTGCGGTCTCCGGGGGTCCCCGACCTTGACAGGCGGATGGAATCTGACGGACAGTCAGAAACCTCAGTCGTCCCACGGGAGGCCGTCGCCGTGCACCTCGCCCCGACCGAGCGGCAGCTGCGGCTGCGCGCCGAACTCCGCGCGTATTTCCGGGACCTGATGCCCGACGGCCCGCCGCCCGCGACCGACACGGACGCCCAGCGCCGGCTCCTGCGGCGGATCGGCGCCGACGGGCTCCTCGGTCTCGGCTGGCCCGAGGAGTACGGGGGGCAGGGCCGCGGTCCCGACGAGCAGTTCGTCTTCTTCGACGAGGCGTACCGCGCGGGCGCCCCCGTCTCGATGGTCACCCTCAACACCGTCGGACCCACGCTCATGGCGTACGGGACCGAGGAGCAGAAGGCCCTCTTCCTGCCCCGGATCCTGCGCGGCGAGGCGGTCTTCGCCATCGGCTACAGCGAGCCAGAGGCAGGGACCGACCTCGCCTCGCTCCGCACCCGGGCCGTCCGCGACGGGGACTCCTGGCTCGTCGACGGGCAGAAGATCTTCACCTCCAACGCCCAGAACGCCGACTGGATCTGGCTCGCCTGCCGCACCGACCCCGACGCGCCCCCGCACCGCGGCATCTCCATCGTCCTGGTCCCCACCGACGCCCCCGGCTTCTCCTGGACCCCGATCGAGACGGTGGGCGGGTTGACGACGACCGCCACGTACTACGACGGGATACGGGTCCCCGCCGGCAACCTCGTCGGGCCCGAGCACGGCGGCTGGGGCCTCATCACCAGCCAGCTCAACCACGAACGGGTCGCGCTGGCCGCGATCGGCATGCAGGCCGAGGACTTCTTCGCGGCCGTCCTCGACCGGGCGCGTACCCCCGATCCGGTGACGGGCAGGCGTCGCATTGACGAGCCGTGGATTCGGATCCGGGCCGCCGAAGCGCATGCCCGGCTGGCCGCGACACGCCTTCTGAACTGGCGTTTGGTGGGTGATGTGGGGGCCGGCCGGCTGGCCCCGGGGGACGCGAGCGGCGTGAAGTTCGCGGGAACCGAATCGGCGGTGGAGGTGTATCGAATATGTCAGGAGATCGCGGGTGGGCCGGGGACGGTGCGAGCGGGATCGCCGGGGGAGTTCGACGGCGGTGAGCTGGAGCGCATGAACCGGGCCGCGCAGATCAACACCTTCGGGGGAGGGGTGAGCGAGGTGCAGCGCGAGATCGTCGCGAGGATGCGGCTCGGCATGAAGGGGAGGGGCAGGCGATGAGCGGTACGGACGACGTGCTGTACGAGCGGCTCCAGGCCTTCGTCGGGCGGCCCGCCGCCACCGCAGGGACCGGCAAGGACCCGGTCAACCTGCCCATGATCAGGCACTGGTGCGAGGCGATGGGGGACGAGCATCCCGCCTACCGGGGGCCGGACGCCGTCGCACCGCCGACCATGCTCCAGGCGTGGACGATGGGCGGCCTCTCCGGGCACACCGACCGGTCCTCGGCGTACGAGGAGCTGTTCGTCCTCCTCGACGGCGCCGGCTACACCTCGGTCGTCGCGACCGACTGCGAGCAGGAGTACCTGCGGCCGCTCCGCCCCGGCGACGAGATCGGCTTCGACACGGTCATCGAGTCCGTCTCGCCGCGCAAGACCACCAAGCTCGGCACCGGCCACTTCGTGACGACCCGGACGGACGTCCGGGCGGGCGGCGAACTCGCCGGAACGCACCGCTTCCGCATCCTCAAGTACGCGCCTGCGGCGAGGCGGCCGCGGAAGCCGGAGCCCGAGCCGAAGCCCGTCCCCCGGCGCCCCCGGCCCGTCGTCAACCGGGACAACGCCGGATTCTGGGAGGGCGTGGCCGCGCACCGGCTGCTGATCCAGCGCTGCGGCGCCTGCGCGACCCTGCGCTTCCCCTGGCTGCCGGGGTGTGCCGACTGCGGCTCGCGGGAGTGGGACACGGTCGAGGCGAGCGGGGCCGGGACGGTCTTCTCGTACGTGGTGATGCACCACCCGTCCTTCCCCGCTTTCGATCCCCCCTACGCCGTCGGGCTGATCGAACTCGCCGAGGGCGTGCGGATGATCAGCAACGTGGTGGGCGTGCCGTACGACAAGGTGCGGATCGGGATGCCGGTGCGGCTGGAGTTCCAGCGGGTCGACGAGGAGCTCGAGCTTCCCGTCTTCCGCGCGGGAGGGGAGGACTGACATGGACTTCACCCCCACCGAGGAGCAGGAGGCCGCCCGGGAGCTCGCCGGGCGGATCTTCGCCGACCTCGCGACCCACGAGCGGCTCAGGGCCGCCGGGACCGGCACGGACGCCGAGCTCTGGAAGGCGCTCTGCGCGGCCGGACTGCCCGGCGCCGTCGAGGAGACCGGTCTGCTCGGCCTGGTCCTGCTCCTGGAGGAGCAGGGCCGCAGGACGGCGCAGGTGCCGTTCGCCGCGAGCTGTGTGTACGGGATCCTCGCCGTCGCCCGGCACGGTACGGAGGAGCAGCGCGCCCGGCTCCTGCCCGGCCTCCGCGACGGTACGACGGTGGTGACGGGCGCGTTCCCGGCACCGGGCACGGTCACGTCGCGAGGCGCCGACGGGGGCCGGCTCGGCGGCCCCGTGGCCCCCGGTGGGGGCGGCCGGCTCAGCGGGGTCGTGGAGTGGGTGCCGTGGCTCAGGGACGCCGGCCACGTCCTCGTGCCGGACGAGGACCGCGCCCTGTGGCTGGTCCGCACCGAGGACGCGGCCGCCGTCGAGGCCGTCGAGCTCACCGCTCCCTGGGCCGCCGCCCGGCTCGTCCTCGACGGGACCCCGGGGGAGCGTCTCGGCGGCGCCGGGGCCCACGACGACGTGCTCGCCGCCGCCCGGACCGCCTTCGCCGGGCTCCAGGCCGGGGTGTGCGCCGGGTCCCTCGCCAGGGCCGTGGAGTACACGTCCGTACGGGAGCAGTTCGGGCGGCCGCTCTCGACCCACCAGGCGGTGCAACTGCGGGCCGCCGACGCCCATATGGACACCGAGGCCATCCGGGTCACCGCCTACGAGGCCGCCTGGCGCTTCGACGAGGGCCTCGACGCCACCGGGGCGGCGCTCACCGCGGCCTGGTGGGCCTCCGAGGCGGGCAAGCGGGTCGTGCACGCCGGACAGCATCTGCACGGCGGCATGGGCGCGGACCTCGACCACCCCGTCCACCGGCACTTCCTGTGGGGCCGGCAGCTCGACGCGTACCTGGGCTGCGGCACCGAACTCCTCGCCGAACTCGGCGACCTGCTCGCAGAGGAGGACCTGTCATGAAGCCCGGTGACGAGCTGCCACCGCTGCGGATCCCGGTCACCCGCACCCTGATCGTCGCCGGGGCCCTCGCCTCCCGCGACTACCAGGACGTGCACCACGACGCCGAGCTGGCCCGGGAGAAGGGCTCTCCGGACATCTTCATGAACATCCTCACGACCAACGGGCTCGTCGGCCGGTACATCACCGACCACTTCGGCCCCCGGGCCGTCCTCCGCAAGGTCGCCATCCGGCTCGGCGCCCCCAACTACCCCGGGGACACCATGGTCCTGACCGGGACGGTCACCGAGGTGGACGGGGACACGGCGAGCGTCCGGGTCGTCGGCGCCAACGGGCTCGGACACCACGTCACCGGGACGGTCACCGTGGAGGTGACGCGATGAGCGTCCGCGGCAGGGACACGCTCGGCGGGCGGGCCGCCGTCGTGGGCATCGGGGCGACCGAGTTCTCCAAGGACTCGGGCCGCAGCGAACTCTCGCTCGCCGTCGAGGCCGTGCGCGCGGCCCTCGACGACGCCGGGCTCACCCCCGCCGACGTCGACGGCCTGGTCACCTTCACCATGGACACCAACCCCGAGATCACCGTCGCCCAGGCGTCGGGCATCGGCGAGCTGTCGTTCTTCTCCCGCGTGCACTACGGAGGCGGCGCCGCATGCGCCACCGTGCAGCAGGCCGCGCTGGCCGTCGCCGCCGGGGTCGCCGAGGTCGTCGTCTGCTACCGGGCGTTCAACGAGCGCTCGGGGCGCCGCTTCGGTTCCGGCGTCCAGCAGCGCGAGCCCTCCGCCGAGGGCGCCGCGCTCGGCTGGCAGCTGCCGTTCGGGCTGCTCACCCCGGCCTCCTGGGTCGCCATGGCCGCCCAGCGGTATCTGCACACCTATGGGCTGACCCCGGACGCCTTCGGCCATGTCGCCGTCACCGACCGGCGGTACGCGGCCCGCAACCCCGCCGCGTACTTCCACGGGAAGCCGATCACGCTCGCCGACCACGCCGCCTCGCGGTGGATCGTCGAGCCGCTCCGGCTCCTCGACTGCTGCCAGGAGACCGACGGAGGCCAGGCGATCGTCGTCACCTCCGTCGAGCGCGCCCGCGACCTGCCGCGCCCGCCCGCCGTGATCCTCGCGGCGGCCCAGGGCGCCGGCCGGAAGCAGGAGGCCATGACCAGCTTCTACCGGGACGGGCTCACCGGGCTGCCGGAGATGGGCGTGGTGGCCCGCCAGCTCTGGCGGACGTCCGGTCTTGCGCCCTCCGACATCGACGTGGGCATCCTCTACGACCACTTCACCCCGTTCGTGCTGATGCAGTTGGAGGAGTTCGGCTTCTGCGGGCCGGGGGAGGCGGCGGACTTCGTCGCGGCCGACGCGCTCCCGCTGAACACCCACGGGGGGCAGCTCGGCGAGGCCTACCTCCACGGCATGAACGGCATAGCGGAGGCGGTGCGGCAGATCCGCGGCACCTCCGTGAACCAGATACCCGGCGCCGCCCGGACCTTGGTCACGGCGGGCACGGGGGTTCCCACGTCCGGGTTGATCCTGGGCACGGACGGCTGAGGCGACGGCCTGAGCGGTGGCCGGGCGGGGCGGGTGGATCTTCACTCGCGCCATGAGCACTCGTACGCCGCCCGTATCCGAAGCCGCCACCGCGCACGTCCCGGCCACGCCGCCGGCACCGGCCCGCCCACGCTCCACGCCGCCTCCCGGGGCGCGGACCGTGGTCGCCGCGGTGCTGGTGGCGCTGGCCGGGACGACCCTCCTCAACACCCCGCCCCCGGCCACCGCGAGAGCGGAGCGCCCTCCCGCAACGACGACACCCGACACCACGACGATCGCCTCCGCCACGACGATCGCCTCCGCCCCGGGCCCCGGCGCCGCCACCACGCCGCGCACCCTCGCCGCCCAGGGCACCAGCGCCGCCCAGGGCGCCAGCGCCGCCCAGGGCGCCAGCGCCGCCCAGGGCGCTCCCGGTGCCCCCGGCGCTCCCGGCGCTCCGGACGCGCACGGCGCTCCCGCCGCCCTGGCCGCCGCGCCCGTGCACTTCGCGGGCAAGGCCTTCGACACCTGTGAGGCGCCGTCCCTCGCCGTGATGAGGGCCTGGCGGGGGTCGCCGTACGGGGCCGTCGGGATCTACTTCGGCGGGCGGGGGCGGGGCTGCCCCGTCCAGAAGGAGCTCACCCCCGCCTGGGTCGCCTCCGCCCACGCCATGGGCTGGCGGCTGCTGCCGCTCTTCGTCGGCTCCCAGGCGCCGTGCGTGGACTCCCTCGCCAAGCGCCGCTTCGCCATCGGCAGCGCGCCCGCGACCCAGGGGACCAAGGAGGGAGGCGACGCGGTACGGGCGGCGAAGGCCCTCGGGATCGGTACGAGCAGCCCGCTCTACCTCGACATCGAGGCCTACCGGCGGGGGGACACGAGCTGCGCCGCGACCACCCTCGCCTTCGTCCGCGCCTGGAACCGGGAGGTGCGGCGCCTCGGCTACCTCCCCGGCTTCTACAGCAGCGCCGACACGGGGGTGCGGGACATGGAGACGCAGCGGAAGGCGGGGACGAAGGACCTGCCGGACGTGATGTGGTTCGCGCGCTGGCGGGGGCAGCCGGCGCTGCTCACCGAGTCGGTGCTGCACCCGGAGGCCTGGACCCCGCACGCCAGGATCCACCAGTACGCGGGGAACGTCACCGAGACGTACGGCGGGCGCACACTCGCGATCGACCGCAACGCGATGGACGCGCCGGTCGCCCGGGTCTCCGCCTCCGCCCGGTTCACCGCCCGGGTCCCCGTCCCCCTGTCGTTCGTCGACTCCGGGCGCCCCTGACCCTGAGCCGGGTGACCCCGTGCCTCCACCCAGAGGAGGTGGAGGCATCCCCACCCCTACAACCTGAGGCGGACGCCGGTTCGGGACCTGGGGCCGATCCGCAGGGTACCGGTGACTCCTAGCGTGGAGTCATGACTCCGCCACCCTCTGGCCCCGTCTGCGCCGGTGCCTCGCAGTACGCGTCGTACCCGACCTTCACCTCGTACGTACGGGCGCGTGGACCCGTGCTGCTGCGCACCGCGCGCTCCCTCACCGCCAACCCCTCGGACGCGGAGGACCTCCTCCAGACCGCGCTCGCCAAGACCTTCATGGCCTGGGAGCGCATCGAGGACCACCGTGCCTTGGACGGCTACGTCCGCCGCGCGCTGCTGAACACGCGTACCTCGCAGTGGCGCAAGCGCAAGGTCGACGAGTTCGCCTGCGAGGAGCTGCCCGAGCCCGCCGGTCTCCCGGAGCCGGACCCGGCCGAGCGGCAGGTGCTGCACGACGCGATGTGGCGCGCGGTCCTGAAGCTGCCGGAGCGGCAGCGTCAGATGGTGGTGCTGCGGTACTACGAGGACCTGAGCGAGGCCCAGACGGCCGAGGTGCTCGGGGTGTCGGTCGGCACGGTGAAGAGCGCGGTGTCCCGCGCGCTCGGCAAGCTCCGCGAGGACCCGGAGCTGACGCCCGTACGGTGAGCCACGCCCTCGCCCGGCGACTCCCGCCAGTAATCACTGGCAATTTACGTACTCTCGGGTAGTGACATACCGCGCGGTACGTGCGCAGAATCTCCACACCCCTTCTGCCACGTAGCGCCCACCGGGAGGACGCCCCGTGTACAGCACCATGCAGGACGTACAACTGACCGTGAGCCGCATCCTCCAGCACGGGATGACCATCCACGGAAAGTCCACCATCACCACCTGGACGGGCGAGCCGGAGCCGCAGCGCCGCACGTTCGCGGAGGCCGGAACACGCGCGCACCAGCTGGCCCACGCCCTGCGCGACGAACTCGGAGTCACCGGCGACCAGCGCGTCGCCACCCTCATGTGGAACAACTCGGAGCACGTCGAGGCGTACTTCGCGATCCCGTCCATGGGCGCGGTCCTCCACACCCTCAACCTCCGCCTGCCCCCCGAGCAGCTGGTGTGGATCGTCAACCACGCCGCCGACCGGGTCGTGCTCGTCAACGGTTCCCTGCTGCCGCTCCTCGCCCCGCTGCTCCCGCACCTGCCGACGGTCGAGCACGTCGTCGTCGCGGGCCCGGGCGACCGTTCCCTCCTCGACGGCGCGGCTCCGCGCGTCCACGAGTACGAGGAGCTGATCGCCGGGCGTCCGACCCGGTACGACTGGCCCGAGCTGGACGAGCGCTCGGCCGCGGCCATGTGCTACACCTCCGGCACCACCGGCGACCCGAAGGGCGTCGTCTACTCGCACCGCTCGATCTACCTGCACTCCATGCAGGTGAACATGACCGAGTCGATGGGCCTCACCGACAAGGACACGACCCTGGTCGTCGTCCCGCAGTTCCACGTCAACGCCTGGGGCCTGCCGCACGCCACCTTCATGACCGGCATCAACATGCTCATGCCGGACCGCTTCCTCCAGCCGGCCCCGCTCGCCGACATGATCGAGCGCGAGAAGCCGACCCACGCGGCCGCCGTCCCCACCATCTGGCAGGGCCTGCTCGCCGAGGTCACCGCCAACCCGCGCGACCTCACCTCCATGAAGCAGGTCACCATCGGCGGCGCCGCCTGTCCGCCCTCCCTCATGGAGGCCTACGACCGGCTCGGCGTCCGCCTCTGCCACGCCTGGGGCATGACCGAGACCTCCCCGCTCGGCACGATGGCCCACCCGCCGCACGGCCTCACCGCCGAGGAGGAGTGGCCGTACCGGGTCACGCAGGGCCGGTTCCCCGCCGGTGTCGAGGCGCGCCTCGTCGGCCCCGGCGGCGAGCACCTCGCCTGGGACGGCGAGTCGGCGGGCGAGCTGGAGGTGCGCGGCACCTGGATCGCGGGCTCGTACTTCGGCGGTGTCGGCGCCGAGGAGCTCCGCCCCGCCGACAAGTTCAGCGAGGACGGCTGGCTGAAGACCGGCGACGTCGGCGTGATCAGCCCGGACGGCTTCCTCACCCTCACCGACCGCGCCAAGGACGTCATCAAGTCGGGCGGCGAGTGGATCTCCAGCGTCGAGCTGGAGAACGCGCTCATGGCCCACCCGGAGGTCGCCGAGGCCGCCGTCGTCGCGGTGCCGGACGAGAAGTGGGGCGAGCGTCCGCTGGCGACCGTCGTCCTCAAGGAGGGCGCGACGGCGGACTACGAGACGCTGAAGGCCTTCCTCGCCGACGAGGGCGGCATCGCCAAGTGGCAGCTGCCGGAGCGGTGGGCGATCGTGCCGGCGGTGCCGAAGACGAGCGTCGGCAAGTTCGACAAGAAGGTCATCCGCAAGCAGTACGCGGAGGGCGAGCTGGACGTCACCCAGCTGTAGACACCGGGAGGGGGAGGGCCACGGCCCTCCCCCTCCTAGTTCGTGCCGATCTTCGCGAGCAGGTCGACGATCCGCGCCTGGACCTCGGCGCTGTTCGACCGCTCGGCGAGGAACAGGACCGTCTCGCCGGAGTCGAGCTTCGGCAGCTCCTCCTCGACGAGGTCGGCCGAGGTGTAGACGACGAGCGGAGTGCGGTTCAACTGGCCGTTCGCCCGCAGCCAGTCGATGATCCCGGCCCGGCGGCGGCGCACCTGCATCAGGTCCATCACCACCAGGTTCGGCCGGGTCTGGGTGGCCAGCATGACCGCCTCGGTGTCCGTCTCCGCCTGCGCGACCTGCATCCCGCGCCGCTCCAGCGTGGCCGCGAGCGCCTCCGCGATGGTCTCGTTCTCCTCGATCAGCAGGACCCGCGAGGGGTGCTGCTCGCTGTCGCGGGGCGCGAGCGCCTTGAGGAGTACGGCGGGATCGGCGCCGTACGCCGCCTCCCGGGTCGCCTGTCCGAGCCCGGCCGCGAGCAGCACCGGCACCTCGGCGGCGACCGCCGCCTGACGCAGCGACTGGAGGGCCGTACGGGTGATGGGACCGGTCAGCGGGTCGACGAAGAGCGCGGCCGGGAAGGCGGCGATCTGCGCGTCGACCTCCTCGCGGGAGTGCACGATCACCGGCCGGTAGCCGCGGTCGCTCAGCGCCTGCTGGGTGGAGACGTCGGGCGCGGGCCAGACGAGCAGCCGACGCGGGTTGTCGAGCGGCTCCGGGGGCAGCTCGTCGTCGACGGGACGCGGGGCGGGCCGGTTGGCGACCTCGACCGCGCCACCGGGACCGTCGAGCGGCTCGGGCCCCTCGGCGGAGCCCTCGGCGGGCGCTCCTATGGCGTACGCGCGGCCCTCGGCCGGGGTGTCGTGCGGCGAGGGGGCCGGGGCGGTCGGCTGCTGGTGCGGCCTGGCCTCGGCCGCCGCGGCCGGCGGGTCGAGCTCGGGCGGAGTGGCGAGCCTGCGCCGTCGCCCGGAGCCGTTGGAAGGCGCGGCGGGCGCGGCGGGTGTGGCAGGAGCGGCCGGTGTGGCGGGAGCGGCCGGTGCGGCCGTCGGGGCCGGCGGGACGAAGGGAACGCCCTGCCCGAGGGTACGGACGCTGAACGCCCGCCCCTGGGTCGAGTCCTTCGACATGGTCGCCGGCATCGGCAGCTCGGGAGGCAGCGGTACGGAGCCGGTGCCGGTCCCGGAACCCGTGCCGTTCTGCGGCGCGGGCAGCGGCGCGGCCTCCGGCTGCGGGAGAGCCACGGCCCGGCGCCGCCCGGTCGGCTCGACCGGGGCCCCGGCCTGCGGATGGGCCTGCGGATGCGGCTGCGGCGGAGTGTGGCCGTCGCCCGGGACACCCCGTACGGCCTCGTGCTGCCCCTCGTCGGAGACGGGCAGCGCACGGGCCACGGGGACGGGAACGGCCGTCTCGGCGTCACGGTCGGCATCGGCGGGCGGCAGCGCGAACGGCGTACGGGGCCCGGCCTCGGCCGCGGCGGCCCGCTCCTGCGCGGCGGCCAGCGCGCGCCGACGGCGGCCGCTGGGCTGCGCCGGAGCCTCTTCGGAGGCGATGGCGGGCAGGGCACGGGCCAGGGCGGGAGCCCCGGCCGGCTCGACGGCGACGCCCTGCGGCGGCACGGCCGCGCCGAGCGCGGCACGCCCCTGCGCGCCCTCGGCGGCCGTCACGACGGAGCCCTCGGCGGGCCGGCCACGACGGCGCCCGGTGGGCTCGACGGGGGAGTCGGCAGGGGCGTTCTGCTGGGCGGGGATCAGCTCGGCGGGCGCTCCCGTACGGGCGCGGCGACGCCCACTCGGCTCGGCACCGCCCGGCGCCTCGCCCTCGGGCGCGACCGCGCTCTCCAGGAAGGCGTCGGTGGATGCCCGCCGGGCCCGGCGGCGTCCACTGCCGGAGCCCTCGGGGGCGGGGTCGACGGCCATGACGGCACCGGGAGCCGCGCCCGGAGCCGTACCGCCGCCGGGGGCGGGCACAGCACCAGGCACCGGACCGGAGGCGGAGACAGGCACCGGACCGGAGGCGGAGACAGGCACCGGACCGGAGGCGGAGGCCGGAACAGGGCCGGTGGCGAGGCCATGGCCCGCGGCGGTCCCCGAGTTCGGCCCCGCGGCCGTCCCCGAGTCCGGGCCCGAGGCCTGGGCGGGCAGGGCGAGGGCCTCGCGGCCGCCCGAGGGCGCGTCGTCGCGCGGCGGCGAGGGGACCGTGCCCCGGCCCGCGCCGAGCGGCACCTCCAGGACGTACGCGCCACCGCTCGTGCCCGGCACCTCATGGGTCTGCACGACACCGCCGTGCGCCGCCACGATGCCGCGCACGACCGGCCCGTGCACCGGGTCGCCGCCCGCGTACGGGCCGCGGACCTCGATCCGTACGACGTCACCGCGCTGTGCGGCCGCGACGACGATCGTGGAGTCGCTCGGGGTCCGCTCGGCCTTGCTCTTGCCGGTCGCGTCGACGCCGGCGACGTCCGCCACGAGATGGGCGAGCGCGGTCGTCAGCCGGGCCGCGTCGACCTCGGCCTCGATCGGCGGCGCGTGCACGGCGAATTGGGCGCGGCCGGGCCCGATGAGCTCCACGGCCCCGTCGATGCCGCCGGCCACGATCCCGTCGAGCAGCACCACGGCCTTGTCGAGCTCCTCGGCTCCGGCGTCGAGCCGCTGGTAGCCGAGGACGTTGTCGACGAGGGCCGTCATCCGGGCGTACCCGGCGGCCAGGTGGTGCAGGACCTGGTTGGCCTCGGGCCACAGCTGCCCGGCGTCGTCGGCGGCGAGGGTGCCCAGCTGGGTGCGGAGTTCCTCCAGGGGCCCGCGCAGCGACTCGGCGAGGACCGCGGTCAGCTGCTCGTGGCGGCCGGCGAGGGAGGCGTACCGCTCCGCCTGCGTCTCGCGCTCGGCGGCGTGCCGCTCGGCCCGGTCCGCGAGCTCCGCCGCGTGCCGCTCGGCGCGTTCGGCGAGTTCGGCGGCGTGTTCCTCGACGAGCTGCTCGTACGGCCTGCGGTCGGTGAAGGTCATCACCGCGCCGACGAGCTGGTCCCCGTCCCGTACCGGAGCGGTCGTCAGGTCGACCGGGACCCGGTCGCCCTTCTTGGCCCACAGGACCTGCCCGCGGACCCGGTGCTTGCGCCCGGACTTGAGGGTGTCGGCGAGCGGGGACTCCTCGTACGGGAAGGGCTCGCCGTCGGAGCGCTTGGCGAGGATCAGCGGGTGGAGCTCCTGGCCGCCGAGCTCGCCGGCGCGGTAGCCGAGGATCTGCGCGGCGGCGGGGTTCACGAGGACGACCCGGCCGTCCGTGTCGGTGCCGACGACGCCCTCGGCCGCGGCGCGCAGGATCATCTCGGTCTGGCGCTGCGAGCGGGCGAGTTCGGCCTCGGTGTCGAGGGTGCCGGTGAGGTCCCGCACGACGAGCATGAGCAGCTCGTCGCCGGTGTAGCCGCCGTACGAGTCGTAGGCCTCGCGGCCGTCCTCCAGGCTGGCGCTGGTCACCTCGACGGGGAACTCGGAGCCGTCCGTGCGGCGGGCGATCATCCGGGCCGGCTTGGTGCGGCCGCGCTCGTCGGCGCCTTCGGGGCGGCGCATGGAGCCGGGGATGAGGCGCGAGTCGAACGCGGGCAGGAGATCCAGCAGGCCGCGCCCGACGAGCGCGGTGCCGGGCGTCTCGAACATGCCGAGGGCGATCGTGTTGGCGTTGACGACCGTGCCGTTGCAGTTGACGAGCACGAGGCCGTCGGGGAGGGCGTCGAGTATGGCTGCGAGGCGAGCAGCGCCTCGGGATGGCCTGCTGCTCACGACGACGCTTCCTCCCTGACGCACTGCACGTGCTTGCCTATCGGCCGGCCGGCCCCATCTTGCCCCTCGGGCCGCAGCCTGTCACTGAGGGGAGTCTAAGGGAGCCTCCGGGGGTCACCCCCGGACGAGGGGAAGCAGAGGCTCCAGATTCTCCCAGCGGTCGATCTCGCAGCCGTTCGCGCGGGAGAAGTGGGCGTCGACCTTGCGGCCCTGCCAGGTGCCGCTGACGTGGGCGAGCGCGGGCCCGCCGTACACCTGGGTGCACATCTGGTCCGGGGCGACGGGCCGGAACGGGTCGCCGCCCTCCTTCGCCAGCTGGTCCAGGCGCTTGCAGGCGTTCTCGGCGGCCGGGTGGTTGCTCTTGGCGCGGTCGGTACAGGTCAGCTCGAAGGTGCCGTCGGCGTCCGGGTGGCCGCTCTTCTCCACCGTGACGGTCAGCGACTCGGGCGAGGAGAACAAGGTCAGCGGCGGAAGCGGGCCGAGGCCGGCGGTCCCGAGGGCGGCGGTGGCGAGGGTCGAGAGGACGAGACTGCGCAGCATGCGGATCTCCAGAAGCACGGGGAGTACGGCGGGCGCGGGTGCACGGCGCGCCCGCCCCCTCTAACGCTCCGGGCGCCCCGGCGTTGCGCAACCGGAGTGCGCCGGGCGGGGCTCGACTCGGGCGGGCCGGGCTTTGCCCTGGACCCCGAAGGACTAGTACGGTGAGAATCGATTGGTGACAGCCGGTTCGCCTGTGTCATCATCTGCACGCACCACCCGCGTATGCGCGAGGTGCATGGAGGCGTCGCCTAGTCCGGTCTATGGCGCCGCACTGCTAATGCGGTTTGGGTCTTAAAGCCCATCGAGGGTTCAAATCCCTCCGCCTCCGCCCCTACCGAAGCCCCGGCCCCCAAGGCCGGGGCTTCGGCCGTTCCGGGACCGCTCCACCGTCCGCCCGCGAGTGCCACCTGCGAGTGCCGCGGTCCAGTTCCGCCTTCGAGCCCCGACGGTGTGACCCCGGTCTCTTTCCGCGGATTTTCCCCCCGCGAGCCCCGCCCGCGCCCACCCGCCCGCCGGCCCTCGCTCGCCCCCGACCTCGACGTTTTCGCAGGTCACAAGGGGTGAGGGGAATGGATTTCACATGACGGCGGGACTCATGTAATGTTCTTCCTGTCGCCGGGGCAGCGGGCCGAAAGGGCCGGGGGAACGGAGACAAGAACTAAAAACAAGCACTCGTAGCTTAACGGATAGAGCATCTGACTACGGATCAGAAGGTTGCAGGTTCGAATCCTGCCGAGTGCACACAGACAAGAGGCCCGGACGAGAGTCCGGGCCTCTTGCGTTGTCGGGTGTACGGAGGCGAAGTGCGGCGACCGCGCGGGCCGCTCCGGCCGTACGGAGGTCGTACGGAGGCCGTAGGGAGGTCGTAGGGCGAAGACCCCGAGGTGCCTCCAGAGTTTTCCCTGGATGCCCTCGGGGACTTCGCCTCACGGGGGTCAGGCCGTGGCCCGGGCCGGCGTGGTCGGGGTGACCGGGGTGCGGAGGACGCGGCGGCGGCGGGTCGGCATGCCGAGCATCGGGTTGGCCACGCCCCAGGCCGCGCCCTTGCAGATCAGTTCCTTGTAGCCGGCGGCCAACCGGCCGGTCAGGGCCGCGCGGACCGAGCGGTCGTCGGCGGTGACGTACTGGATCAGGCCTTCCCTGCGGCCCAGCGAGATGCACTGGTTGAAGTAGCGCGGCTGGGTCTTCGGGAGCTTTCCGCCCGTCAGGCGGGCCGCGATGGCGTCGGCCGCCTGCCAGGCCATCGGGGTGCCCGAGGCGCACGACATCCGGAGCGGCTTGTCGCCGGGGCCCATGGCCAGGGCCGCGTCGCCGACGGCGTACACGTCCGGGTGGGAGACCGAGCGCATCGTCTCGTCCACCACGATCCGGCCGGTGTCGGTGACCTCCAGGGTGGTGGCCCGCGCGATCGGGTGCACCGCGAAGCCCGTGGTCCAGACGGTGACCGCGGCCGGGACCGAGCCGTGGGGCGTGGTGACCCGGTCCGCTTCGACCGCCGTGACCGCGGTGTGCTCGTGGGCGGTGATGCCGAGGCCGGTGAAGACCTTCCGTACGTGCGCGCGGCCCTTCTCCGAGAGCCAGTCGCCCAGTCCGCCGCGGGCCGCCAGCGCGACGTCGAGATCCGGGCGGGCCTCGGCGATCTCGGTCGCCGCCTCCAGGCCGGTGAGGCCGCCGCCGACGACGACCACGGACTGCCCGGCCTCCAGGGCGGCCAGGCGCTCGCGCAGCCGGAGCGCTCCGGGGCGGCTGGAGACCTCGTGGGCGTGCTCGGCCGTGCCGGGGACTCCCTGGGTGTCCCAGCCGCTGCCGAGGGCGTACACGAGGGTGTCGTAGTGCAGTTCCTCCGCGCCGTCTGCCGCCACGACGGAGACCGTCTTCCGGTCGGCGTCGACGGACGTCACGGTCGCCAGCTTCAGTTCGACGCCCGTTCCCGCGAACATCTCGCTGAACGGCCGGGGCGTGAGCTCCTGGCCGACCGCCAGCTGGTGCAGCCGGACGCGCTCGACGAAGTCGGGCTCGGCGTTGACGAGGGTGATGGCGACGTCCTCGCTGTGGAGCTGCTTGGCGAGGCGTCCGGCGGCGATGGCTCCGGTGTAGCCGGCCCCGAGGACGATGATCCGGTGCTGCTGCATGTGCCTGCTCCTGTCTCACGCGGTTTCGCCCCTTGAACCGGGCAGCCCGACGATTCCTGACAGGATTCGAATGTGACCTGGGTCACATGTGCTTTCTCTGGGTCAGAAGGCCGCTTCCAGGAGGGGCGCGCCGTGGTCCGTCGTCGCCCAATGCCTCGTCGCGCGCTCGAGCTTGTCCGGGTTCACCTGGTTCCGGAAGGCCGTGATGCCCTCGGCCGTGACCTGCAGGCACATGATGCCGACGACCCGGCCGTCGAGCACCGCCACCACCGCGGGGACGCCGTTCGCGGTCGTGGCGTAGACGTCGGGCGAACCGCCGATCACCTTGCGCTTGGCGATGCCGGGCTTGAACAGGCCCCGCATGAACGTCGCCACCGCGAGCGCGCCCTCGAACGCCTTCGCGCGCGCCGGGACCTTGCCGCCGCCGTCGCCGATCGCGACGGCGTCGCCCGTGAGCAGCCGTACGAGCGGCTCGGTGTGGCCGCTGGTGGCCGCCGCGAGGAACTCCTCGACGATCCGCCGGGCCTCGGCCTCGTCGATCTCGGTGCGGGCCTTGCCGTCGGCGACGTGCTTCTTGGCGCGGTGGAAGATCTGCTGGCTGGCGGCCTCGCTGATGTCGAGGATCTCGGCGATCTCCCGGTGCGGGTAGTCGAAGGCCTCCCGGAGGACGTACACCGCACGCTCGTTGGGGGAGAGGCGCTCCATGACGGCCAGGACCGCGTACGAGACCGATTCGCGCTGCTCGGCGGTGTCGGCGGGGCCGAGCATCGGGTCGCCGGCGAGCAGGGGTTCGGGCAGCCACTCGCCCACGTAGGTCTCGCGGCGGGCGCGGGCCGAGGTGAGCTGGTTGAGGCACAGGTTGGTGAGGACCTTCGTCAGCCAGGCCTCGGGGACCTCGACGCGGCCGACGTCGGCGGCCTGCCAGCGCAGGAACGTGTCCTGCACGGCGTCCTCGGCCTCGCTCGCCGAGCCGAGGAGGCGGTAGGCGATCGCCTCCAGGCGGGGCCGGGAGGCCTCGAACCGGTCCACGTCGTTCATGGTCAGAGGCATGCTCCGGATCCTAGTCCGGGTGGGGTGCGCGACGGCAGGCCGTACAAGGCCGTAGCGGGCATTGTGGGACGGGAGTTAGGGTCGGATGATCTTTCTTTCTCGTCCGATGTGGGGGTTTGGGGCATGGCGCTCTTCGGGAACGCGCACGCGATCGATCCGGCGCAGGCGCAGCAGGACTTCGCGCGGCTGCTCGGCCAGGGGGAGCAGGTGCACGCCGCGTACCTGCTGATCCGCGACACGATCTTCTTCACCGACCGGCGGCTCGTGCTCGTCGACAAGCAGGGGATCACCGGCAAGAAGGTCGAGTACCACTCGATCCCGTACCGGAGCATCACGCACTTCGCCGTCGAGACGGCCGGCACGTTCGACCTGGACGCCGAGCTGAAGATCTGGATCTCGGGCAGCCAGCTGCCGGTCCAGAAGACCTTCACCAAGGGTGTCGACATCTACGAGGTGCAGGCGATCCTCACGCAGTTCGTCGCCAAGTAGACGCGACGTCGCCAGCTGAGCGCGTCGTCGCCGGGTAGGCACTTCGTCGCCAAGTGAGCGCGCAGAGGGGAGGGTTTGTGGGGGAATCCCCGAAAACCCTCCCCTTTTGGGTGAACCTGTCTGATTTGCATGTCAGTTGAATATGCCCTCGGCCTAGCTTGCGTGGCGGAGGTGATGATCGATGGACGCGATCGACATCGATGACCTGGCGCACGTCGCCACCGGAGCGCGCCTGCGGCGGCTGACCGCGGCGGACGGGACCCACTGGTTCCCGGTGGTGGACGTGGCGAAACGGCTGGGGTACGCGGGGACACGGGAGGCGCTGCGGACCGTGACGCTGCCCGAGGAGTGCCTGGCGGCCGCGCGGGACCTCGACGGGGGCGCGGGCGTCCCCGGCCGGTCCACCGGGATCCGGGCATCGACACGGATGGTGAGCCTGGAGGGGCTCGTCCAGCTCGTCGGGGCCTGCCGCAGACCCGAGGCCGGGCCGTTCCGGGCATGGACGGCGGGGGTGGTGGCGGCGGTCCAGCGATACGGCGGATACGGGCTCGAACCCTCGCCGGTGCACGCCGGTTACCTGCTGCCGCCGGAGCTCGTCGACGTCCTCGTCCGCCTCGAGGGGCGGCTCGACGAGCTGGCCGCCCCGTACGCGGAGCACGTCGAGTACGCGGAGCTGCTCCGCGAGACCCGGCGGAACCTCTCCAGGGTCGCCGACTCCCTGGAGCGGCTCGCCGTGCCCCGCCAGCGCACCCGCGCCGCCGTCGCGCTCACCCCGCAGGAGCTCGTCGAGTCCTGGGCCATCACCGGGGACATGCGGACGGTCGCCTCCTGCCTGGCGCCCGCGCTCGTGCGGGGCGGGGTGCGCTACCGGCCCCAGGACGTCACCCGCCGCACCGGCCTCTCCCGCGAACGCGTCCGTGACTGCGTCCGGCTCCTCCTCGAACGCGGCTGCATGCGCGAGGTGGGCGGACCGGCCCCGGACGGGACCCGCATCTACGTGCTGCCGTGAGAGACCGGCCCCGGACGGGACCCGCATCTACGTGCTGCCGTGAGAGACCGGTCCCGGACGGGACCCGCATCTACGTGCTGCCGTGACCGTCCGGACCCGGCCCGTACCCGTCCTTACCGTCCGCCGTGACCGTACGGACCCACCGCCACCACCTGGTACGCGTCCTCGTACACGATCCGCCCCGGGTCCGCCGACTCCAGGCGCACGCAGGGCACGCCGTGGTCCCGCAGGATCCGCAGGTACGGGGCGACCCGGGCCAGCGCCTCGGTCGCCGTCGGCCGGAACCAGGCGGCGGCCCCCGGGTTCACCGCCGGGTCGTAGACCGTCGGGTCCACCGTCGTCGGGTTCGGGAAGTGCGCGTCGTACCAGTCGTTCGACGCGCGCCAGATCCCCCATTCCTCGGGGGACAGCCTTCCGTCCCTGGCCAGCGCGTTGGTCAGGCCGAACACGCCGGGGTGGTGGCCCCGCGGGCCTCGGGTCGGAGACTGGAAGCGGATGTGGCGGAGACTGGGCATCCCGGGAGCTTAGGAGGAGAGCGGCGTGGAGTGGTGGTGCCGGGGGATCAGCTGGGGCTCCGGCGTGCCCGGGCTGCGGTGGCGGGGAGGGCGCGTCAGTTCGCTCACGTACGGGCAGCGGCTCGCCTTCCGGGCCGTCGGCGTCCGGCGGTGTCCCGGGGCCCGCGGCAATCCCTGCCCCCTGGAGGCCGTCGTCCCCGGGCGGACCACCGGCGGGCGGTGCCCGGAGTGCGCACGGCTCGACCGGGCCCACTCCGTCGCGGCCGACACCTTCCTGGACGACCCGCAGCCGTACCGCGTCTACCTGGCCTGGTTCGGGCCCGGGATGACCAAGGTCGGGATCACCGCCGAGGCCCGCGGCGAGGCCCGGCTCCTGGAGCAGGGGGCCGTCGCGTTCAGCTGGCTCGGCCGGGGCCCGCTGATGGCCGCCCGCCGCACCGAGGAGGTCCTGCGGCAGGCCCTCGGCGTGCCCGACCGGGTGGCGTACGAGCGGAAGCGGGCCGCCCGGCACGCCCTGCCGTCCGCCGTGGACCGGGCCCGCGAGGTCGAGGAGCTGTACCGGCGCGCCCGGGAGGTCGGCGGCTGGACGGAGACCCTGGAGCCGCTGGAGTTCGCCGCGCGCGATCACGTGGAGGCCTTCCACCTCGACGGACTGCCGCCGCTCGACGGCACGGTCGCCGAGCTCGTCGGCGGCGGCGTCGTCACCGGGCGGCTGCTCGCCGCCGCAGGTCCCGATCTGCACCTCCTCGCCCCCGACGGGCGCTGTCTCGCCCTCGACACCCGGCTCATGGGGGGATGGGCGCTGGAGCGGGCCGGGGAGGGGAGCGCCTTCACCGTGCCGGTCGTCGTCCCCCGTGCGGTCGATGCCGCCGCGCAGGAGGGGCTGTTCTGAGGTTCTGAGGCCGTGCACGGGGCTTCGTAAAGTCTTGGATCCCTTTGGCCGGGGGGCGTGGACACGCCCTGGCCTGCCCGGCGAGGGTGATCACATGACCCCGAAGCTGGTGGCGGGCATCGAACCGCCTTACTACACCGCTGTCTTCACCTCCGTCCGTCCCGACGCCCCCGAGGGCTACGCCGAGACCAGCGCCCGGATGCAGGAGATCGTCCGGGAGATCCCCGGCTTCCTCGGCTACGAGTCCGCGCGCACCCCCGGCGGCATCGGCATCACCGTCGCCTACTTCCGCGACCTGGAGTCCCTCGACTCCTGGCGCCTCCACACCGAGCACCAGGCCGCCAAGGCGCACGGGCGGAAGCACTGGTACGAGAGCTACAGCGTCCACATCGGCAAGGTCGAGCGGAGTTACGGCTATGAGCGCGAGTGACCCCAAAGGGCTGCTCACGCGGCTCGGGCTCCCCGGGCTCGTCGATGTGCACACGCACTTCATGCCGCAGAACGTCCTCGACAAGGTCTGGGCGTACTTCGACGCCGTCGGGCCCCTGACCGGCGTCGAGTGGCCCATCACCTACCGCGAGGAGGAGGAGCGCCGGCTCGCCCTCCTGCGCGGCTTCGGCGCGGTCGCCTTCACCGCGATGCTCTACCCGCACAAGCCCGGCATGGCGGCCTGGCTGAACTCCTGGGCCGCCGACTTCGCCGCCCGCACCCCCGACTGCCTGCACACGGCGACCTTCTTCCCCGAGCCGGGCGTCGACGCGTACGTCCAGCAGGCGCTCGACGCCGGCGCCCGGGTCTTCAAGGTGCACCTCCAGGTCGGCGGATTCGACCCGGGCGACCCGCGGCTCGACTCCGTCTGGGGGACGCTCGCCGACAGCCGTACGCCCGTCGTCGTGCACTGCGGCTCCGGCCCCACCCCGGGGAACTTCACCGGCCCCGGGCCCATGGGGAGGCTGCTCGCCCGCCACCCCCGGCTGCGGGTGATCGTCGCCCACATGGGGATGCCGGAGTACGGCGAGTTCCTCGACCTCGCCGAGCGGTACGAGGACGTCCACCTCGACACCACCATGGCCTTCACCGACTTCAGCGAGCGGCTCGCACCCTTCCCGGAGGGCGACCGCAAGCGGCTCCTCGACCTCGGCGACCGGATCCTCCTCGGCTCGGACTTCCCGAACATCCCGTATCCGTACGTCCACCAGCTCCACGCCCTCGAACGCCTCGGGCTCGGGGACGACTGGCTCCGGCGGGTCCTGTACGAGAACGGCGCCGCGCTGTTTCACGTGAAACGGTGATCGGCCGCCCCCGGAGGCCCTGACCCCGAGGCCCCGAGGCCCCGAGGCCGCGAAGCCCCGAGGCCCCAAGGGCCTGAGGACCCGAGGACCCGAGGCTCCGGATCCCTTTCTCAGGGAATTCACAGGAAAGGGAAAGAGGGCTCTCAGCGGCGGCCGACACCGTGGTGCCATGACCGTCACCACACGCCGCACCGGCACCCACGCCGACATGCTCCGCGCCGACGGAACCGCCGTCCGGGTGCTCGTCGTCGACGACGAGGCCTCGCTCGCCGAGCTGCTCTCCATGGCCCTGCGCTACGAGGGCTGGCAGGTCCGCAGCGCCGGGGACGGGGCCGCGGCGCTCCGCTCCGCGCGCGAGTTCCGGCCCGACGTCGTCATCCTCGACATCATGCTCCCGGACGTCGACGGACTGAGCCTGCTGGGTTCGATCCGCCGCGAGCTGCCCGACGTGCCCGTGCTGTTCCTGACCGCGAAGGACGCCGTCGAGGACCGCATCGCCGGGCTCACCGCCGGCGGCGACGACTACGTCACCAAGCCCTTCAGCCTGGAGGAGGTCGTGGCCCGGCTGCGCGGCCTCATCCGCAGGTCCGGGGCCGCGCAGACGCGCAGCGAGTCCCTGCTCGCCGTGGGGGACCTGACCCTCGACGAGGACAGCCACGAGGTCACCCGGGGCGGTGACTCGATCCACCTCACCGCGACCGAGTTCGAGCTGCTGCGCTACCTCATGCGCAATCCGCGCCGGGTGCTCAGCAAGGCGCAGATCCTCGACCGCGTCTGGTCGTACGACTTCGGCGGCCAGGCCAATGTCGTCGAGCTCTACATCTCCTATCTGCGTCGGAAGATCGACGCGGGCCGCCCGCCGATGATCCACACCCGGCGCGGGGCCGGCTATCTGATCAAGCCGGGGGAGTAGGACCCGTGCGCGTACGACGAGGGCGGCCGTGGTCGCTGCGGACGCGGCTCGTCGTCTCCGCGGTGGCGCTGATCGCGGTCGTCGCGGCGGTGATCGGCACGGTGACGACGATCGCGTTCCGCTCGTACCTGTACGACCAGGCCGACGAGCAGGTGCGGGCCGTCTCGAACCGGGCCGCAGGGCCGCCGGCCGCCCTGGCCGGGCCCGATCCGGCACTGGGCCGGGACCCGCTCGGCTTCGTCGTCGGACCGGGCGTGCCGAACGGCACACTCGGGGCCGTCGTCACGGACGACGGCGTCTCCTCCGCCGGATACCAGGCGGAGACCGAGAACAGCGGCTCGTACGGTGTGCAGTTCCGGGTCAAGGCACTCGACGCGGCCCAGCGGGCCGCCCTCGCCGCCGTCCCCCGGGACGGCCTGCCGCACACCGTCGACCTGCCCGGCGGGCTCGGCTCGTACCGGGTCGAGTACGCCGCCGGGGCGCACGGCGCTTTCCTCACCGGCATCCCCCTGACCGAGGTCGAGGACGCCCTCTCCACGCTCGTCCTCGTCGAGCTGAGCGTCACCGGCGCCGGGCTCGTCGCGGCCTCGCTCGCCGGGACCCTGCTCGTCCGGGTCGCCCTCCGCCCGCTGCGGCGCGTGGCCATCACCGCCCGTCAGGTCGCCCGACTCCCGCTGCACAGCGGGGAAGTGGCGCTCCATCAACGCGTCCCGGAGGCCGAGGCCGACCCGCGCACCGAGGTCGGTCAGGTCGGCGCGGCCCTCAACCGGATGCTCGACCACGTCCACTCGGCCCTCGACGCCCGTCAGCAGAGCGAGACCCGGGTGCGGCAGTTCGTCGCGGACGCCAGCCACGAGCTGCGCACCCCGCTCGCCTCGATCCGGGGGTACGCGGAGCTCACCCGGCGCGGTGACGAGGAGTGCGGCCCCGACACCCGGCACGCGCTCTACCGCATCGAGTCCGAGGCCGCCCGGATGACGGGCCTCGTCGAGGACCTCCTGCTGCTCGCCCGGCTCGACGCCGGCCGCCCCCTCTCGTACGAGACCCTCGACCTCGTCCCGCTCGTCGTGGACGCCGTCAGCGACGCCCGCGCCGCCGGACCCGACCATCACTGGCGTCTCGAACTGCCCACGACCGGCGCGCTCGTACGGGCCGACGCCGCCCGGCTCCACCAGGTCCTGGTGAACCTCCTCGCCAACGCCCGCACCCACACCCCGCCCGACACCAAGGTCACGGCACGCGTCCGTGGCGACTCCGCGGCGACGCTCGTCGAGATCGAGGACGACGGCCCCGGCATCCCGCCCGAACTGCTTCCCGCGGTCTTCGAACGCTTCGCGCGGGGCGACGCCTCCCGCTCCCGGCATGCCGGATCCACCGGCCTCGGCCTCGCCATCGTCCGCGCGGTCGTGCTCGCCCACGGCGGAGAGGTGGCCGTCGAGAGCGTCCCCGGCCGGACCGTCTTCACCGTGCGCCTGCCCGCCGACCAGGACTCACAGGCAGGCCACAGGCTCATCACACAGCCGTGACAGCGGGGCCCGGGAGGGTCCCTGTCATGCGAACCCAAACCCTCGGGGAAGCCCTTCCCGCCCGGGATCACCTGCCGGTGAACGTGGCCGGACGGCCCGTCCTGGACGTGGTCGTCCCCGTCTACAACGAGGAGAAGGACCTGGAGCCGTGCGTCCGCCGGCTCCACGAGCACCTCCTCCGGACCTTCCCGTACGGCTTCCGCATCACCGTCGCCGACAACGCCTCCACCGACACCACCCCCGACGTCGCCGCCGCCCTCGCCGCCGAGCTGCCCGAGGTGCGCTCCGTACGGCTCGAACAGAAAGGCCGCGGCCGGGCGCTGCGGACCGTGTGGTCGGCCTCGGACGCGCCCGTCCTCGCCTACATGGACGTGGACCTGTCCACCGACCTCAACGCGCTGCTCCCGCTGGTCGCGCCGCTCATCTCCGGCCACTCGGACCTGGCGATCGGCTCCCGGCTCGCCCGCTCCTCGCGGGTGGTGCGCGGCCCGAAGCGGGAGTTCATCTCGCGCGCCTACAACCTGATCCTGCGCTCCTCGCTCGCCGCCCGGTTCTCCGACGCGCAGTGCGGCTTCAAGGCCATACGGCGGGAGGTCGCCGAGCGGCTGCTGCCGATGGTGGAGGACACCGGCTGGTTCTTCGACACCGAGATGCTGGTCCTCGCCGAGCGGGCCGGGCTTCGCATCCACGAGGTACCGGTCGACTGGGTCGACGACCCCGACTCGACCGTCCACATCGTGAAGACCGCCACCGACGACCTCAAGGGAGTCTGGCGGGTGGGGCGGGCCCTCGCGACCGGTTCGCTGCCCCTCGACCGGCTCGCCCGGCCCTTCGGCGACGACCCCCGGGACCGTGAACTGAACGGTGTGCCGGGCGGCCTCGCCCGCCAGCTCGTCGGCTTCTGCGTGGTCGGGGTCCTGTCCACGCTCTTCTACCTGGCGCTGTACTCGGCCTTCCGCCTCGGCGTCGGCCCGCAGCTCGCCAACGCCGCCGCCCTCCTCGTCTCCGCCGTCGCCAACACGGCGGCCAACCGGCGCCTCACCTTCGGCGTACGGGGCCGGGACCGGGCCGTCCGCCACCAGGCGCAGGGGCTCGTGGTCTTCGCCATCGGCCTCGCCCTGACGAGCGGTTCGCTCGCCGCCCTCGGTGCGGCGACCGGCGACCCGGCGCACTCCACCGAGCTCGCCGTCCTGGTCGTCGCCAACCTCGCCGCGACCGTCCTGCGCTTCCTCCTCTTCCGGCTCTGGGTCTTCCCGGACCGCGCCTCAGCAAGGAACGAACGATGACCACTCCGCCCACCGCCGTCCATGCGGCGCCCCGCAGCGGCCGGCTCGCCCGGCTGTGGCGCGGCCGCGCCGAGGACGCCCCCTGGGTCCGGCCCGCCCTCCTCGGCCTGCTCGCCGCCACCACGCTGCTCTACCTGTGGAACCTGAGCTCCTCCGGCTACGCCAACTCCTTCTACTCCGCCGCCGTCCAGGCGGGCGGCGAGAGCTGGAAGGCCTTCTTCTTCGGCTCCCTCGACGCGGCCAACGCCATCACCGTCGACAAGCCGCCGGCCGCGCTCTGGCCGATGGCCCTGTCCGTCCGCCTCTTCGGGCTCGGCTCCTGGCAGATCCTCGTGCCCGAGGTGCTCATGGGCGTGGGCACGGTCGCCGTGCTGTACGCGGCCGTCCGGCGCCGGTTCGGGGCGGGCGCGGGCCTGATCGCGGGTACGGTCCTCGCGCTGACGCCGGTGGCCGCCCTGATGTTCCGCTTCAACAACCCGGACGCGCTGCTCGCGCTGCTCATGACGGTCGCGGTGTACTGCGTGCTGCGCGCCCTGGAGCTGGACGAGGGCGCGGCGAAGTGGCTCGTGTGGGCGGGCGTGGCCCTCGGCTTCGCCTTCCTCGCGAAGACCCTCCAGGCCTTCCTGATCCTGCCGGCGCTCGCCCTCGTGTACGTGGCGTGCGCGCCGGGCGGCTTCGTGCGGCGGCTCGGCCGGATCGCCCTGGGCGGGCTCGCGATGATCGTCTCGGCGGGCTGGTGGGTGGCCGCGGTCGAGCTGTGGCCGAAGTCCTCCCGTCCGTACGTCGGAGGCTCGCAGAACAACAGCTTCCTGGAGCTGACCTTCGGCTACAACGGCCTCGGCCGGATCAACGGCAACGAGACCGGCAGCGTCGGCGGCGGGGGCCGCGGCGGCGGCATGGGCGTGGACCTGCCCGCCGGGACGGATCTGCCCGCAGGCATGGAGCTCGGCGGCCGTGGTGGCGGCGGCTGGGGCGAGACCGGCATCGGCCGCATGTTCAACGACCAGGTCGGCGGTCAGATCTCCTGGCTGCTGCCGGCCGCGCTGCTCCTGCTCGTCGCGGGGCTCGTCGTCACCTGGCGGGCCTGCCGGACGGACACGGCGCGTTCCGCGTTCCTGGTGTGGGGCGGCTCGCTGCTCATGACGCTCGCCGTGTTCAGCTTCATGGCCGGCATCTTCCACGAGTACTACACGGTGGCCCTGGCCCCGTACGTCGCGGCGCTGATCGGCATGGGCGCGGCCGTGCTGTGGGAGGAGCGCACCCGGTGGCTCGCCTCGGCGGCGCTCGCCGTGACGGTGGCGGTGACGGCCTGGTGGGCGTGGACGCTGCTGGGCCGTACGCCGGACTGGCTGCCGTGGCTGCGCTGGACGGTCCTGGTGGCGGGCGCGGTCGCCGCGCTGGGTCTCCTTCTCGCGGGCCGGGTCGACCGGCGGCTCGGGCTCGCGGTGGCGGGCCTCGGCCTGGCGGCGGGGCTCGCGGGGCCGTTCGCGTACACCCTGGCCACGCTGGCCGACGGCCACCAGGGCTCGATCGTGACGGCGGGCCCGGCGGGCGCGGCCGCGGGCGGCCGCGGGCCGGGCATGCGCGGCGGCGGTACGCCGATGTTCGTGCTGTACGGGCCGGGCCCGGGCGGCGGCCAGGGCCAGGGCCAGGGGCCCGGCGGTGGTCAGGGCCAGGGTCAGGGTCAGGGACCCGGCGGTGGTCAGGGCCAGGGTGGTCCGGGAGGTGGCCAGGGCCAGGGTCAGGGTCAGGCGCCCGGTCAGGGTCAGGCCCCCGGCGGCGGCACGGGCGGCGGTCAGGCCGCCGGCGGTCCCGCCCGGTCCGCCGAGGGCGTGCGCCCCGGCACCGTCGGCGGTCTCCTCAACGGCGCGAACGTCCGCAGCGCGGCCAAGAGCAAGCTGCTGGCCGACGCCGATTCCTACACCTGGGTCGCCGCCGCCGTCGGCGCGCAGAACGCGGCCAGCTACCAGCTCGCCACCGAGGAGCCCGTGATGGCGATCGGCGGTTTCAACGGCAGCGACCCGTCGCCGACCCTCGCGCAGTTCAAGCAGTACGTGGCCGAGGGGAAGATCCACTACTTCATCGCGTCCGGCGGCGGCATGGGCGGCCCGGGCGGGGGCGGTAGCGGCGAGATCACCTCCTGGGTGGAGTCCACCTTCGAGAAGACCACCGTGGACGGTGCCACCTTCTACGACCTGACCAGCGGGAAGTAGCCACCGGAAAGTAATTCCTATACAGCGTACGAGACTCCTTGTACGGTGTACGAGACCTGCTCTCGTACACCGTATAAGGAGTCCTGCCATGACGGCGTCGACCACGCCCACCGGCGGCCATCCCCAGCGCTGGCTGATCCTCGGCGTCATCTGTCTCGCCCAGCTCACCGTGCTGCTCGACAACACCGTGCTCGGCGTCGCCATCCCCTCGCTGACCTCCGAGCTCCACGCCTCCACCACCGACATCCAGTGGATGATCAACGCCTACTCGCTCGTCCAGTCCGGCCTGCTGCTCACCGCCGGCAACGCCGCCGACCGCTACGGCCGCAAGAAGCTCCTCGCCGCCGGTCTCGCGCTCTTCGGCCTCGGCTCGCTCGCCGCGGGACTCGCCGACTCCACCGGGCAGCTGATCGCCGCCCGCGCGGGCATGGGCGTCGGCGGCGCGCTCCTGATGACCACCACCCTCGCCGTCGTCATGCAGATCTTCGGCGACGCGGAGCGGGTCAAGGCCATCGCGATCTGGTCCACGGTCGCCTCGCTCGGCTTCGCCGCCGGCCCGCTGATCGGCGGAGTGATCCTGAACCACTTCTGGTGGGGAATGATCTTCCTGATCAACATCCCGGTCGCGGCCCTCGGCCTCGTCGCCGTCCTCAAGCTGGTCCCCGAGTCCAAGAACCCGCAGGGCGAGCGCCCCGACCTGCTCGGCGCGCTGCTCTCCACCATCGGCATGACCGCCGTCGTGTACGCGATCATCAGCGGCCCCGAGCACGGCTGGCTCTCCGCGCAGGTCCTCGTCCCGGCCGCGATCGGTGTCGCCGGTCTGGGCGCCTTCGCGCTGTGGGAGCTGCGCACCCCGTACCCGATGCTCGACATGCACTTCTTCCGGAACCAGAAGTTCATCGGCGCCATCGGCGGCTCGATCCTGGTCGTCTTCGGCATGGGCGGCTCGCTCTTCCTGCTCACCCAGCACCTGCAGTTCGTCCTCGGGTACGAGCCGCTCGAAGCCGGTCTGCGGATGGCGCCGCTCGCCCTGACGATCGTCGGCCTCAACCTGACCGGCGTCGGCCCGCGGATCGTCATGAAGCTCGGCACCCCGCCCACCGTCGTCGTCGGCATGACCCTGGTCGCCGCCGGCCTCACCTCGATCGCGCTGCTCGGCGGCGGCACGGACGGCAGCTACTGGGGCATGCTGCTCGGCCTGGTCCTGATGGGCGTCGGCATCGCCGTCTCCTCCCCGGCCATGGCCAACGCGGTGATGAGCGCGATCCCGCCGGAGAAGGCGGGCGTGGGCGCCGGGATCAACGGCACGCTGGCCGAGTTCGGCAACGGCCTGGGCGTCGCCGTCCTCGGAGCCGTGCTCAACGCCCGCTTCGCCGCCCTCGTCGCCGTCACCGCCACCTCCCTGCCCGCCGCCCTGGCCGCCGCGGGCGGCGAGGCCGAGCGCCGGCAGATCTCGGACGCCTTCGCCTCCGGCCTCCAGACCAGCCAGCTGGTCGGCGCGATCGCCGTCTTCGCGGGCGGTCTCCTCGCGGCGGCCCTGCTCCAGCGCGCCGAGCGCGCGGAGAAGGCCGTGGCCACCGAGCAGCCGGTCGCTGCCTAGCATGGTGACGGACCGCTGAAGACGGAGGAACGCGATGGTCAAGGCAGCCGATCGGGCCAAGAACCCGGCGCGTTCCAGCGTCTGGCTGGAGCAGAGGGCCGCCCGCGGCGGCGGCGGCCCGGCCGGGCTCGACCGGGACCGGATCGTCGCCGCCTCGATCCGGATGCTCGACGAGGAGGGCCTGGCCAAGCTGTCGATGCGCAAGCTCGCGACCGAGCTGAACGTCACCGCGATGTCCCTGTACTGGTACGTGGACACCAAGGACGACATCCTCGAGTACGCCATGGACAGCGTCTACGGGGAGATCGACCTCGCGGCGGTCGACGCCGCCGCGGACTGGCAGGAGCGGATCCGCCTGCTCGCCCTGGACTACCGGCGGATGCTGGTCCGCCACGGGTGGATGTCGCCGAGCGCCGGCCAGTACCTGAACATCGGCCCGAACGCGATCGCCGTCGGCCAGAAGATCCACGACACGGTCGCGGAGACCGGCCTCTCGCTGGACCGGCGGCCGAGCGCGATGTCGGCGGTGTTCCAGTTCGTGTACGGCTACGGGACGATCGAGTCCCAGTTCGGCCGGCGCGCGGCGGCGGCCGGGATGTCGCAGGACGAGTTCTACGTGGACTCGGTGAACGCCTTCCGCGACGACCCGGACCTCACGGAGCAGGTGGAGGGGCTGAAGGAGATCCTCGACGAGCGGACCTCGCACGACAGCCTGAGCGTCGTCTGGGACCGGGACTTCGGCTACGCCCTGGACGTCCTGATCGCCGGCATCGAGGTCATGGTCGCGCGCGAGGCCGAAGAGGCGGGCCGTACGGAGAAGTGACGGGGCGGCGGGCCGTACGGAGAAGTGACGGGGCGGCGGGCCGTACGGAGAAGTGACGGAGCGGCGGGCCGTACGGAGAAATGACGGAGCGGCGGGCCGTCCCCTGCCCGCCGCTCCGTACCGGACCCGGCCGCGCCTCCGCTCGAAGCGCGCCCGGGAGCTCTGTTATTCGGCTTCCGCCTTCACCGTGTTGCTCTTCAGCGCGACTTCCTTGATGAACAGCGTCACCACGAAGGCGAGCAGCGCGAACGGCGCCGAGTAGAGGAAGACGTCGGCGACACCGTGGCCGTACGCGTCCTCCATGACCGTGCGGATCGGGGCCGGCAGCTTGTCCATGTCGGGGATGCCGCCGCCCGAGCCGCCCTTGCCCAGGGCGGCCGCGGCCTTCGGGCCGAGCTCGGCCAGGCCTTCCTTGACGTAGTTCGTGACCCGGTGGGCCATGACCGCGCCGAGCGCCGAGACACCGACCGCACCGCCCAGGGAGCGGAAGAAGGTGACGACGGAGGAGGCGGCGCCGAGGTCGGCGGGGGCCACCTGGTTCTGGGTGCAGAGGACCAGGTTCTGCATCATCATGCCGAGGCCGAGGCCGAGGACCGCCATGAAGATCGCGATGTGCCAGTACGCCGTGTCGTAGCGGATCGTGCCGAGCAGGCCGAGGCCGCCGGCGGCCAGGGCGCCACCGCTGACCAGCCACGCCTTCCAGCGTCCGGTCTTGGTGATGATCAGGCCGGAGACCGTGGAGGAGATGAACAGGCCGCCGATCATCGGAATGGTGAGGACGCCGGACATCGTCGGCGACTCGTTCCGCGCCAGCTGGAAGTACTGGCTGAAGAAGACCGTGCCGGCGAACATCGCGACACCCACGAAGAGCGAGGCCAGCGAGGCGAGGGTGATCGTCCGGTTGCGGAAGAGGCGGAGCGGGATGATCGGCTCGCTCGCCCTGGACTCGACGAGCACGAAGCCCGCGCCGAGGAGGACCGAGCCGCCGACCATGGCGGCCGTCTGCCAGGACATCCAGTCGTACTTGTCGCCCGCGAAGGTGACCCAGATGAGGAGCAGGGAGACGGCGGCGCTGATGAAGAAGGCGCCGGCCCAGTCGACCTTGACCTGACGCTTCACGACGGGGAGCTTCAGGGTCTTCTGCAGGACGATCAGGGCGATGATCGCGAAGGGCACGCCGACGTAGAAGCACCAGCGCCAGCCGAGCCAGTCGGTGTCGGTGATGACGCCGCCGAGCAGCGGGCCGCCGACGGTGGCGACGGCGAAGGTCGCGCCGAGGTAGCCGCTGTAGCGGCCGCGCTCACGCGGGGCGATCATCGCGGCCAGGATGATCTGGGAGAGGGCGGTGAGACCGCCGACGCCGATGCCCTGGACGACACGGCAGGCGATGAGCATGCCGGTGCTCTGCGAGAGACCGGCGACGATCGAGCCCGCGACGTAGATGACCAGGGCTATCTGGACGAGGAGCTTCTTGGAGAAGAGGTCGGCGAGCTTGCCCCAGAGCGGGGTGGTCGCGGTCATCGCCAGGAGGGCGGCGGTCACCACCCAGGTGTAGGCGGACTGGCCGCCGCCCAGGTCGGTGATGATCTGGGGGAGGGCGTTGGAGACGATCGTCGAGGACAGGATGGCGACGAACATGCCGAGCAGCAGCCCGGACAGCGCCTCCATGATCTGCCGGTGCGTCATCGGGGCGGAGTCGCCGCCACCGCCGGTACCGGTGACACCGTCCCGCGCACCGGTGTCGGGCGTGGTCGTAGCCATGAACTTCCTTTTTTCTCAAGCGTGGTGGGCCTGGGCCCGGCAGTCCCCGAAGGAGTCGCGGAGGCGGGCCAGCAGGTGGGTGAGGAGTTCGACGTCGTCGTCGGACCACTCCGTGAGGTGGCGGGAGAAGGCCTCGGTCATGCGGCGGTCGAGCTCGCCGAGCATCGCGTGGCCCGATTCCGTGAGCCGCAGGATGCGGGAGCGCTTGTCGTCCGGGTCGGGCAGACGCTCGATCCAGCCGCGCTCCACGGTGTGGGCCACGTGGCGGCTGCACACGGACATGTCGACGGCCATGAGTTCGGCGAGTCGGCTCATCCGCATGTCGCCGTGATGGTTGACCAGGGCGAGCGCGGCCGCCGAGCCGCCCGGGCAGTCGACGGGAAGGGCGCGGGCGAGCCCTCGCTTCACGGCTCCGATCGCGCTCACCGAGCGGGCGAGTTCCTCGTATCTGTTCCGTGTCGCCATCGGGCACCCCCGTCCATCTTGTTGCTTAGGGCAACCATAGAGATGGTTGGTTGCTTCAGGCAAACTAAATCGGTCAAACGGCGCTAAAGAATCGGCAAAGGCGGATGGTCGGTGCCGGGGCTTGGGCCCCCCACCCCGACTTCGCTAGGGTCCTGGCCCATGGCACACAACCCCCAAGCACCGTACGGCCAGGGCCAGCCCCCTCAGGGTCCCGAGGGCTACGACCCCGCCGGCAGCACGCAGATGTTCCGCGCCTTCGTCGACGAGGGCACCCCGCAGCGGCAGCAGCCGCAGGCCGCGGCCGCGTCGGGCGGCCCCCGGGTCGGCCTGATCGTGGGCGTCGTCGCCGTGATCGTCGTCCTGGCGGCCGTCGCCTGGCTGGCGCTGGGCTGACCGCTCGGTACCCCCGTGGAGGTGGGCCGGATCCGCATCGCGCGGACCCGGCCCACTTTTCTTTGCCGGGGTGGCAGCGGACGTACGGTGACGTCTCGCTCGAATGTTCCTGTATCGGGCACCGGATCGGCGATCGTACGGTAATCCGCATGCAGCTCCGGTACTCGTTCCGCGTGTATCCGGACGGTCCGCAGCGTTCGGCGCTGGGAAGGGCGTTCGGGTGTGCGCGTGTCGTCTTCAACGACGCGCTTCGCGTCCGTGAGGACGCTCGTGCCGCCGGGCTGCCGTTCGTCTCCTCCGGGGAGCTGTCCAAACTGCTCACGGTGTCCAAACGGACCGAGGAACGGGCGTGGCTGGGCGAGGTGTCGGCAGTGGTGCTCCAACAGTCCCTGCGGGATCTGGACGCGGCGTACCGGAACTTCTTCGACGGACTGAAGGGGAAGCGCGCGAGGGCGGGCGCACCCCGGTTCAAGTCGCGGAAGGACAGCAAGCAGGCGATCCGGTTCACCGCGAACGCGAAGTGGAAAATCACGTCGGGCGGGAAGCTGCGTCTGCCGAAGATCGGGGATGTGCGGGTCAAGTGGTCGCGAGCCCTGCCGTCCGTGCCGTTGACCGTGACGGTGATCAGGGATGCGGCCGGGCGGTACTTCGCCTCGTTCGTCGTCGAGACCGATCCCGTCCCGCATCCCGAGGTGCAGCCGGTCGTCGGTATCGACCTGGGTCTGGGGCACTTCGTGGTCCTCTCGGACGGTACGAAGATCGACGCTCCGCGGTTCCTGCGCCGGGCGGAGAAGGAGTTGAAGCAGGCCCAGCGGAATCTGGGCCGTAAGGCGAAAGGGTCGAACAACCGAGACAAGGCCCGCATCAAGGTCGCCCGCGCTCATGCGCGGGTGGCCGACGCTCGGCGTGAGTTCCACCATCAGCTCTCCACGAAGATCATCCGCGAGAACCAAGCGGTGGCGGTGGAGGACTTGGCGGTCAAGGCACTCGCCCGTACGCGTCTGGCCAAGTCCGTCCATGACGCGGGCTGGGCCGCGTTCGTCGCGATGCTGGAGTACAAGGCCGCCCTGTACGGCCGGACCTTTATCCGCATCGGACGCTTCGAGCCCACCAGTCAGCTCTGCTGCGTTTGCGGTACCAACGGTGGCCCCAAGCCCCTGCACGTCCGTATTTGGCAGTGCGGGACCTGTGGAGTCGTCCTCGACCGGGACATCAACGCGGCGATCAACATCGCCAAGGCCGCCGGACTGGCGGTGTCAGCCTGTGGAGCGCAGGTAAGACCGGTACTCGTACCGGCACAGCGCGGAGAAGCAGGAACCCACCCGGAGTCGCTCCTGGCAATGGCGCGTCAGACGGGCATCGCCCTCCTTCAGGCGGGCGAGGGAGTCAAACCGCGACCAGCCTCCAGATGAAGGACACCTCCGGCCTGGCGAAGCTGTTCTTCGGGCGCATCGGCAATCCGCTGCTCGCCCAGCGCCCGGAGCGGGGTGCGCTGCCCCAGCTGTACGCGGCGACCGATCCGTCCGTCGTGGGCGGCGAGTTCATCGGCCCGGACGGCATGGGCGAACTGCGCGGCGCCCCGACCCGCGTACGGCTCTCCGGCGCGGCCGGCGACCCCGGGACGGGCCGCCGGCTGTGGGAGGAGTCGGAGCGCCTGACCGGAGTGCGTTTTCTCGGCCCCTGACCGTGCCTAGGGGTGCTAGCTTTCTTCCTAGGGGCTCTAGGAAGGAGCTCCCGGAGTTCTGGGAACGGGGAAGTGCCTGTGGTGCGCGCCGGAATCACCGTCGACGGCCTCGTGCGGGCCGCCGCCGAGATGGCCGACGAGAGCGGACTCGACAAGGTCGGCGTCTCGGCCCTCGCCCGCCGCTTCGGCGTCAAGGACGCGAGCCTCTACTCGCACATCAGGAGCCTGCGGGACCTGCGGGTGCGGCTCGCGCTCCTCGCCTCGGGCGAGATGAACGACGCCATCGGCGTCGCCGTCGCGGGCCGCTCCGGCAAGGAGGCGTTCGTCGCCTTCGCCGACGCCTACCGCGACTACGCCCTCGCCCACCCCGGGCGGTACGCGGCCACGCAGCAGCGGATCGAACCGGCCGAGGTCGCCGACACCGCCGTCTTCCTGCGCGCCGTCGAGCTCACGCACGGGATGCTGCGCGGCTACGGCCTCCGGGAGCCCGACCTCACCGACGCGGCCCGCCTGCTCCGCAGCGCCTTCCACGGCTACATCCACCTCGAACTGAGCGGCGGCTTCGCGCACTCCCGCCCCGTCGCCGAGTCCTGGGCGCGCTCGCTCGACGCGCTCCACCACGTCCTGGAGAACTGGGGGAACAGCTCGTGAAGGCCGGAACGCTGAAGGTGGCCGGCGCCACCCTGAGGTACGAGACGCGCGGCAGCGGCCCCGTCCTGCTCCTGATCCCCGGCGGTGCGGGGGACGCCGGACTGTTCGAGGGGATGGCGGACCTCCTCGCGGACGCCGGGCACACGGTGGTCTCGTACGACCAGCGCGGCCTGTCCCGCAGCCCGCTCGACGGGCCCCTCGGCGACCAGCGGGTGGCCGAGTGGCGCGAGGACGCGCTCGCCGTCCTGGACGCGGTCTCGCCCGACGGGCCCGCGTACGTCTTCGGCAGCAGCTCCGGCGGCATCGTCGCCCTCGCCCTGCTCGCCGCCCGCCCGGACCGGGTGCGCCGGCTCGTCGCCCACGAGCCGCCCCTGGTGGAGCTGCTCGACGACCCCGCCCCGTACCGCGACCACTTCGCCGAGGTGCGCGAGCTGCACCGCACGCGGGGCCTCGGCCCGGCCATGGCCCGGTTCTCCGAGACGCCGGACGGCCGGAAGCCGGAGCGGCAGCACGGCGAACTCCCCGCCTCCATCCGGCCGATGGCCTCCCGCATGGCGGCCAACATGCCGGTCTTCCTGGAGCACGTCCTGTGCCCCTTCTCCTCCTCCGCCCCGGACCTGGACGGGCTGCGCGCCGCAGCCGGGAAGCTGGTCCTGGGCGTCGGGCGGGAGTCGGCGGATCAGGAGGCCCTGGTCGGGCCGTCCCGACGGATCGCGGAGCTGACCGGGGCGGAGACCATCGCGTTCCCCGGTGGGCACGTGGGCTGCGTGGAGCACCCGGCGGAGTTCGCGGAGGTGCTGGTCAGCGCCATGCGGCGGTGACCTCCCGGGTGTCGATCCGCATGCCGAGCGGCACCCGCCAGGACTCCACGCACACCGTGTACGTCTGCGTCCGCGCGGTCCCGGCGGCGATCGGCGCGGGCAGCGGCTGACGGGAGTCGACCGTCCCCCAGTCGGTGCCGAGCAGCCCGATGATGTGCGTCGCGAAGCCGACCGTGCCCGAAGTCGCCGCGGTGCCACCGGTGTTGCGGAAGGTCACGGTGACCCGCTGGCACCAGCGCCGGTCGCCGTCCGCGAGGCTCGGTGCGGAGACGGTCAGCACGGCGGGCCCGGGCGCGGTGGTCGGCACGGGCGAGGACGGGGACGTGCCGCCGGTGTCGGGCGGGGTGGGCGAGGGCGTGGCGGAGGGGGTACGGGGCGGGGTGCCGGCGCCGCCGCTGCCGGGCGCGGTCGTCGGAGCCGTACCGGATCCCGTACCCGATCCCGTACCCGATCCCGTACGGGAAGGCCCGGGGGTCCCGGAAGGTCCGGGGGCTCCAGGGGTCCCAGGGGCCCCCGAAGGGCCCGGAGAGGCCCCGCTGCCGCCCCCGGAAGACGCCCCGGGGGCCCCGGGGGCCGCGGGTGACGGGGACGACGTGCTGGACGTCGTCCCGCTCTCCGAGGGCTCCAGGGGGACCAGGGTGACCACGCCCGAAGGGGCGACCGCGCCCTTCGGGGAGGGGCCGGCGCCGACCGCCGCGTACCCCTCGCCGTCTCCTCCGCCGCCGCACGCGGTCAGCGCCCCGCCGAGGCAGAGCGCCACCGCCGCGAGTCCCGGCTTCCTTCGCCTCATGCGCCCCAGTCTGGCTGACGGGCCGTCAACAAGGCGGGCTTTTGGGGAAGTCAGTCGGAGATGAGGCCTTCGCGCAGCTGGGCGAGGGTGCGGGTGAGGAGCCGCGAGACGTGCATCTGCGAGATGCCGACCTCCTCGCCGATCTGCGACTGCGTCATGTTGGCGAAGAAGCGGAGCATGATGATCTGCCGCTCCCGGGGCGGCAGTTTGGCGAGTAGCGGCTTGAGCGACTCGCGGTACTCGACGCCTTCGAGGGCCGTGTCCTCGTAGCCGAGGCGGTCCGCGAGCGAGCCCTCGCCGCCGTCGTCCTCGGGCGAGGGGGAGTCGAGCGAGGAGGCCGTGTACGCGTTGCCGACGGCGAGGCCGTCGACGACGTCCTCCTCCGACACCCCGAGCACGGCCGCGAGTTCGGGGACGGTGGGGGAGCGGTCGAGCTTCTGGGCGAGCTCGTCGCTGGCCTTGGTGAGGGCGAGGCGCAGCTCCTGGAGCCGGCGCGGGACGCGCACCGACCAGGAGGTGTCGCGGAAGAAGCGCTTGATCTCGCCGACGACGGTCGGCATGGCGAACGTCGGGAACTCCACGCCCCGTTCGCAGTCGAAGCGGTCGATCGCCTTGATCAGGCCGATCGTGCCGACCTGGACGATGTCCTCCATCGGCTCGTTGCGGGAGCGGAAGCGGGCCGCCGCGTACCGCACGAGCGGGAGGTTGAGCTCGATGAGGGTGTCCCGGACGTAGGTCCGCTCCGGGCTGTCCGCGGCGGTGCCCTCGGCGTCGAGGGCGCGCAGCCGCAGGAAGAGCGAGCGCGAGAGGGTGCGGGTGTCGAGGGCTCCGGGCGTGACCGTCATCGGCGGCGGCGTGGCCTCCGCGCTGTCGGTCGCGGTCGGCGCCGTCGTCTGCGTGGGCACGGGAACGGGCGTGAGCGTGAGCACCTTCGAGCTGCCCAGTTCTGTGGACATGCCACCCCCTTGAGGTCGCGGACGGTCGCGGTGGCCGCGACCATCTGAGGAACGCAGCCTCCACCTGAATACCGGCGGCGGGGCTGCGGCAAACTCGGTTCCAGCAGAATGTCACATGTCGGCAACACGCTGTAGTGACTTGTCGACACGGAGAGCTGACATTTCCGCAGGAAACAAGGGGTGTACGGCATTTGGGGTGCCGGAGAACTGCTCCGAACCGGTCTACCCGTTTCGGTTACGCCTCGATCCTGTTTGCGGATCTCAAGCGGGCGAAGCTGCGGGCGAGGAGCCTTGACACGTGCATCTGGGAGACGCCGAGCTCCTGACTGATCTGAGACTGGGTCAAGTTGCTGTAGTAGCGCAGCATCAGGATCCGCTGCTCCCGCTCGGGCAGCTGGACGAGCAGGTGGCGGACGAGGTCGCGGTGCTCGACGCCGGCGAGGGCGGGGTCCTCGTAGCCGAGCCGGTCGAGCAGTCCGGGGAGCCCGTCGCCCTCCTGGGCGGCCTCCAGGGAGGTGGCGTGGTACGAGCGGCCGGCCTCGATGCAGGCGAGCACCTCGTCCTCGCCGATCCGCAGCCGCTCGGCGATCTCGGCGGTCGTGGGGGAGCGGCCGTGGGCGGTCGTCAGGTCCTCGGTGGCGCCGTTCACCTGGACCCAGAGCTCGTGCAGCCGGCGCGGCACGTGCACGGTCCGGACGTTGTCGCGGAAGTACCGCTTGATCTCGCCGACGACCGTGGGCATCGCGAAGGTGGGGAACTGCACGCCCCGGTCCGGGTCGAAGCGGTCGATGGCGTTGATCAGGCCGATGGTGCCGACCTGGACGACGTCCTCCATCGGCTCGTTGCGGGACCGGAAGCGGGCCGCCGCGTACCGCACGAGCGGCAGGTTCGCCTCGATGAGGGCCCCGCGGACCCGGTGGTGCTCGGGGGTCCCGGGCTCCAGGTTCTTGAGCTGCCCGAAGAGCACCTGGGTGAGCGCCCGGGTGTCGGCGCCCCGGCTGCTCTGCGGCCGGGGCCGCGGGGTGTCCGCGGCCCCGCCCGCCTCGTGCTGGGGCGGGACCTGAGGTGCTGTACTGGCCGGCACGTTCACGCCACCCCTTTGGCTGGTCTTGCTGGTCGACTGGGTCAACTACGGTCAACTCATCCGTCAAAAGCGGTCATAGCATCACAAGACATGTCCACTGTGTGCAAGCACCGCATAGCCACGTGTTGAGGGCATGTTGGCGGAAAAAGGGGAGGTCACGCACGGAAAAGGCCCCCCGCCGCGACGGCAGGGGGCCCAGGGGTGAAGCGGGGGACTAGAAGGCGTAGTCCGCGATCACCCAGGTAGCGAACTCGCGCCACTGGGCGACGCCCGCCTGGTGCGCGGGGTGGTCGAGGTAGCGCTGGAGGGCGTCCTTGTCCTCGACGGCCGAGTTGATGGCGAAGTCGTACGCGATCGGCCGGTCCGTGATGTTCCAGTCGCACTCCCAGAAGCGCAGCTCCGGGATCTGCTCGCCGAGCGCGCGGAACGCCTCGACACCGGCGACCACGCGCGGCTCGTCGCGGTCGACACCGTCGTTGAGCTTGAAGAGGACCAGATGGCGGATCACGGAAAGCTCCTAGTTGACGAGTTCGGTCATGAACTGACCGACTCCCTGGGCGGCGCTGGAAATGCCCTCGAACCCTACCTGCACCAGATCGGCCGCCCTGGCCGGGGAGGTGACGATCGTGTACAGCACAAAGACCACGACCGCGTAGAGCGCGACCTTCTTCGCTTGCGCCATCTGCCCAGCCCTCCCCTGTTCCCCCGCCGTACGACCGCGCCACTCTAACCGAGGCTTTATGGACCAAGGGCCCGACGATCGGGGCCTTTCGCCGCCCCCCGGAAGGGTGACGGGCGAGCAGTATGGATGTCGAGCCCGGCGGATCTGGCAGGAATCCACGGGGCTCCTGGAACCGGCCCGCACTGCGGGGTCCACGCCGTGAGCTTCCCCCCTGACTGCGGCGAGGGCTTGCAGGTCCGGTTCTCATCGGGGGGAGTGGCTTGTCCCCCCGATGCCGCTCCCCCCGTCCTACTTGGGAAGGCCCCGGTACGCGTCACCAGCGCGCACCGGGGCCTTCCGCGTACGGACCCGCGCCCGCACCGGAGATACGCCGAAGGGCCCGGTGCTGATGCACCGGGCCCTTCGATCGAAGCGGTAGCGGAGGGATTTGAACCCTCGGTGACTTGCGCCACACTCGCTTTCGAGGCGAGCTCCTTCGGCCGCTCGGACACGCTACCGAGAGAGAGCTTAGCCCAACTTGGCCCTGCGATGAAATCCGTATCGAAGACCAGGTCGGAGCGGGGGTCAGCGGGTCCGGAAGAAGGCCGTCAACTGCTCGGCGCACTCCTCGCCGAGGACGCCCTGGATCACCTCGGGACGGTGGTTCAGCCGGCGGTCCCGGACGAGGTCCCAGAGCGAACCGGTCGCGCCCGCCTTCTCGTCGAGCGCCCCGAACACCACCCGCTCGACCCGCGACTGGACGAGTGCGCCGGCGCACATCACGCACGGCTCCAGGGTCACGACGAGCGTGCAGCCCGTCAGCCGCCACTCGCCGGTCGCCGCGGCCGCCCGCCGCAGGGCGAGCACCTCGGCGTGCGCGGTGGGGTCGCCGGTGGCCTCCCGCTCGTTGTGCGCGCGGGCGAGCACGGCGCCGTCCGGCCCGAGCACGACCGCGCCGACCGGTACGTCACCGGCCGGCCCGGCCGCCTCGGCCTCGGCGATCGCGAGCCGCATGGCGTCCCGCCAGGGGTCCCGTACGGGGTCGGGCTCCCGTACGGGGTCGGGGTCCGGTACGGGGTCGGGGTCCGGTACGGGGTCGGGCTCCCGTACGGGGTCGGGGTCCCCTACGGGGTCGGTCATGGCCTTCGCCGCGGCCTTCGCCGTGGCGTGGCCCGTCGCCTCGCCCGTCGCGTCGGGGACAGGTACCGCGGGTGCCACTAGCGGACGGCCTCCAGGACGTCGGCGGCGCCCAGCGCGTCCGCGATCTCCGCGAGCGCGTCGGTGTCGAGGGCCAGCAGGTCCTCCGCCGACATGCCGAGGTCCGCGAGGATCAGCCGGTCGCCCACCGGAGCGGCCGGGACGGCCTCGGCGGCGACGGAGCCCGCCTCGTCCTCGTCCGTGTCGGCGTCCAGCGGCTCCCCGTCCTCGGTGCCGTCGAGGTCCAGCGTCTCCAGGTCGTCGACCAGGTCGTCCAGATCGTCCCCGAGGATCTCCCGGGTGAGCATCTCCCCGTACGAGGAACGGGCGGCGGCGGCCCCGTCCGAGACGTAGATACGAGGGTCTTCCTCACCCTCGATCCGGACGATCCCGAACCACGCGTCCTCCTGCTCGATGAAGACGATCACCGTGTCGTCGTCCGAGGCCTCACGGGCCAGCTCGGCCAGATCCGACAGGGTCTCCACGTCGTCGAGCTCCGTGTCGCTCGCTTCCCACCCGTCTTCGGTGCGCGCGAGCAGTGCGGCGAAGTACACCTGACTCTCTCCCACTGATCAGAGGTGTGACGTTCCGGCGGCGCGAGCCTGATGCCCCGCCCAATCGGCATCGTGACAGATGCGACGCCGTCAGGAGAGGTCTTCGGCTCTTGCGTCGTGCATCAGTCTGAACGACCCCGCTATCGGGCGGGCGTGCGACCCCGGCGCACGAAGGGGGCGCACAACGGATGATCCGTCCGGGACCTCACCAGCGGAAGGTGCGCATGCGCATCGCCTGGCGCATCCGGGCGGCCCGGGCGCGTCGCGGCTGCACCCGCTCGCGCAGCGCCTTGGCCTCGTTCAGCTCGCGGAGGAACTGGGCGCGGCGCCTGCGGCGCTCCGCGTCGGTCTCCGGTGCCGGCGCCCGGGCCGCCCCCTCGGCGGCTTCCTCGGCCGGTTCTTCCAGGTCGGGCATGGGCCACACCACCCCATCGCTGGGTCCCTGTGCCCCCACTTTCCCTCAGCGCCGTGGGTCGACGCCAGTGCGCGGCGGGCTACTGTTGAGTCATGCGTCTCCACGTCGTCGACCACCCCCTGGTCGCCCACAAGCTCACCACTCTGCGCGACAAGCGCACGGACTCCGCGACCTTCCGCCGTCTCGCCGACGAGCTGGTCACCCTGCTCGCCTACGAGGCCACCAGGGACGTGCGGACCGAGCAGGTCGACATCGAGACCCCCGTCACGCCCACGACCGGCGTGAAGCTGTCGCACCCGCGTCCGCTGGTGGTCCCGATCCTGCGCGCCGGACTCGGCATGCTCGACGGCATGGTCCGGCTGCTCCCGACGGCCGAGGTCGGCTTCCTCGGCATGATCCGCAACGAGGAGACGCTCGAGGCGTCGACCTACGCGACGCGGATGCCGGAGGACCTCTCGGGCCGCCAGGTGTACGTCCTGGACCCGATGCTGGCGACCGGCGGCACGCTGGTCGCGGCGATCCAGGAGCTCATCAAGCGCGGCGCCGACGACGTGACCGCGGTCGTGCTCCTCGCCGCCCCGGAGGGCGTCGAGGTCATGGAGCGCGAGCTCGCGGGCACGCCGGTGACCGTCGTGACGGCCTCGGTCGACGAGCGGCTCAACGAGAACGGCTACATCGTCCCGGGCCTGGGCGACGCGGGCGACCGCATGTACGGCTCCGCCGAGTAGGACACAGCCGGCTCCGCGGAGCAGGGCACTGCCGGCTCCGCCGAGTAGGACACAGCCGGCTCCGCCGAGCGGTACCTACTCAGCACTTCCCGGTCGGTACGGGCGCGGGCTTGGTCAGCGCGACCAGGGCCGCGTCCGCCGTCGCCTTCGGGGACAGCGTCTTGAACGCGGTCCCGATGATCAGGTCCACGTCCGCCGTGCCCCGGGTGTCCGTCTTGGTCGTGGCGCCCGCGAGCTGGGTTCCGAGGACCGGGAGGACGCCCTTGGTCGCCGCGGGCGCGCCGAGCAGCAGGCCGGCGCCCGGGACCTTCTTGTCGTAGGCGGTGGGCGCGTTCCCCACCTTGCCGATCTTGAAGCCGCGCTTCTTCAGCTCGTCCGCGGTCGTCTTCGCGAGTCCGCTGCGCGGGGTCGCGTTGTAGACGTTGACCGTGATCTGGGCGGGCTTGGGGAAGGCGGCGGCCGCGGGGGTCGGCTTGGGCGCGGGTTTGCAGTCGGCCTGCTTTCCGGCCGTCGTCTTCGTTCCCCCGTCGCCGGAGAAGACGTCGACGAGCTGCAGCGTCCCCCAGCCGGCCGCGCCGAGCACGACCACGGCGGCGGCGGACGCGAGGACGATCCTGCGCCGGCGGTGGGGGCGGCGCATGCGGGGGTAGACATCCCCCGTGATGCGGTACTTACCGCCCATGCCGGGGGGAGTGAGCATGCTCATGAACGCAGCGTAATGCCGCCCGTCGGCGATGCCTACTTGATGATCATGTGATCGCGTCCGGATGGGGGCGAACTGACCCCGAAAGGGTCAGCCGGGCCGTCGGTTCGGCCGTGCCGTCGGCTCAGTCGAGTTCCAGGACGCGGGCGTGCAGCACCTGGCGCTGCTGGAGCGCCGCGCGGACGGCGCGGTGCAGTCCGTCCTCGAGGTAGAGGTCGCCCTGCCACTTCACGACGTGCGCGAAGAGGTCGCCGTAGAAGGTGGAGTCCTCGGCGAGCAGGGTCTCCAGGTCCAGCTGGCCCTTGGTCGTCACCAGCTGGTCGAGGCGGACCGGGCGCGGGGCGACGTCCGCCCACTGCCGGGTGCTTTCCCGGCCGTGGTCGGGATACGGCTTTCCGTTTCCGATGCGCTTGAAGATCACACGGAAAGCCTACCGGGCGAGCGGCTACCGGCGCAGCCACGCGAGGGCAGTGGGATGCTGGTGCGAACCGTGACAAAACCGGAATTGGGGTGCCGTCATGAGCGTCAGCGAGCAGCCGCCGGAGACCGAAGGGACCGGGACGGCCCCCGTCTCCCCGGCGGCGCCCGCCGCCGGGATCGCCGCCGGGTACGCCTTCGACGGACCCGCACTCGATCTGGGGGCGCTGCTCTGGGACGGCGTCTGTCACCCGGAAGCGGGCATCCGCCTCCCGCTGCCCGTGCTCAACCGGCACGGTCTGGTCGCCGGAGCCACCGGCACCGGCAAGACGAAGACGCTCCAGCTGATCGCCGAGCAGCTCTCGGCGAACGGAGTGCCGGTCTTCCTCGCCGACATCAAGGGCGACGTCTCCGGCATCTCGGCGCCCGGCCAGGACGGCGAGAAGGTCCGGGAGCGGGCCGGGCAGGTCGGCCAGGAGTGGCGGGCGCGTGGCTTCCCCTGCGAGTTCTACGGGCTCGGGGGCACCGGCCCCGGCATCCCGGTCCGCGCCACGGTGACCAGTTTCGGTCCCGTACTGCTCTCCAAGGTGCTCCAGCTGAACCAGACGCAGGAGCAGTCGCTCGGGCTGATCTTCCACTACGCCGACTCCAAGGGTCTGGAGCTGGTCGACCTCAAGGACCTGCGGGCGGTGGTGGCCTTCCTGGTCTCGGACACCGGGAAGGCCGAGCTCAAGGGGATCGGCGGGCTGTCGACGGTGACGGCCGGGGTGATCCTGCGGTCGATCACGGCCTTCGAACAGCAGGGTGCGGGGGGCTTCTTCGGGGAGCCGGAGTTCGACACGGGCGAGTTCCTGCGGACGGCGGAGGACGGGCGCGGGATCGTCTCGGTCCTGGAGCTGCCGGCGGTGCAGGACGAGCCGCAGCTGTTCTCGACCTTCCTGATGTGGATGCTGGCGGACCTCTTCAACGACCTGCCCGAGGTCGGCGACCTGGAGAAGCCGAAGCTGGTCTTCTTCTTCGACGAGGCGCATCTGCTCTTCAAGGGCGCCTCGAAGGCGTTCCTGGAGTCGATCACGCAGACGGTGCGGCTGATCCGCTCGAAGGGCGTCGGGATCTTCTTCGTGACGCAGACCCCGAAGGACGTCCCCTCGGACGTGCTCGCGCAGCTCGGCAACCGGGTGCAGCACGCTTTGCGCGCCTTCACGCCGGACGACGCGAAGGCCCTGAAGGCGACGGTGCGGACCTTCCCGAACTCGCCGTACGACCTGGAGGAGGTGCTGACCGGGCTCGGTACGGGCGAGGCGGTGATCACCGTACTGAGTGAGCGGGGCGCGCCGACTCCGGTGGCGGCGACCCGGCTGCGGGCCCCCGAGTCGTTGATGGGGCCGGTCGACGCGGCGGTCCTGGACGCGGCGGTGAAGGCTTCCCCGCTGTACGGGCGGTACGCGGAGGCGGTGGACCGGGAGTCGGCGTACGAGAAGCTGACCGCCGAGCAGCGGGCGGCGGAGGCGGCGGCGCTGGAGGCGGCGGCCGCGAAGGAGGCCGAGAAGGAGGCAGCGAGGGCGGAGAAGGCCGAGAAGGCGGGGGCGAGGGCTCCCCGGCGGAAGGAGGAGCCCTCGCTGGCCGAACAGGTGGTGGACAGCGGGATCTTCAAGTCCCTGGCCCGGTCGGTCGGCACCCAGCTGGGCCGGGAGATCAGCCGATCGATCTTCGGGACGGCCCGCCGGAGGCGCTGACTAGGCGGTCACCTCGTCGTGGTCGCCGTGCAGGCCGCCGCCGCTGCCCGCGTCGCCGGTGGTCGGGGTGGAGACGACCGGCTTGCGCAGGGACGAGAGGTCGTGGGCGTAGGTGCCCACGGCGTTGGCGATGACGTCGATGTTCACGGCGAAGGCCGTCATGTCGATGTTGCTGAGGTCGTCGCCCTTGGCGTGGTAGTTCACGTCGTACGCGACGCCCGCCGTGCCGCCGAACCTGGCCGCCTGGGCGGCGGTCTTGATGCCCTCGGCGCCGGTGAAGGTGCCGCCGGAGGGGATGCCGACCTTGATGAACGGGCCGTAGTCGGAGCGGCCGGTGAAGTCGGTGCCCTCGTGCGGGACCCCGCGCCGGTCCATGAAGTCGGTGATGTCGCGCTCCAGTTGGGCGGAGCCCTCGGGGCCCGCGCCCGCGCCGACGCCGTCCGAGTTGTCGCCGTCGTACACGAACAGGCCGTAGTTCGGCGAGGCGATCATGTCGAAGTTGAGGTAGAGCTTGATCTCCTTCTTGTCGAGCGCGGTGAGGCTGTTGACGTAGTGCTCGGAGCCGAGGAGGCCGACCTCCTCCGCCGACCACCAGGCGAAGCGGACCTTGTTGCTGACCTTGTCCTTCGACTTGGCGAGCTCCAGGGCGGTCTGCAGGAGGCCGGCGGAGCCGGAGCCGTTGTCGTTGATGCCGGGGCCGGCGGTCACGGAGTCGAGGTGGGAGCCGAGGACCACGGTGTTGGCGGCGTTGCCGCCGCGGGTCTCCGCGATGACGTTGTTGGTGGTGCGCTTCTCCTGGAGCTGGCGGATCTCGAAGGAGAGCGAGACCGGGCCCTTGGCGAGGTCGGCGGCGAGCTGGGTGCCCTCGGCCAGGCTGATCCCGCCGGTGGGGATCGCACCGGACTCCGGGGTGCCGAGGGTGCCGGAGAGGGCTCCGTCGACGTTGTTGTAGACGACCGCGCCGACGGCGCCGGCCGCGGCGGCGTTCTGCTGCTTGATCGCGAAGGAGCAGACACCACGCTTGATCAGCGCGATCTTCCCGGTGAAGGTGCCGGTGGCGAAGTCGCCCGGCTCGCAGCCGGTGGAGCCGTCGGCGTCGACGGGCACGGCGGCGAGCTCGGCGGTGATGCCGCCGACCGGGGTGGACTTCGTGTACGTCATGGCCTTGATGTCGAGCGCCCGGGGCGCGGGCGCGACGACGGAGGCCTTCTCGGCGAGCGTCTGGGTGTAGATGAAGTCGAACTGCTGGTAGCGGACGTCGTATCCGGCCTTCTTGAGCTGTGTGTACACATAGGCGGCCGAGGCGTCGTGGCCGAGGGTGCCGGCCGCGCGGTTGCCGCCGGCGGAGTCGGCTATCGCCTGGAACTTCTGCAGGTGCTTGTAGGCGTCCTGGGCGGTGGTTTCGCGGACCAGCTTCTTCGCCAGCCGGGCGGCGTCGCGGGCGGGCGCGGCCGCCGGGTCCTGTCCCGCGGTGGCGGGGGAGGCGAGGACCAGCGGGGTGGCGAGGGCGGCGGCGGCGAGGATGGCCGCGGCTCGGCGCTGGGATGCGTTCACAGAAGTCCTTCCCGGTGCGGACGAGGTTGAGGGGAAGCTAGCGATCTCGGGGGCTTCTGTGAACAGATCCGTCACAATTCCTGTCAGGTCACGCAGGAATGAAATGTGGAATTATCAATTCCCGCCCGTTCAGGCGCCGTTCGCGATTTTCGCGGCCTTCGCTGCTTTGGCCGCCGCCTTCATCTCCTGCTTGTGCGCCCGCACCTTCGCGAGCGACTCCGGCCCCGTGATGTCGGCCGCCGAGCGGTGGCAGTTCTCCTCGCCGTACAGTCCGGCCGCCGCGCGCCAGCCCTCGGGCCGCACCCCGTACTGCTTGCCGAGCAGGGCCAGGAAGATCTGCGCCTTCTGCTTCCCGAAGCCGGGCAGCGCCTGGAGCCGCGCGAGCAGCTCCTTCCCGCTCGCCGCGTCCGCCCAGACGGCCTCGGCGTCGCCCCCGTACTCCTCGACGAGGAACTGGCACAGCTGCTGGATCCGGTGGGCCATCGAGCCCGGATAGCGGTGCACGGCCGGCTTCTCGGAGAGCAGCGCGGCGAACTCCTCCGGGTCCCGGGCGGCGATCTCGTGCGCGTCGAGGTCGTCGTGGCCCATGCGGGTCGCGATCGTGTACGGGCCGGAGAACGCCCACTCCATCGGGACCTGCTGGTCGAGGAGCATGCCGACGAGCGCGGCGAGCGGTGACCGGCCGAGCAGCGCGTCGGCCTCCGGCTGCTGGGCGAGGTGGATCTCGGGGGCCTTGGGACTCATGGACCGATCATCACGCGCGCGCGTGGCGCCCGCCCGGTGGATTCACCCCTTCGCGAAGCGGCGCTCCCGGCGGGTCACGGCCCCGGAGCGGCGCTCCCCGCGGGGGTCACCCCTTCGCGAAGCGGTCGATGGCCGCCCGGATCAGCTCGCCCGTCTCCTCGCCGCCGAGGTGCCCCGCCTTCTCCACCACGTGCAGCTCGGCGTCCGGCCAGGCGCGGGTCAGCTCCCAGGCGGTGGTGAGCGGTCCGCCCATGTCGAGCCGGCCGTGGATCAGGACCCCGGGGATGCCGGCGAGCCGGTGCGCGTCGCGGATCAGGGCGCCCTCCTCCAGGAAGGCGCCGTGCGCGAAGTAGTGCGAGCAGATCCGGACGAAACCGAGCCGGGTGTCGTCGACCCGGTCGGTGTACGGGGTCCCCATGCCCTCCATCGAGAGGACGGCGTCCTCCCAGGCGCACCAGTCGGCCGCCGCCTTCTCCCGTACGGCCCGGTCGGGGTGGTTCATCCGGGCGGCGTACTCGGCGACGGGCTCCGCCGCGTGGTTCGCCCCCGCGCGGAAGCGCTCGTGGGCCTCGGGGAAGAAGCGGCCGACGCCCTCGTACAGCCAGGCGGTCTCGGAGCGGCGGGTGGTCGTGACGGCCGCGATCACGATCTCCGAGACGCGCTCGGGGTACGCCTCCGCGTAGGCCAGGATCAGCGTGGAGCCCCAGGACCCGCCGTACAGCAGCCACTTGTCGATCCCGAGGTGCTCGCGCAGCCGCTCCATGTCGGCCACCAGGTGCGCGGTGGTGTTCACGGACATGTCGGCGGCCGGGTCGCTCGCGTGCGGGGTGGAGCGCCCGCAGCCCCTCTGGTCGAAGAGGACGACCCGGTACGCCTCCGGGTCGAACCAGCGCCGGCTGCGCGGGGAGGAGCCGGAGCCCGGCCCGCCGTGCACGACGAGCGCGGGCTTGCCGTCCGGGTTCCCGGAGACCTCCCAGTGGATGCGGTTGCCGTCGCCCACGTCGAGCAGGCCCTGGTCGTACGGTGCGGTCCCGGTATGCATCCGGCCGACGCTACCGGCCGGGCCGGGCTACGGCGCGCCGTTTTCCCGCACCCGTACGGCCGGGTCCTCGCACCACTCCAGGAGCGAGGGCCACTCCCCGTACCCCGAGTCGGGGTTGAGGTGCTCGCCGTCCGGTACGAGGTCCAGGTCGAGGCCGAGCGGGATGCCGTAGTGCAGGTCGGCGCCCTCGGGGCAGTACGGGTCCCCGTCCCCGTACACGAGCCGCGCCTTGAGTCCCGCCTCCGTCAGGTCGAGGCCGTCGGCGAAGGCGGCGATCTCCGGGATCGAGGCGGTGACCTGCGGGGACGGCGGGGCGACCAGGAGGACCCGGTCGGCGTCCGGGCGGCGCTCCCCGGCGCGCAGCCACAGCAGCACCGAGAGGCTGTGCGCGAGGACCACGAACTCGCCCTCGGCCGGGCGCTGCCCGTGCTTCTCCAGCGCGTCGAGCCACGCGTCGAGCCCGGGCGCGTCCGGCTCGGGCAGCTGGGGGTAGCGGACCTCGTGGCCGCGCTCGCGCAGCTCCCCGGCGAGCCAGTGCTGCCAGTGCGCGGGCGGGCGGCGGTTCTGGAAGCCGTGCAGGATCAGGTACGTGGTCATGGCGTGATCTTGCGACGGCGGGGGCCTGCCGGTCCACCACCGGCCACGGGTCGGACGGTGTTCAGGACCGGAGGGAGAGCAGCTCCCGCACCCCGGCCTTGAGCCGGTCGGCCGACAGGGCCTGCTCGACCGTCAGGTGGTGCATGACGTCGGGCGAGAACGGCGCGAGCGCCAGGTGCGCGAGGAGCGTGCTGTCGCTGCCCGGCCTGAGCTGCCCGATGAGCAGGGCCATGTGCGTGTGCATCACCCGGTAGGCCCCGCTGTGGTAGCGGGCGCGGGGTGCGGCGGAGTGCGCCGCGAGCAGCAGGGCGCGCTGTGCGGCGACGCGGTCGACCAACGCGTCGAGGAAGGCGTCGAGCCGTTCGGCGGCGGGGGCGCCGGGGCCCAGCGGGGGAGGGCCGCTCATGTACGCCTCCTGGAAGCGGCGCTCGCGCTCGTCGAGGAGCGCCCACAGGAGCTGGGAGACGTCGCCGAAGCGGCGGTAGACGGTGCCGACGCCGATGCCGCTGGCGTGGGCGACCTGGTTCATCGTGACGGCGTCGGGGCCTTCCTCGGCGACGATCCGGGCGGCCGCGTCGAGGATCCGGCGCCGGTTGCGGGCCGCGTCGGCGCGCTCGGGGGCGGGGGAGTCGACGGTCGGGAGCAGGCTGAGCACCGGCACCGCCGCCCTGGCTCCGGACCGGTCTCCGGACTGGGGGTTCTCCGTGCTCATCTGCCGACTCCTGTTCGCTGAGCCCCGTCCCCCTCGGTCGCTGTTCTGAGGTGAGCATACCTGTTCCCCTTGCAAAGCGGATAACAATCCGCTTAACCTCTGCCACAGGAACCGGAAAGCAATCCGCTTCGCTCGTCGAGTTCGGCTGAGGAGAGTCCACCATGTCCGTCAAGGTCGCCGTCATCTACTACTCGGCCACGGGATCCGTGCACCAGCTCGCCCAGGCCGTCGCCGAGGGCGCCGAGAAGGCCGGCGCCGAGGTCCGCCTGCGCCGGGTGCCCGAGCTCGCCCCCGACGCCGCCATCGACGCGAACCCGGCCTGGCGCGCCCACGTGGACGCCACCGGTGACGTGGAGGTCGCCACGCTCGACGACCTGGAGTGGGCGGACGCGTACGCGCTCGGCTCGCCGACCCGCTTCGGCAACGTGGCCGCGCAGCTGAAGCAGTACGTGGACACGACGGGCGGGCTCTGGCAGCGCGGCGTCATGGCGGACAAGCCCGCGACCGCCTTCACCAGCGCGCACAACGTCCACGGCGGCAACGAGTCGACGCTGCTCGCGCTCTACAACACCTTCCACCACTGGGGCTCGGTCATCGTCTCGCCCGGCTTCACGGACCCGGCGGTGTACGCGGCCGGCGGCAACCCGTACGGCACCGCGCACCCGGGTGCCAACGGCGCCCCCGGCGAGGAGGTCCTCCAGGCCGCCCGCTACCAGGGCGCGCGCCTGACGCGCATCGCGAAGCGGCTGAAGGGTCTGGCGGACGACTGACGTCCGACACGGAAGCACCCCCGGGGAAAAGGCCCCCCGGGGGTGCTTCCGTTTGCGTTCTCAGGCGAGGGAGAGGAAGAGCTTCTCCAGTCGGGCCCGCATCGCCTCGGGGTCCTCGCCGTTCTTGCGGCCGCCCTCGATGTCGGTCAGGCACTGCTGGAGGCCGGTCGCGATGATCGCGAACCCGGCCCGGTCGAGGGCGCGGGAGGCGGCGGCGAGCTGGGTGACGACCTCCTCGCAGTCACGCCCCTCCTCGATCATCCGGATCACGCCGGAGATCTGGCCCTGGGCCCGGCGCAGCCGGTTCAGGACGGCCTTGAGTTCGGCGCCCGCGAGATCGAGTTCCACTGCCACTCCTAAACAGATACCCCAGGGGGTAATTTACTCCCCGGCGCGGGGTTCCGTCGAAGTCCAAGGATGACACCTGTCAGGGCGTGTAGCGGCGGAGGAACATCTCCACCCCGTCGACCACGAGCCGCTCGCTCAGCTCCTCGGTGAGCTCGGTCCCGTACTGCTCGAACACCATCTGCGGGAAGACCAGCAGCGAGTACAGCTGGAGGACCGCTACCTCCAGGTCCGGGATCGCGAGCCGGCCCCGGTCGGCGAGGGTGCGCAGGGCGTCCGCGACGGCGGGGTGGTGGCCGGCCGGGCCGTGCGCGCCCCAGGCGCGGCCGAGCTCGGGGAAGCGGTGGAGCTCGGTGGCGACGAGGGTGCGCAGGGCGCGGCCCTCGGCGTCGGAGCGTACGGCCAGGGCCCAGGCGCGCCCGGCCTCGGTGAGGGCGGCGCGCAGGTCGTCGGCGTCGGCGAGCCGGGAGAGGTCGGGGCCGTCGGTGTCCCCGTGCAGGGGTTCGTCGAGGGCGCCGGCGACGACGGCGGTGAAGAGGGCTTCCTTGCTGCCGAAGTGGTTGTAGACGGTCACCTTGGAGACGCCCGCCTCGGCGGCGATGGCGTCCATGCCGACGCCGAAGCCCTCGCGGAGGAAGAGGTCGCGGGCGGCCCGTACGACGGCCTGCCGCTTGCGGGCGGCGCGGGGGCCGGTGGGGGCGGGCTTCGGATCCATGCCGGGAGCGTACCAAGCGAACTGTACTGTTGAGTTCAACTGTACTGTGCCGTACAGTTCAGTTATGTCGACCGACCTCGCCCCCGCCGACGTCCGCGCACGCCGCTGGACGGCGCTCGCGCTGATCTGCGCGGCCCAGTTCATGCTGATCCTGGACGTCACCGTCGTGAACGTCGCCCTGCCCGCCGTCGCCGCCGACCTGGACCTCGGGCGTACGGCCCTGACCTGGGTGGTCACCGCGTACACCCTCTGCTTCGGCGGCCTGATGCTCCTCGGCGGCCGGCTCGCCGACGCCCTGGGCGCCCGCCGCGTCCTCCTCACCGGCCTCGCCCTCTTCACCGCCGCGTCCCTGGCCTGCGGCCTCGCGCCGAACGCCGCCGTCCTCCTCTCCGGCCGCGTCGCCCAGGGCATCGGCGCCGCCCTGCTCTCCCCGGCGGCGCTGGCCCTCGTCACCACCACCTTCCACGGCCCGGAACGGGCCAAGGCCCTCGGCGTCTGGGCGGCGATCGGCGGCACCGGCTCGGCCGTCGGAGTCCTCCTCGGCGGCGCCCTCACGGCAGGCCCGGGCTGGCCCTGGATCTTCTACGTGAACGTCCCGACGGGCCTGGCGCTCCTGGCCGCACTCCCGAAAGCCCTCCCGAAGGACAAGCCCACGGCAGGGACCGGCCCCCTGGACATCCCGGGCGCGATCCTGGTCACCACCGCCACGGGCGCGCTCGTGTACGGCCTGATCAGGGCGGGCGACTCCGGCTGGACGAGCCCGGCGACCCTGCTGCCGTTCCTGGGCGCGGCCGCCCTCTACGCGGCGTTCGCGGCAGCGGAACGAAGGACCCGCACCCCGCTCATGGACCTGCGGATGCTGACCCGACGCCCGGTCGTCGCCGGCTCCCTCCTCATGCTGGTCGCGACGGCGCTCCTGATCTCGTTCTTCTTCCTGGGCTCGATGCTGCTCCAGCGCGTCCACGGCCTGGACGCCTTCCGCACCGGACTCCTCTTCCTCCCGGTCGCGCTCACCACGGCCATCGGCGCACACCTCGGCTCCCGCCTGGTCACGACGGCCGGCCCGCGCGCCTGCGCCACCGGCGGCATGGCCCTCGCGGCGGCGGGCTGCCTGCCGCTCGCCTTCCTGACCCCGACCGCCGACCCCTGGACGACCCTCCTGCCGTCCCTGGCGACGGCGGCCCTCGGCCTGGGCGCGGTCTTCGTCACGGCCACCACGACGGCCCTCGGCCTGATCCCCCCGCACGAGGCCGGCCTCGCCTCGGGCATCGTCAACACCTTCCACGAGGTCGGCGGCACCATCGGCGTGGCCGTGACCTCCACCCTCGCCCTGGGCACGGCAGGCTTCACGACCACCTTCACCCTCCTCACCGTCACGGCCACGACGGCAGCCCTGACGGCCCCCCTCCTCATCCCCCCGGGCAGACCCCGCACGACGGGCGGGGCCCACGGGGTGCACTGAGGGCGGAGGGACTCACTCCGTCCCGGACGGCTCGGCGGCCCGTGCCCGCGGCGCCCGCCGCTGCTCGAACTGGCCCACGTGCGTGACCACCGAGCCGTAGAAACGGTCGACCGCCTCGTCGATGCTGCGGATGAAGCCCGACTCCGTGGTGCCCCGGCTGTTGCCCATGCCCTTGAAGAGCGACAGCCGGAAGCCGGTGATGACGGCACTGTCCTTGGGTAGCAGGTCACCCGGCTCGGGGCGCAGGCGCTCCAGCGTCCCCCGAGGACCGCTCCGGCCCTCGATGAGCGTCTCCACGTGCAGGTCGGCGGGAGCCTCGTCCAGGACTCGCAGGAGCCGCTTCGCGACCGAGAGGGGGTAGGCACCGTCAGGGGCCGGTACATCGATGGACGTGCGGATCTTCCCGGTGCGGAGGTCCGCGGTGATGGACAGGATGCTCTGTGCTCCGTCGACGCGCAGCTCCGCGGAGAGCTTCCCCTCCTCGCAGAGCCGGTCGGCGAGTGCCGTACGCCGGGACTTGGGGTCGGTGCCGCGCCCGGCCCGCTGCACGGGCAGCGTCTTCTGCCCGAGCTCGCCGCCCAGCCGCAGACAGACCTGACGGATCAGCCGCTCCCAGCTCTCCACGACCTCCACCGCGCGGGGATCGCCCTGGCACAGGGTTTCGGCGTCGATCCCGTTGCGTACGGGCACCCAGGACGGCCCCATGTTCTGGAAGCCGTGACAGCCGGAGTTCTCGTGCTGGAGGTAGTGGAGCAGCTCCTGGAGGAGCCAGGCGTGGGCGGCGTTGCCCACGCCCTCGTGCCGGATCAGCATCTGGGCCTGGTGGGCCACCTCGGCCCACGAGAGGTGCCAGAGCGAGACCTTGTGCTTGCGCCTGCCGTCCGTCTTGACCTCGACGAGCGGACTGCCCTCCAGGGCCACGTCGTTGGACAGGGTGATGACGGCCTCGTATCCGCGCCGGGCGGCGATGTCCATGTAGTTCTGGACCTGCTCCGACTTCAACGGGTTGCCGTTGGTCTTCGTCTCGACGAGCGCCGTCCACAGCTTTCCGGCGCGCTCCGTCCGGATGACGCCGTCAGGGCGCTTCGGGCTGTCTCCGTGAGGGAGGGACACCTCGGTGAAGGTCTGCATCCGTCCCGCGGGCGCCCCGAAACCGGCGGTGAGGCGCCTGCCGAACTCGGGGACCTCCGCCATCACCGAGAGCAGGACCGAGGTCGCGCGCACCTCGCGCTCCCGGTCGCTCTTGTACGAGGGGACGGGGAAGAGGCGTGCGGGCTTCCAGGTGTCGTTCTCCGCCAGGGACTTCTTCGCGGCCTTCGGGAGGGTGACCTTCTTCTTGGCCGTACGGGTGGCGCGGCGCCGGGCGGGCTCGGGCGTGCTGCCTCCCGCGCCGGCCTGTGCGGGGATCGGGACGGTGCCGGCGGCCTGCGGACCGGGGGTGGCGCCGGACGCGGGAGAACCGTCCGCCTCGGCGACGCCCGGCGAGGGGGCGGCAGAGGAGGGAGCGGCCGTGGTGGGTTCGGCGGCGGAGAGGCCGTCTGCGGGGAGGTCGTCCGTGGAGGGTTCGTCCCCCTCGTCGACGGCGATGCCGAAGTCGGTGGCGAGTCCGGCGAGTCCGGTCTCGTATCCCTGGCCGACGGCACGGAACTTCCACTCGTCGTTCCGCCGGTAGAGCTCACCGAAGATGAAGGCCGTCTCGACCGTGGCGTCCTCGATGGAGAAGCCGAGCAACGCCTCGCCCGAACGGTCGGTGACCGTCATGCGCAGGTCGTCCAGATCGCCGAAGCGAGCGCCGCCGTACTGGCTCGCCGCCACCACGATCGTGGCCACGTCCTCGGGGATCGCCGTGAGGTCCAGGCTGATCCGGTCCTCACTGCCGTTCTCCGTCGGGACCTTGCCGAGCAGCTGCACGCTGCCGTCCTCGGCGGCCGGGTGGTTGTAGAAGTAGAAGTCGGTGTCGCCGCGCACCTTGCCGCCGGCGTCGACGAGCAGCACCGAGACGTCCGCGTCGCCGTCACCCGTCGCACTGCTCCAGCTCAGACCGACGACGACCCCGCCCGTGTCTTCGCTGAGGGTGGCCAGCCCGATGTTGGCCCCCTTGGACATCTCGTGCATGTGTCCCCCCGGACCCTCGCGATGTGATGTACGCCCCAGAAGGGAACCGTAGCGTCCGCAACGGGAGGTCGGGGAGGAAATGTGAAAGCCGGACGAACCCGGGGGCCGAAGCCCCGAACGTCCCCGGAAGGCGTGCTCGGGGTTTCGCTCCCGGATACGGATCAGTCCTGGCTCGGGCCCGTCTCGTCGATCGGGCGGATGACCACCGGGTAGTCCGGGGAGCCGGGCGGGACCGGGCAGCGGGCCACCTGGGCGGCGATCTCCGTGACCCGGTCCAGGGAGTCGCAGTCGACGAGCCAGTAGCCGGCGAGGACCTCCTTGGTCTCGGCGTACGGGCCGTCGGTGACGACCGGCTCGCCCTGGGCGTCCACCGTGACGAAGCGGGTCGTGGACGGGGCGGCGAGGCCCTGGGCGTCGACCATCTCGCCGCGCGCGGACACCTCCTCGCTGATCGCGTTCATGTGGGCGAACATGGCCTTGAGCTGCGTCTTGTCCCAGGCGGGGTACCGCGCGGAGCCGTGGCCCGTCATCGCCTCGTAGTCGGCCTGCGCTCCCTGGACCATCACCAGGTACTTCATGACGTCCTCCTCGTCGATCTCTGCGATTACTGCCTCTCGCAGCACAGTCGGAGCCGGTCCGCCGTTCTCGACACCGCGCGGACGGAAACCGGGAAAAGAGGAGAAATCACTCGACCGCACCATGATTCCGGTGTGAACGCACTCACCTACTCCGCCGCCTTCATCGCCTTCTTCTCCGTCGTCGGGCCCCCGAAGGTGCTCCTCGCCTTCGCCGGGCTCGCCCAGGTCCACGAGGTCCGGCAGCTGCGGCTCATCGCGCTCATCTCCTCCGGCGCGGCCGTCCTCGTCGGGCTCGTCACCGGCATCACGGCACCATGGCTGCTCGACCTCTTCCACATCAGCCCGCCCGCCCTCCAGCTCGCCGGCGGCGTCATCTTCTTCATCTACGCCGTCGGCCTCGTCCTCGGCCTCCACCTCGGCTCCGACGGCACCCACCAGGACTCCCCCGACCTGGTCAGCGGGGTGCGCGAGCTGCTCATGCCGTACGTCGTGAGCCCGCTCGCCATGACCGCCGTCCTCATCGAGGCGGCCGCCCGCGACTCCTTCACCTGGCGCTCGACGGTCGTCGGCGCGTACGTGTCCGTCATCGCCCTCGACCTCGTCTGCGTCCTTCTCCTCACCCGGATCCTGCGCCGCACCCACCACGCCACGATCGAGCTCCTCGGCCGCCTGCTCGGCCTGCTCCTCGCCGCCGTCGGCGTCGACCTCATCCTCGACGGCCTCTATGACCTGGGAGTCCCGGGCCTGGAAGGACGTCACTGAGGGCTGCTCAGCTCCCGCTCCAGCGGTGTCCGGAAGCGGGGCGTCACCCGCACGTCCCCCAGCCACCGCGCCAGCCGCTCCGCCTCCGCCCCGATCGCCCGCTCCGCCTCCGCGCCCACGTCGGCGAGGAGCCGGCGGGCGAGGGAGCCGTCCGGGCGCTGCGCCCAGCCGCCGACGATCCGGCCGTTCCACCACACCGTCGGCCCGATGTTCCCGCTGCGGTCGTACAGCGCCGCCCGGTGGTCCGGGTCCAGGTACCAGTCACGACCCCGCCACCCCATCGTCGTCGGGTCCAGCGCGGGCAGCAGCGCCGCCCACGGCTCCGGCTCCGGTAGGGGCCCCAGATCGTCCGGCAGGACGAAACCCGTCCCCTCGTCCACCGTCACCGGCACCGCCCCCACCGCCGCAAGCGCCTTGCGGACGTCCGTGACCCTCCACCCCGTCCACCACGTCAGGTCCGCCTCGGTCGCGGGCCCGCACGCCCCGAGCCACCGCCCCAGCAGCTCGGCCCGCGCCCGGGCCGGATCCTGTACGGGACGGGCGTCGCCCAGCGCCCAGCGGAAGCGGCTCGACGTCCACGAACCCTGCGGCCGGCCCCGTACGATCCGGCCCTCCATGCCCAGCACCCGCAGCACCCGGCTCGCCACGGACTGGACCCCCTCCTGGCGGGTCCCCGGCCCGTACACGTACGTCGACCTCAACCTCGGTACGGCCTCGCCGAGTTCGGCCCCGGTCGCCTCGCCCCGCGCGCCCAGCTCGGCGAGGACGAGCCGCTCGGTCTCCGCGAGCCAGTCCCCGCCGTAGTCGCTGCCGGCCGCCAAGTGCTTGAGGAGCGTGGTCCGTTCGCGGACCGCGGCCGGCTCGGTCGTCGAGGCCTGGACGTCGGCGGCCAGGGAGGACGGGAAGACGAAGACCGTGTGCCGCATGCCGTGCATACGGACCAGGGACCCGTCCTCGTACAGCGCCCTCTCCACCGTCCCCACCGGCTCGACGCCCTCCGCCAGCCGCGCCCCCACCGCGAGGAACACGCTCGCCGGATCCGTCGCGTGCAGCGCCACGAGCGCGCCCCCGACCTCCGCCGCGGACTTCGCCCGCGCGCCCCCGGCCAACCGGTGCCGTACCCCGAGCCGGGCCCGCCGCTCGGCGGCGTCGATGATTCTGGTCTCAGCCATGCGGTCAAGGATGGCTTCAGGAGGCGGCCGGGCGGAGGAACTCCGCCACCGTCTTCACGAACTCGTCCTCCTTCTCGAAGAACATGACGTGGCCGGCGTCGATCTCCGCGTACGTGCTGCGGGCGATCGCCGCGTGCAGCTCCCTGCTGTTCTCCACCGGCACCGTGGCGTCCTGCGCACCCCCGATGACCAGCGTCTCCGCCGTGATCCGGGGCAGCAGCCCGCGGATGTCGACCCCGAGGTCGAGCGCCACGTGCCGCAGGGTGCCCGGGGTGGGCGGCATGTTCGGGATGAGGGCCTCGACGCCCTCACGTCCGATCGAGTTGAGGAAGCCGCGGCTGAATCCGGTCATCGTCACGCTCCGCCCGAAGCCCGCCGGGTCGTACGCGCCGAGCCGCTGCCACAGCGTGAACAGGTTCCGCAGGTACTCGTCGCCGTCGGTGTACGCCCACCCCGCCACCAGCACAAGGCGTGCGACCAGGTCCGGGCGGAGGGCGGCGACGGCCGCGGACAGCGGGGCCCCCATCGAGAACCCGAGCAGGTCGACCGGGCCGGTCCCCGCGTCCTCGATGACCGCGACGATCTGCGCGGCGAGCGTCTCGACGGTCAGCGGGCCCCCGTCGTCGACGGTCCGGTCGGCACCGGACAGGTCCAGGGTGATCACCCGGCGGTCGGCGGTGAAACGGGGCGCGGTTTGGCCCCAGTTGATGACGGCACCACCGGAACCGGTGCCGTGGACGAGGAGAAGGGCGGGCCCGGCGCCCGAACCCTCGATGTCGTAGTGGACGCGGGCGGTGCCGACGGTGACGGTGGCCATGATGGCTGCTCCCGGTGGAGGGGGTGGTGAAACCCGGTGTGTGCCCCGACCACCCCCGGCGGAGGCGGTCGCTGCCTGACACCGAGGACTCTGCCGACCCCCGAAAACCGACGGGAGAGCCTTCCCGACCCTGGGACCGGCAGTCCCTGGATACGGCCCCGCCCCACTGCCGGGGCCGCGCGCCCCGCGGACCGCCCCACTGCCGGGATCGCGCGCCCCGCCCGTCCCCGGACACGGCCCCGCCCCACGGTCGCGTCCCGTGGACCGCCCGTCCCCGGACACGGCCCCGCCCCACCGTCGCGTCCCGTGGACCGCCCGTCCCCGGACACGGCCCCGCCCCACCGTCGGCGTCGCACGACCCAGGGACCGTCAGTCCCTGGATACGGTCGCCCGCACCCGGCACCATGATCCGCATGACGATCGACCGCCGTGAACTCGCCGACTTCCTGCGCCGCTCCCGCGAGCGGGTCCGCCCCCAGGACGCGGGCCTCCCGGCCGGACCCCGGCGCCGTACCCCCGGACTGCGCCGCGAGGAGGTCGCCCAGCTCGCGGGCATGTCCGCCGACTACTACATCCGCCTGGAGCAGGCCCGCGGCCCGCAGCCCTCGCCGCAGATGCTCGCCGCGCTCGCCCGCGCGCTGCGCCTCGACACCGACGAGCGCGACCACCTCCACCTCCTCGCCGGCCACCGCCCGCCCGCCGGCGCCACGGCCGGCGACCACGTCGCCCCCGGCCTGCTGCACCTGCTCGACCAGCTGGACACGACCCCCGCGCAGGTCCTGAGCGACCTCGGGGACGTCCTCGCGCAGAACGCGATGGCCCAGTCCCTGCTCGGCGGGGTGTGCACGGTGTCGGAGCACGGGCGGAACGTGGCGTGGCGCTGGTTCGCCGACCCGGCCGCCCGTACGGCGTACCCGGCCGAGGAGCACGCGTACTACAGCCGCCTCCACGTCGCCGACCTGCGCGCGGCCGTCGCCCGCCGCTCCGGCGACCCGGCGGCCACCCGGCTCGTGGAGCGCCTGCACGGGGCGAGCGAGGAGTTCACGGAGCTGTGGGAACGGCACGAGGTGGCGGTCCGCCGGCACAGCCGGATGCGGGTCGCGCACCCGTTGATCGGCACGGTCGACCTGGACTGCCAGGTGCTGCTCGCCCCGGAGGGCGAACAGCGCCTCGTCCTCCACACCCCGCCGCCGGGCACGGACGCGGGGGAGCGCCTGGCACTGCTCCGGGTGGTGGGCACGGAACAGTTCACGCCCAGCTCCTAGAGCCGGTCCGACTCACCCGGCCGCCCGCTCGCCCAACGGCCGTCGCCGCAGGGCCGGATCGGTGAGGAAGGGCGGCTTCCAGGCGCCGTCCGGCTGGTAGAGGTTGGTCCCGGGCGGCACGATCGCGTCGATCCGGTCGAGGGTCTCGTCGGTGAGGACGACGGTCGAGCCCTTCAGCAGCCCCTCCAGCTGCTCCATCGTCCGGGGCCCCAGGATCACGGAGGTCACGGCCGGGTGCGCGGCGGCGAAGGCGATCGCCAGCTCGGGCAGGGAGCACCCGATGGACTCGGCGACGTCGACGAGGGCCTCGACGGCGTCGAGCTTGGCGGCGTTCACGGGCAGTGCGGGGTCGAAGCGGTGCGGGGTGAGCGCGGCCCGCCCGCTGCTGAGGTCGATGGGCTGCCCCTTGCGGTACTTGCCGGTGAGGAAGCCGGAGGCGAGCGGGCTCCAGGTCAGCACGCCCATCCCGTACTTCTGGGCGGTGGGCAGCACGGAGGCCTCCACGCCCCGCGCGAGCAGCGAGTACGGCGGCTGCTCGGAGCGGAACCGGCGCAGCCCGCGCCGCTCGGCGACGGCGTGGGCCTCGACGATCTCCTCGGCGGGGAAGGTGGAGCAGCCGAAGGCCCGGATCTTCCCCTGACCGACGAGGTCACCGAGGACGTCGAGGGTCTCCTCGATGTCGGTCCGGTGATCGGGCCGGTGCACCTGATAGAGATCGATCCATTCCGTACCGAGCCGCTTGAGGCTGTTCTCGACGGCGAGGGTGATCCAACGCCGGGATGAGCCGCCCTTGTTGGGTCCTTCGCCGCCCATCGGGAAGTACACCTTGGTGGCGAGGACGGTGGCCTCGCGGCGCCGGGAGTCGCGCAGCGCCTTGCCGACGATCTCCTCGGACTCGCCGGCCGAGTACATGTCGGCCGTGTCGACGAAGTTGATGCCCTGGTCGAGGGCGGCATGAATGATCCGTACGGACTCCTGATGGTCCGGATTGCCGACCGCCCCGAACATCATGGTGCCGAGGCAGTAGGTGCTGACGTCGATCCCGGTCCCGCCGAGTACCCGATAGCGCATGCGCGCACTCTAGGGAGTGAAGTGCACTCCAAGGCAAGGGCTTCAAAGTCCTTGCCGGCGTACGAAATCGAGAATCAGCCCGCCCAGCAGCTCCGGCCGCTCGAGATGCACATCGTGCCCGGCGCCGGGGAGGCTGACGCCCCGCAGCCCGGGCCGTGCCCGGGCCATGTCCGCGTACTGGTCACGACCGATGATCCCGCCCTCCCCGAGCACGACGAGACCGGGGCAGGTGACGGCGGCCCACTCCTCCCGGAAGTCCCGCCGGGCGTTCTCGTGGAGGGACCGTTCCATGACCTCGGGGTCGAAGCGCGGCCAGAGCCCGCCGTCGCGCTCCTCGAGCCCGTCGGCCCACCCTTCGCCGACGGCCCGCTTGCCGTCCCCCAGGTACGCGACGGCCGCCTCCCGCGAGGGGAACGGCACCGGCCAGGCCCGCAGCCAGCCCCCGATCTGCTCCGGCAGGCCGGGCTCGGGCTCGCCGGGTCCGGCCTCGACGAGGACGAGCGCGCGCGGCAGGTCGGGGCGGGCGGCGGCGGTGAGGAGCGCGGTGTGCCCGCCGAGCGACTGACCGATCAACAGGGGCCGTACGAGCCCGAGTTCCTCGACGACGGCGAGGACGTCGGCGACGTACGCGGCACGGGAGACGTCCGCCGGGAGCCGCTCGCTGCTCCCGTGCCCGCGCTGGTCGAGGGCGACGACCCGGTGGCCGGCGTCCCGGAGCAGCCGCGCGAGGGCGTCCCACTCCCCGCAGTGCCCGGCGAGTCCGTGGAGGAGGAGGGTGTCGGGCCCGGAGCCGCCCGACCGGCCCCAGTCGCGGCAGGAGAGCCGTACACCGTCACGTACGAGAACGACACGCTCGGTCCAGGAAGAAGAGCTCATCCCGCCATGATCCCCGGAGGCTGGAGGAGTTGATCGGCGACGGCGGTGCGGGCGTAGAGGACGGAGCGGCCGCTGCGGTGGGCGGTGACGAGTCCGGCGTTGCGGAGGGCGACGAGGTGCTGGGAGACGCCGGCGGCGGACATGCCGCAGTGGGTGGCGAGCTGGGTGGTGGAGGCGGGGGTGTCGAGCTCGGTGAGGAGCAGGGTGCGGGAGCGGCCGAGGACGGCGGCGACGGCATCGGTGGCGGCGCTGGTGCGAGGCTCCCAGACGCCCCCGAAACCCCGTGCCGGATAGGCGAGTTGCGGCGGATCGGGATGAACGGAACGGGTGAGGACCTGCGGCCAGGCGAAGACCGAGGGGATGAGCAGCAGCCCGGAGCCGGCCTGGTCGCGGGTGAGCGCGCAGTGCCGCCGTACGAGCCGCAGGGTGCCGTCGTCCCACCGCACGGTCTCGTGGAGTTCGCTCAGGACCCGCGCCGAACCGTGCTCGGCGACCTGCCGCGCCCGGTGGAAGACATCGGCCTCCAGGACCTTCTGGATGCGGGCCCAGTAGGGGGCGAGGGCGATTTCCCAGTACGTCTCGATCTCGTCGGCGACCTTGGGGAGGACGGCCGAGGGGTCCTCGCGCAGCGAGCGGAGCCGGGCCGGGTCGACGCCCTTCCGCTCCAGGGTGTCGAGGTCGTCGATCACGTCGGCGGCGGGGGAGCGGCGCAGGGCGTCGAGCTCGGCGTCGAGGGTGGGGAAGGGGCCGGCGGGGGTGGGGTTGAGGAAGTCGGCGAGGTAGCCGTGGGCGGGGACGAGGGCGGCGAGCCAGCCGCGATCGAGGCCGGCGCGGACGATCCGGGGCCGGACCTGGGCGGCCCAGCGGCTGTGGGCGGCGGAGTCGCGGTGGTGGGCGACGATGCGGTAGCTGGTGACGACTTCCCACATGGGGGAGACGGCGAAACGGGTCTGGGCGAGGTCGGCGGCGGAGAAACTGAGCCCGGCTTCCATGCGTGCCACGTCCTGGAGTAGGCGAATGGATTCGCTCTGACCTTAATCATTGGAGGGGGAGGGGGGCGGGAAAACAGACTCCCCGCATGCCCAGAAACCCTGCCTCCCTGTCGCCCTCCGCCTTCCGCGACCTCCCGTCCGTGGTCTGGACGATCTTCGCGGGAACGATCGTCAACCGCCTCGGCTACCTGGTCACCCCGTTCCTGGTGTTCTTCCTGGCCTCGCGGGGAGTGACCGGCGGGGAATCCACGTACGTGCTCGGCGCGCTCGGCGCGGGCAACCTGATCGGCCCGGCCGTGGGCGGCATCCTCGCGGACCGGATCGGCCGCCGTCCCACGATGCTGATCGGCCTGGTCGGCGCGGCGGCGGCGCAGGGGGCCCTCTTCCTGGCGCCGGGGGTGTGGACGATGGCGGCGGCGGCGCTGCTGATCAGCGCGGCGGGCAGCCTGGTCTCCCCGGCGGCGTACGCGCTGCTGGCCGACGCCGTCGACAGCGAACGGCGCCGGCGCGCGTACGCCCTCTTCGGCTGGGGCGTGAACATCGGCACCGCGGTGGCGGGCGTCCTGGGCGGCTATCTGGCGGCGCAGGGGTACTGGCTGCTGTTCGCGGTCGACGCGGGCTCGATGCTGCTCTACGCGCTGGTCGTGGTGGCACGCATCGAGGAACCGAAGCGCGAGGGGACGCAGAGGCAGGCGAAGGACGGAATCGGCTACGGCGTGGTGATCCGCGACCGCCTGGCGATGCTCCTGCTCCCCCTCTTCGGGGTCCAGCTCTTCGTGTACTCGCTGACGGAGGTCGCACTCCCGCTGGCCGTCCGCGACAGCGGGCTCTCGCCGGCGGTGTACGGGGCGATGGCGGCGGTCAACGCAATCATGGTGGTCGCGCTGCAGCCCTTCGCGACGGCCTGGCTGTCCCGACTGCCGCAGCTCGTGGTGCAGAGCGCGGGCAGCGCGCTGATCGCGGTGGGCGTCGCACTGACCGGCCTGGCGGACAGCGTCGCCGGCTACACAATGTCGGTGGTGGTCTGGTCGCTGGGCGAGGTGGTCGTCGCGGGCATCGCGGCGGGCCTCTTCGCGAACCTGGCCCCGGCACACGCCCGGGGCCGCTACCAGGGAGCGTTCAGCTGGACGTGGGGCGTCGCCCGCTTCGGGGCGCTGACGCTGGGAGTGACGACCTACACGAGCCTGAGCCCGGCGACGCTGTGGTGGACGGCGCTGGTGGCGGGCACGGCGACGGCGGCGGCGACGCTGACCCTGAAGACCCGCATCGAACGCCGCACCAGCCACGCCCTGGCGGCCTGAGGGCTGAGGGTTACTTCCCGCCGGCCAGGACATGGGCCACGAGCGCGTTCGCGTGCCCGTGGCCCAGCCCGTACTCGGCCTTGAGCCAGGAGACGAGCTCCATGTGCTTGCTGAGCGGCGAGGCCTGGATGACCTCGAACCACTCGGAGACGGGCCGCCCGTACTTCTTCTCGATGGAGGGGAAGTAGCTGGCGGGACCCTTGACGGCGTTCTCGGACACGGTGCTCTCCTCAGCTGGTGGACTACGGAGGAGAAGACCGCCGGCCCGTCGAAAACTAATCGCGCCGGATGTGCTCGGGATCGATGTGGCGCCGCACCATGGGAACGGAGGCGACCGCGGCGGCGAGCATGACGCCCAGGGCGGAGGCGAACAACAAGGGCAACCCCTCCCAGTCCCAGTGCACCTCACCACCCCCGGTGATCAGATAACTGGACTCGGCAAGCCACCCGGTGACGATGGCGGCCCCCAACCCCACCACCAACGGCAACAACACCTGCACCACCTGCACCACCCGCAACGTCCCGGCCCGAGCCCCCAACAAGGCAAGCGCGGTCACCTGCCCCCGCCGCTCCATGGCCCGATCGGCCACGGACACGACAAACGCGGCAACCCCGATCACCAGCCCGAGCACCATCCCGACGACGAGCAGACTCCGAATCACGGTCAACTGAGCGAGCGAGTCGATGACAATCCCGACGGGCTCGACGGAGGCGGTGGGCGCGACGGCGCCGATACCGTCGAGAACGGAGCGGACGGTGTCGGGGTCGGAAGGACTGACGAGAACGAAGTGGGCGTCGGCGAGCTGGGTGCCTGGGGGGAGGAAGGAGGGAGGGATGAGCAGGCTTGGCCCGGCGAACTCGGAGGGATCGTAGGCCTGAATGGTCACAGTGTCCCGGGGGACGGAGACATTCAGCTTGTGTCCGTCAGTGAGGAGGAACGGGAAGCTGCGGCCGACGCGGGCATTCCGATCAGACAAGAAGGTCGGATCATCAATCCGCAGGACCTTGTCGTCGATGCATCCGTGCGTTGTTTTCGTGAAGGAAGCGAGTTGAGCGCACGTCGCAACGACGCCTTGGATGCTGGGTAGGTCCTCCTCCAACGTTGCCACCCATGACGTAACCACCAGACCATGGCCCTGTACTCCACTCAACGCCGCCATCTCTGTGCGCTGGTGGTCGCTCAGCTCATCTGCCAGAAGGCTGTACTCCTGGACCGGGGCCGTCCGCCGACTGACCTGATCCAATTCGATGAGCACCCCCTGGGTGAGCGAGGCGCCGAACACCAGCAGCACGAGCCCGGTGACCACCCTCAGGGCGCTCCCCGGATCGACCTCCGTGCGACGCATGGCCAGCGACAGGGGCAGCGATCGGGACATGCTCGCCAGGCGTCGCGAGAGCCATGCGGTGATCGGCGCCAGACCGAACACCAGCCCTGCCCCGGTCATCAGCACAGCGCCGGGAACCAGTACGGCGCTGGCCGATCCTCCTGACGGATCCCGTCCCATCGCGCTGAGCAGGCAGTATCCGCTGATGATTCCGAACCCGGGGATCAGCAACAGCGTCCCGTACTTCTTCGGAGGCTTACGCTCGCCGGTCCGGCGCACGCTGATGGGCGACTGGGCGGCCCGCCGCGCACTGGACTGCCCCACGACCCAGGCGAGGACAGGGCATCCCAGCAGACAGGCGGCGATGGTCGTCCCCTCCGGCCGCCCATCGGCCGGGTACCAGCGCAGGCCGGGCAACCCGATCCACGCCATGACTTCATTGATCCCGAGATAGCCGATGAGCCCGACGACAGCCCCCACGAAGGCGGCGACCACGCTCTCTGCGGCATTGACCCGCAGGGTGTCCCGCATGCTGAGGCCGACGAGCCGGAGTGCGGCGAGCCGGCGCGCACGGGATTCCCCGGAGAGCCGAGCGCAGACGGAGAGGAAGATGACGAGCGGGAGCAACACGATGCAGCCGAGAGTGAACCGCAGGATGTCCAGGGTGGAGGGGTCAATGACCTCATGCTTCGTGTACGTGGTGCCGAAGTGGCCGAGTGGTTCCGCCCCGCTCAGTTCATCGGCGTCGGTGCCGATATAGGCGTACAACTCGTCCGGCCCGCCCAATCCCTCCGGGCCAATGGTGCCGATCACACGACCGGGCACAAGTCCTGCGGCGCGGGGATTGGCTGCCAGGATCTCGTCCAGCTTCGGCGACACGATCGCTTCGCCCGTGCGAGGGAGTGCCTTGATTCCCGGAGGAACCGGCAGTGGGCCGACACCTCTGTGGCCGATGAAGACACGCCGCAGTGGTTGCGAGCCGTAGGGATCCAGGAATTCCTGGTAAACGGCATTCTTGTTCGGACCCGAGGAAACGGCGCGACTCGTCACCCGGGCGTCGTTGGCGGCGATGATCGTCGGAATGGTGAGTGCGGCGGCCAAGCAGGAAACCCCGAGCGCAGATCCGAGCGCCATCAGGAGGAAGCGGACCCGAGACCTGCGCCCACTTCCCCACAGCAGACGCATCCCGAGGACGAACGCGTTCACACGGCCACCCGTTGGGCCAGCACACCATCCGACATCGTGTACTGGGTGTCGGCCTTCGCAGCGACATCGGCGTCGTGCGTGACGATGACGACGGCGGTCTTCTGCCTTCTCGCCAGCTGAAGGAATTCATCGAGCACGGCAGCCGCGTTGGCGCTGTCGAGCGCTCCGGTGGGCTCGTCCGCGAACACCACGTCCGGCCGATGGACCAGAGCCCGCGCAACTGCCACGCGCTGGCTCTGGCCCCCCGACAGTTTTGACGTCCTGCGCCGCAACAGATCGCCCATCCCAAGCCGTCCCAGCACCTGGCCGGCCATGGCGTGGGCATGGGACTTACTGATGCCGGCGAGCCGGAGAGGAAGCGCCGCGTTCTCCTCGACGGTCAGTTCCGGCAGTAGTTCCCCGTACTGGAACACGAACCCCAGACGCGTGCGACGCAGGGCGCTGAGCTCCCCGTCGGGGAGAGATGAGAGCTGTTCTCCGTCGAAGGTCACCGTGCCGTTGGAGGGCGGTAGAACCCCGGCGAGGCAGTACAGCAGGGACGACTTCCCCGACCCGCTGCTGCCCATGATGGCGGCCACTTCGCCGCGCTTGAGCGTGAAATCGGCACCAGTTACCGCCTGCTGGGTGCCGTAGAAGAGATCCACGCCCTCGGCGCGGAGGATGACGTCCATCGTGCTGCGCACTCCTTTGGTGCGGGAGCCACCGGTGAGTGGCCCCCGCGAAGGTCGACTGCCCTACTTGCGCTTGTAGGACCTCGTCGGAGAGCAGTTGTCGGGGTGCAGGGAACCGCGGTTCTGGCACACGCGTACCTCCGCCGTGTTCGTGTACCGGCTGGCGCCGTCGTGGACGAGCTTGTCGAGCCAGACGTCCTTCTTCTGCACACCGTCGAAGCGATTCCACCCGTAGCCGTGCACCTTCACCTGCAAGTACACGTTGTGGTTGTCATCCACGCCGACGTCACGCAGCCGGCCCTTGATGTGGAAGGCGCCCTGCTGCACCTCAGCGGGCTCCCACTTGTACTTTCCTTCCGTGAACCGCGCTCCGGTCGTCTTGAAGAGCGCTACTCCGTGCCAAGAATCGGCCGCCGCCACCCCCATCCCCCCGAAGAAAAGTCCCGCAGCCGCGGCCGCCGTTGCCAACTTCCTCATTGATCGCCCCTGGTCGAGTCGAGTGTGCCGACTGGTCATCACAGAAAGTATCGGCATCACTACAGACCGGATGGCGAAGGAACGTACCTCCCGCCAATCACCCCCCGATCCAGTGAACGAGGCCCTCTGGGGCTCGCGTTCAGCCCTGCGGGCTATGTCTGCTCAGGGGCGGGGCATGTCCCGGGATTGCGTACGCGTGCGGTAACAGTGCTTACAGGTAAGGGAGTTCGGGAAGGTGGCGACGTTGCCGTGCCCCCAGCAGCACAACGGGCGGACCGGTCACCAGACCCGTCCGCCCGTGTCGCCCCGCCCCGCAGCTCAGCCCGCGAAGACCTCGCGGAGCTTCGACTCCTTCTCGCTGTCCAGGTTCGAGTGGATCAGCTCCGTGTGGCCGCCCGGGAAGGCCTCCCGTACGCGTTCCACCACCGCGTCCTGCGACAGCAGGAACAGCGCCGAAGTCCCCGGTGTCACCTTCGCCTTGACCGAGTCGATGAAGTCGTCGTCGATGCCGACGTCCGCCATCTTTCCGCCCAGCGCGCCCGCCGCCGCTCCGACCGCCGCGCCCAGCAGCGGCATGAAGAAGAGGATGCCGAAGAGCATGCCCCAGAAGGTGCCGGAGAGGGCGCCCGCGCCGGTGAGATTGTGGAGCTGCTTCGTCTTCGGCTTGGCCGCGTCCGCCGGCCAGCTGACCGTCGCCGCGTCGAGGACCTTGATCAGTTCCTGCTTCTGCAGCTGGAGCAGGGTGTCCTCCACGGCTGCCGCGCCCTCGGGCGCATCGAATTTCCACACGGTCAACGTGGCCACGTCCAGCCTCCAGAAGCTCGCCCTACGGCGATCGGCAACAGGTATGGCCCAGTAAAAGCGGTTCGGATGAAAGGTGCATCTTTGGGCATCTTTCGATGAAACGGTCAGCGAGGGGGTGGTCGTCGCAGGATCGTCCCCGTGGGAGTGAGTGCCGCCCCTGCCCCGTGTAGTCGGACGGCGCGCGCGGCAAAGTCGAAGGGCCCCACCGCGAACGGTGGGGCCCTTCGACAACGTGCCCGGTGAGGCACTGGCGGAGGATACGAGATTCGAACTCGTGAGGGGTTGCCCCCAACACGCTTTCCAAGCGTGCGCCCTAGGCCTCTAGGCGAATCCTCCGTGGAGAACATTACATGACCGGAGAGGGTGCTCGCGCACACGATTCCGGGCGGGGGTCCGGAGAAGGGTGCAGGTCGGTGGGGATGGCCGGGGCGGGGCTCGGATCGGGTACGCTGGGCGCAGCCCCTCACGCGGTGCTATCTGACTGAACTCCCCCAGGGCCGGAAGGCAGCAAGGGTAGGTCGGCTCTGGCAGGTGCGTGGGGGGCGCTTGCGTTCCCCACGGACGCGGATCGGTTCCCCGGGATAGTGATCAGTTCCCCGGGATGGTGATCGGTTCCCCGGGATGGTGATCAGTTCCCCCGGGCGCGGATCGGTTCCCCTCCCCCCGGGCGCGGATCGGCCCCCCGGGCGCGGATCGGTTCCCCCGGGCATCGATCGGTTCCCCCTGGCATCGATCGGTTTTCCCGGGTTGTCGGTGGGCGCCTATAACCTCGTATACGTGTCGTCTCTCGCGCTGTACCGCCGCTATCGCCCCGAGTCCTTCGCCGAGGTCATCGGGCAGGAGCATGTCACCGACCCGTTGCAGCAGGCCCTGCGGAACAACCGGGTCAATCACGCGTACCTGTTCAGCGGGCCGCGAGGGTGCGGAAAGACGACCAGTGCGCGGATCCTCGCGCGCTGTCTGAACTGTGAGCAGGGGCCCACGCCCACTCCGTGCGGCGAGTGTCAGAGCTGTCGCGACCTCGCGCGGAACGGCCCCGGGTCCATCGACGTCATCGAGATCGACGCCGCCTCGCACGGTGGTGTGGACGACGCCCGTGACCTGCGGGAGAAGGCCTTCTTCGGGCCCGCCTCCAGCCGGTACAAGATCTACATCATCGACGAGGCCCACATGGTCACCTCGGCGGGCTTCAACGCCCTCCTGAAGGTGGTCGAGGAGCCGCCGGAGCACCTCAAGTTCATCTTCGCCACCACCGAGCCCGAGAAGGTCATCGGGACCATTCGTTCCCGGACCCATCACTACCCCTTCCGGCTCGTGCCGCCGGGGACGCTTCGGGAGTACCTCGGCGAGGTGTGCGGGCGCGAAGGGATTCCCGTCGAGGACGGCGTGCTGCCGCTGGTCGTCCGCGCCGGCGCCGGGTCCGTGCGTGACTCGATGTCCGTCATGGACCAGCTGCTCGCCGGTGCCGCCGACGACGGTGTGACGTATGCCATGGCGACCTCTCTCCTCGGGTACACCGACGGGTCGCTGCTCGACGCTGTCGTCGACGCCTTCGCGGCCGGGGACGGTGCCGCCGCGTTCGAGGTCGTCGACCGGGTCATCGAGGGCGGCAACGACCCCCGGCGGTTCGTCGCCGACCTCCTGGAGCGGCTGCGGGACCTCGTGATCCTCGCCGCGGTGCCCGACGCCGCCGAGAAGGGGCTCATCGACGCCCCCGTCGACGTCATCGAGCGCATGCAGGCGCAGGCGTCCGTGTTCGGGGCCGCCGAGCTCAGCCGCGCCGCCGATCTCGTGAACGCCGGACTGACCGAGATGCGCGGCGCCACCTCGCCCCGGCTCCAGCTGGAGCTGATCTGCGCGCGCGTGCTGCTGCCCGCCGCCTTCGACGACGAGCGTTCCCTCCAGGCGCGGCTCGACCGGCTGGAGCGCGGGGCCGCCGCCGCGCCCGCGCCGGTCTTCACGCCCGGACCCCCGGCGCCCGCCATGGGGTACGTCCCCGGGCCCGAGGCCCACACGCCGATGGCCCCGCCGCCGCCCGCCCCCGCGCCCGTCCCGCAGCCGGCCCCCGCGCCCGTGCAGGCCGCCGCTCCCGTACAGGCTCCCGTGCACGAGCAGCCCGCCGCCGCGCGGCCCGGTGCCTGGCCCGGCGCCGCCACCCCCGGCGGCGGTGCCCCCGGTGCCTGGCCCGGCGCGTCCGCACCCCCGGCGCCCGCCGCCCCGGCCCCCGCGCCCGTACAGGCGCAGCCCGCGCCGCAGGCTCCCGCTCCGGCTTCCGCCGGCGGGGACACGGCCCAGGTGCGGAACCTGTGGCCGCAGATCCTCGACGCCGTGAAGAACCGGCGCCGCTTCACCTGGATCCTGCTCAGCCAGAACGCCCAGGTGGCCGGGTTCGACGGCACGACGCTCCAGCTCGGCTTCCTCAACGCCGGCGCCCGCGACAACTTCGCGAGCAGTGGCAGCGAGGAGGTCCTCAAGCAGGCCCTCGCCGAGCAGTTCAACGTGAACTGGAAGATCGAGGCGATCATCGACCCCTCGGGCGGCTCCGCGCCCCCGCCCGCCGCCACCGGCTTCGGCGGCGGGTCCGGCGGCGGCTTCGGGGGCGGCGGCTTCGGCGGTGGAGGTGGCGGCCGGCCCGCCGCTCCCGCTCCCTCGCCCGCCTTCCAGCAGGCGCCGCCGCCCGCTCCCGTACAGGCTCAGGCCGCCCCGGCGCCCGCTTTCCAGCAGGCCCCGCCGTCGGCCCCCGCGCCCGCGTACACGCCGCCCGCGCCGCAGCCAGTGGCGCCCGAGGACGACGTCCCGGAGGAGGACGACCCGGACCTCGTCGACTCCGCGCTCTCGGGGCACGACCTGATCGTGCGCGAGCTGGGAGCCACGGTTGTGGAGGAATACACGAACGAGTAGGGGCGTCTCGCTCGGTGGCCCGCACAAGGGGCATGCCGCCCCGCGGGCTACCCTGGCAGGCGTGAAGGTCCTCGTCATCGGCGGCGGCGCCCGCGAACACGCCCTGTGCCGCTCTCTCTCCCTCGATCCCGACGTCACCGCTCTGCACTGCGCGCCCGGCAACGCCGGAATCGCGGAGGTCGCCGAGCTGCACCCCGTCGACCAGCTGGACGGCGCGGCCGTAGCCGCGCTCGCCACCGAGCTCGGCGCCGAGCTGGTCGTCGTCGGCCCGGAGGCCCCGCTCGTCGCCGGCGTCGCCGACGCCGTCCGCGCGGCCGGCATCCCGGTCTTCGGCCCGTCCCAGGAGGCGGCGCAGCTGGAGGGCTCCAAGGCGTTCGCCAAGGACGTCATGGCCGGCGCCGGGGTCCCCACCGCCCGCAGCTACGTCTGCACCACCCCGGCCGAGATCGACGAGGCGCTCGACGCCTTCGGCGCTCCGTACGTGGTGAAGGACGACGGCCTCGCGGCCGGCAAGGGCGTCGTCGTCACCGAGGACGTGGACAAGGCCCGGGCGCACGCGCTCGCCTGCGACCGGGTGGTCATCGAGGAGTACCTCGACGGTCCCGAGGTCTCCCTCTTCGCGATCACCGACGGCACGACCGTCCTCCCGCTGAAGCCCGCGCAGGACTTCAAGCGCGCGCTCGACGGCGACGAGGGCCCGAACACCGGTGGCATGGGCGCCTACTCGCCGCTGCCCTGGGCCGACCCGAAGCTGGTCGAGGAGGTCCTGGAGACCGTCCTGCAGCCGACGGTCGACGAGCTGCGCCGCCGCGGCACCCCGTTCTCCGGCCTTCTCTACGCGGGTCTGGCGATCACCAGCCGCGGGGTGCGGGTCATCGAGTTCAACGCGCGCTTCGGCGACCCCGAGACCCAGGTCGTCCTGGCCCGTCTCAAGACCCCGCTCGCGGGCGTCCTGCTGCACTCCGCCAACGGCACCCTGGACGACCAGGCCCCGCTGAGCTGGAGCGACGAGGCCGCCGTCACCGTGGTCGTCGCCTCGCACAACTACCCGGACACCCCGCGCACGGGCGACCCGATCGAGGGCCTGGACGAGGTCGCGGAGAAGGACGCCCCCCACGCGTACGTGCTCCACGCCGGTACGAAGCGGGGCGAGGACGGCGCGGTCCTGAGCGCCGGCGGGCGCGTCCTCTCGGTCACCGCCACCGGTTCGGACCTGGCGCAGGCCCGTGAGCGCGCGTACGCGGCGGTCGGCCGCATCCGCCTTGACGGTTCGCAGCACCGCACGGACATCGCGCGGAAGGCCGCCGAGGCCTGATTCCACTCGATTTCGCCGGAATCCTCGCGATTCCACTTGTGGCCGTGCGGTGCGGAACCTGTGCACCACACGGCCACACCTGCGCCATCACCTTTACCCAAAGCCATTCCATCGAGTGACGGCTCGGCCATACGGATGACGCCCGCCACAGCCCCAACTAGGGTGCGGCGAAGGCATTCCGGCACTTGGCCCACCGGCATTGCGATGTCAGTGGCGGGTGCCACAGTGGGGGAGTGAGCAACACCGCCACAGGCAGTCCCGTCGAGGACAGGAGGGGGTGATGAACGGCGTGTCCGGTACCGGTTCCGTTGTCGGCGAGGAGTGGGGTGCGCGCGCCGCGCGCTCCCGGGCCCTCGCCGTCCTCCGCGTCCGCGGCAGGGCGCTGGGCCTCGCGGTGCTCCCCGCCGCGGTGGCCGTCGTCCTGTACGCGGGCGGGGTCACCGGCCACTTCACGGGAGCGGGCTGGGACACGGCCCGCTGGATCGTGACCGTCCTCGCCGTGCTCGTCCTCCTCGCCGCCACGGCCGTCGCCCTCGTCGTCGCCCGGGCGCGTCCCGCGGCCACGCCGACGGTGGAGCTCGCCGAGACCGCCGCCCCCGATCTGTACCGCCTCGTCCGTGACCTGGCGGACCGGCTCGACGTCCCGCCGCCCGCCGCGATAGCCCTGACGCCGGACTGCGACAGCTGGCTGGAGGACCGCACCCACCGGGCCCACCGCCTGCACCGCACGTCCGGCGGCGACGGCGCTCCTGTCCTGGTCATAGGCTCGCCGTTCCTGTGGTGGATGCGCGTCGGCGAGCTGCGGGCGGTCCTCGCCCCCGTCGTCGCCGGTACGGGGCCGGCCGCCCATCCCGACATAGCCGCGGCCCGCCGCTTCGTCCGCGGGCTGGACGCCGCCGTCGCCGTTCCCCGGGACCCCGGCCTCGATCCGCTCCGCAGGCTCGGCGCCCACGGTGTCGGGCAGGTCGCGCGCGTGCTGCTGCGCGCGTGTCGCGGGCACGCCGCCGAGATGGAGCGCGGGGTCGCCGCCGCCGGTTCGGAGCGCGCCCAGGCGGTGGACTACGGCGTACGGATCGTCGCCCAGGAGCAGGTCGGCCTGGCCTACGCGGGCTGGGACCGGCTCCTGACCCGGGTCGCGCTGCCCGCCTGGCGCATGGGCCGCTGGCCCGCCAAGCTCGACGCGGGCGTGGTCTCCGCGCTGACCGAGCTCTCCCGCCGCGACCGGCTCGCGGAGGGCTTCTCCTCCCGGCTCGGCGAGCGCCCCGCCTGCGATCTCCTGGAGGAGCCCGGCGCCGTCGACGAGGCCACCTCGCTGCTCGCCGCCCGCCTCTTCCACGGCGGTCCGGCCGAGCCCGGTCCCGACTGGGCCCCGGTGGAGTGGAGCCAGTACCCGGAGGAGGTCGTCGACCGGAAGTGGCGCACCGACGCGGCCCGTCTGCACCAGGTTCTCGACGGCCTGGGCGTGGCGGAGGCCTCCGGCGGCCGGGGCTCCGGCGCGGCCGGTCCGACCCTGACCCGCGTGATGGCCCATCTGACGACCTCCCGGCCCGCGCCCACCGCCACCGCGGGGCCCGACGAGGACGACGACGAGCCGGTCAATCCCGCCGCCGAGGCGCTCGCCGGAGCGCTCAGCGCGCTGCTCGCGCGGGAGGAGGCGGCCCGCGAGGCCCGCGTCGCCGCGGCGGCCGAGACCGCCCGCACGGCGGAGCGGAGCCGGAAGGCGGAGAAGGGCCGGACGGGCGAGAAGGGGCGCACGGCCGAGAAGGGCCGGAAGGCCGCCCCGCACGTGGCCGTCAGCGGCCCCGACGGGCCCCTGCCGCTTTTCCCGCTCCAGCCGCCCCGCACCGGCCGCGACCTGCTCGCCGACCACGTGACCGCGATGGTCTGCTGCGCGGCCGTCGACACCGCCGAGGCCGCCGCGGGCCTCGACTGGCTCGACGGGCCGGCCCTGCTCGTCGGCGGCGAGCGCGCGGCGGACCTCGGTCCCCGGGTCCTCGCCCTCGTCGAGGACGGCGACCCCGAGCCCCTCCGGGCCTGGCTCACCCTCACCGGAGTGCGCCCGGAGAAGCCCGTACGCCTGGTCTGAGAGCCACCGGACCCACCAGAAGCCGGAGCTCGGGCTTCCACTCTCGCCAATTCACGACGAACGGTGACGGAGTGCGTGCGTTATGTGATGTGCTGGAGACCGTCACTGACAGAGGCACACAGCACGGGCACGAAGACAGAGGCACGAGCCACAGGCACTGACCGGCCGACCGGGGGAGTCGAGGGAGGGGCGCACATGGGGGCGGAGCAGATCAGACGGTGGGAGTCGGGTGCGCTGGCGCACGCCGTCTCCGATCCCTTCGGCCAGGGCCCGCTGCCCTGGCTGCGCGGCTCGGAGAACTACTTCGACGACACCGGTCAGATGGTCCCCTGGTACGCGGACGAGATCCTGGCCCGGGGCGGCACCGGCGGCCCGCGCACGGCCGACGACGTCCGGCGCCAGATCAAGGGCTTCGCGTCCGACGGGGCCGTGGCGCCGGGCGAGTCGATCGACTTCCACATCACCGTGGACCCGCCGCAGCAGTTCTCGGTCGACGTCTACCGGATCGGGCACTACGGCGGCGACGGCGCCGCGAAGATCACCACCAGTCCGCGCCTCTCCGGGATCGTCCAGCCGGCCCCGCTCACCGCCGACCGCACGGTCTCCTGCCACCACTGGTGGCAGTCCTGGCGGCTCCAGGTCCCCACGTACTGGTCGATCGGCGCGTACGTCGCCGTCCTCACCACCGCCGACGGCTACCGCTCGCACATCCCCTTCACGGTCCGCGACAACCACCCGGCGGATCTGCTCCTCGTCCTCCCGGACGTGACCTGGCAGGCGTACAACCTCTACCCGGAGGACGGCCACACCGGCGCCAGCCTCTACCACGCCTGGGACGAGGAGGGCCGGCTGCTCGGCGAGGAGGAGGCGGCCGTCACCGTCTCCTTCGACCGCCCGTACGCGGGCGCGGGGCTGCCCCTGCACGTCGGCCACGCCTACGACTTCATCCGGTGGGCCGAGCGCTACGGCTACGACCTGGCGTACGCGGAGACCCGCGACCTGCACGCCGGCCGGGTCGACCCGGGCCGCTACCGGGGTCTGGTCTTCCCGGGCCACGACGAGTACTGGTCGGCGCCGATGCGCCGGACCGTCGAACTCGCCCGCGACCAGGGCACCTCGCTCGTCTTCCTCTCCGCCAACACCATGTACTGGCAGGTGGAGCTGGGCCCTTCGCCGTCCGGGGTGCCGGACCGCCTCCTCACCTGCCGCAAGCGGCGCGGCCCCGGCCGCCCGGCGCTCTGGCGCGAGGTCGACCGGCCCGAGCAGCAGCTCCTCGGCATCCAGTACGCGGGCCGGGTGCCCGAACCGCACCCGCTGGTCGTCCGGAACGCCGACCACTGGATCTGGGAGGCCACCGGAGCGGGAGACGGCGACGAGCTCCCGGGCCTGGTCGCGGGCGAGGCCGACCGCTACTTCCCGCGCACCGCGCTCCCGGAGCACCAGGGCCGGATCCTGCTCTCCCACTCGCCGTACCGGGACAGCGAAGGTGCCCTGCGCCACCAGGAGACGAGTCTCTACCGGGCCCCTTCCGGGGCGTGGGTCTTCGCGTCGGGCACCTTCGCCTGGTCGCCGGCGCTCGACCGGCCCGGCCACGTCGACGCCCGGATCCAGCGCGCGACCGCGAACCTCCTCGACCGCATCTGCAAAAGGGACTGAGGCAGAAGGGACCGAGGCGGGCGGGACCGAGGCAGGCGGGACCGTGGCGGGCGGGACCGTGGCGGGCGGGACCGTGGCGGGCGGGACCGTGGCGGGCGGGACCGTGGCGGGCGGGACCGAGGCGGGCGGGACCGAGGCGGGCGGGACCGAGGCAGGCCGGACCGAGGCGGGCGGGACCGAGGCAGGCCTGACCGTGCGGAGGGACTGAGCGGGGGCTCACAGGGCCTGGCGGCGGGATCCGGCCGGATGTGCGAGAGAATCGGACTCGCTCCTGGATCAACCTACGCGGAGGAACCGTGTCCGGATTCGTAGAAAAGCCCGAGCCCGTCCAGGTCCCGGGCCTGACCCATCTCCACACGGGCAAAGTGCGCGAGCTGTACCAGAACGAGGCCGGTGACCTCGTCATGGTGGCGAGCGACCGCATGTCCGCGTACGACTGGGTGCTGCCCACCGAGATCCCCGACAAGGGCCGCGTCCTCACCCGGCTCTCCCTGTGGTGGTTCGACCAGCTCGCCGACATCGTCCCGAACCACGTGCTGTCCACCGAGCTGCCGGCCGGCGCCCCCGCCGACTGGGAGGGCCGGACGACCGTCTGCAAGCGGCTGGACATGGTCCCGGTCGAGTGCGTCGCCCGCGGCTACCTCACCGGCTCCGGCCTCGTCGAGTACAACGAGTCCCGCACGGTCTGCGGCCTCGCGCTCCCCGAGGGCCTGAGCGACGGCTCCGAGCTGCCCGCCCCGATCTTCACCCCGGCCACCAAGGCCGCGGTCGGCGACCACGACGAGAACGTGTCGTACGAGGAGGTCGCCCGCCAGGTCGGCTCCGAGACCGCCGCCCAGCTGCGCCAGACGACCCTCGCCGTGTACGGCCGGGCCCGGGACATCGCCCGCGAGCGCGGCATCATCCTCGCCGACACCAAGTTCGAGTTCGGTTTCGAGGGCTCCGACCTGGTCCTCGCCGACGAGGTCCTCACCCCGGACTCGTCCCGCTTCTGGCCGGCCGACCAGTGGCAGCCGGGCCGCGCCCAGCCCTCGTACGACAAGCAGTTCGTGCGGGACTGGCTGACGTCCCCGGCCTCCGGCTGGGACCGCAAGAGCGAGCAGCCGCCGCCGGCGCTGCCGCAGGAGGTCGTGGACGCGACCCGCGCCAAGTACATCGAGGCGTACGAGCTGCTGACCGGGACGGCCTGGTAGACAACGAGAAAGCCCCCGGTCGATTCGACCGGGGGCTTCTTCATGGAGCGGACGACGAGATTCGAACTCGCGACCCTCACCTTGGCAAGGTGATGCTCTACCAACTGAGCCACGTCCGCATGCGCCGTAGCGCGCTGCTAACTATACCCAACCCGGACGGTGCTCGTGACACACCGCCGTGTGGGGCCCTTCACATTCTCCGGGAACACGACAAAGGCCCCGGTTCCTGAGAACCGGGGCCTTTGCTCCCTGAGCGGACGACGAGATTCGAACTCGCGACCCTCACCTTGGCAAGGTGATGCTCTACCAACTGAGCCACGTCCGCATTGCTACCGGTCAGCTTTCGCTGCTCGGTGCGAGCACCACTCTACCTGATCCACCGGAGTGGTCGGTAACGCGTTTCTCGCAGAGCGGGTGACAGGGATTGCACACTGCGCCTTCCCCCTGGAAGGGGGCTGTTCTGCTACTGAACTACACCCGCACGCTGCTGGGGACTTGGCTTTTTCGGCCTCGCCCCTCGGCGTGATCCAGACTCTAGCCGATCACAGGGGGTGCAATGCAAATCGGCTCCGGCCGGGCCTCCCCGGCCGGGCTCGCCCCCCCGCTCGGGCCCCGCTCAGCTCGCCGCGCGGAAGGCCTCGTAGACGCGCTTCGGGATCCGGCCGCGGGCCGGGACGTCCATCTTGTTGGACTGGGCCCAGGCGCGGACCGCCGCCGGATCGGGGGCGAGGGCGGTGTGGACGTACGAGTCGGCCGGGGCGCTCCGGCGGGCCGCCGCCCTGGCCGGCAGCTTGCGGCCGGCGGCGAGGTAGGGCGCGAGGGCCTTGCGGAGTTTCTTTGCATTGGCAGCATTCAGGTCGATCTCGTACATCTTCCCGTCGAGGCCGAACGCGACCGTTTCAGCCGCTTCTCCGCCGTCGATGTCGTCGGAGAGAGTGACCACCACACGCTGAGCCACGGATATCGGTCCTTTCCTGCGGCCGCCGAGGCCGACGGAGCGCTTGTGGCGCCCCTGACGTGCGACGATGCCGACCGTACGGCTGTGCCGGGACAATGCTGCTTTCTTCTGGATTCCTTTGTACAGCGGCAGGCGTCGCATTGTGAAGCCCTGCCAATTGTTTCAGCGTGTCCCGGTGCAATGCGGTCCGCAATATTTCACTCGAATTTTGTGCGGAGTGTGTGCCCGGCGCGCGGATGGTGTTCGTGCGGCACACGCCGTCCTGAACCGGGCTTTTGTAGGATCCTTCAGATCTCTACCCGCGTAGAATTTGGAGGCAGGTACGCTGAGGGAACCGCCCACGCAACACACCACCGGGAGTGCCAGTGGCACGCGTCGTAGTCGACGTCATGCTCAAGCCGGAGATCCTCGACCCTCAGGGGCAGGCGGTGCAGCGTGCACTGCCTCGCCTGGGATTCGCCGGAATCGCCGACGTCCGTCAGGGGAAGCGCTTCGAGCTGGAGGTGGAGGGACCGGTCGACGACGCCGCCCTCGCCCGCATCCATGAGATGGCCGAAACCTTCCTTGCCAACACCGTGATCGAAGACTTCGTCGTGAAGGTGGAGTCGTGACCGCACGCATCGGCGTCGTCACGTTCCCCGGAACGCTCGACGACCAGGACGCGCTGCGCGCCGCCCGCCTCGCGGGCGCCGAGCCCGTCTCGCTCTGGCACCGCGACAAGGACCTCAAGCAGGTCGACGCCGTGGTCCTGGCCGGTGGCTTCTCCTACGGCGACTACCTGCGGGCCGGAGCCATCTCCCGCTTCTCGCCGGTGATGGAGACGATCATCGAGCAGGCGAAGGCGGGCATGCCCGTCCTCGGCATCTGCAACGGCTTCCAGATCCTCACCGAGGCCCATCTGCTGCCGGGCGCGATGCTCCGCAACAACCACCTCCACTTCATCTGCCGCGACCAGAAGCTGCGGGTGGAGAACGCGGAGACCGCCTGGACCTCGGACTACACCGAGGGCCAGGAGATCGAGGTCCCGCTCAAGAACATGGACGGCCGGTACGTCGCCGACGAGCGCACGCTCGACGAGCTGGAGGCCGAGGGGCGGGTCGCCTTCCGCTACCTGGACATGAACCCCAACGGCTCGCTGCGCGACATCGCGGGCATCACCAACGCCGCGGGCAACGTGGTCGGCCTCATGCCGCACCCGGAGCACGCCGTCGAGCCGCTGGTCGGCACCGGCAAGACGGACGGCCTCGGTTTCTTCACCTCGATCCTCAAGAAGCTGGTCAACGCCTGATGAGCCTCGACACCGTCAAGCACGCGAGCGAGACGCCGGACAGCGAGCAGCCCTGGAAGGAGCTCGGCCTCAAGGAGGACGAGTACGCGCGCATCCGCGAGATCCTCGGCCGCCGTCCCACCGGCGCCGAGCTCGCCATGTACTCCGTCATGTGGTCCGAGCACTGCTCCTACAAGAGCAGCAAGGTCCACCTGAAGCAGTTCGGCGAGAAGACCCCCGAGAACGACGCCATGCTCGTCGGCATCGGCGAGAACGCGGGCGTCGTCGACGTCGGCCAGGGGTACGCGGTCACCTTCAAGGTCGAGTCGCACAACCACCCCTCGTACATCGAGCCCTACCAGGGCGCGGCCACCGGCGTCGGCGGCATCGTCCGCGACATCCTCGCCATGGGTGCCCGCCCGGTCGCGGTCGTCGACCCGCTGCGCTTCGGCGCGGCCGACCACCCCGACACCAAGCGCGTGCTGCCCGGTGTCGTCGCCGGCATCGGCGGCTACGGCAACTGCCTGGGCCTGCCGAACATCGGCGGCGAGGTCGTCTTCGACTCCTGCTACCAGGGCAACCCGCTGGTCAACGCCGGCTGCATCGGCGTGATGAAGCACGAGGACATCCACCTCGCCAAGGCCTCCGGCCCCGGCAACAAGGTCATCCTGTACGGCGCCCGCACGGGTGGCGACGGCATCGGCGGCGTCTCGGTCCTCGCGTCCGAGACCTTCGACGACACCAAGCCCACCAAGCGGCCCGCCGTCCAGGTCGGTGACCCCTTCCAGGAGAAGCTCCTCATCGAGTGCACCCTGGAGATCTTCAAGGAGAAGCTGGTCGCGGGCATCCAGGACCTCGGCGGCGCCGGGCTCTCCTGTGCCACGTCCGAGCTGGCCTCCGCGGGCTCCGGCGGCATGCGGGTCGACCTGGAGAAGGTCCACCTGCGCGACGCCACGCTCTCGCCCGAGGAAATCCTCATGAGCGAGTCGCAGGAGCGCATGTGCGCGATCGTCGAGCCGCAGCACGTCGACCGCTTCCTCGAGATCTGCGAGAAGTGGGACGTCATCGCCGTCGTCATCGGTGAGGTGACCGAGGGCGAGCGCCTGGAGATCTTCTGGCACGGCGAGCAGATCGTCGACGTGCCGCCGCGTTCCGTCGCCCACGAGGGCCCGACCTACCACCGGCCGTTCGCGCGCCCGGACTGGCAGGACGCCCTCCAGGCCGACGACGCCGGCAAGCTGCCCCGGCCGCAGAACGGCGCCGAGCTGAAGGACCAGGTCCTCAAGCTCGTCTCCTCCCCGAACCAGGCCTCGAAGTCCTGGATCACGGACCAGTACGACCGGTTCGTGCAGGGCAACACGGTCCTGGCGCAGCCCGAGGACGCGGGCATGGTCCGGATCGACGAGGAGACCAACCTCGGCGTGGCCATGGCGACCGACGGCAACGGCCGGTACGCGAAGCTCGACCCGTACACGGGCGCGCAGCTCGCGCTGGCGGAGGCGTACCGCAACGTCGCCGCCTCCGGTGCCAAGCCGCTCGCCATCTCGGACTGCCTGAACTTCGGTTCGCCCGAGGACCCGGCCGTGATGTGGCAGTTCGCCGAGGCCACCCGTGGTCTCGCGGACGGCTGCCTCCAGCTCGGCACCCCGGTCACCGGCGGCAATGTGTCGCTGTACAACCAGACCGGTGAGGTCGCCATCCACCCGACGCCCGTCGTGGCCGTCCTCGGTGTGATCGACGACGTCAACCGCCGCACCCCGATCGCCTTCGCGGAAGAGGGCCAGCTCCTCTACCTGCTCGGCGACACGCGTGAGGAGTTCGGCGGCTCGGCCTGGTCCGAGGTGATCCACCAGCACCTCGGCGGCATGCCGCCGGCCGTGGACCTCGACCGGGAGAAGCTGCTCGGCGAGATCCTGATCTCGGCCTCGCGCGACGGCATGATCGACGCGGCGCACGACCTGTCCGACGGCGGTCTCGTGCAGGCGGTCGTCGAGTCCTGCCTGCGCGGCGGGAACGGCGCGCGTCTGGTCGTCCCGGAGGGCCTGGACGCCTTCACGTTCCTCTTCAGCGAGTCGGCGGGCCGTGCGGTCGTCGCCGTCCCGCGCAGCGAGGAGCTCCGCTTCACCGACATGTGCGGTGCGCGGGGTCTGCCGGCGACCCGGATCGGTGTCGTCGACGGCGACGCGGTGGACGTGCAGGGCGAGTTCGCGCTCTCCCTCACGGAGCTGCGCGAGGCGCACGAGGCGACGATCCCGGGCCTGCTGGCCTGATCGGTCCCTGACGAGTACGGCAGAAGCCCCCGCCCTGGCCCAGGGCGGGGGCTTCGCTCTGCCGGTCAGTCGTCCAGGGAGCCGGTCAGTCGTCCAGGGAGAGGAAGGCGTCCGCCTCCTCGATGTCCTCGACGCACTCGTCGATGTCGGTGGCCTTGCCGCCGATGAGGGTGAAGAAGAGGCCGCCTCTCATCGAGATCCCTCGGTCGCCGTGGTCGGCGTGCCACTTGTGGGTCGTGATCACATGCCCTCGCCCGTCGACGAAGACGCCGTCGAGCTCGATGCGCATGGTGCCGCCGGTGTACTCGAAGATGTCCCCGTAGTGCGCGAGGATGTTGTCCCGGCCCTTGAAGTGCCCGCCGAACCGGGTGCTGCCGGGCGAGTGGTGGGTGCAGTCACTGGTCAGCAGGGCGCCCAGTGCCTCCATGTCGCCCTTGCCGAACGCTTCGTAGCCCTGCCGCACGGCGGCGGCGTCGGGGTGCTCGTGATGGGTCATGGTCCCGGTCACTGCCTTTCGCGAAGGACCTGCCCCCCTCCCTCCAGTCTCGGGGCTAGCCTCTGCCCATGCCACCTGCCAAGAAGCGCACCCGCAGCTACGACTCCGCGAAGACCCGGGCCGCGGTCCTGGCCCAGTTCGGGCACGTACGGGAGGCGGTGGCCGCGCTGACGCCCGAGCAGTTGGACGGTCCGACCCGGCTGGGGGAGTGGACGGTACGGGACCTGGTGGGGCACTTCTCGATGGTGCTCGGCTCGGTCGTGCGGTACCTGGAGGCGCCGGAGCCCGCGGCGCGGGAACTGGCCCTCCTCGACTGGCCCCCGGCCACGGTCGCCGCGGCGGCCCGTATCGACGCGGACACCCGGGCGGTGGACACCGGCGACCCGGTGGGGCTCCTCGCGCGGACCGCCGCCCGTTACGAGGAGCTGGTGGCCTCCGCCTCCGACGAGCGGCTGGTCCCGGCCCGTTTCGGTGCCATGACCCTCGGGGACTTCCTCGTCACCCGCACCGTCGAACTCGTCGTCCACACCGACGACCTGAACGCGGCGACCGGCGCCGGCGTCCCGTACGACCGCCGGGCCCTCGCCGCCTGCACCCGGCTCCTCGCCGACACGCTCGCGGTGAAGGCGCCGGGCGGGGCGGTGGAGGTGCGGATCCCGCCGTACGCGGTGGTGCAGTGCGTGGAGGGCCCCCGGCACACCCGGGGCACCCCGCCGAACGTGGTGGAGACGGACCCGCTGACCTGGATCCGGCTCGCGACGGGCCGTACGGAGTGGGCGGCGGAGCTGGACGCGGCGCACATCAGCGCGAGCGGGGAGCGGGCGGACCTGAAGGACCTGCTGCCCCTGATGGGGTAACCGCCGGAACCGTACGGCGGCTCGTTCCGTCCCACCGGCATGCCGAAGCCACGCGCACTCGTCGTCCTGGTCCCCCTCCTGCTGCTCACCGCCTGCGGTACGGAGGGAGGGGCGGGGAGCGGCGCGGACACCCTCTCGCCCGACCTGCCGGTCGCCGGCACGCACTGGACGGTGAACGCCGTCACGGTCGACGGCCGCAGGTCGGCCGCGCCCGACGGCGCGCGCGTCGACTTCGAGGACGGCCGGGCCCGGGGGAACACCGGCTGCAACACCTTCGGCGCCGGTGTGGTGCTCAAGGGCGACACCCTCACCGTCAGCCAGGACGAGGTGACCGAGATCGGCTGCCCCGGCGACCGGGAGCGCTTCGAGAAGGAGCTCCTGAAGGCCTTCTCGGGCCCGTTGAAGGGGACGTTGAAGGGCGACGACCTGCGCCTCGCCTCGTCCGACGGGCGCAACAGCGTGGAGCTGACCGCCGAGGGGGCCGTCCCGCTGCGCGGCACCACCTGGAAGATCGACGGGCTGGTCTCGAAGGAGACGGCGTCCTCCCTGCCCGCCGGCAGCGGCGACAAGGCGCGGTTCGTCGTCGGCGCCGACGGCCGGGTCACCGGCAACCTGGGCTGCAACAACTTCTCCGCGCACGCCCGCCTCGACGAGAAGGCCCGGACCCTCACCGTCGAGGGCCCGGCGGCGACGACCCGGATGATCTGCACGCCCCCGCAGATGGACCTGGAGACGCGGCTGTACGAGCTCCTCGACGGCCCGCTCACGTATCGGCTGAACCACCGAAGCCTGACCCTCACCGACGCCTCCGGGGAGGGGTTCACGGCGACCGCGGCCGCCCGCTGAGCGGACGAGGACTGCGGCGTCCGTCACATCGCGGGACCGCCCCGGGCCTGGTACGAGCGTCCGCTCGCCGGGGCCCGGGGGTCGGAATCCCTTACCCCGCCTGCTTCGTGGGCCCCTCCAAGCCGCAATTGATCATTTTGTGCGATCGCACGAGTGCGGGCACCCCTGGTTTTCCTCAATTCGGACCAGTGGTCGAGCCCGTCTACACTCGGAAACGTGCCACGCGGAGACGGTCGACTCAATCACGATCTGCTCCCCGGTGAGAAAGGCCCCCAGGACGCTTGTGGCGTCTTCGGTGTCTGGGCTCCGGGTGAAGAGGTCGCAAAGCTCACGTACTTCGGGCTCTACGCCCTCCAGCATCGGGGTCAGGAATCCGCGGGAATCGCGGTAAGCAACGGCTCCCAGATCCTCGTCTTCAAGGACATGGGACTTGTCTCCCAGGTCTTCGACGAGACTTCTCTCGGTTCACTCCAGGGTCATATCGCGGTCGGTCACGCCCGCTACTCGACCACTGGTGCGTCCGTGTGGGAGAACGCGCAGCCGACGTTCCGGGCGACCGCCCACGGCTCGATCGCGCTCGGCCACAACGGCAACCTGGTGAACACGGCGCAGCTCGCCGAGATGGTCGCCGACCTCCCCAAGCGGGAAGGCCGCGCCACCCAGGTCGCCGCCACCAACGACACCGACCTGGTCACCGCGCTCCTCGCGGGCCAGGTGGACGAGGACGGCACGCCGCTCACCATCGAGCAGGCGGCCGCGAAGGTCCTCCCCGAGGTCCGGGGCGCCTTCTCCCTCGTCTTCATGGACGAGCACACGCTCTACGCGGCCCGTGACCCGCAGGGCATCCGCCCGCTGGTCCTCGGCCGTCTGGAGCGCGGCTGGGTCGTCGCCTCCGAGTCCGCCGCCCTCGACATCTGCGGCGCCAGCTTCGTCCGCGAGGTCGAGCCGGGCGAGATGATCGCGATCGACGAGAACGGCATCCGTACCTCGCGATTCGCGGAAGCGAAGCCCAAGGGCTGCGTCTTCGAGTACGTGTACCTGGCCCGCCCGGACACCGACATCGCCGGCCGGAACGTGTACCTCTCCCGCGTCGAGATGGGCCGCCGCCTCGCCAAGGAGGCGCCGGTCGAGGCCGACCTGGTGATAGCGACGCCGGAGTCCGGCACCCCGGCCGCCATCGGCTACGCCGAGGCCTCGGGCATCCCCTTCGGCGCCGGCCTGGTGAAGAACGCCTACGTCGGGCGCACCTTCATCCAGCCCTCCCAGACCATCCGCCAGCTGGGCATCCGGCTGAAGCTGAACCCCCTCAAGGAAGTCATCAAGGGGAAGAAGCTCGTGGTCGTCGACGACTCGATCGTCCGCGGCAACACCCAGCGCGCCCTGGTCCGGATGCTCCGCGAGGCCGGTGCGGCCGAGGTCCACATCCGGATCTCCTCGCCGCCGGTCAAGTGGCCCTGCTTCTTCGGCATCGACTTCGCGACCCGCGCGGAGCTGATCGCCAACGGGATGTCGGTCGACGAGATCGGCAAGTCGCTGGGCGCGGACTCGCTCTCGTACATCTCCCTGGAGGGGATGATCGAGGCGACCACGATCCAGAAGCCGAACCTCTGCCGTGCCTGCTTCGACGGCGAGTACCCGATGGAGCTGCCGGACCCCGAGCTGCTCGGCAAGCAGCTCCTGGAGACCGAGCTGGCCGCCGGGCCGGCCGCCACCGCGGCCTCCGACGCCCTCCGTCGCCCGTAAGACCCCGCTGCGACCCGCAGTACGACACGAAAGTTCTCAACCCATGTCTGAGACCACCGGTGCCAGCTACGCGAGTGCGGGCGTCGACATCGAAGCGGGCGACCGCGCTGTCGAGCTCATGAAGGAGTGGGTGAAGAAGACGCAGCGCCCCGAGGTCCTCGGCGGCCTCGGCGGTTTCGCCGGCCTCTTCGACGCCTCCGCCCTCAAGCGCTACGAGCGTCCGCTGCTCGCCTCGGCGACCGACGGCGTCGGCACGAAGGTCGACATCGCCCGCCAGATGGGCGTGTACGACACGATCGGCCACGACCTGGTCGCGATGGTCATGGACGACATCGTCGTCTGCGGCGCCGAGCCGCTCTTCATGACCGACTACATCTGCGTCGGCAAGGTCCACCCCGAGCGGGTCGCCGCCATCGTCAAGGGCATCGCCGAGGGCTGTGTCCTCGCCGGCTGCGCCCTGGTCGGCGGCGAGACGGCGGAGCACCCGGGCCTCCTCGGCCCGGACGACTTCGACGTCGCCGGCGCGGGCACGGGTGTCGTGGAGTACGACCGGCTGCTCGGCGCGGACCGCATCCGTACGGGGGACGCGGTCATCGCCATGGCCTCCTCGGGCCTTCACTCCAACGGGTACTCGCTCGTCCGGCACGTGGTCTTCGACCGCGCCGGCATGACCCTCGACCAGCGGGTCGAGGAGCTCGGCCGGACGCTGGGCGAGGAGCTCCTGGAGCCCACGAAGATCTACTCGCTGGACTGCCTGGCCCTCACCCGGACCACGGACGTCCACGCCTTCAGCCACATCACGGGCGGCGGCCTCGCCGCCAACCTGGCGCGGGTGATCCCGGACGGGCTGCACGCCACGGTCGACCGTTCGACCTGGGCGCCGGGCGCGATCTTCGACCTGGTCGGCAAGGCGGGCCAGGTGGAGCGCCTGGAGCTGGAGAAGACCCTCAACATGGGCGTCGGCATGATGGCCGTCGTCCCGGCCGAGTCCGTGGACGTGGCCCTGGCGACCCTGGAGGACCGCGGGGTCGAGGCCTGGGTCGCGGGCGAGATCACCGAGCGCGGGGCGCACACGACCGGCGCCGAGCTGGTCGGGGACTACGCGAAGTAGGAGTCGGCTGTACGAGGCGGGGCGCCCCTGTGGGGCGCCCCGTCGGTGTATCCGCTCCCGGTGCCGTCGGCGTGCGGACAGCTGCCGTCGGCGTGCGGACAGCACAGAAACCCGGCCGGGTGACCCCGGTCCGGGTTTCGGTGATTCAGAAGGTCAAGCGCGACGCGGGGACGTGCTCGGACCGGACTCGTCGTCCTCGTCCTCGTCGTCCGTGTTGTAGAGATCCGCGTACTGGGCGTACGGGTCGTCTTCCTCGTCGTCGTCCTCGAACGGCTCGCCATTCGGCGGCTGGCTCGAAGTCGAAGCGCCCAGCTCATTGGCCAGACGCGTCAGGTCTGTCCCGCCGCTGCTGTACTTCAGCTGGCGGGCGACCTTGGTCTGCTTGGCCTTTGCCCGGCCGCGCCCCATGGCTCGACCCCCTCGGTGACGGGGCTCGTCGGCCCCAGAGTCTTGACACGCGTTCATGATTCGGAACGGACTCTCGGTAGAGAGACCGGTCCGTAGGGCTTCAACGGTACCTGTTTCCGTGGGTCTACGGTACGCCGCGCGCATCACATACCCCGGTACAGAACCTTCGAGGTGCCCTCTCCTCGCTGGTCAATCGCGATTTTAACCTCTTCTTGAGGGCCGACCCGCCGAGGGGCGTGAGCGAAGTCTCGCTGACGCCCCCGTTTCGGCGGGCCGGCCCGGTGAGGCTCAGGCGCGGCGGGCTTCCGCCATCCGCTGCTCGGCGATCCGGTCGGCCGCCGCGGCCGGCGGAATGCCGTCCGCCTTCGCACGTGCGAAGATCTCCAGGGTGGTGTCGAAGATCTTCGTCGCCTTGGCCTTGCAGCGGTCGAAGTCGAAGCCGTGCAGCTCGTCGGCGACCTGGATCACGCCACCGGCGTTGACCACGTAGTCGGGCGCGTAGAGGATGCCGCGGTCCGCGAGGTCCTTCTCGACGCCGGGGTGGGCGAGCTGGTTGTTGGCCGCGCCGCAGACGATCTTCGCGGTGAGGACCGGCACGGTCGCGTCGTTCAGGGCGCCGCCCAGCGCGCAGGGGGCGTAGATGTCGAGGCCCTCGACACGGATCAGGGCGTCGGTGTCGGCGACCACGGTGACCTGCGGGTGCTTGTCGGTGATCCGGCGCACCGACTCCTCGCGCACATCGGTGATGACGACCTCGGCGCCGTCCTCCAGGAGGTGCTCGACGAGGTAGTGGCCGACCTTGCCGACGCCCGCGACGCCGACCTTGCGGCCGCGCAGCGTCGGGTCGCCCCACACGGTCTGGGCGGCGGCGCGCATGCCCTGGAAGACGCCGAAGGCGGTGAGGACGGAGGAGTCGCCGGCGCCGCCGTTCTCGGGGGAGCGGCCGGTCGTCCACTGGTTGGTGCGGGCGACGACGTCCATGTCGGCGACGTAGGTGCCGACGTCGCAGGCCGTGACGTACCGGCCGCCGAGGGAGGCGACGAAGCGGCCGTAGGCGAGGAGGAGCTCCTCGCTCTTGATCTGCTCCGGGTCGCCGATGATGACGGCCTTGCCGCCGCCGTGGTCGAGGCCGGCCATGGCGTTCTTGTACGACATGCCGCGGGAGAGGTTGAGCGCGTCCGCGATCGCCTCGGCCTCGGTGGCGTACGGGTAGAAACGGGTGCCGCCGAGGGCGGGGCCCAGGGCGGTGGAGTGGAGGGCGATGACGGCCTTGAGGCCGGTGGCGCGGTCCTGGCAGAGCACGACTTGCTCGTGGCCACCCTGCTCCGAGTGGAACAGAGTGTGCAGTACGTCAGCAGGAACGCCGGTCACATCGGTCACGGTGGTGACTCCCAAGAACGAAGCGGCGGTTGCGGCCCTCCCTACGGGTGGGGGAGGACCAGTTCGGCAAGAGGGTAAGTCCTACCTGGGCGTAGATCGGCCGCAGTGCTGAGGATCACCCCCTCCCGGAGTACCTCCGTGGAAGGATTTGCGACATGTCGGTCGCCTCCACGGTCCCCGTTCCCTACGCGTCCTATCTGCGGGTGTACGAGCCGCTGGCCGCGTTTCCCGAGCCGGAGCGGTCCCACTGGGCCCGGTACGCGCGCCGGCCCGGCACCCCGGGGGCGCAGGAGGAGCTGCGCCGTTCGCTGGCCGATCTGCTGCCGACGCCTCCGGTGCCGGTGCCGGTCCACGAGAGCGGGGAGGCGTTCGTCGCGCATCTGGACGGGGTGGTGGTGATCTGCCCGTGGCGGACCCGGCTGCGGGGCTGGCTGGCGATCCGGGAGCTGGTGGCGGAGGGGTATCCGGCGCCGGTGCTCGACGCGATGCTGCCGCCGGTGGTGCGCGTCCAGGTGGCGAGCGACTACGAGCGGTGGTTGCTGCGGAACCCGGACGCGCGGCCGTGGATCCGTACGGGGGTCTGGCAGGTGCCGCTGCGCTGGTTCGCGCTCTTCGGGGACGAGGACCGGGAGTACGAGCCGGGGGACCCCGGGAGCACGGAGGCGGGCCGGGCGCCGGTGCTGCGCTACCGGACGACGATGGCGCAGGCGCGGCGGCGGCTGGCGCGGGCGCTGAAGGCGTTGCGGGAGTCGATCGACGAGGGGCCGATGACGCAGGGCCTGGTCGAGGTGGGGCGCTGGCTGGAGGAGTTCCATCCGCGGGCGCTGGTGGAGCTGGACTTCGGCGGTCTGGTGCACGCGATGCCGGCCCGGTGGCTGGCGGAGGACCGGTCGGCGGCGCAGCTGGCGGAGGGGATCGCGGCGCTGCGGGCCGGGGACGGCGAGGCGGCGAGCGAGGTGTACGGGCGGCTCGCGGAGCGCTGGCGGACGGTCAGGGACCTGCGTTTCGCGAACTGACATCAGCCGGACAAGTTCGTCAGGTAGGTATCGACAAGACATGTCCGGCGGGTGTAAATGATCTTGAAGGTCTGGCCGGTTTCCGATGGCCGGGTCTTTCGCACCGATGGGGTGAGGACGTTGGTCCCGATCCGGGCCTTTGGCTCAAGCGTGACGGACAGCACGTAACGCACCCTTGCGCCCATCACCCACCCTCGTGCCAAAATAGGACAAGGAGTCCGGGGAGGGTTCCTTCCGTCCAAGTTCGGGCGGAACGCTCAGCATTGCACTCTATGGGGGGTCTGAGGACTCCTGATCGCCCTGTGACTGATCGTCACAGTGGCGTGACTGTCCGTTATGGCATGGTCAGTCGACTTCCGCCGCTGATGAACACCTGCGAGGGCAATTCCATCGGTTTGGCCGACGCGGCTGGACGGATGGTGTAGTTGTAGTGCCGAGGACAAGCCGTTCGTCCTATAACCGACTCGACCCGCTTCTGCCATTTCGGGCATGGCGGGTCAAGGTGCAGAATTTAGAGGAAAGAACCGAGATTGGTTCGGTTCTCCCGAGGAGGCCGCTCATGACCGCTCGCACCCCTGATGCCGAGCCGCTGCTGACCCCCGCCGAGGTTGCCACGATGTTCCGCGTGGACCCGAAGACGGTGACCCGTTGGGCCAAGGCCGGCAAGCTCACGTCCATCCGCACCCTGGGTGGGCACCGCCGGTACCGCGAGGCCGAGGTTCGCGCACTGCTGGCGGGTATTCCGCAGCAGCGCAGCGAGGCCTGAGGTCGCGCAGAACCCCGCAAGAACCCTGCAACACCCCGTAACACCGGGCCTGTCCGGATCCCCCAATCCGGTCGCCCACCCCTAGTACTGCCGACGGACTCCTGCCCCAACAGGTCTTCGTCAACGATCGCGCTGGACTCCGCCGGGTCCAGCGCGATCTTTTTTGTGCCCCGCGCCACACCCTCTCCAGGGTCGTGCAATTGCACATATTAAATCGGGGTGGTGTAGGGAGGGTGTAAGTGTGGTCGTTTCTGAAACGGTTTCAGTGACACCCGTCACACTGCGGAAGCCTTGCCAAGGAACAGCCTGCCACCTCGGGGATCGCCCCCAACCCGCCGTTGGTCATGGGTCGGTGGGACTTTCGTCCCCGGTGCTCTCCGTCACCGCGGTCACCGCCGCCGGCTCGTCCGGCTCGTCCGGCCCCTCAGGCCCCTCCGGCCCCTCCGGCCCCTCCAACTCCTCCGGCTCGGGGAGCTCCATGGCGAGCCGCAGGAGGCGATGGCAGACCACACAGTGGCGGGTGAGGTGTCCGTACCGCGACGCGGCCGCCAGATGGGCGCGCAGCAGCGCTCGTGTGTCGTGCCGTGCTGTGGACGCCGCGGCCATGCGCGACCACCTCCGGTGTGGGCCCCCGATTCCCTGAAGTCCGGGGTACCGGCGGCTGCGCGGCCCCGTCAAGACACGGGAACACAACGAAGGCCCGCATCTCGCGATGCGGGCCTTCGTGAAAGCGACTCTGACGGGACTTGAACCCGCGACCTCCACCTTGACAGGGTGGCGAGCTAACCAACTGCTCCACAGAGCCTTGCTCGCAGCCCCTCGTAAGCGGCTGCGAGCAAGACTGTACAGCAGGTCAGGGGGTCTGGTCGAACTCACCGACGGCGAGGTCCCGCTTACGGATCCCTACGGGGCCGCCGCGTCGATCGCCTTCACGATCCGCTTGTCCGAGATCGCGTACGCCGTGCCCAGCGCGTGCGCGAAGTAGCTCACCCGCAGCTCCTCGATCATCCAGCGGATGTCGGTGACCTCGGACGGCACCGGGCGGCCCTTCGGGAGCTGTTCCAGGAGCCAGGCGTACTCGTCCTGCATCTCCTGGACCTTCTCCATCCGGGTGGTGTCCCGCTGGACCCCCGTGGGCATCTGCTGGAGCCGCCGGTCCACCGCCACCAGGTAGCGCATCAGGTCCGGGAGCCGCTTCAGGCCCGTACGGGTGACGAAGCCGGCCGGCATGAGCCAGGCGAGCTGCGTGCGCACGTCGGTGAGGTTGTTGATCAGGGCCAGGCTGTTCGTGGACTTCAGCCGGCGCTCGCACGCCTGCCAGGCCGCCAGGACCTGCTGGACCTGGCCCACGGTGCGGACGGTCAGCTCGACGAGGTCCGCGCGGACCTTGTCGTACAGCTTCCGGAAGGACTCCTCGTCCCACGCCGGACCGCCGTGGTCCGCGATCAGCCGGTCGGCGGCGGCGGTGGCGCAGTCGTCGAAGAGGGCCTGGATCGAGCCGTGCGGGTTCGACGACAGGGCCAGCTTCTGCTGGTTGGTCAGCTTGTCCGAGGCGAACTTCGCCGGGTTCACCGGGATGTTCAGCATGATCAGCTTCCGGGTGCCCCGCCACATCGCCTGCGCCTGCTCGGCCTCCGAGTCGAAGAGCCGCACGGCCACCGAGTCGCCCTCGTCGACGAGCGCCGGGAAGGCCTTGACCGGCTGGCCCGCCCGCCGGGTCTCGAAGACCTTCGTGAGCGTCCCGATCGTCCAGTCCTTGAGGCCCGTGCGCTCCAGGGAGGGCCCGGAGCCGTCCGGGCCGCCCGTCGCCGCCGCGGCGGCCTTGGACAGCGCCTGACGGGCCTTGGGGCGCAGCTTGAGCCGCAGGGTCTCCAGGTCCTTGTCCTCGGCGAGCTTCCGGCGCCGCTCGTCGACGATCCGGAAGGTCACCTTGAGGTGCTCGGGGACCTTCGCCCAGTCGAAGTCCGCGTCCGTGACCGGGACGCCGACCATCCGCTGGAGCTCGCGGGCGAGCGCGCCCGTCAGCGGCTCCTGGACGGGCACGACCGTGTCCAGGAAGCGGGTCGCGAAGTTCGGCGCGGGCACGTAGTGGCGCCGGATCGGCTTCGGCAGGGACCGGATCAGCTCCGTGACGACCTCCGCGCGCAGACCCGGGATCTGCCACTCGAAGCCCTCGTCCGTCACCTGGTTGAGCACCTGGAGCGGTACGTGGACGGTCACGCCGTCCGCGTCCGCGCCCGGCTCGAACTGGTACGTCACCCGGAACTTCAGCGCACCCTGGCGCCAGGAGTCCGGGTAGTCGTCCTTGGTGACCGCCCCGGCCTTCTCGTTGATGAGCATCTCGCGCTCGAAGTCGAGGAACTCCGGTTCCTCGTGGCGCTTGTGCTTCCACCAGGAGTCGAAGTGGGCGCCGGACACGACGTGTTCGGGGACGCGCTTGTCGTAGAAGTCGAAGAGCGTCTCGTCGTCGACGAGGATGTCCCGGCGCCTGGCCCGGTGTTCGAGCTCCTCGACCTCGGTGAGGAGCTTGCGGTTGTCGGCGAAGAACTTGTGGTGGGTGCGCCAGTCGCCCTCGACGAGCGCGTTCCGGATGAACAGGTCGCGGGAGACCTCCGGGTCGATCCGCCCGTAGTTCACCTTGCGGTCGGCGACGATCGGGACGCCGTACAGCGTCACCTTCTCGAAGGCCATCACGGCCGCCTGGTCCTTCTCCCAGTGCGGCTCGCTGTACGTCTTCTTCACCAGGTGCTGCGCGAGCGGCTCGATCCACTCGGGCTCGATCCGGGCGTTGACCCGGGCCCAGAGCCGCGAGGTCTCCACCAGCTCGGCGGACATCACGAACCGCGGGGGCTTCTTGAAGAGCGCGGAACCGGGGAAGATCGCGAACTTGGCGTTCCGCGCGCCCAGGTACTCGTTCCGGGTGCCCTCGCGCTTCGGGTCCCGGCTCTCCTTGTTCTCCTTCACGTCCTTCAGACCGACGTGGGAGAGCAGGCCGGAGAGCAGGGAGACGTGCACGGACTGCTCCGGCGCGTCCTCCTCGTTCAGATGGATGCCCATCTGCTTCGCGACCGTCCGCAGCTGGGCGTAGATGTCCTGCCACTCCCGGATGCGCAGGAAGTTCAGGTACTCCTGCTTGCACATCCGGCGGAAGGAGCTGGATCCGCGCTCCTTCTGCTGCTCGCGGACGTACCGCCACAGGTTGAGGAAGGCGAGGAAGTCGCTGGTCTCGTCCTTGAACCGGGCGTGCTGCTGATCGGCCTGTGCCTGCTTCTCCGAAGGCCGCTCGCGCGGGTCCTGGATGGACAGCGCCGCCGCGATCACCATGACCTCGCGGACACAGCCGTTCTTGTCGGCCTCCAGGACCATCCGGGCGAGGCGCGGGTCCACGGGCAGCTGGGACAGCTTCCGGCCCTGCTGCGTGAGCCGCTTCTTCGGGTCCTTCTCGGCGGGGTCGATCGCGCCGAGCTCCTGGAGGAGCTGCACGCCGTCCCGGATGTTCCGGTGGTCCGGCGGGTCGATGAAGGGGAACTTCTCGATGTCGCCGAGGCCGGCCGCGGTCATCTGGAGGATGACGGAGGCCAGGTTCGTACGGAGGATCTCGGCGTCCGTGAACTCCGGACGGGTGAGGAAGTCGTCCTCGGAGTAGAGGCGGATGCAGATGCCGTCCGACGTACGGCCGCAGCGGCCCTTGCGCTGGTTGGCGCTGGCCTGGCTGACGGGCTCGATCGGCAGCCGCTGCACCTTGGTCCGGTGCGAGTAGCGCGAGATGCGGGCGGTGCCCGGATCGATCACGTACTTGATGCCGGGGACGGTCAGGGAGGTCTCGGCGACGTTCGTCGCGAGGACGATCCGGCGGCCCGAGTGCGCCTGGAAGACCCGGTGCTGCTCGGCGTGCGACAGGCGCGCGTACAGCGGGAGGATCTCGGTGCTGAAGAGCTTCTTCTTGAGCAGCGCGTCCGCGGTGTCGCGGATCTCCCGTTCGCCGGACAGGAAGACCAGGACATCGCCCGGGCCCTCCTTCTGGAGCTCGTCGACGGCGTCGCAGATCGCGGTGATCTGGTCCCGGTCCGACTCCTCGCTGTCCTCTTCGAGGAGCGGGCGGTAGCGGACCTCGACCGGATACGTACGGCCGCTGACCTCGACGATCGGGGCGTCCCCGAAGTGGCGGGAGAAGCGCTCCGGGTCGATCGTCGCGGAGGTGATCACGACCTTGAGGTCGGGGCGCTTCGGCAGCAGCTGGGCCAGATAGCCGAGCAGGAAGTCGATGTTGAGGGACCGCTCGTGGGCCTCGTCGATGATGATCGTGTCGTACGCGCGCAGCTCCCGGTCCGTCTGGATCTCGGCGAGCAGGATGCCGTCCGTCATCAGCTTCACGAAGGTCGCGTCGGGGTTCACCTGGTCGGTGAAGCGGACCTTCCAGCCGACGGCCTCCCCGAGGGGGGTCCGCAGCTCCTCGGCGACGCGCTCGGCGACCGTGCGGGCGGCGATCCGGCGGGGCTGGGTGTGCCCGATCATGCCCCGGACGCCCCGGCCCAGCTCCAGACAGATCTTCGGGATCTGGGTGGTCTTTCCGGAGCCCGTCTCACCGGCGACGATCACGACCTGGTGGTCGCGTATCGCCTCCAGGATCTCGTCCTTCTTCTGCGAGACGGGCAGCTGCTCGGGGTACGTGACCGCGGGCACGCGGGAGGCACGCCCGTCGACGCGCTCCTTGGCCTTGGCCGCCTCGGCGGCGATCTCGTCCAGGACGGCCGCGCGGGCCTCGGGCTTGCGGATGCGGCGGGCGCCTTCGAGACGGCGGCCGAGCCGGTGGGAGTCCCGCAGCGAGACCCCGGCCAGGACGGACTGGAGGGCGGCGAAGGAAGTAGACATACGGGATCCAGGATCGCACCTGCGGACGAGAAGCGGCGAACCGATTTACGAGCGGCTTCCCCGGGGCCACGCGCGCGGGGTGCGTACTATTTCGGGCACGCCGACCGGACCGGAGAGGTTTCGCATGTTCTGCACCACCCGCGCGACGGCGGCGTTCGCCGCGCTGCTGGGTCTGGTGCTCGGGCTCCTGGTCTGCGGCGTTTCCTCGAGTGCGTCTGCGGGGACGGCCCCCGTCGTGGCGGCCCCTGTCGTGGCGGCCGCCGCCGTGCCCGGCTGCGACCCCGGCCATCCCGTCGGAGGAGGGGCCTCGGGCCCCGTCGTACCGCCGCGTGCGCACGGCTTCGCCGAGCTGCTGCCGGCGCCGGCCGCCGACCGGGTGGCCCCCGGGCTCCGGCAGCCGGCCCCGGGCGACCCGGCCGCGTCACCGGGCCGGGAGCCACCCGCGCGCGTACCCCTGTCTCCCGTGGAGCTGAAGGTCCTCAGGGTGTAGACGGACGGTCCGCCTCCGCCGTCCTTCCCTTCCCCTCCTCCAGGAGCGCTTCCGCATGTCCACGTCCAAGTCCACGTCCAAGTCCACGGCCAAGGCCAAGCCGATCCTGATCGTCTCCGGCGTGGCGGTCGCCGCCGTGCTGTTCGGCCTCGTCTCGTACACCGCCACCAAGCCCACGTCCCCGGGCGCCTCCGGCTCCTCGTCCGTCGCCGAGGTCTCCGCCGACCCCTCCGCCGGCGTCTACGCCGAACTGGAGGCGTACGCCCGCCGCGACCCCGCCGACAAGCTCGCCCTCGGCCGCGCCGACGCGCCCGTCGTGCTCATCGAGTACGCCGACTTCAAGTGCGGCTACTGCGGGAAGTTCGCCCGCGACACCGAGCCCGCCCTCGTGAAGAAGTACGTCGAGGACGGCACCCTGCGCATCGAGTGGCGGAACTTCCCGATCTTCGGCGAGGAGTCGGAGGGCATCGCCCGCGCCTCCTGGGCGGCCGGCCGGCAGGGCCGGTTCTGGGAGTTCCACAAGGCCGCCTACGCCGAGGGGGCCAAGGAGAAGGGCTTCGGCAAGGAGCGGCTGACCGCCCTCGCGACCGAGGCCGGCGTGCCCGACCTCGCCCGGTTCGCCAAGGACAGCGACAGCGCGGCGGCCCGCGAGGCCGTGCGCAAGGACCAGGAGCAGGGGTACGCGCTCGGCGCCACCTCCACCCCCTCCTTCCTGATCAACGGCCGGCCGATCGCCGGCGCCCAGCCCCTGGAGACCTTCACCGAGGCCATCGAGGCGGCCGCGAAGGCGGCTCCGAAGGCCCCGAAGGCCTCGAAGAAGGCCGGGCAGTGACCTCCGGCATCGGGTACTTCGCCGCCTTCCTCGGCGGCCTCCTCGCCCTGCTCAGTCCGTGCAGCGCCCTGCTCCTTCCCGCCTTCTTCGCGTATTCGATCGACACGCGCGCGAAGCTCGTGGCCAGGACCGGCATCCTCTACGCGGGTCTGGCGACGACCCTCGTCCCGCTCGGCGCGGCAGGCTCCCTCGCCGGCCGGTTCTTCTACGGCCACCGGGACCTGCTCGTCACCGCCGGGGGCTGGCTGATCATCGGGCTCGGCGTCCTCCAGATCCTCGGCCTGGGCTTCACCTCCCGCCGGATCGCCGAGGCGAGCGGCCGCATCCGCCCGACGTCGGCGCTCTCCGTCTACGCCCTCGGCCTGGTCTACGGCCTCGCCGGTTTCTGCGCGGGCCCGATCCTCGGCAGCGTCCTGACGGTGGCCGCGCTGAGCGGCAGCCCGGCGTACGGCGGACTGCTCCTCGCGGTGTACGCGCTCGGCATGGCCGTCCCGCTGTTCGTCCTGGCGTTGCTCTGGGACCGCTACGACCTGGGCCGGCGGCGCTGGCTGCGGGGCCGCCCGCTCCGTGTCGGCCGCTTCGAGGTCCACTCCACCTCGCTGCTCTCGGGCCTCTTCTTCATCGCCCTCGGCACCCTGTTCCTGGTCTTCGACGGGACGACCGGGCTGCCGGGCCTGCTGTCGGTGGACGAGTCCTTCGCCGTGGAGGAGCGGGTGGCCTCGCTGGGCCGTTCGGTGCCGGACTGGGCGCTGCTCGCCGCGGTCGTGGCGGCGGTCGCGGTGGCGCTCGCGGTGCGGGGCCGCAGGACGCGGCGGCGCGAGGAGGTCTGAGCCGTACGGGGGAGGGGGCGAGGTCCCTCCCCCGTACGGCCGCGGGCCCCTTCCCCGTACGGCCTGCCTTCCGGGCGCACGAAGAAGGCCCCGTTCTCTCGAACGGGGCCTTCTCTCTGTGGCTGGGGCCGGGGTCGAACCGGCGACCTATCGCTTTTCAGGCGATCGCTCGTACCAACTGAGCTACCCAGCCACGAAGCTGTTTCCAGCTTCAGCGACTCTGACGGGACTTGAACCCGCGACCTCCACCTTGACAGGGTGGCGAGCTAACCAACTGCTCCACAGAGCCAAGCTTGTGTGTGATCACTAGTCTCGCACACGGTAATGCGTGCCCCCAACGGGATTCGAACCCGTGCTACCGCCTTGAAAGGGCGGCGTCCTGGGCCACTAGACGATGAGGGCTAGAGGCTCACCTGCGCACTTCTCAGTGCGTCGGGGACGTGAGAAGCATATGGGATGTCGGCCGCTATCGCCAAAACGGTTTCCGGCGGGGGGAGAATGGGCCCGTGCTGGAGATGACGCGCGAGGAGTTCGAGGAGCTTGTCGCCGAGGCCCTGGACCGGATCCCGCCGGAGCTGACCCGGCTGATGGACAACGTCGCCGTGTTCGTGGAGGACGAGCCCTCCGCGGACGATCCCGAGCTGCTCGGGCTCTACGAGGGGACGCCCCTGACCGAGCGCGGCGAGTGGTACGCCGGGGTGCTGCCCGACCGGATCACGATCTACCGGGGGCCGACGCTGCGGATGTGCGAGTCGCGCGAGGACGTGGTCGCGGAGACCGAGATCACCGTCGTCCACGAGATCGCCCACCACTTCGGCATCGACGACGAGCGGCTGCACGCGCTCGGCTACGGCTGAGGCTCGGCGCGCTTCGCGCGTGTCCCTTGCGGGGCCAAGGGAGTTGGGCAGGGCGACGCGTTCCGTTCCTGCCTGTTGTGTCCTGGAGGTGCCCCCGTGCGCCATTTGCCCACCCCGGTGAGATGGGCCGCCACCGCGCTGGCCGTCGCGGCCTGTGCCGGTCTGAGCGGCTGTATGAGTGTGAGCGACGAGGGGGCGAAGCCGACGCCCGGCGCGTCCGGGGGGAAGCGGGGCGTGGCGGCCGAGGCCGACGGCGGCGGCGGAGCCCAGGGCGGGGGCGGCGGGTCGTGGAACGGCCGGCCGGAGAAGGGCGGTCCCGCCGCGGCCGGTGCGGGCAAGGAGTCCCCGGTCCCGAGCGGCTCCCCGTCCGGCACGGCGAAGCCCTCGCCGGGCGCCGTCCTGCCGGTGGAGGGCCCGGGCGGGTCCGGAGGGCCGTCGAAGCCGCAGCCGGCCGGCGGCGGCCAGGAGGTCCCGGGCGGCGGCTCCGGCGGTGGCGGGAGCGGCGGCAGCGGGGGGAGCGGCGGCAGCGGTGGCGGTGCCGGCGGCTCGGACGGCGGGTCCACGCCCACGCCGCAGCAGACCGCGCCGAGCCCGGAGCCGACGCCCGAGCCGACCTCGAACCCGACGCCCGAGCCGACCCCGGAACCGACCTCGAACCCCACCGATCCGCCGCCGTCGGGCGCCGACACGCAGATGGGCGCGATGCGGGCGGCGGACGGGCCGGGGGCACCCCCGGAGCCGGCGGCATCCCCGCAGGTCGGACCGGTGTGACGTAGTCCGATTTGCTATAGGCGGGGGAGAGTCCGTATGGTGGTAGATCGCTTGATCCTATTGCCCGGCGCCGACACAGAAGAGCGCCGCGTGGCGCGTACTCTCCCTAGCCGTGGCTGACCGCATTGAGGCGGTCGTTTGCGAAATCACGGAGTTGACGGGCGCGTGCCGAGACTCCGGAAGGTTTCGCATTTCGCATGTCCATTTTCAGTTCTGACCACGCCGTCATGCCCGAGAACGACGAGATCGTCGAGGCCGTAGAGGCCACCGAGATCGTCGAGATCGTCGAGATCGAGGCCGACGACACCGCCGAGGCGGTCGTCGAGGAGACCGTCTCCGACGAGCCCACCATCACCTTCGGCGACCTCGGTCTCCCCGAGGGCGTCGTGCGCAAGCTCGCGCAGAACGGCGTCACCACCCCCTTCCCGATCCAGGCGGCGACCATCCCGGACGCCCTGGCCGGCAAGGACATCCTCGGCCGCGGCCGCACCGGCTCCGGCAAGACCCTCTCCTTCGGTCTGCCGCTGCTCGCCACCCTGGCGGACGGCCACACCGAGAAGAAGAAGCCCCGCGGCGTCATCCTCACCCCGACCCGTGAGCTCGCGATGCAGGTCGCGGACGCCCTCCAGCCCTACGGCGACGTGCTCGGCCTCAAGATGAAGGTCGTCTGCGGCGGTACGTCCATGGGCAACCAGATCTACGCCCTGGAGCGCGGCGTCGACATCCTCGTCGCCACCCCGGGTCGCCTCCGCGACATCATCAACCGCGGCGCCTGCTCCCTGGAGCAGGTCCAGGTCGCCGTCCTCGACGAGGCCGACCAGATGGCCGACCTGGGCTTCCTGCCCGAGGTCACCGAGCTGCTCGACCAGGTCCCCGAGGGCGGCCAGCGTCTCCTCTTCTCCGCCACCCTGGAGAACGAGATCGACACCCTCGTCAAGCGCTACCTGGTCAACCCGATCACGCACGAGGTCGACCCGTCCGCCGGTGCCGTCACCACGATGACCCACCACGTCCTCGTCGTGAAGCCGAAGGACAAGGCCCCGGTCACCGCCGCCATCGCCGCGCGCAAGGGCCGCACGATCATCTTCGTCCGCACCCAGCTGGGCGCCGACCGCATCGCCGAGCAGCTCCGCGACGCCGGTGTGAAGGCCGACGCCCTGCACGGCGGCATGACCCAGGGCGCCCGTACCCGCACCCTGGCCGACTTCAAGGACGGCTACGTCAACGCGCTCGTCGCGACCGACGTCGCCGCCCGAGGCATCCACGTCGACGGCATCGACCTGGTCCTGAACGTGGACCCGGCCGGCGACCACAAGGACTACCTGCACCGCTCGGGCCGCACCGCCCGCGCCGGCCGCTCCGGTGTCGTGGTCTCCCTGGCCCTGCCGCACCAGCGCCGCCAGATCTTCCGCCTGATGGAGGACGCGGGCGTCGACGCCTCGCGTCACATCGTCGGCGGCGCCGGCGCCTTCGACCCGGAGGTCGCCGAGATCACCGGCGCCCGTTCGCTGACCGAGGTCCAGGCCGACTCCGCGAACAACTCGGCCAAGCAGGCCGAGCGCGAGGTCGTCGACCTCACCAAGCAGCTGGAGCGCCTGCAGCGCCGTGCCGTCGAGCTCCGCGAGGAGGCCGACCGCCTGGTGGCCCGTGCCGCCCGCGAGCGCGGCGAGGACCCGGAGGCCGCCGTCGCCGAGGTGACCGAGGCCGCCGAGGCCGAGGTCGCTGCCGCCGCCGTCGAGGCCGAGCGCGCCGCGAAGGCCGAGGAGCGCCGCGAGGAGCGTTCGACCTTCCGCGACGAGCGGGGCAACTTCGAGCGCCGCGACCGCGGTGGCTTCAACCGTGACGACCGCGGTGGCGACCGTGGCGGCTTCCGCCGGGACAACGACCGTGGCGGCTTCCGTCGCGACAACGACCGTCCGTCCGGTGGCTTCCGCCGTGACGACCGTCCCTCGGGCGGCTTCAACCGTGACGACCGCGGTGGCGACCGTGGTGGCTTCCGTCGCGACGACCGTCCGGCCGGTGGCTTCCGCCGTGACGACCGTCCGTCGGGCGGCTTCAACCGTGACGACCGTGGCGGCCGTTCCTTCGAGCGCCGCGACAACGACCGTCCGTCCGGCGGCTTCCGTCGCGACGACCGTCCGTCGGGCGGCTTCAACCGTGACGACCGTGGCGGCGACCGTGGTGGCTTCCGTCGCGACGACCGTCCGGCCGGTGGCTTCCGCCGTGACGACCGTCCGTCGGGTGGCTTCAACCGCGACGACCGTGGCGGCCGTTCCTTCGAGCGCCGCGACGACCGCCCCTCCGGCGGCCACCGTGGCAGCGACCGTCCGTTCAACCGCGACCGCCGCGACGACCGCCCCGCCGGCGGCTTCCGCTCGGGCGGCGACCGCCCGTACGGCCGTCGTGACGACCACCGCGGCAGCACCGGCTCGACCGGTGGCTCCTTCGGCCGCCGCGACGACAAGCCGCGCTGGAAGCGCAACGGCTGACCTCGCGTAGAACGCTGAGCAGGGCCCGTACGACACCTCGGTGTCGCACGGGCCCTGCTCGTTTTTTGAACGGGTTCGGAATTCGCTACCGCCCTCCCTGGAACCGCTGTTACGCTCGCGCTACTTGCACGGGGGGTTCGCAAGGACGGGGCACGCGATCGAGCGTTGCCGACCGCGGCACAGGGTGCCGCGTCTCCTCCGTGCGCCCACTCGCACGCATGGAGACGACGTGAACCAGCACGCCCGGCCCCGGAGGGCCACTCTTCGCCGTGTTCTCGGCACCGCGCTCATACCCGTCGTCGGCCTCGGGATCGCGGCGACCACCGCCCCGGCCGCCTTCGCCGCGCCCACCGCGCTGACCGCCGCCGCGCCCGTGGCCCTCGACCCGTGGGCGCCGTCCGTGCCGCTGACGGACGGCACGGCGTTCGACGACGTCCTCGACCTCAAGACGGCCAGGAACGGCACGGTCGTCGCCCTCATCCTCCGCAGGAGCGGCGACACCGACACGTACGAGCTCGGCTCGAAGGTGCGGCCGGCCGGCAGCACCGTCTGGGGGCCGCCGCAGGTTCTCTCCACGACCAGCAGCTATCCCCAGGACGCCGAGCTGGCGGTCGCCGCCGACGGTTCCGTCCTGGCGACCTGGACGCAGGGCAACGACATCCGGATGGCCGCACTCGACGCCGGGACCACGACCTGGTCCGCCGCCTCCGACCTGGTGACGGCGGGCAACACCTTCGGCGGCAAGCTCGCCGGTTCCCCGTCCGGGCTGCTGGTCGCGGTGTGGACGCAGGTCGCGGACGGCAGGGCCGCCCTGTACTCGTCGGTCCGTACGGCCCCCGGTGCGGCCTGGTCCGAGCCGGTCCGCCTGAACGAGGTCCTGCCGGACGCGGGGCTCGGCTCCGGCGCCCAGCTCATCGTCTCCGACCAGGGCACGGCGACCGTCGCCTACACGGAGAACGGCCCCGTGACCGGCCGGGTCAAGGTCACCGACCGGCTCGCCGACGGGACCGGCTGGACCAAGCCGGTCACCGTGTCCGACCCGGCCCGCTACGCGACCGGCATCACCCTCGCGATCGGCGCCGACGGCCGCGCCGCCCTGGCCTGGGCCGACCGGGAATCCCCCAGCGGTGGTGAGGGGACCCAGAAGCTCGCCCAGCGCCCGGCCGGAAGCCTGACGTGGGGAGCCGAGGAGCCGGCCAACGGGTTCTCGACCGGTGCCTGGCGCGAGGTGGCCATCGGCCCCGAAGGGGATGTCACCCTCCTCGGGGTCGACGCCGTCGAGGGCTCCGGGTGGAGCGCCCAGACCACCACCCGTTCGGCGGCGACCGGAACCTGGTCCCCCGTCAAGATCCTCTCCACGGACTACGTCCCGGACGACCAGTTCGATCTCACGGTCGGCCCCGACGGCAGCGCGCACGCCGTCTGGACGCAGGACGTCGGCAGCTACCGCAAGGTGATGACCTCCTCCCGGATCGACGGCGTCTGGTCCGCGAAGCCGACGCCGCTGTCCACCAACACCAGCGGCTACGCCCTCGGACAGGTGACCGCGGACGCGGCCGGGCGGCCGGTCGCCGTCTGGGGCGAAACCGCCGGCTCCCGCTTCCAGCTGCGCACCGCGACCACCGCCCCCGCGCCCGTCGTGCCCGAGAAGCCGCTGCCCACGTGGCGTGACCTCAGCGGTGACGGCAAGGGCGACCTGATCGGTCTCACCCCGACCGGGACGCTGACCGTGCGGACGGGCACGGGCACCGGCGGTCTCGGTACCGGCGCCTCGGCGACGGGCTGGCCGGCCTCCTCGACGGTCGTCCCCTTCGGGGACCTCTCCGGCGACCGGTGCAACGACCTGCTCGTGCGGGACGCCGCGGGCATGCTGACCCGGTACGACGGCGGCTGCGGCAAGGCGTTCGCGCCGGGTGGGCCGAAGCTGACGATCGGTGGCGGCTGGCAGATCTACAACAGCCTCACCGCGCCCGGCGACCTGACGGGCGACGGCCGCACGGACCTCCTCGCCCGCACGCCGGCCGGCGAGCTGTGGCTGTACGCCGACAACGGTGCGGGCAAGTTCAAGCCGCGCGTGAAGATCGGCTTCGGCTACCAGATCTACAACACGGTCGTCGGCGTCGGCGACCTCAACGGCGACAAGGCCGGCGACCTGCTCGCCCGGGACACGGCCGGAGTGCTGTGGCGCTACTACGGGACCGGCAGGGGCACCCTGGCCGCCCGGGTGAAGGTCGGCGGCGGCTGGCAGGTCTACAACTCCGTCGTGGGCGTCGGCGACTTCACCGGCGACGGCAAGGCGGACCTGGTGGCCCGGGACACGGCCGGCGTGCTGTGGCGGTACGCCGGCACCGGTACGGGCCTCTTCGCCGGCCGCGTGAAGATCGGTGCCGGCTGGCAGATGTACAAGACGCTGTCCTGACGCCCCACCCCTTCCGATCCCTCCGCCCCGCGCCGCGGCCCCGACCACGACGGTCGGACCGCGGCGCGGCCGGTGTCGGATACCCGATCGGTTCCCGGGCCCTCTCGGGCTATGCTGCACGGGTGTGTTCGTCCACGGGCCGTTAGCTCAATTGGCAGAGCAGTGGACTTTTAATCCATTGGTTGTGGGTTCGAGTCCCACACGGCCTACGCGAGGCAGGCGAGGGAGTACCCCTCCGACCTGCTACGGAGCGCCCCACCTGGTTTCCACCGGGCGGGGCGCTTCGTCGTTCGGGGGCTCGTGCGTGAGCGGACGGGCCGGGCGGGAGGCGGATCACGGGCACCTCCGGCTTCTTCGTTGTGCCGTACGGGAATTCGGGTGCGTCGGGCGTCGGGACGGCATGCTTTCCGGAGAACCTTCCGTGCGGATTCGCCGTCCTGTCTCTCGGAACTCCGTTCGTCCGAACGGCTCTGTACTGGGGGCGGCGCCGGGGAACGTGGGGAAACGTGGACGCGGAGTGTGGAGGTGGGGTCGGTGGCGGCGAGAGGTTCCGGTGATCCGGCGGGGGAGGCCACGGAGCTGGCCCGGTGGGCGCTGCTCGCGACGGGTGGTGCGGCCGTCGCCCTGCTGACCGCGCTCGGCAGCGGGATGCTGATCCTGTTGAGCGGGATCCTCGGGTTCGCCGCGACCGCGGCGGGTGTCTGGTGGTTCCTCGCGCACCGGGGGCCGGTCCGGGTGTTCGGCGGGCTGCTCGCGGTGGCCGCGCCCCTCGTCACGCTGGGTCTGTACGTCGCCGGGGGCGTCTGGGTGAACGCCCTCGTGGCCCTGGGGCTCTGGGCCGTCGCGCTGTCCTGCGCGCGGGCCGCGCTGCGCCGCCCGGAGGAGGAGCGGGCCGCGCTGATGCGGGGCGCGTCGGTCCCCGCGCCCCGCCGGCCCGTGCTGATCATGAATCCGAAGTCCGGTGGCGGGAAGGTCGGCCGGTTCGGTCTCGTCGCGCGGGCGGAGGCGCTCGGCGCCCGGGTGATCCTGCTCGATCCGTCCGCTCCGGCCGATGTCGCCGGGCTCGCCCGGAAGGCCGTCGCCGAGGGCGCCGATCTCCTCGGGGTGGCGGGCGGCGACGGCACGCAGGCCCTGGTGGCCGAGGTCGCCGCCGAGCACGACCTGCCGTTCCTGGTCGTCTCGGCCGGCACCCGCAACCACTTCGCGATGGACCTGGGCCTCGACCGCACCGACCCGTCCCGCTGTCTCGACGCGCTGCGCGACGGCGAGGAGCTCCGGATCGACCTCGGCGACGTCGCCGGCCGGCCCTTCGTCAACACGGTCTCCTTCGGGGTGTACGCGGACGTGGTCCAGCGCCCCGAGTACCGCGACGACAAGGCCGGCACCGCGATCGACGTCCTGCCCGATCTGCTCCAGGGAGGTGAGGGCGACCGTCTCGACGCGATCGCCGACTCCACCTCGCTCACCGGGCAGCAGGCGCTCCTCGTCAGCAACAACCCGTACGCGACACCCGATCCGTTCGGTGCGGTCGCCGCCCGCAGGACGCGTCTCGACAGCGGCGCGCTCGGGGTGATCGGCATCCGCGTGGACGGCGCGGCGCAGGCCGCCGAGCTGGCCGTCCTGGGCACCCAGGCGACCGGCCTGAACGTCCTGACGGCCCGTAGGGTGGAGGTCGGGGGCGGTCCCGGTGCGGGCGCCGTCATCTCCGTCGCCGTGGACGGCGAGGCCCTGACCCTGCCGACGCCCGTCGTCTGCACCCTGCGTCCGCTCGCCCTGCGGGTCCTCGTGCCCCGCGACCGGCCGGGCTCGCCGGTGCCCCCGCCGCCCCTGGACTGGCGGCGGCTCACCCGGCTGGCCTTCCCCGAGCAGCCCGTCCCCGGCAGCGGCCCGTGGGACACCCGTACCCCTTGAACCCGAGTACCCCTGACTAGGAGCGGCGCATGACCGACGACACGAAGACCGGGACCTTCCGGGCGGTCCTGCACGACGTCCGGGCCGTCGACGGGGCCGTGTACGCGGCGGTGGCCGCGACCCCGACGCCCACGCTCGACACGGCGTTCCGCCGGCTCTCCGCGGCGGCCGACCACTCCAAGATCTCGTTCACGATCGCGGCGGCGCTCGCGCTCGTGCCGGGCCGGCCGCGGCGGGCCGCGCTCGCCGGTGCCGGGGCGATCGCGGTGGCCTCGGCCTCGGCGAACCTGCTGGGCAAGCGTCTCGTCCACCGGGCGAGGCCGGACCGGGAGGCGGCCCGGGTCGTGGTGGGCCGTCATGTCCCCATGCCGGCCTCGGCGTCGTTCCCGTCCGGGCACACCGCGTCGGCGGTCGCCTTCGCCACCGCCGTGGGCTCGGTGCTTCCGCCGGCCGCGGTGCCCCTCGCCGTCCTGGCCTGGACCGTGGGCTACTCCCGGGTCCACACCGGGGTCCACTACCCGGGCGACGTCGCCGCGGGCGCCCTCCTCGGTGTCGCGAGTGCCGGTGTCTCGCTGGCGGCGGGGAGCTGGTGGGCCGCCCGGGCGAAGTGACCGGGGGTCAGTCGGCGACGGTGAGGGACGGGAGCCGCCAGGTGCCGTCGAGGACCGAGGGCTCGGGGCCGTAGAGCCGGACGACGAGGCTGAAGGGGCCGTCGGGGGCGGGCAGCCAGTTCGCCGCCTGCTTCGGGTCGGCCGGGCGGTCCTTCCGTACGTGGAGGGTGAGGCCGCCGTCGTCGTCGTAGACGAGCCCCGGGGTGCGGTCGCCGATCGAGTACCGGTCGATCTCGTTGGCGACGAGCAGCCGTTCGGGCAGGCGGTAGAGGGTGACGGACCAGAAGAAGCGGGCCGGGGGGAGCTGTCCGGGCGGGAAGTGGACGACGTGGTCGTGGTCGTGCCCGTTCGGGGGGTGCTCGCCGTGGTCGTCGGCCGACCAGCCGCCGTACCAGGCCTCGGCCGCCGGGAGGCCGTAGAGCCCGACGTCGGCGGCGACCGCCCGGCCGATGTAGTCGTCGCCGAGTTCCGCGCGGGTGCCGAAGAGGTCCGTGGAGACGGTGGCGGCCGCCACGGCCTTCTCCAGGCGGGCCCGGCCGTCGGCGACGCCCTGTTCGACGGCCGCCCGGAGCTCCGGGGAGAGCGCGGCCGGTTCGAACTCGCCCGTGCCGGACACCCCGAGGGCCGCGAGACGGTCGCGCACCCCGCGCTCCGCCTCCAGGACGGGGAAGAACCGGAGCAGGAAGTCGAGGAGCGTGAAGAACTCGATCGTCCCGAGGTCCTCCTCGCGCCAGACGGGCCACACCGGTTCGTCGGCGGGGTGCGGGGCGGCCGTGTCCGTGTACGTGGAGAGGGGGCGGAGCGCGTACCGCTCCTGGACCGCGCGCAGGGCGGGGACGTCCTCCGGGCCGGCCAGGTAGGTCCGGCCGACGATCCCGACGAGGAAGGTGTCGGCGCGCAGGACGCTCGCGATGCCCTCGGGGACCGGGCCGTTCCAGCCGGGGCCGGCGATCAGGTGGTCGCCCGGAGCCGGGCCGGTGGTCCGGGCGCCGACGTAGCCGACGTACGCGGTGTCGAGGTCGTGCGGCGGGAGCACGTAGTACCGGTCGAGGGCCGGGACCGAGATCACGTACGGCTCGGCGCGCAGGTCCAGCCAGGCCCAGGAGTACGGGGTGTCGTTGTTCGGGGTGACGACGTCGGTGTTCTCCGGGGTGAACGGCTCCGAGTAGTGCCGGAAACGGCCGAAGCCGCCCGTGTACCGGGGATCGTCGGAGTCGATCGCCTGCGCGTACATCGTGCGGTAGTTGTCCAGGATCGGGTAGCCCCAGATCCAGGCGTCGGCCGCCGTCCGGCGGGCCTCCTCGGGAGTGATCGGCACGGGGGACCGCCTTCGCGCACGAGAGGGAACCAACCCGTACAAACTCGCACGAACGGTTCCCTCCCGCATGCCGGCCGGGGTCAGTACTCCGCGCGGGCCAGGTCCTCCTCCGTGAGGCCGAGCGTGGCCATCCGCTCCGGGTCCGCCAGGATGTGCAGCTCGACGATCCGGTCCTCGACGATCGTGAAGGTCATGATCGAGCCCGGGCGGCCCTTGACGACCGACACCACCGCGGGCTGGCCGTTGGCCACGACCCGCAGCGCGCCCGTACGGAACTTCGCGTACGTGAGCGCCTGCGCGATGACCGCCTCGGCGCCCCGGACGACCTTGGAGACGGCCGCGAGGGTCATGCCGCCGTCCGCGCGCAGCACCACGTCCGGGTCGAGGACGGCGAGCAGCCCCTCGAAGTCGCCGCCGTGCGCCGCGGCGAGGAAGGCGTCGGCGATCTCCCGCTGGCGGCGCGCGTCCGGACCGGGGGCCGGGGTGGCGTCCTGCACCCGGCGGCGGGCGCGGCTGGCGAGCTGGCGGGTGGCGGCCGGGGTGCGGTCGACGATCTTCGCGATGTCGTCGAAGGAGACGGCGAACATGTCGTGCAGCACGAACGCGAGCCGTTCGGCCGGCCCCAGGGTGTCGAGGACGACGAGGAGCGCGAGCCCGACGGACTCGGTGAGCTCGGCCGCGTGCTCCGGGTCGGTGGTGTCGGCGACCCGGACCACCGGATCGGGGACGTAGTACTCGAGCGGGTCCTCGCGGCGCGAGCCGCGCGAGCGCAGCATGTCGAGGCAGACGCGGCCGACGACCGTCGTCAGCCAGCCGCTGAGGTTCTCCACGCCGCTGACGTCGCTGCGGCTGAGCTTGAACCAGGCCTCCTGGACGGCGTCCTCGGCCTCGCTGAGCGAGCCCAGCATGCGGTAGGCCACCGCCCGCAGATGGCCGCGGTCGGCGTCGAAGCGCCGGGCCAGGGCTTCCTTGTCGAGCGTCTGGTCCTGGGTCTCGTGGTCCACTCGTCGATCTCCCCGTTCGCGTCCCGTCATGCCGTCATGACGGATCAGAATCCGCAGATGTGACACCGGAGGCGAGCACGACGGGTCCCGGTACGTGAGATCCCCGCCGTCTCGTGGCGAACGCCCGGGATTCCCCGGCCGAAGCCCCCGACCACCGTGAATCCCCACTTCAGCACGGTGATCTTCGTCCGTAGATTGATCACCATGACGACGACAACGACGCAGGTCAACCCCGTACTCCGCACCCCGCCGGCCTCTCCCGCCGCCGCGGCCGCCTACTTCTCGGCCAGCCTCGCCTTCCACGCCGACGTCTCCGACGTGGCCTCCGCGCTCGCCACCGCCGCCGCCGAGGGCACCGACCCGGGCTTCGTCGTGATCGACTCCCGCTCCACCGCCTCCTGGGACCAGGGGCACGTCCCCGGCGCGATCCACCTGCCGACCGCGCTCATCCCCGAGCAGGCCGAGCAGCTGCTCGACCGGTCCGTGCCGGTCGTCACCTACTGCTGGGGCCCCGGCTGCAACGGCGCCACGCGCGCCGCTCTCGCCCTCGCCGAGCTGGGCTTCCAGGTGAAGGAGATGCTCGGCGGCTTCGAGTACTGGGTGCGCGAGGGCTTCGCGTACGAGACCTGGGAGGGGCCCGCGGAGAAGGCCGCCGACCCGCTGACGGCGCCGGTCGACTCCGACGACTGCGGCTGCTGACGCCGAGCCGACGGAAAACCGATTTCGTGATCGCCCCGGTCATGCCGTAGAGTCATGTTCACCGACGCGGGGTGGAGCAGCTCGGTAGCTCGCTGGGCTCATAACCCAGAGGTCGCAGGTTCAAATCCTGTCCCCGCTACTCAGTAGCAACGAAGGCCCGGATCCATTCACTGGATCCGGGCCTTCGTCGTTCCCCGACGCTCTTCGCTTGACCTTGACGCAACGTCAAGATTTAGCGTTCTCGGCATGGAGTGGTCGATCCAGGAGATCGCCAAGAAGGCCGGCACCACCAGCCGCACCCTCCGCCACTACGGCGAGCGCGGACTGCTGGAACCGAGCCGGATCGGCGTGAACGGTTACCGGTACTACGACCAGGCGGCGCTCGTGCGGCTGCAGCGGATCCTGCTGCTGCGCGAGCTGGGGCTCTCGCTGCCCGCCATCGCCGAGGTCCTCGCCGGGCAGCGGGACACGTCCGCCGCCCTGCGCACCCATCTCGCCCTCCTGGAGCAGGAGCGCGAGCGCATCGGACGCCAGATCGCGTCGGTGCGGACCACTCTCCACAAGACCGAGAAGGGAGAAGAGCTCATGGCCGAGGAAGTGTTCGACGGTTTCGACCACACGGTGTACGAGGAGGAGGTCACCGAGCGCTGGGGCCGCGACGCCTACGAGAAGGGCGACCGCTGGTGGCGCTCGCTCGGCGACGCCCAGAAGAAGGCGTTCATGGACGAGCAGGCCGGCATCGCCCGCGACTTCGGGCGGGCGGCACGGGACGGCCTCGCCGCCGACAGCGAGGAGGTGCAGGCCATCACGCGGCGCCAGATCGCCTGGCTGTCGACGACCACGACGCCGAGCAGGGAGTACGTGATCGGACTCGGGCAGATGTACGTCGACGACCCGCGGTTCACCGCGAACTACGACAAGCACGGCGAGGGCACCGCGGTCCTCGTCCGCGACGCGATGAAGGTCTACGCCGAGCGGAACCTCTGATCGGACCTGTCTGAAGTAAACGGTGGCCAAAAGCGTGCCCGCCTCTTTGCAGGCGCGCCACACCCCACCGTAGTCTCACGCGCACCATGAGTGACCAGCGTGTGAGCGAAGTGAGCCGGCGGGCGCCCGCCGTGCTCGTCCTGCTCGCACTCCTCACCCTCCTCGCGAGCGTCTGCCACGGCCCCCACGGGCACGCACTGCCGAACGCCGGCACCGCGACCCTCTCCGCCCCCGCGCTCCCGCACGGCTGCGAGAGCTCCGGGGACGCCTGGACCTTCGACGCGCACCTCCCCGCCCAGGCCGCCGCCGCCCCGCTCGCCGCGCCCGACGCCGGAGGAGCCACCGTCCTGCCGTACGCGGCGGACCTCCGCGACGACCCCCGCGCGCGCTGCGTCCGCGACCGGGCGGGCCCGGGACCCGAGCCGGGCCGACTGCTCATCGCCCTCGGGGTGGACCGGAACTGAGCCGGGTCCCGCACTCGCGTGACCAGGTTCCCTTTCGCGTACCCACCCCAAGGACGTACTCCCATGACCGCACCACTGATGCTTCCCGTGCTTCCCCTCGACGGGAAGACCGTCGGCAACACCCCCGTCCTGTGGACGGACGACGGCTACTGGGCCAAGCTCGAAGGCTTCAACTTCGGCGGCATCAAGGACCGCGCCGCCCTCTACATGGTCGAGCAGGCCCGCCGCCGCGGGGAGCTGCGGCCCGGCGCCCCGATCGTCGAGTCCACCTCCGGCACGCTCGGTCTCGGCCTCGCCCTCGCGGGCGTGCTCCACGGCCACCCCGTGCACGTCGTCACCGACCCCGGTCTCGAACCGATCGTCGAGCGGATGCTCGTCGCCCACGGCGCCCGGGTCCACGTCGTCCCCGAGCCCAGCCCGCGGGGCGGCTGGCAGCAGGCCCGGATGGACCGGGTCGCCGAACTGCTCCTGAGCCTCGACGGGGCCTGGTGGCCGAACCAGTACGGGAACCCCGACAACTGCGACGCGTACGCCGGGCTGGCCGCCGAACTGTCCGCGCAGCTCGACCGGATCGACGTCCTCGTCTGCGCGGTCGGCACCGGCGGCCACTCCGCCGGGATCTCCCGGGCGCTGCGCGCCACCAGCAGCCCGGCCCTGGAGCTGGTCGGCGTGGACTCCGTGAACTCCACCGTCTTCGGCCTGCCCGCCGGCGAACGGCTGATGCGCGGCCTCGGCTCCTCCATCCACCCGGGGAACGTGGACCACGGGGCCTTCGACGAGGTCCACTGGGTGGGCCCCGCGGAGGCGGTCCGGACGGCCCGCCGACTGGCCTCGCGGCACTTCGCGACCGGCGGCTGGAGCGTCGGCGCGGTCGCGCTCGTCGCCGGCTGGCTGGCCCGCACCCGGCCGCGCGGGACCCGCATCGCGGCCGTCTTCCCCGACGGGCCGCAGCGGTACTTCGACACCGTCTTCAACGACGAGTTCTGCGCGGCGCACGGGCTGCTCGACGGGCCCGTACCGGAGGAGCCCGCCGCGTACGTCTCCGACACGTCCGTCAGCGGCTGGACCCGGCGGGTCCTGGAGCGCGCCAAGTGACCCTCGCGACCGCGCCCTCCAAGGGGGGCATCTGGAAGCAGAGCCGCACCTTCGATCCGGCCGTCCGGCTGCTCTTCCTCAACCAGCTCACCATCAACCTCGGCTTCTACATGCTCATGCCGTACCTGGCCGCGCACCTGGCGGACGGGCTCGGCATGGCCGCCTGGGCCGTCGGGCTCGTCCTCGGCGCCCGGAACCTCTCCCAGCAGGGCATGTTCCTGGTCGGCGGGGCGCTCGCCGACCGGCTCGGCTTCAAGCCGCTCATCGTGGCCGGCTGCGCGCTGCGGACGGTCGGCTTCGGGGCGCTCGCCTTCGCGCAATCGCTGCCGATGCTGATCGCCGCCTCGCTCGCGACGGGCCTCGCGGGGGCGCTCTTCAACCCCGCCGTGCGGGCCTGTCTCGCGGCGGAGGCGGGGGAGGAGCGCCGGGTGGAGGCCTTCGCCCTGTTCAACACCTACTACCAGGCGGGCATCCTGCTCGGGCCGCTCGTCGGGGTGGCCCTGACGGGGGTGTCGTTCCGGCTGACGTGCGTGGTCGCGGCCGTGCTGTTCGCCGGCCTGACCCTCGTACAGCTCCGGCATCTGCCCGTACGGATCTCCGAAGCGCCGCGGGAGCAGCGGGGGCAGTTCCGTACGGTTCTCGCCCACCGGACCTTCTGGCTGTTCTCGCTCGCCATGACCGGCTCGTACGTGCTGTCCTTCCAGGTCTATCTGGCGCTGCCCCTCGCGGCGGGCGGCACGGGCGCGACGACCGCGCTGTTCGCCGTCTCGGCGCTCGTCGCGCTCGCCGGGCAGCTGCGGATCACGGCCTGGTGCCGGCGCCGCCTCAGCCGGGAGCGGTGTCTCGTCCTCGGGCTCGCCCTGATGGGCGGGGCGTTCCTGGTCCCGGCCGTCCTGGGGCGCGGCCTGGTGGGGCTGCTGCTGTGCGCGGCGGTCCTGGCCGTCGCGAACGCGGTGCTCTACCCGTACGAGATGGACACCGTGGTCGCGCTGTCCCGGGGCCGCTGGGTGGCCACCCATTACGGGCTCTACAACACCGTGTGCGGGGTCGGGATCACCCTCGGGAACCTGGGGACGGGCGCACTCCTCGACGTCACCGGCTGGTCGGCGCTGCCGTGGCTGGTGCTGTGCGCGGTGGGCCTGGTGTGCGCGGCGGCGATGGCGCTGCTCGGCCGGAGTGGGCGGCTGGACGCCGACTGAGGCCGTCGGGGGTGGGGCGGCCGGCCGCCCCCGTACGCCACTCGGCCCCGTGGGAGTCGCCGCCCCGTCCGGCGGCGGCCACCCTGGGAGGGCGCGGTGCGGACCGCGGCCGGTCGGACCGGGCAGGAGAGCACAGGTGGGGCACCCCCTAGGAGCGGCGGGCGGAGGGCGGCGGGGCGGTGAGAGCGGCCGCCCCGCGTACGGCGGCGCCCGGCGGTTCATCCGCGCGCTGCCCCCGCTGGTCATCCTGGGCGGTGTCGTCTTCGACCTGGCGACACCGCCCGAGTACACGGCGGCGCCGCTCTTCTCCGCCGCCCCGCTGATCGCCGCACCCTTCTTCTCCCTGCTGACCACCCTGCTCACCGGGATCGCCGCCGTCCTCGCCTCGATCGGGCTGCACGTCTACAACGGCACCGTCGACGAGATCCCCGCCCTCACCGAGACCCTGACCGTCGTCACCGTCTCCGCGCTCGCGCTCCTCATCAACCGGGTCGTGCGCCGCAGCGGCGAGCGGCTCGCCTCGGCGCGGGTCATCGCGGAGACCGCGCAGAAGGCGGTGCTGCCGATGCCCGCCGAGCGGATCGGCGGGCTGCAGTGCGCGGCGCGGTACGAGGCGGCGCAGGCCGACGCGTTCATCGGCGGGGACCTCTTCGCCGTCCAGGACACCCCGCACGGGGTGCGGCTCGTGGTCGGGGACGTCCGGGGCAAGGGGATGGACGCCGTGGAGGCCGTCGCCGTCGTCATCGGGGCCTTCCGGGAGGCGGCGGAGCAGGAGCGGACCCTGGAGGGCGTGGCGCAGCGGCTCGAACGGGCGCTGGCCCGGGAGGGCACCCGCCGGGACGGGCTCGACGCCTTCGAGGGGTTCACCACGGCGGTGCTCGCCGAGATCCCGCGCTCCGACGGAGCCGGGACCTTCGACGGCTTCGTCCGGGTCGTCAACCGCGGGCACCCGCCTCCGCTGATGCTGCACGCGGACGGGCGGCTGGAGTCCCTGGAGCCGGGCGAGGCGGCGCTGCCGCTCGGGATGGGCGACCTGGCGCCGTGGCCGGACCGGGCCGAGGGACGGCCGTTCCCGCCGGGCGCGACGCTGCTCTTCTACACGGACGGCCTCTCGGAGGCGCGGAACGCGCAGGGCGTCTTCTACGATCCGGCCGCGCGGCTGGCCGGGCGGATCTTCCCGGGGCCCGAGGAGCTGCTCGACGCGCTCGTGGACGACGTACGGCTGCACACGGGCGGCGGGGCGACCGACGACATGGCGCTGCTCGCGGTGAGCCGCCCGGCGACGGGGCAGCCCGAGCGGCGCCGGACGATGCCGGTGGTGCCGCCGGACGGGTCCGGTCACCAGGCGTAGTCGAAGGGTGTCACTGCGATAACAATTGACATAACGTCAGATCGCGAGTGTTTGACGGGCTCGCTCTGAAGGGGGGTCAAGTCGGGCCATTACCTCTCAATTCAACGAATGATCAAGGGCAACGGCTTGGAATCGGGACCCCCTGTCTATTAACGTTCGATAACGCAGCGCGGTCGTCCCAGCCGTCGCAAGAGGCGGCACCGTGCGCACGCGCCGAATCCTGAAAAGGAACCGGGGAACCACCACTTGGGGTGAATCGGGCCCCTTCGCACTCGTGCGAGCGTGCCCGTAGGAGACCTTCCCGCTCCGAACCCGTCAGCTAACCCGGTAGGCGAGACGGAAGGAAAGGAGCGCGCCCCCGTGGCGTCCAACACCCCCGCACCCGAAGCCCCCTTCGATGCCTTCGGTGGTGGTGCGGGTCCCGCCGCCCCGGGCACCGAGTGGAACCCCACCGAGGGCTCCCTGCGCGCCGAGAGCCGCTCCGGCGGCCGGCACCGGGTCGTCAAGCAGCGCTCCAACTTCGCCCGCTCCTCCACCGTCCTCGGCGTCGGCGTGATCGCCGCCGTCGGCGCGGGCGGCCTCGCCACCGCGCAGGAGAAGCCCCCGGTGGCGATATCGCTGCCGGACCTCCCCGACCTTGACCTGCCGGACGCCCACGACCTCCCCGGCGTCGGCGACCTCCTCCCCGAGGAGAGCGCGCCCGTCAGCGCGGACCGCGCCAACCCGAACCCGCTCACCTCCGCCACGTACACCACCGCGGCCGACGAGGGCACCGAGCAGGCCGCCGCCCCCGCCGCGGGCGAGGCCCTGCGGGCCCGCATCCTCCAGCAGGCCGAGCAGCAGCAGGCCTCCGCCGACGCCGCCGAGCTCGCCGCCGCGGAGAAGGCGGCCGCCGAGAAGGCCGCCGCGGAGGCCGCGGCCAAGGAAGCGGCCGCGGAGAAGGCGGCCGCCGACGCGAAGGCGAAGGCCGAGGCGGAAGCCAAGGCGAAGGCCGAGGCGGAGGCCAGGGCGAAGGCGGAAGCGGCGGCCGAGGCCGAGCGCCTCGCCCAGCTCGCCGCCAGCTACTCGCTGCCCGTCTCCTCGTACACCCTCACCGCCACCTACATGCAGGCCGGCTCGATGTGGTCCTCCGGCTACCACACCGGCCTCGACTTCGCCGCCCCCACGGGCACCCCGCTCAAGGCGGTCCACGGCGCCACCGTCAAGTCGGCCGGCTGGTCCGGCTCCTACGGCTACCGGATCGTCCTGGAGCTGGAGGACGGCACCGAGGTCTGGTACTGCCACCTCTCGTCCATGCTGGTCAGCGCCGGCCAGACCGTGAGCACCGGCGAGACCATCGGCCGCGTCGGCGCCACCGGCAACGTCACCGGCGCCCACCTCCACATGGAGGTCCACACCGCCGGCGGCGACGGCATCGACCCGGCGGCCTGGCTCCGCTCCAAGGGCCTCAGCCTCTGAGGCACCCGCACGGAATAGGCCCAGCGGCGGGCGTGGTTGATCCACGCATGACTTCTCTCCGCACGCTGGGCGACTCCGACCTGCACGTCTTCCCCGTGGCCCTGGGCGGCAACGTCTTCGGCTGGACCGCCGACGAGGCCGAGTCCTTCGCCGTCCTCGACGCCTACGCCGCCGCGGGCGGCAACTTCGTCGACTCCGCCGACGTCTACTCCGCGTGGGCCGAGGGCAACGAGGGCGGCGAGTCCGAGACCGTCATCGGCCGCTGGCTCGCCTCCCGGGGCAACCGCTCCGACATCGTCGTCGCCACCAAGGTCGGCGCCCACCCCCGCTTCAAGGGCCTCTCCGCCCCCACCATCAAGGCGGGCGCGGAGGAGTCCCTGCGCCGCCTCGGCACCGACCACATCGACATGTACTACACGCACTTCGACGACGAGTCCGTCCCGGTCGAGGAGATCGTCACCGCCCTCGACCAGCTGGTGAAGGACGGCAAGGTGCGGGCCGTCGCCGCCTCCAACATCTCCCCGGAGCGGCTGCGCGCCTCCCTCGACTTCGCCGAGGCCGAGGGCCTCACCCGCTACGTCGCCCTCCAGCCGCACTACAACCTGGTCTCCCGCGACACCTACGAGGGCCCGCTCCTGGAGACCGTCGAGCAGGCCGGGCTCGCGGCCGTCCCGTACTACGGGCTCGCGGCCGGCTTCCTCACCGGCAAGTACCGCCCCGGTGCCGACATCGACAGCGTCCGTGCCGCGGGCGCCGCCAAGCACCTGGACACCGAGCGCGGCCGGGCCGTCCTCTCCGCCCTCGACACCGTCGCCGAGGCGCACGAGGCGGAGCTCGCCACCGTCGCCCTCGCCTGGCTCGCCGCCCGGCCGACCGTCGCCGCGCCGATCGCCTCGGCCCGCACGGTCGAACAGCTCCCGGCCCTCGTCGCGGCGGCCGACCTGAAGCTGACGGAGGCCGAGCTGAAGCTGCTGACCGAGGCCTCGGAGGCCTAGAACCCATCCGGCCCTGACCCGCCGGACAGCCCCTAACTCCGGTACGGGTTGTAGCCGTCGTAGTCCAGGTACTGCGGCGGCGCCCAGGCCCGGCCCGTCGCCCGCGCCGCGTACGTGAGGGCCGGGGAGGCGACCGCGCGGCGCTGCCAGAGGTGGTGCAGCAGCTCCTGCTCCCGGGCCGGGAAGTCGGGTCCCGCCGTGCCGCGCCGGGCCCGGTCCCGCAGGAACGCCAGGGTCGTCGCGAAGGACTCGTACTCGCCGACCGTCCGCGCGGCCGGCCCGCCGTACGTGCGGGCGGCGAACGAGCGGGCCATCTGCCGGGCGCGCATCGAGGACAGCGCGAGCGGCTCGGTGGGGGCGAGCCAGCCGGCCGCGGCGTACGCCGGGAGCTCCCCGGATATCGTGCGCAGCTCGCGCTGCCGGCTCCACACCGCCAGCCAGGTCAGCAGGCCGAAGGCCGGGACCATGAGCGCCCCGTACACCGCGTAGAAGGCCAGCGGGCCGCCGAAGGTGGCCGAGCCGTTCCAGGCGGCGTGCAGGCTCATGGCGAGCAGGAGCCCGGCGAGCGGCAGCAGCACCCGGCGCAGCCGCTTGCCGCGCGGCGCGAGGGCGGCGAAGCCGAAGCCTATGCCGGTGAGCACGGTGAAGAGGGGGTGCGCGAACGGCGACATCACCACCCGTACGAAGAAGGTCGCTGCGGTCACCGAACCGAGACCGGAGGAGCCGAACTCCTGGTCCTCGCCGAAGGCGTTGCCGAGATAGAGGATGTTCTCGGTGAAGGCGAAGCCGGTCGCGGTGAAACCGGCGACCACGACGCCGTCGACGAGACCGCCGAAGTCCTTCCTGCGGAAGAGGAACAGCAGCAGGATCGCGGCGGCCTTCGCGCTCTCCTCCACCACCGGAGCGATGACGGTGGCCCCGAGCGTGTCGGCGGAGTCCGGATCGGCCGTGGCGGTGGCGATCCAGCGGACCGCGAAGGAGTTCGCCAGGATCGCGACGAGGGCGGCGGCGAAGGCGCCCCAGGCGAACGCGAACAGCATGTTCTTCCAGGGGCTCGGCTCGACCCGGTCGAGCCAGCGGAACGCCGACATGAGCAGCGGTACGGGAAGCACGGCGAGGCCCAGGCCGACGAGGAAGCCCTGCGTGCCGGTCTGCTCGCGGACCAGCGCCAGGATGACGAGGGCGCAGAGCGCGAGCAGCGTCACGAGGGCGATCGCGCGGACCAGCCGGCTGCGCCAGAAGGACCGGCGCGGCCGGTAGCGCCACTGGGTTCGGTCGGCGGCGGCGGGGAAGGACGGCTCCTCGGTGTCCCGGTGCGGGACGGGAGCGGCCTCGGTTCCGGCGGGGGCGGGGTTCGACACGTGAGCGACCCTAACGACCCCCACCGACATGGGGCGAAGGAGTTACCTTCTCTGTCACTTCCTCCGGAAGAGCAGATCGTGGACGACGTGGCCCTTGTCGAGTCCCTGGCCCTCGAAGCGGGTGAGGGGACGGAAGTCGGGGCGGGGCGCGTAGCCGCCGTCGGCCTGGGTGTTCTCGTAGTCCGGATGCGCGGAGAGCACCTCCAGCATCTGGACGGCGTACTCCTCCCAGTCCGTGGCGCAGTGGAGCACGGCGCCGGGCTTCATCCGGGGCGCGAGGAGGCTGAGGAACTCGGGCTGGATGAGCCGGCGCTTGTGGTGGCGGGCCTTGGGCCAGGGGTCCGGGAAGTAGACCCGGCAGCCGTCGAGGGTCGCGTCGCCGAGCATCTCGCGGAGCAGGATGATCGCGTCGCCGTTGGCGACCCGGACGTTGGTGAGGCCGTTGCGGTCGGCGAGACCGAGGAGGTTGCCCTGGCCGGGGGTGTGCACGTCCACGGCGAGGATCCCGGTGCCGGGATCGGCGGCGGCCATCTGGGCGGTCGCCTCGCCCATGCCGAACCCGATCTCGAGAACGACCGGCAGTCCCTCGAACATCTCTTCGAGATCGAGGGCCCGCTTGCCGTCGATGTCGAGGCCCCAGTCGGGCCACCGCTTCAGCATGGCCTCGGCCTGCCCGTACGTGACACGGCTGCGGCGCGGCTGGAAGCTCCGGATCCGCCGCTCGTGATGGGCCCCGGCGGGATCGGGCATGGGCCCCTCGCCGGGGGCGAACATCCGACTGCCGCGACGCGCGACGGACGGTGCGGGGTCGGCGACGGGCTGCGGGGCGTTCTCAATCTGCTCAGACACAATGCGCCCAATTCTACGGCGGCCCCTCGCCCGACCGCGCGGCCCGCATCGCGCGGTCCGCATCGCGCGGTCCGCATCGGGCGGTCCGCATGGCGCGGTCCGCATCGGGCGGTCCGCATCGGGCGGTCCGCATCGCGCGGGGCTACAGCCGGGCCAGGGCCCGGGTCGCGACCTCGCGGCCGATCGGGAGGGACGCCGTCGCCGCGGGCGACGGGGCGTTCAGGACGTGGACCGTCCGCTCCGCCTCGCGGATCAGGAAGTCGTCGACCAGCGTCCCGTCCCGCAGCACCGCCTGCGCCCGCACCCCCGGCGCCGCCCGCCGCAGGTCGGACTCCTCGACGACCGGCAGCAGCCGCCGCACCGCCTCCGTGAACGCCCGCTTCGAGACCGACCGGTGCAGCTCGCCGGCGCCGTACCGCCAGTGCGCGCGGGCGATCGCCCAGGAGCCGGGCCACGCCAGCGTGGCGCCCAGCTCGCGCGGGCGGACGACCGACCAGCCGTACCCCTCCTTCGCCAGCGCCGGGACCGCGTTCGGCCCGATGTGGACACCGCCGTCGATGCCCCGGGTCAGGTGCACCCCGAGGAACGGGAACGCCGGGTCCGGCACCGGGTAGACCAGGCCCCGGACCAGCGAGGGATCCGCGAGCTCGTAGTACTCCCCGCGGAACGGGACTATCCGCATCCCGGGGTCGTCACCCGCGAGCCTGGCGATCCGGTCGCAGTGCAGCCCCGCGCAGTTCACCAGGACCTTCGCCCGCACCACCCGGCCGTCCGCCGTGCGCACGGCGACGCCCCAGGGACGGCGGTCGATGACGGTGACCTCCGCGCCGTACAGGATCCGCGCCCCGGAGGCCGAGGCGAGCCGCTCCGAGACCGCCCCGTAGTCGCAGATCCCGGTCGTGCCGACGTGGATCGCGGCGAGCCCCCGCACCCGCGGCTCGTACTCGCTGATCTGCGCCGGGCCGAGCTCGCGCACAGGGATGCCGTTCTCCCGGCCGCGCTGCACGAGCGCGTGCAGCCGGGGCAGCTCCTCGCGCGTGGTGGCGACGATGAGCTTCCCCGTCACCTCGTGCGGGATGTCCCACTCCGCGCAGAACTTGACCATCTCGGCCGCGCCCTCGACCGCGAACCGTGCCTTGAGCGACCCGGGACGGTAGTAGATCCCGCTGTGGATCACCCCGCTGTTGCGCCCGGTCTGGTGGCGCGCGAGGGCGTGCTCCTTCTCCAGGACCGTGACCCGGGTGCCCGGGGCGGCACGCGTCAGCGCGTACGCCGTCGACAGACCGACGATCCCGCCGCCGATCACCAGCACGTCACAGTCAAACACCAGCGCCACCTCCCACCCCCGATAGTGCACTGGCCCACTGACAATGCCGCTAAACGCCCGCACCGTGGGACGCGTGTCACTTCCGTGCGCCGCCGTGCGCCGGGTCGAGGTGTCACGGCGGGGCGACATCTCACGCCGGGGCCGCGTCTCACGCCGGGGCCGCGTCTCACGCCGCGGTGACGTCCCACGCCGGGGCCGCGTCCCACGCCGGGGCCGCGTCTCACGCCGGGGCGACGAGCAGCGGCCGGGCCCGTTCCCGCAGCTCCACGACGCGCGGCTCGTCCCCGTACGGTTCGAGCCGGTGCAGCAGGTCCCGCACGTACTCGGTGGTCCGCGCCGAGGAGATCCGCCCCGCCACCTCCACCGCGCGCGTGCCCGCCGCGCAGGCCGCGTCCAGGTTGCCCGACTCCAGCTCGGCCACCGCCGACACCACGAGCCGCAGCCCGTGCGAGCGGACGAACTCCTCCGTCGGCCGGGACAGCGCCTGCTCGGTGAAGCGCCGCACCTCGCCCGGCATCCGCAGGTCCCGGTAGCACTCGGCGGCGTCGGCGCAGAACCGGTCGTACGAGTAGAAGCCGAGCCACGTCGGGTCGGCGTCGCCCTCCCGGGACCGCTCCAGCCAGCCCTCGGCGGACTTGAGCGCGGCCGCCGCGGCCGGCCCGTCGCCGGCCTTGGCGTGCGCGCGTGCCTCGACGAGCCGGAAGAAGGACATGGTGCGGGCGGTGGCGAGCCCCCGGTTCCGTTCGAGGGCGGCCTGGGCGAGGTCGACGCCCTCGTCGGCGAAGCCCCGGTAGGTGGCCTGGAGGGACATGGAGGCGAGGACGTACCCGCCTAGGGGCACGTCCGCGGCGGCGCGGGCGAGCCGCAGGGCCTGGATGTAGTAGCGCTGGGCGGCCTCCTGCTGACCGGTGTCGAAGGCCATCCAGCCGGCGAGCCGGGTGAGCTCGGCCGTCGCACCGAACAGGTTCCGGCCGACCTCGTCCGAGTACGAGCCGAGCAGCAGCGGCGCCGCGTCCACTCGTAAGCACTCGGGCACCATCGACGAACGCCAGTCGCCGCCGCCGTACTTGGAGTCCCAGCGGCGCGCGTCCTCGGCGGCCTCGCGGAGCTTGGCGACGTCGCTGTGGCCCACGCGCGCGTGCTCCGAGGCCGCCGCGGTGCCCGTGCCCGCGCCGGGGCGCGGGGCCTCGCGCTCCACCGAGGGGTCGGCGGGGGTTATCAGCCAGCGGGACGCGGGCGTCGCGTACGCGCTGACGGCGAAGGACCCGGCGAGCGACTGCCAGATGCCGCCCCCGCCGGCCCGCCGTCCGGCGAGATCCAGCCGGTACAGGTCGGTGGCCGAGCGGACCGCCTCGCCCACGTCGCGCGGGAACGCGAGCCCCACCTCGGGCGCCGGGTCGGCGTCCGCGAGCCCGATCTCGTGCAGCGGCACGGGCCGGCCCAGCTTCTGCCCGATCGCGGCGGCGATCAGATGCGGGGCGGCGCCCTGCGGCACCATGCCCTTGGACACCCACCGGGCGACCGAGGTCTTGTCGTAACGAAGCGTCAGTCCCCGTTGCGCACCGAGGTCGTTGACGCGCCGGGCGAGCCCGGCGTTGCTGATTCCCGCGAGGGCGAGAACCGTGCCGAGCTTTTCGTTCGGCCCGCGTTGCTCCCTGGACATGACGCCACCCCTCGACAACCCAGACGGCCGCCACGACGCCGGGCATAGGCGTGCGGCATTCGTAAACACAGCGTAGTTCGCCGCATCCCCACCGTTAAGGGGCGGTGTTCCGTATGGCGAGATTGTTGTGTGAACGTGCGACGGACGGGCCCGGCGGAGCGGCTCGTGCTCCGGCCGTGTGGCCGTGCGCCCGGCCGTGCGCTCTCGTCCGCCGGGTGGGGGAGCGCTTCCATGAGTAGCGCGTGGGTCGGCCCGCTCGGCCGGGAGCGGAGTCCCGGATCAGTGGGCTGGGGGACACCGCCGCCCCATTCCCCGCGGGCGGCGGACGGCGCCGGGAGGCGGGAGCGCCTCCCGGGCTGCCGAGGACCGGCGTTCCGCCCGGACGCCCGCCGAAACCTCCGACGGGCATCGATATTTGGCCGAATGACGCCGGTGTGAAGCCGGTGTACCCGCGCTCGCCAACTGGCCCATGCCAGGGGCGCATTCGGCTTTCGCGCGCGTGCGCCCGGACACCGCCCCGTGCGCCGTTGTCGTGGCAGCATGTCCTCCACCGAAACGGATGTGGAGGCGCCGATGCGATGGCTGGTGGGCTGGAGCAGTGTCGCGGCGAGCTTCGCAACGACCGCGGCGGGCCGGGCGGGAGCGGCGAACGGCGCCTACGGCTCGTCCTCCCCGTACGACCCCGGATACGACCCGGGACCCGACCGCGCCGCCGAGGGGCGCACGGTGCAGCCGGTGGGCGCACAGCTCCTCTGGGGCGACCCCGACCCGCTCTGGGCGGTCGGCGACTGGCGCCCCGACGAGGTCCGCGTCGTGGCCGTCGACGACCACACCCGCCTCGCCGTCCTCGGCTGCTGCGCCGCGAGCGACGAGGAGCTGCGGATCGGCCTGCTCACCGCGCGCGGGGGCGCGTTGCGGCATCTGACCGCCTGGCCCGGCAGCTACACCGCCGTCGTGAAGACCGGCCGCCGCGTCACCGTCACCGGTGACCTCGCGGGCGCCCGGCCGGTGTTCCACACCCCGTGGGCGGGCGGCACCGCGTACGCCACCGCCGCCCTGCCGCTCGCCGACCTCGTCGAGGCCCAGCTCGACATCGGCCATCTCGCGGCCCTGCTCGCCTGCCCCGAGACCCCCGAGGCGCTGCGCGACTCCACCCCGTACGAAGGGGTCCGCCGGGTTCCGCCCGGTCACGCGCTGATCCTGCGGGAGGGCTCGCGCGAGATCACCGGCTACGAGCAGGTGGCCTCGCTCGCCGTCGCGGCCCCCGAGGCCGACCCGCGGCAGGCCGTCGAAGGGGTACGGGACGCCCTCGTCGAGGCCGTACGGGCCCGGCTCACCGCGCCCCGGCACGCGCCCGAGATGCCGCTCCCCGACCCCGGCCCGGTCCCCGGCATGGGTCCGGCCGACCGGCGCGCGGCCCGGGGCGCGGGCCCGGCGCCCGGCATCGGCGCCGACCTGTCCGGCGGCAGCGCCTCCGGCACGCTGGCCCTGCTCGCGGCGGGTCTCCCGGGGGTTCCGGGCACGATCATCGGGCTCGGCACGGGCGCGGGGGAGCGGCTGCTCGCCGTCACCTTCAACGACCTGGCGACGAGGGCCGGTGCGCGGCGCACGGCGGAGCTGGAGCGGGCCCGTGCGCTCGCCGCGGACCCGCGGCTGCACCACGTGGTCGTCGCGGGCGGCGAGGAGGCCCTGCCGTACGCGGCGCTGGACGGGCCGCTCACGGACGAGCCGGGCCCCGCCCTCGTCACGGCGGAACGGCACCGCAGGCGCCTCGCCGGCGGCAGCGCCGACCACTTCACCGGCATGGGCGCGAAGCAGGTCCTGGACGCGCACCCGGCGCGCCTGGCCGACCTGTTGATGGACCGCAGGCGCCGCTCCCTGGTGCGGCCGGTGACGGCACTGGCGAAGGCCTCGGGCCCGTCGGCGGGGTCGCTCCTGGTGCCGCTGACCGTCTACCGGGCGGCGCGGAAGCTGGCCCGTACCCCGTACCGGACGGGTCTGGAGGCGGCGGCCCGCCGGGTCCTGGAGGCGAACCGCACGGCCCCGGACGGCTTCGGCCCCCTGGAGGCCTCGCTCTCCGCGCTCGCGTGGTCGCGTCCGGGGCCGGCGGCGCGCTGGCTGACGGGCGAGGCCCTTGCTGAAGTATCGGTTCGTCTGAACCGGGCGGCGACGCTCCCGACGTCCGTCCAGCGCCCCGGCGAGGCACGCGCGCGTGCGGCCCTCGCCCGCGCGGCGGCCGACCACCGGGTCCTGGAGCAGGCGGCGGAGATCCGGGGCCAGCGCCTCCACGCCCCGTTCCTCGACAACCAGGTCGTACGGGCCTGCCGAGACCTCCCGGAATCGCTCCGGGTCCAGCCCGACGCCCGGGCCGGCGTCCTGCGCACCGTCCTGTCCGGCGCCGGCGTCCACGACCTCCCCCCGGGCTGGGGCGCCCCCCACCCGGCCGTCCCGGCCGCCGCCACGCGCACGGGCCTGCGCGCCGCGCTCCCCGAGCTCCTCGCCCTCTTCGACGCGCCGCTCCTCGCGGACGCGGGCCTGATCGAGGCCCGCGTGGTCCGCGAGGCCCTCCGCGCGGCGGCCGACGGCGCCCCCGTCCCCCTCGACGGCCTCGCCGACCTCGTCTCCACCGAACTCTGGCTCCGCCGCCTCCTCGCCCGCCGCGGCTCCTGCTGGACCAACACGACAGAACCCCGGGCCCACCGCGCGGTCCAGGTCCCCCTCCCCCTGGTCCGCACGACGAGATCCCTGCCGGCCTGAGGTCCGCCGAGCGGATGGAGCGTCACAGCACGCTCGTTCGAGCGAACGCGTTCCGGACTTCGACCCGAGCCCGGACCTAAGCTGAAACCGTCGCACCCGAGCGAAGGGCGACCGAGTCCAGAAGATCCGCGCCTACGCGCGCGCGGACATCCCGATCTACCTGCTCATCGACCGCGAGGCCGGCGAGGCCGTCGTCCGTTCCGGTCCCTCGGGCGACGACTACGGCCACAAGTCCCTCCACAAGCTGGGGACAGCCGTCCCGCTGCCCGCGCCCCTCGGCTTCGACCCGGACACCGGCGCCTTCTAGGGGACCCACCGGGGTAAACCCCGAGGCGTACCCCGTGCCCACCCGACACAATGGGCCGGTGCGGTATCTCATCCTCGGCACCACCGAGGCCCTTCGTCCCGACGGCACCCCGCTTCCCCTCGGCGGCGCCCGGCTGCGCGCCCTGCTCGCCGCCCTCGCGCTGCGCGGCGGACGCGCCGTCTCCGTCGGCGAGCTCGCCGACGACGTCTACGGGGACGACCCGCCGCAGGACGCCCCCGCCGCCCTCCAGGCCCTGGTCGGCCGCCTCCGCCGGATCCTCGGCCGGGAGGCCGTCGACTCCACCCCCGGTCCCGGCTACCGGCTCGCCGCCGGTCCCGACGACATCGACCTGTACGTCTTCCAGCGCCGGGTCAGGGAAGGCGCCGCCCGCCTCGACGCCGGCGACCCCGACACCGCCGCCGCCCTCCTCCGCGAGGCCCTCGGCCTCTTCCGGGGCCCCGCCCTCGCCGACCTGCCCGACCCGGCGGGCGTCCGCCCCGAGGCCCAGCGGCTCGCGGCGCTCCGGCAGCGCGTCGAGGCCGATCTGCGCCGGGGCGCCACCGACGGACTCGTACCGGAGCTGACCGAGCTCACCACCACGTACCCGTACGACGAGGCCTTCCGCGCCCAGCTCATCCGCGCCCTGCGGGCCGAGGGCCGCCACGCCGACGCCCTCACCGCGTACGAGTCGGCCCGCCGCACCCTCGCCGACGCCCTCGGCGCCGACCCGGGACCGGAACTCACCGCCCTCCACCAGGAACTCCTCACCGGCGCGCCCCCGCACCCGCCCGCGCCGACGCACCCCTCCGCGCCGGCCCGCCCGCCCGCGACGGACCCCGCCCCGAGCCGTACGGACCCGCCCGCCCCGCCGTCGACACCGGCGCCCGCGGACGAGCGACCCGCCCCCGAAGCCGGCAACATCCGCCCCCGGCTCACCTCCTTCGTCGGCCGTGAGCCCGAGCTCACCGCCCTCCACGCCGACCTGAACCGCTCCCGGCTCGTCACGCTCACCGGCCCCGGCGGCTCCGGCAAGACACGGCTCGCCGAGGAGGCCGCCCTCCGGGCCGTCGGCCCCGCCGCCTGGATCGCCGAACTCGCCCCCCTCGACGACCCCGACGCCCTCCCCGGCGCCGTCCTCTCCGCGCTCCGCCTCCGCGAGATCAACCTGATCACCCGCGACGGGGTGCCGCTCCAGGACGACCCCACCGCCCACCTCGTCGAGCACCTGGCCCGCCGACCGCTCCTCCTGGTCCTCGACAACTGCGAGCACGTGATCGACGCGGCCGCCGCCCTCGCCGAGACCCTCCTCACCCACTGCCCGCGGCTCCGCATCCTCGCCACCAGCCGTGAACCCCTCGGAGTCCCCGGCGAGGCGGTCCGCCCCGTCGAACCCCTCCCGCCCGACCCCGCCCACCGCCTCTTCGCCGAGCGGGCCCGCACCGTGCGCCCCTCCTTCGACCTCGCCAGGGACGGCGGCGAGGCCGTCGACGAGATCTGCCGCCGCCTCGACGGCCTGCCGCTCGCCATCGAACTGGCCGCCGCCCGGCTGCGCCTCCTCACCCCGCGCCAGATAGCCGACCGCCTCGACGACCGCTTCCTCCTCCTCACCTCCGGCTCGCGGACCGTCCTGCCCCGCCAGCAGACCCTCCGCGCCGTCGTCGACTGGTCCTGGGACCTGCTGGACCCGGCCGAGCGCACCCTGCTCCGCCAGGTGTCCGTCTTCGCCGGAGGCTGGGACCTCGCCGCCGCCGAGGCCCTCTCCCCGTACGCCGCCGACGCCCTGGGCGCCCTGGTCGACAAGTCCCTCGTCGTCGCCACCCCCACCGACGGCGGCGAGATGCGCTACCGGCTCCTGGAAACCATCCACGAGTACGCGACCGAGCGGGCCGCCGAGGAACCGGAGCTGCTCGCCGCCGCCGAGGCCGCCCACACCGCCCACTTCACCGCCCTCGCCGAGACCGCCGAGCCCCGGCTCCGTTCGGCGGAGCAGCTGCCGTGGATCGACCGTCTGGAGCGCGACCTCGACAACATCCGCGCCGCCCTGCACCGCACCCTGGTCTCGGCTCCCGACGAAGCCGCCGCGCTCCGGATCGTCTTCGCCGTGGGCTGGTTCTGGTGGCTGCGCAACTACCGCCCCGAGGGCCTGGCCTGGGTGGAGCGCGCGCTCGCGCTGGGCGAGGACCCGGACGACCCCGCCGACCCCCGCTACTGGCCCCGCTTGCACCTGCGCATGCTGCACTTCTTCCTCGCGGTCGAGAACAGCACGATGGGGGAGTTCAAGCAGCCGGAGATCCTCGCGGTCGTCAAGCGCGTCCGCGAGGCGTTCGGCACGGACCCCGGCCCCGAGTCGGCCCGCTTCCCCGGCCTGCTCTGGCCGTTCACCGCGGTCCTCACCGAGGATCCGGCCACGATCCGCGGCCTCCTCGACACCGCCGTCGACAACTGCCGCCGCCACGGCGGCGACTGGGAGCTCGGCGTCAGCCTCATGTTCCGCACGCACATGATCGTCGACATGCCCGGCGGCATGCCCGGCGTCGACGAGGCCCTGGCCGAACTCCGCGCCCTCGCCCGGCGCGTCGGAGACCGCTGGATGGGGGCCCAGATCGAGAGCGCGGCGGGCGAGGCCCACACGATGCGGGGCCGGCACGCGGACGCGGGCGAGGCGTACGAGGAGGCCCTCCGGCTCGCCCGCGAGGTCGGCGCCCACGCGGAGGCCCCGTTCCTCCTCGCCCGCCTGGCCGAACTGTCCTACCGCACCGGCGACCTGGAGACCGCCGAGCGGACCCTCGACGAGGCCGCCCGGGAGGCCGACCGCTACCGCGTACGGGACTCCCAGACGTACGTCTGCTTCCTCCGCGCCGCCTTCGCCCTCCACCGCCGGGACGTCGCCGAGGCCCGCGCCCAGCTGGAGGAGGCGGGCCGGACGGTCGCCATCGGCACCCCGCCCCCGCACTTCGAGGCGGCGGTGACCGGAATCGCCGCCCGCGTCGAGGCGTACGAGGGGAAGGGCGCGGCCGCCGTCGCCACGGCCATCACCGCGCTCCGCACCGCGCGGGACGCGCAGTGCGCGGACTTCGTCACCACGGGCCTGGGGGAGGTGCTCGCCGTCACCCTGGCCGAGGCGGACGAGGCCGATCTCGCGGTACGGGTCCTGGCCGCCGTCGACCACTGGCGCCGGGACACGCCCCGCTCGGTCCCCGAGCTGCAGGACAGCGAGTCCGTGACGGCCCGGGCGCTCGCACAGCTCGACGCGTCCGCCATGGCCAGGGCCCGCGCGGCCGGCACGGGCCTGGGGATCGACGAGGTCCTCGACCTCGTCGCCGCCTTCGCCCCGGCCCTGCCGGACCCCGAAAAGGCCGACGGCGCCGAAAAGGCCGAAAACGCCGACAACACCGTAAAGGCCGTCAGGAGCAGCTGATCCGGGACTCCGCCCAGTCGGCGACCGCGGCCCGGCCGAACGGCGTGTGGTCCTCCACCACGAGCCGGATCGTGGAGCGGCCCGAGATGTCGACGTGCACGGGGAGGGGCGGGTCGTCCGCGCGGACGACGTCGGAGCGCCAGAGCCGCTCCCCGTCCCCGTAGACGGAGAAGCGGACGCCGCCGACGCCGAGCTGGGCGCTCAGGTCGTCGATGCCGACGACCGCGTCGTAACTCGTGCACTGCCGGTTGAGGTCGATGAGCAGCGAGGACGGCGCATGGACGCTGACCCCGTGCGCGTACTGGGTGCCGCCGATGGACAGGCCGTTGCGCTGCCACATCCAGCTGCTGTCCGAGAGGGACACCTCGGGCTTGGTGCCGTCGCCGAAGATCCCGTACTGCAGCTCGTTGACCTGGTAGACGGACGGCGGCGCGGGCGGCGGGGCCGTCGGCTTCGGCGCGGGCTTCGCGGGGGGCGGTGTCGGCGTCGGCGTGGTCTTCGGGCTGGGCTTCGGGGACGGCGGCGGCGTCGTCGGCCTGGGCGTGGGCTTCGGCGGAGGCGTCGGCTCGGGACTGGGTTCCGGGGGCGGCGGGGGCGTCGGCTCGGAGGTGACGGCCGGGGCGGGGGGCGCGGGCTTCGGGGAGGGCTTAGCCGGGGGCGCGGGCTCCGGCGCGAGCGGGGTGACGACCGGCTGTGCGGGCCTGGGCGCGGCCACGGGCTGCGGGTCCCCGGCCATCGCCCAGACGAGACCGGCGGCCGCGGCGACCGCTATGGCCGCCGCGATACCGGCCTTCGCGGGCGCGCCGAGTCCCTCGGCGGCCGCACCGCCCGAGGCGGCGCCCCCGGAGGAGCCGGAGGCCGCGGCCGCGGCGCCCGCCCCGGCCGCGGCGGCGGTGCCGCCGGCGACGACGCCGGCGGCCTTGAGCGAGTACCCGGCGGCGAACCAGCCGATGACGGCGACCGGCAGGAGCGCGGGGATCCCGGCGTTCACATGGGCCAGCTCACCGGCGGCGAGCCGGCACTTGGCGCATTCGTCCAGGTGCTTGCGCAGTCCGCGCTCGGCCCGCATCCGCAGTCCGCCGCGCGCGTAGGCGCCGAGCCGGTCCGCGTAGCGGGCGCAGTCGCCGCCCGCGGTGAGGGACTGGCTGACGTGCGCCTGGAGGTAGGCCTGCTTGAGGCCCTCGCGGGCCCGGCTGGCGAGCACGGCCGTGGCGTTGGCGGTCAGTCCGAAGAGCGGGGCGACCTCGCTCGGGGACTCCTCCTCGACGGTGGTGTGCCACAGCACGGCCTGCCAGCGCTCGGGCAGCGAGCGGAAGGCCTGCATGGCGAGGGACTGCTCGGCCTCGTGCATGGCGCGGACGTCCGCGCCGAGGTCGAGGGTGTCCTGGTCGGAGACCTCGGAGGAGCGGGCGGCGTCCGCGGCGAACACCGCGAAGTCCTCGACGAGGTGCTCGCGCTTCTGGGTCCTGGCCCAGTTGGCGGCGACCCGCCGGACGGTGGTCATGAGGTAGGCGCGCACGGCCTGTTCGGGCCCGGCTCCGCCGCGGACCGCCTGGAGGGTGCGGGCGAAGACCTCGGCGGTGAGGTCGTCGGCGGTGTGCGCGTCCCGGCAGCAGGTCCTGGCGTAGCGGCGGACGGGGTCGGAGTGGCGGCGGAAGAGCTCCTCGTACGCGGAGTCGTCGCCGTCCCGCATGAGCTGGACGAGCTCGGCGTCGGAGGGCGGCAGTTCGAGCGGCGGTGGGAGGACGCCCTCGGGCTCGTGCCCGGGCTCGTGCGCGGACTCCCGCTCGTCGAGGTCGGCGTCCGCGTCGCGGTCCTCGCCCGCGCCCGGTCCGCTGGTTCCCGGTCCGGCGGCCGCCCCCGCGACGGCCGCGGCGCGGACACCCGGTCCGCCGGGCCTGCCCTCGCGCTGCTGCGGCACACTCGGGTCGAACGGGTCGCTCTGTACGGCCGACGTGCCGGAAAGGCCTCCCGGCCCGCCCTGGCTCGGAACCTGCCCGGAGGGAAGGTCCCCGGTCTCCGCGCCGCCGCCGCTGCCCAGCGGATCGTCCCGACCGTCACCGCTCATCGCGGAAGCCCCCGTAAGCACGCCCAGACCAGAATATTGGCCAAGCCTGCCACAGAGCGCGGGCATGCCGAAGCGCCCAGTCCACTTACCACTCGTCCGGGGCGACTTCATGTATCCGGGCGTAACCGCTCACACGTTCGTGTCATGCTCGTTGGTCCGCCCGGACCACGAAAACCGCGGCCGTGATGAAGAAGGAAGCGCGGGCTTCCTACCGGGAGCGCAGCCCCTCGAGAAGGATGTCGAGGAGCCGGGCCGAGGCGGCCGCCTGCTGCGCCGCGTCCGGCAGCGCCGGGGCGGCGGTGGCGATGACGAGGAGGACGTCCGCCACGGTCACGTCCGTCCGCAGCTCACCCGCCTCACGCGCCCGGTCGACCAGCCGGCCGACGACCTCCAGGAGCTCCGAGGCCCCCGCGTCGTCCCGCTCCTCGGCCGGCACACCGCGCGGCGCCACCACACGCGCGTCGCCCTGCTCGGCGACACCCCGCTGGTACGGCACCCGCGCCGCCTCGTCAGCGTCGTCCGCCCCGAGCGGCACCCCGGACTCGTCCACGCCCACCCGCAGCACCTGCGGCGGCAGGAGACGCCCCGCACCCGAGGCCACCGAGGTCCGCAGGAACCGGGAGAGCGCCGACCACGGCTCCTCCTCCTGGCCCAGCGCGGCCCGCGCCTGCTCGGTCAGCCGGGAGGTCTCCTCCTCGGCTATCCGCCGCACCAGCACGTCCTTGCTGGGGAAGCGGCGGTAGACGGTGCCGACCCCGACACGGGCGCGGCGCGCCACGTCCTCCATCGGAGCCCCGTAGCCGAGCTCGCCGAACACCTCGCGCGCGGCACGCAGCACGTGCTCCAGATTGCGCTGGGCGTCCACCCGCAGCGGAGCGGACCTGCCGCCCGCCACCGGCACGCCGTTGCGCGCCTCCGCCGTCCCCGGGGCATGCCCGTCGACGGTCGCCGTTCCGGCGCCCGACTGCCACCGTGAATCCTGAATCTGCATAAGCGTTCCCCCGCTCATGATGTCTCCCCCCGGAGACTCCCCGCCCTGAATACGGGGCCTCCGGCGGACGAGCGCTTTCGGTCCACGCGCGCCCGATCCGACACCCCGACGAAGTACGAACATAGTTGAGTCGGGGTCAATTCAGAAGGGGGAGTTCCGTACGGTGCGCCCCCCGATCGGAGCAAGGCCCGGAAGACTCCCGATTCCGACCCCTCTCCGAACCCGCCCCACCCGGTGTGACCTGCGCGGATCCCTCCGCGCCCCGCTTGCGCGCCACCCCGCGCCTCCGTACCCCTCCGGTCACACAATTTGCCGAGCCTGTGGACAAACCACGGACGGGGGTGCGTCATGGGACAGTGACCGAACCTGCGCGCATTCTCGTGGTCGGCGGTGGCTACGTCGGCATGTACACCGCGCTGCGCCTTCAGCGGCAGCTCGGGGCCGAGCTCAGAGCCGGCACCGCCGAGATCGTGGTGGTCACCCCCGAGCCGTACATGACGTACCAGCCGTTCCTGCCGGAGGCCGCGGCCGGCTCCATCTCCCCGCGCCACGTCGTCGTGCCGCTCCGCCGCGTCCTCGACCGCTGCCGCGTCGTCATCGGCGAGGTCCAGAGCATCGACCACGCCAAACGCACCGCGACCCTCGCCACCCTCGCCACCGCGGAGGAGGCCACCGGCCCCGTCGACATGACGTACGACGAGCTGGTCGTCGCGCCCGGCTCCGTCTCCCGCACCCTCCCGGTCCCCGGCCTGCTCGACCACGGCATCGGCTTCAAGACCGTCGAGGAGGCCATCGGCCTGCGCAACCACGTCATCGAGCAGATGGACATCGCCTCCTCCACCCGCGACCCCGCCCTCCGCGACGCCGCCCTCACCTTCGTCTTCGTCGGCGGCGGCTACGCCGGCGTGGAGGCCCTCGCCGAGCTGGAGGACATGGCCCGCTACACCGCGCGGTACTACCACAACGTCAAGCCCGAGGACCTGCGCTGGGTCCTCGTCGAGGCCTCCGACCGGATCCTCCCCGAGGTGGGCGAGGAGATGGGCCGGTACGCCGTCCGCGAGCTGCGCGGCCGGAACATCGACGTGCGCCTGGAGACCCGGCTCGAGTCCTGCGAGGACCGGATCGCCGTCCTCAGCGACGGCACCCGCCTGCCCACCCGCACCGTCGTCTGGACCGCCGGCGTGAAGCCCGCGCCCGTCCTCGCCGCCACCGACCTGCCCCTGAACGAACGCGGAAGGCTCCGCTGCACCCCCCAGCTCGCCGTCGAGGGCGCCCCGCACGCCTGGGCGGCCGGCGACGCCGCCGCCGTCCCCGACATCACGGCCGCGGAACCCGGCAAGGAGTGCGCGCCCAACGCCCAGCACGCCCTCCGCCAGGCCAAGGTCCTCGCCGAGAACATCGCGGCCTCCCTGCGCGGACAGCCGCTCAAGGAGTACGCGCACGCGTACGTGGGCTCCGTCGCCTCCCTCGGCCTCCACAAGGGAGTCGCCCACGTCTACGGACGCAAGCTCAAGGGATATCCGGCCTGGTTCATGCACCGCGCCTACCACCTCAGCCGCGTCCCGACCTTCAACCGAAAGGCCCGCGTCCTCGCCGAATGGACCCTGTCCGGCCTGTTCAAACGGGAGATCGTCTCCCTCGGCTCACTGGAACACCCCAGGGCCGAATTCGAACTCGCCGCCTCACCACCCCCCGGCGACGACGACAAGCCGCAGTCCTGACATCACTGTCAGTGCACTCGTCCACACTGGACGTGTGACCATAGGTGGGCTCACACCTGCACAGCGTGACTCTGCACGGCACCGACACCACGAGGCATACAGATCCGTGAACTTCACCCGTTGGAGCGCCCGGCTCCCCGGCACGCAGCGCCGCGCGGCGCGGGGGACCGAAGGCTCCGTGCCCGCCGCCCGCGGTGAGTACGGTCAGCAGTGGGAGCAGCCCACCGACAGCGCTGCCGAGGCCGCCGACGTCCCCGCCCTGGAGGACTTCTCCGTACGGGAGCTGCTCGGCCGCCTCCCCGGCCTCGTCGCCCTCGCGTACGGCCCGGAGCACCGCATCGCGTACGTGAACGACGCGTACGCCGCCGCCTTCGGCCCCCGCCCCGCCGGCGCCACCGTCGCCGACACCTGCCCTGAGGCCGAGGAGCTGGGCCTGCTGCCCCTCATGGACCAGGTGCTGCGCAGCGGAAAGCCCCGCACCGTGAAGTCCCGCCGCACCAAGGACGGCGGCTCGTACACGGTCACCTGCCTGCCCGTCGACAGCCCCCGCCTCGACGGCGGCGGCGTCCTCGTCCACGCCGCCGACGTCACCGACCACGCCGAGGCCGCCGAGCGGCTCCGCGCCAGCGAGCGCAGGCACCGGGAGACCGCCGTCACCCTCCAGCGCTCCCTGCTCCCGCAGGAACTGGAGCAGCCCGACGACCTCCGGATCGCCGCCACCTACCAGCCCGGCGTCGCGGACGCGGCCGTCGGCGGCGACTGGTACGACGTGATCACCCTCGGGGCCGGCCGCACCGCGCTCGTCATCGGCGACGTCATGGGCCGGGGCGTCCGCGCCGCCGCCGTCATGGGCCAGCTCCGCACCGCCGTCCGGGCCTACGCGCGCCTGGACCTGCCCCCGCACGAGGTCCTCCAGCTCCTCGACGGCCTCGCCGCCGAGATCGACGCCAGCCAGATCGCCACCTGTGTGTACGCGATCCACGACCCCAACGAGGGCAAGCTGGTGTACGCCTCCGCAGGCCACCTCCCGATCCTCGTACGGGACGAGGACGGCACCGTCCGCCGCGCCGAGGACCCGACGGGCCCGCCGCTCGGCACCGGCGGCTGGCTGCACGCCTCCGGCTCCATCGCCCTGCCGCCCGGCTCCACCGCCGTCCTCTACACGGACGGCCTGGTCGAGCGCCGCCGCGAGGACATCGACGAGGGCGTCGCCGCCCTGGCCCGCGCCCTCTCCGGCGCCAGCGGCACCCCGCAGGTGGTCTGCGACCGGATCCTGCGTTCCCTCGGCGTCACCGCCGAGCACGACGACGACGTCGCCGTCCTGGTCGTCCAGCACCCCTCCCGCAAGGGCGCGGACGCCGAGCTCTTCCACAACGCCGCCCTGGAACTGCTCGGCGGGGTGGAGGCCGCACCGCGCGCGCGTGCGTTCGCGTCCGGCGTCCTCTCCTCCTGGCGGTTCCCGGTCGAGCTCCGCGACCTGGGCGTCCTCGCCACCAGCGAGCTCGTGGCGAACTCCCTCCAGCACGGCACCCCGCCCATGCGCCTGCGGCTGCGCCGCACCGACCGCCGCCTGATCATCGAGGTCACGGACGGCGACGACCACCTGCCGCGCCGCCGCAGGGCGGAAACGGAGGACGAGGCGGGTCGCGGAATCTCGATCATCGCGACGATCGCCTCGTCCTGGGGAAGCCGCCGCACGCCGGGCGGCGGCAAAGCGGTCTGGTGCGAGTTCGCCCTGCCGGACTGATCCCGACTGATCCGGACTAGGCGGCGGCGGTCTCGCTCTCACGCACGGGCTCGTGCCGGACGACCACCTTCGACGGCTTGAGGGCCTGCGAAGGCTGGTCCTGCTCGGGGGTCAGCTGCCTGCCGAGCCGGATCGCCAGGAACGTGATCCCGAGCGAGAACAGCACGAAGGTCGCGATGTACGGACCGTGCAGCGCGGCCCCCATGGGCCCGCCCACGGCCGGACCGACGGCCAGCGCCAGCTGCTTCACCAGGGCGAAGGCCGAGTTGTACTGCCCGACCATCGACTCCGGCGCCAGATCCGCCACCAGCGGGGCCACGGTCGGCGACAGCATCGCCTCACCGAGCCCGAAGAGGGCGTACGTGGAGACGAACGCCGCCGTCGCCATGGCCTGGCTGCCGTGCCCGAGGCCCGCGTACCCGGCGATGAGCCACGCCACGGTCCAGATCAGCCCCACGGCCGCGATCACCCGGGTCCGCTTCCGGCGCTCCACGAACCGCAGCACCAGGAACTGGGCGACCACGATCACCGCCGTGTTGGCCGCGAGGGCGATGCCGAGCGTCGACGGCTGGATGCCGGCGGCCTCCGTGCCGTACGCCGCGAGGCCCGACTCGAACTGCCCGTAGCAGGCGAAGAACAGCACGAAGCCCAGGACGCACAGCTGCACCATCGCCTTGTGCCCGAGCAGCGCGCGGACACCGCCGCGCTTCCCGCCCTCGGACGGACGGGCGCCCTGGAGCGCCGGCGAGCCCGGCATCCGGACGGTCCCGACGATCGCGGCCAGCACCAGGAACATCGCCGCCTCGATCGAGAACAGCAGGATGAAGCTGCCCGGCCGGCTCGTGTCCACCAGCAGACCGCCGATCAGACCACCGATACCGAGACCCAGGTTCTGCAGGAAGAACTGCATCGCGAAGGCACGCGTACGACCGGAGGGCGACGAGCACCAGACGATCATCGTGGCGAGGGCCGGCTGGAGCACGGCCGTACCCGCACCGAGCAGCGCCGCGGCCCCCACGGCCGCCGGCACGCTGGAGGCGAAGCCCATCCCCACCGCACCCACGGCGGCGACGACCGAGGCCACCAGAAGCACGGGCACCGGCCCGCGCCGGTCGATGGCCCGCCCGCTGAAGGGCAGCACCACCAGTGCGGCCATGGCGAAGACGGCCAGCACGATGCCCGCCGTCGCAGCGCCCAGATCCCGCACCTGCGCCACGTACACATAGAGGTACGGCACGGTGAAGCCGAGTCCGAACGCGCTCAGCGCGCTGCCTGCCTGGATGCGGCGCATCGCTGCGCCCCTCGCCTTGGTCACACTCACCCACTTCGGTCGCGGGTTCAGAGCTGTACGCCTGAACCCTGAAGACTTCAACACTAAAGTTAACCTCTTAACAGTACACACCGAAGGACTTCAACGCCAACGAGGCCCGTGGGATACTCGCCGCATGTCCGACACCGCTCCCCAGGAGCCGAGCCTCGACGAGCAGATCGCCGCTTATCAGCGCGAGTACCGCGACCTCGACCCGCAGGTGGAGAAGGTCGTCTCCGCGCTCGGCCGGCTGAACCGCCGGATGAACGTGGCGTACGGCCGCCAGCTCGCCGACCTCGGCATCAGCAACGCCGAATGGGAGGTCCTCAAGACCCTGGTCCTCTCCGGGGAGCCCTACCGGCTGGGCCCCGGCGAGCTCGCCAAGCGTCTGGGCCTCACCCCGGCCGCGATGACCCACCGCATCGACCGCATGGCCGGCGAGGGCCTGGTCACCCGCGACCGCGACGAGAACAACCGCGTCCGCGTGATCGTCGAGCTCACCGACGAGGGCCGCTCGAAGTGGCTGGAGGCCATGCGCATGGCCACCTACTTCGAGGAGGACCTCCTCCAGGACCTCACGACGGAGGAGAAGGGCGTCCTCGGTGACGTCCTCATCCGCCTCCTCCGCCGGGTGGAGCTCACCCAGCCGGACGCCGGCGGCCGCCTGACGGACCTGGACTGACGCCACCTGAAGAGGCGCCCGACAGGGCGCCGGACAGGCGCCGGGCGGGGGTTGACACGCCCCTCCTGGATGCGTAGTGTTCTCCGAGTTGTCACGGAGCCGGAACGGTTCTTCGACGACCAATCCCGCCGCAGATGCGGCACCTCTACTCAGCACGAACTCCCCACCGGGATGAATTTCGGCATGCCGAAATTCATTTCGAATGACTCGATTATGAGTCGCCGGGGAAACCCGCTAGAGTTTGAGACGTCGGAACGGCCCAACAGCCGGAAAGACAAACCCCCCTGACTGGGAATCAGACGCCGAAAGGATCTGATAGAGTCGGAAACGCCGGAAGGGCCCGGAGCGAAAGCGAAAGGGACCGGAAAGCACCGAGGAAATCGGATCGGAAAGATCTGATAGAGTCGGAAACGAAGGAAGCGCCCGGAGGGCCTGGAAACAGG
>NZ_JBIBST010000015.1:0-191129 GCF_043077765.1 Streptomyces sp. NPDC015661 | reverse complement strand
CGCGCGATGATGTCGGCGACCCCGGTCGAGTTCATGTCTCCCGCGCCCACGATCAGGTTGTACTGGTCCCAGCCGCCGCCCAGATCCGTACGGGCGGTGAACTTGCCGTCGCCGATGCCCATGTACGCGTACAGGTGTCCTGTCGCCTTGTCGCGCGCCAGAAGGTCCGGCACGCCTGTGGAGTTGATGTCACCCGCCCCCACGATCATGTCGTACTGGTTCCAGCCGCCGCCGAGATCCGTACGACCCGAGAACGACCCGTCACCCACACCCATGTACGAGTACAGATGGCCGTCCGAGCCACGCGCCACGAAGTCGGCCACACCCGTCTTGTTGATGTCACCCACACCCACGATCGGCGACATCCCCTCCGCCATCGGGGGGTTCTGGTCCACTCCGCCGATCGGCGAGACGTATCCGCTGACGCGCTGGGTGTTGTAGTAGCCGGCGGCCGTGATGGTGCCGTAGGTGACGGCGCCGCTCTGGTTGCCGCCGATGGTGGTGATGGTGCCGTCGGTGTTGATGGACTTCACGAGGGCCACGTGGTCGGCGTATCCGGCGCCGTTGTAGTTGAAGACCACCGCGTCACCGACGTGCGGGGTGCTCTTCAGGCCGCCGTTGTACTGGCCGAAGCTACCGGCGGCGGCAGTGAGGCCGGCGACGTCGACGCCTGCCTGGGCCCAGACCCACTTCGCGAAGTCGGCGCACCAGGCCTCTCCACAGCTCCCGTAATAGCCGGAGCCCCCGGCGCTGTTGGTGTCGCACGGGCCGTTGCCGAGGTTCTGCTCCGCTATCCCCGTGATCGTGGAACCCACGCTGGCGGAGGCGGACTGGGCGCCGGAAAGCATCAGGGCGGGAGCGAGCAGAGCGGTGGCGAGCATTCCCTGCAGAGTGCGCCGAATTGAAACCTTTGACACGTCTTGTCTCCTGTAAGTAGGCATGCTGAAGTCCTCGGCACGCGCGTGCCGGGTGAAGTGAGGAGGAGCCGCACCGCAGAAGGCGCGGCGATCGGGCTCTGATGCCGTCGATCAGAGGTGGTGCGGTCGACGGTGGTGCCGTCGATCAGGCAGTGATGTTCAGGGCGCGATCGTCACCTTCGCCGCGGCCATTCCGGCCTGCTGATTGGCGGGCTGTGAAACGGCGTACGCCTGGAGTTCGGTGACTCCGGCGCGCAGACCCGTGTCCACCGCGATCCGGTAGCGGATCGTCGTCGTGGCTCCCTTGGGCAATGGCGCTCCGCCGGTCGCGGCAAGGAGGAAGTCCATACCCGAGGCCTGCGGCAGAAAGGCGGGCTGCCATCTGCCGGTGGCGGGGTCGAGGCGCTCCAGGCGCCCGGCCACCGAGCCGAGGGGGGCGAGTCCCCCGTCGTACTGGTCGAAGCGAATCACGGGTGCGATGAGCGGGTAGTCGGTGTCGCCGGTGTTGCGCATGGTCACGGTGAACTCCACCGGTGCGCCGCCGGGAACGAACCGCGGCGAGGCGGGCAGCCCAGTGATGCCCACGGTGAGTCGCGCGGTCTTGGCCACGGTCAGAGGGCCTTCCGGAAGGCGTTGCTGCTGCCCGGCGGGCGGGCGGTGAGGCGGGGACGTGGTGGGCCGGGTGTGGGCAGATGCCGGGGTAGCCGGGTTCTGCGGAGCTCCCGCGGCCGCGCCGGGCGCCGGAAGGGGATCGGGCGCCCGGCCTGTCGGTCCGGGGTCCAGAGGTTTGGGGGCCTGAGAGGCCTGGGCAGCCGCCCCGTGGTCCGCGCTGTCGGCGCCGGAGTTCGTGGTGGCCGCGGTACGGGCCTGGGGAACGGCCGGGTCGGCGCCGGCGCAGGCACCGAGTGAGCCGACGAGTCCCGCGACGAGCAGAACGGCGGCGGCGAGTCGACGGGATGAACGGGGACTGGAGTTGACGGACTTCATGATGACTTGCTTCCTCCGCACGAGGGCCGATGGCAGGTGAATGTCGGGTGCTGCCCCGGCGACTAGCCCCAGATCCTGTTGTCGTCGGGCCCGGAGGCGACGACGGTCACGGAGGTGGTGGAGGAGTGGCTCTCGGCCGGCTGGGACTGGATCCCGTGGGCGGTGCCGAGCGCGACGAGCGGGAGGGCGGCGACCGCGGCGGCCTTGACGAGGGTGATGCGAAGCATGGTCGTGGTCCTTCTGTGCGTCGGGATGGTTGCCGGTGCTTTGCGTCCCGCGGTGGCGCTGGGCTCCGGTGGTGTCGTCCGGGGTGGTGTCCCTGGCTGACGAGTTCAGCTTCGTAGGAATTCGGACGGGGCGGAAGCGCGATCAGGTGGACGGAATCTGCAGTGGACGGTTCTGTCCACCGTGGCCGGGGGAGGACAGGAGGCGCTCGTAGAAAGGGGCCACCAAGGGCACTGTGGCGCCCATGAGTTCGCATGCCTCGAGGGACGGCTGGGTCTCGAGGACGCGTCGGCAGAGAGCCTCCCCGCGCGCCTCCGCATCGTTCAGCGAGCCGGCGAGGAGGAAGACGCCGACGACGGGATGTGGCCGGGCGTGGATGTGCGTGACCACGTGCTCGACGCGCTCGTCGGGACGGGCGGCGGAGAGGAGCAGATCACTCAGGCGTGGGGGGAGTACCGCGTCCGGCCCCAGCGGCCCGAGTGCGGCGTGGATCAGATACATGGGGCGAGGCACCGATGGTGGCGTTTCCGGCAGTGGACGGAAGCATCCACTGCCCGGCCCGCGACACTGTCGTACATTCATGGGTGATCACGGGCTGGGGCTGATCACCAGCTGTCGCAAGGGGGGAACCGAATGCTCACCGCACTCGGCCTTGATGCCGTGTCGGACGCCGTATATCGCAGCATGCTCGCTCACCCGCAGGAAGGCGTGAGAGCCCTCGCCGCGCGTCTCGGGACGACCGAGACCGCGATAAGCCACGCCCTGAACACCTTGAGCGAGCTGTCCCTGCTCCGCCCTTCCGGCGAACATGAGGGAATGCTGCGGGCCGTCTCCCCGGACATCGGGATGGAGATCCTGATGGCGCGGCAGCAGGAGGAGCTCGCCGCCCACCAGCTGCGGATCGAAGCTTCCCGCGCCGCCGCCGCCCAGCTCATCGCCGAGTACGCCGACCTGCGCCCCTCCGGCACGTACCCGGGGATCGAGCAGCTCAACGGTATCGACCAGATCCGCGACTGCCTGACGCGGCTGACCCGGGACCTCCGGGAGGAGGTCATGACCTTCGCGCCCGACGGCGGCCAGAAGCCCGAGCACATCGAGGCGGCCCGGCCCCTCAACCGAGACCTGCTGGAGCGCGGTGTCCGGATGCGCACCATCTACCTCGAGAGCGTGCGCAACAGCCCGCACACCGTCGCGTACCTGAACTGGCTCGCCGAACTCGGCGGCCGGGTGCGCCTCGTTCCCTCGCTGCCCACCCGGATGATCCTTTTCGACAGGTCCACCGCCGTGATCCCGGTGAACAGCGACGACACCGCGGCCGGCGCCGTCGTCCTGACCGGTCAGGGCACCCTCACGGCGCTCTGCGCCCTCTTCGAACAGGTCTGGGAAGGCGCGCAGCCGCTGGGCGAGGCACCCGGCGTCAGCGATCTGGACCTCAGCGCCCAGGAGCAGAGCGTGATCGATCTCCTCTCCAAGGGCCACACCGACGACACCATCGCCAAGCGACTCGGTGTCTCGCCGCGCACCGCCCGCCGCCTGGCCAGCGACCTCATGGAACGCCTGGGGGCACGCAGCCGCTTCGAGGCGGGAGTCCGGGCGGTCCAGCAGGGCTGGCTCCCCACACGCTGACCTGAGGATTCGTTCAAGAGCGCATGACGGGAATCGAACCCCTGCTGAAAGCTTGGGAATCTCGCGCGGGATAGGGCGCGGCCCGGCTCGTCCGGTGGATGTTCCGTCGGCGCGTTTCGGTACCCGGCCCGGGCCTCGGCCGGCTCTCAGCGTGTTCCCAGGCCGCCGTCGGAGGCCGACACGATTCCGCACTCGTACGCCGTGATCACGAGCTGGGCGCGGTCGCGGGCGGTCAGTTCGGCCAGGAGGCGGCCGATGCGGGTCTTCACCGTCCCCATGCTCACGTGCAGACGCGCCGCGATCTCGTCGTTCGACGAGCCCCGCGCGATCAGCTCCCAGACCTCGCGTTCCCGCTCCGTCACCCCCGTCACCGGGGCTCGTGCCCGGCCGGGGGCCGGGCCGGGGCGGCGGGTGAAGTCCTCGATCAGGCGGCGGGTCACCGACGGGGCCGGCAGGGAGTCGCCCGTGGCGACGACCCGGATCGCGGCCGGCACCTCCGCCCCGGGCGTCGGGCCCAGCGGTACGTCGACGGCGCCGCCGTCGGTACGCAGCACACCGAGGGCGCGGCGCATGTCGGTCGTCGCGGCCCGGCTGGTCTGCTCGACGACGCGCAAGGCATCGAGGGCCTCCTCCGGGCGCCGCTGGGCGACATGACCGGCGACGCCGGCCTTCACGGCGATCAGGCTGAGGCTGTGCGACACGATGTCGTGCGTCTCGCGTGCGATCCTCAGCCGTTCCTCGACGACGGCGCGTTCGGTGTGGCGGGCGGTGTTCGCCGCCTCCCGGGCCCGGCGGGCGCGCGCGGCGAAGCCGGCCGCCCAGCCGCTGCCCAGGACGACCCAGGCGATGGCGGCGACACCGGACCACGGTCCGACACGGGGCGGACGGGACGCGACCCGGTGGAACCTCGCCCCAGGGGTCAGCTCTGGCCGAGGTCGCCGGCGGTGGGGGAGAGGGCCCAGTCGAGGGCGAGGTCGGCGACGGCTTCCCAGCCGGGCTCGCCGCACGTGTAGTGGCTGCGGCCGTCGAAGAGCTTGTACGCGGTGATCGCCTTCGAGCGCTTGGCGTTCTTCTCGTAGTTCTCGTGCTGCACGGAGGGCGGCAGGATGTTGTCGTTGCCGCCGGAGACGAACAGCAGCGGGGCGCGGTCGTCGTTGGCGAAGTCGTAGGTCGTCGACGCGCTCGGGGTGAAGTTCGCGAAGCCGCCCTGGAAGAGGATGCGGCCCGAGACGGGAACGGAGTAGCGGTCGTAGACGGCCTTCGACTCCTCCTCGGTGAGGTTGTTGGTGAAGGCGTAGTGGAACTCCTTCTCGGTGATCGGCACCGCGCGGCTCTTGTTGGCCGGGTTCTTCAGGACGGGGAAGGTCGCCTTGATCTCGCTGAACGGGAGCGACTTGATCCCCTTCACGGCCGCGCCGTCGATGGACACGCCGGCCGACCCGTACCCGGCGTCGAGGAGGAGCTGGACGAAGGCGCCGCCGAACGAGTGCCCCATGATGATCGGCTTCGTGTCGAGCCCGCCGATGACGTGCTTCAGGTGGTCGAAGACCTCCGTCACGCCCAGGCCGGCCAGCGGGGACGGGTCGTCGCGCAGAGCCTGGACTCCGGCGGTGCCGGGCTGGATGCCGGGGTAGCCGGGAGTGAGCACCTTGAGCCCGCGCTGTTCGTAGCGGGTGACCCAGTTCTCCCACGACAGGGGGGTCATCCACAGGCCGTGGATGAGGACGACGGTGTCCGTGGCCGCTTCTCGTTCCATGAGTCTCACCCTGATCTCTCCGGCCGAGGGGCTGGGCCCGCTGCCTGCCGGCTCGTCTTCCCGCCGCGCGATCCGGTGCCGCGGCCCGTCGGCCTTTCGCCGACACGGAAGACGCTATTCCGGCGGTCGGCCGAGCAGAATGATCGACTCGCTTCCTTTCTTTGCCCAAACGCCAGGTCGGGCCTGTTCCGGCTCTTTGCCCAAACGCCAGGTCGCACCTATTCCGGCGCTTTTCGGGCGGCGCGCCAGTCACGGGGGGCGGTGCCGTACTCGCGGGCGAAGGCCCGGGAGAACGCCGCCTCGGACTCGTATCCCAGGGCCTTGCCGATGGCTCCCACGGGCTCCGTGGTCGTCGCGATGCGGTCGGCCGCCCGCGCCAGGCGCAGCCGGGCCAGGTAGCGGGCGGGCGGGTCTCCGGCCAGCCGGGTGAAGCGCGCGGCGAACGCGGCCCGGGACAGCGAGGCGAGCCCGGCCAGCTCCTCCACCGTCCAGGGCTGCTCGGGATGGCGGTGGATGGCCCACAGGGCGGGCCCGAGGGACCGGTCGAGCGCGGCTGTCAGCCACCCCGGGCTGCCGCCGGCCCCGTCGGCGTCGGACCACGCCCGCAGTGCCTTGATGAACAGCAGGTCCAGAAGCCGGGACGCCATCGCCCGCGACCCGGCGCTCGGATCGGCGATCTCGGCCGCCAGCAGCCCGGCGCTGAGCGGCAGCCACTCCAGACCGGGTTCGGCGCCGCGCAGCACGATGACCTCGGGCAGCGACGCGAGGAGCGGGGAGGCCGCGCTCTCCTCGACGAGGAACCGGCCGCTCATCCAGGAGGCATCCCCCTCCACCGCCCTCAGCCGGTGCGCGGTGCCGGTCGCCAGCAACGCCATGTCCCCCCGCCCGAGCCGCAGTCGCGTCCCCTCGTCGACGACGAGCTCGACCGGCCCCTCCTCGACGAGGTGCAGCGCCCGCTCTCCCGGCGCGTGGCGGACCTCGGTCCCGCCGGCCGCCCGGACCGAGGTCAGCGCCTCGCCGCGCAGATGGATCATGTCGAGTACGTCGGACAGCGCGTCGACGGACGCGTCGAGCGGGGCGGCCTGCGGCCCGACCGGATCACTCATGCTCTCGTGTCCTCACCTGTCGTGTAGTGCTCCGGCCCCTTCTATCAGCGACTCGTGCGTCACGGGCTGAGCGAAAGCACCACGGGCTGAGCGAAAGCACCACGGGCTGAGCGAAAGCGCCACGGGCTGAGCGAAAGCGCCACGGTCTGAGCGAAAGCGGAGCGGCGCCCCCGACGTGACGGCTTCGCCCGCTCGGCGGCCGCGTGCGACAGTCAGATGAATCCGCAGATCCCTCCAGCTCATGACCGGGAGAACCCGTGACCGACAGCAAGAACATCAACAACCCCGTGGGCCAGGGCGGCGGCCAGCGCAAGAAGCTGTCCCGCGCCGAACGCCAGAACAACGGTCCGCACCGCAACCTCGACCGCCGGGGTGCCGCCGAACAGAAGGCGGAGCTGGTGCGCAAGATGCGCGAGAAGGTGGGCACTGCCGAGGGCGCCGGGCAGACGGGCGACGACGCCGGGCAGAGCTGACGCACCGCCGCCGCGCAGAGCTGACGCACCGCCGCCGCAGGGCGGCACCGCACGGTTGATGCGACGACGAAGCCCCAGGTCACTGACCTGGGGCTTCGTTCACGAGCGGACGACGGGAATCGACCCCGCGCCACGAGCCTGGGATCACCGATGCTCGGACCGTCGCACAGCCGTGCCGGACCTCAGGTGTTCGCGGCCGCCTCCAGAGGGCTCAGGGCGGCTGCCCGGCGAGCGGGGACGGCGGCCGCGGGGACGGCGATCGCGAGGGAGAGCAGGCACACCAGGAGCAGGGTTCCCCAGGGCAGGACCAGGGTGTACTGCTCGATGGCGCCGTTGGCGAGGGAGCCGACGGCCCAGGCGCCGAACAGGCCGCCCGCCAGGCCCAGCAGGGTTCCGAAGCCGGCGACGGTCAGGGCCTCCAGGCGGATCATGCGGCGGACACCGGCGCGGTCCATGCCGAGCGCGCGCAGCGCGCCGATCTCCCGGGTGCGTTCGGCCACCGACATGGCCAGCGTGTTCACGATGCCGAGCGCGCTGATGACGACGCCGATGCCGAGCATGCCGTACATCACGTCCAGCAGGTCGCCCATGGTGCCCGCGGCCTCGCGGACGAGCTGCTCGCGGTCCTGCACCTTGAGCAGGGGGTTGTTGCCGACGGCGGTGCGCAGCCGGTTCTCCAGCGCCGCCGTCGCCGGGCCGTCGGTGCGCAGCAGCACGCGCTGGACGGAGCCGGGCAGGAAGCTGTTCGCCGCGATCTCGGCACGGCTGCCGAGCGCGTCACGGGCGACGGGGTTGTCCTTGTAGACGCCCACGACCCTGTACGTGGTGGACTTCCCCGCGCGGCCCATCTGGACGTTCAGCATGCCGCCGGTGGTCACGCCGTTGTCCCGGGCGAGGGTGGTGGAGACGGCGATCCGGCCCGGTGCCAGGTTCTCCGCGGAGCCGGACACGAAGTCGAGCTTCATGGTGTCGCGCGCGGTGGCGGGGTCGACGCCGGAGATCTGCCGGACACCGCTGCCGGTGAACAGGGTCGAGTCGGTGATGGCGTGCGCGGCGCGTACGCCGGGGGTATGGGCCAGCCGTCGTAGGGCACCGGGGTCGATGCCCGTCGTGGTGGAGCGGGTGCTGACGACGTAGTCGGCGCCGAGCCCGGCCGCTGCCTGGCGGTCGAGGGCCTGTCCGGTGGAGTGCCCGATGACGGCGAGGCCGGTGACGAGGCCGGTGCTGATCAGCAGGGTGGCGGCGGTGGCCGCCGTGCGCCGCGGGTCGCGCAGGGCGTTCTCGCGGGCGAGGCGGCCGGTGACGCCGAAGCGCCCGGTCAGCCGCCCCGTCAGCCGGATCACCGGGGCGGCGAGCAGCGGCGCCAGCACGATCAGGGCGGCGGCGAACAGACCGCAGCCGGCCATCGCGTCGCGCAGGTTCTCCTCCGAGGCGTCCTTCGCGCCGCTGAGCGAGACCAGCCGGCCGGCGCCGAGCACGAGGAGACCGAGGCCCACCGCGCCGCGCAGCCGGAATCGCTGTGCCGGAGGCGGCTGTTCGGCCGTGCGCATCGCCTCCACGGGGGAGGTCCTCGCGGCCCGGCGGGAGGGCAGCCACGCGGCGAGCACGGTGACGCCGACGCCCACGCCGAGCGCCGCCACGACCGGGCGCGGGCCGATCACCAGGGGGCCGCTGGGCAGGGTGCTGTCGCCGCCGAGGAGGCGGGGCAGCACCACGGCGACGCCGAGCCCGAGCAGGAAGCCGGCCGCCGAGGCGGCCAGGCCGACCACCAGGGCCTCCAGGAGGACGGAGCGCGACACCTGGCGGCGCGAGGCGCCGATCGCCCGGAGCAGCGCGGTCTCGCGGGTCCGCCGCTTCACGAGCATGGTGAAGGTGTTGACGATGAGGAACGAGCCGATGAAGAGCGAGACCCCGGCGAAGACCATCGGCACCTTCTCGTAGCCGCGGGTCAGAGTGTCGACCAGGATGGCCTGCTGGGCCGCCTGGGCCTGGCCCGTGGTGGCCTCGGCGCGGTCGGCGGGCAGCACGGCCGTGATCCGGTCGGCGAGTTCGTACGCGGTGGTGCCGGCGGCGGCGGTCAGGTCGATGCCGGTGTAGTGGCCGGGGGCGGCGAACAGCCTCTGGGCGGTGGCCTTGTCGAAGAGGACGAGGGTGCCGCCGGTGGTGACGCGGGAGTCGTCGGTGGTGACGATGCCGACCAGACGCTTGGTCATGACGGGGCCGTCCGTGGCCAGGGTGATCGTGTCGCCGACGTGGAAGCGGCCCGCGGCGGCGGTTCCGCGGTCCACGGCGATCTCGCCGCTGTTCGCGGGGGCGCGGCCCTCGGTCAGCGGATGGCGGCTGTCCTTGCCGTCCTTGCCCGGTACGTACGCGCCGGCCAGGTGGGACCGGGCCTGGTCGGCCCGGAGCGGGCTGCCGTCCGCCGCGTTCAGGGTGGCCGAGCCGTCGGCCGACGGGCGTACGGCGGCGACGCCGGGCACCCGGGCCAGTTCCGTGACGAGCGTGTCGTCGAGCACACCGGTCCGCGATCCGCCGTTCGTACCGGGTTCGGGGGCCTTCTCGGTCACGGTGACGTCGATCCCGGCGAAGTTCTTCGACGCGGCGGCACGGTGGGCGGCGGCGGTGGAGTCCGCGAAGACGAGGGTGCCGCTGACGAACGTGACGCCCAGGCTGACGGCGAGGACGGTCATGGCCAGCCGGGCCTTGTGGGCCAGGAGGTTGCGCAGGGCTGTTCTCAACATGGGGCTTCCGGGCTTTCCGAGGAAGTCGGGGACTTCCGGGGGCGGGAGGTACGGGAGGGGCGGCGGGGCGCGGCTCAGCCGCCGTGGGCGCGGGAGCCCAGGCTCTTCATCAGGTCGAGGACGCGGTCCGGGGTCGGCCGGGCCATCTCCTCGACGAGGCGCCCGTCGGAGAGGCACACGACGCGGTCGGCGTAGCCGGCGGCCACGGGGTCGTGGGTGACCATGACCACGGTCTGGCCCAGCTCGCGCACCGAGTCGCGCAGAAAGCCGAGAACCTCGGCCCCGGCGCGGGAGTCGAGGTTGCCGGTGGGCTCGTCGCCGAAGACGATCGCCGGGCGCGAGGCCAGGGCGCGGGCGATGGCGACGCGCTGCTGCTGGCCGCCGGACAGCTGCGCGGGCCGGTGGCCCAGGCGGTCGGCGAGGCCGACCATGGAGACGACCCGGTCCAGCCAGTCGCGGTCGGGGCGGCGTCCGGCGATGTCCATCGGCAGGGTGATGTTCTCGAGCGCGGTCAGGGTCGGCAGCAGGTTGAAGCCCTGGAAGACGAAGCCGATCCGGTCCCGGCGCAGCCGCGTGAGCTGCCGGTCCCCGAGGCGGGCGAGTTCGGTGGTGCCGACGCGTACCGACCCGGAGGTGGGCGAGTCGAGCCCGGCGGCGCAGTGCATCAGGGTGGACTTGCCGCAGCCCGACGGGCCCATGATCGCGGTGAACTCGCCCTCTCGGAAGGCGATGCTGAGCCGGTCCACGGCGACCACCCGGGTGTCGCCGCTGCCGTAGACCTTCGACAGGTCGGTGGTGGCGGCCGCGATGCCGGTCGTCGGGTGCGGCGGCAGGAGGTCGGCGGTCATGGGGCTCCTCTTCTCGTACGGAAAGCGCACGTGAAGGGTGTCCGGGGAACGTATCGGGGTCCGGGCCGCCGTGTATCGGCGACCGCTCGGGCGTGCGGCAAGGGTGTAGCGGGCACCGGGCGCGCGAAAGGGCCTCCCCGCGGTGTGCGCGCGTCGAGGGCGCGGGCACCGGGGGAGGCCCGGGAGGGGTGCTGCCGTTACCGGCGTCCGGCCTGGGCGGCGACCGAGCGGGCGAGCACGCCGACGGCCAGGAGGGGTGCTGCCGTTACCGGCGCCCGGCCTGGGCGGCGACCGAGCGGGCGAGCACGCCGACGGCCAGGAGGGTCCCGCCGAGGAACAGCCCGATCACGCCGAGCACTCCGGCGGGCTGTCCCGTCTCGCCCGCCGCGGTGTTCGCCGTGAGCCCGCCGATGACGAGCAGCAGGGACAGGACGGCGGTGAGGGCACCGATGCCCAGGGCGCCGCGGGACAGGGCGCCACGGAACAGGGTGGTGGTGCGGACGGACGGGTTCATGGTGGCCTCCTCGAAGTGGGCCCCGCGCCGGGTCGGGTACGGGACGCGATGTCCTTCGAAGGGTGCCGGAGCAACGTATCGGGCCCTGGGCGGCCGTGTATCAGTGCCCGCTCCACCCCGTACCGCCCCCGCGGCCGTCCGTCACGTGGGCAGCCGCAGGGTGGCGACCGCCCCTCCGTCCGGGGCGTTGGACAGCAGCAGTTCGGCCCCGAGGACCCGCGCCTGGCCGAAGGCGATGGTGAGCCCGAGGCCGTGACCCGAGCCGCGTTCCCGGGCACCTGTGTGGAAGCGGCGCGGGCCGTGGAGCAGCAGGTCGGCCGGGAAGCCGGGGCCGTGGTCACGGACGACGACCGTCGGGCCGTCGACGGTGACGCGCACGGGGCCGACGGCGTGGCGGTGCGCGTTGACGACGAGGTTGCCGACGATCCGTTCCAGGCGGCGTGGGTCGGTCTCCACGGTCTGCACGGTCTGCGCGACGCCGTCGGCGGCGACGTCGGCGTCGTCGGAGGCCCTGGCGGCACCGGCGGTATCGGCGGCACCGGCGGCACCGGCGGTATCGGCGGTATCGGCGGCACCGGCGGTATCGGCGGTATCGGCGGCACCGGCGGCCCCGGCGGCCCCGGCGGCACCGGCGGTATCGGCGGCCCCGGCGGCCCCGGCGGCACCGGCGACATCAGCGGCCCCGGTGACCTCGATGACCTCGGCGGCGAGGCCGGTACGGGAGACCGCCTCCATGACCACGGCGCCGAGCGGCACCCGGACGCGGACCGGTTCCTCGGCGCCGGCGTCCAGGCGGGAGATCTCCAGGAGGTCCTCGACGAGGTCACGCAGGTCGCGGACCCGGGCCCGCAGCAGGTCCTCGGTCTCTCCGGGAGGCAGGAGGTCGACGGTGGCGAGCAGTCCTCCGACCGGGGTGCGCAGCTCGTGGGCCACGTCCGCGGTGAACCGGCGCTCGGTGCGCAGCCGTTGGGCGAGGCTGTCGGCCATCCTGTCGACGGTCGCGGCGATGTCCGCGACCTCGTCACGGCCCTTCGTGGGCCCCGAGCGGGCGTCCAGATCCCCGGCGGAGATCCGCCCAGCCGTCTCGGCGACCCTGCTCAGCCGCCGGGAAAGAAGCCCCGCACCGTAGACAGCCAGGGGAACGGCGGCCGCGAGCGCGACGAGCGAGGCGACCGCCATGGCCGCGTCGAGGCGCGAGAGGTTGGCGTGGTCCGGGTTCAGGTTGGTCTGGACGGCGAGGACGGGGCTGCCCGGCCCGCCGGTGCGCTGGGCGGCCCAGACGCTCGGTCCGACGTTTCCCTCGACGTGCCCGTCGTAGACATGGTGCCGTTCGCCGTCGGCCGGGGCGCGCAGCGCGGCGGGCAGCTCGTCGGGGTCGAGCTCGGCGCCGTCCGTGAGGACGCCGGTGCGCCGGTGGACGTCCATGGCCGCGTACAGGGTGTTGAGCGCCCGTGCCTCGCCTCGGCTCCGGATGTCCTGGGCGGTCCACAGGTGTACGAGGACGCCGACCGCCGCGACCACGAGCAGGGCGATCGCCGCGGCGAGCGCGGCGATCTTCCAGCGCAGTGAGGTGCGGCCCGCCCGGAGACTGCGTGGGGAGAACAAGGTCACCGCCGGAACTTGTAGCCGAAGCCCCGGACCGTCTCGATGCGGTCCCGGCCCACCTTGCGGCGCAGCCGTTGCACGCACAGATCGACGACACGGCTGTCCCCGTCCCAGCCGTACTCCCACACGTCCCGCAGGAGGGTGTGGCGCTCCAGCACGATCCCGGGGTGGGCGGCGAACTCCAGAAGGAGCTTGAGCTCGGTCGGGGTCAGCGCCACCGCCCGGCCGGCGAGGAACACCTCCATCCCGGCGGTGTCGATCCTCAGGTCCCCGAACTCCAGCACGTCCCCCTCGGCCGGCGCCGGTCCGTCCGGGGGCACGGGCGCGTACGTGGCGCGCCGCAGCAGCGAACGCATGCGGGCCACGAGGACGTACGTCTCCACCGGTTTGACGACGTAGTCGTCGGCGCCGGCCTCCAGTCCGGCGACCACGTCGAGCCCGTCGCCGCGCGCGGACATCATCAGGACCGGCACGAGACTGGTCTCCCGGACCCGGCGGCACAGCCCGATCCCGTCGAGGCCGGGCAGCATCACGTCGAGGATCAGCAGGTCGAAGTCGTGCTCACGAAAGGCTTCGAGCCCGGCGAGGCCGTCGGCGACCGCCCGCACGTCGTAGCCGTAACGCTCCAGGGCGACGGCGAAGGACCGGCGCATCAGGTCGTCGTCCTCGACAAGGAGCACGCGCGCGGAGGACGCGGGGGAGTCGGGCGAAGACAAGAGGACGGCTCCTGTTCGAGCGGCGGACGGGTGGCCGGCCTCGGCCCACGTCCACAACGTGGGCACAGCCGCGCAACGACCGGAACAATACGGCAGAGAGCGGACAGCTCCCCCTGTCCCCGAAGCCCCTCGACGAGCGGCGCCGTCTCCTGACGCCCCTGAGAAGTCCCAGGTGAGCGCCTGTGCGACCGCCTCGCCGCCGCCGCACGCGGCGCACCGTGCTGCTCCCCTTCGATGCGATCCCGAGCGCTGCCCGACACATTCCGGATACACAGCCGGACGCGCGCGGCGGATCTGCCGCCGTACCCACAGGCCTGGCGCGTCGACATCGACGGCCACGGCGCGAACTCGTGGTGCGTGCCCGACGGGCGGATCGGCGCTCCACTACTTGGTTGCACCGGCCCACGGCGTGCGGTGATATCTCCGCATGAGCAGGATCGCGCAGGTCATCGTGTTGGCCACAGATGCGGACGAGGTCATGGAGCCGCTCACCCGCCCCGACGAATCGCGCAGCTGGAGGGGCGAGTTCACGCCGCTCAACCTGTTCGTCGGTGGCTGGGTCATCGAGTTCTCCAGGCAGTGGACGCGCTCGGGTCTCCTGAAGCACTTGGAATCACTTCCGTGGCCCGATCCCCGGCAGGTACAAGTGCTGATCCATGACGAGGAGGACGACTGCTTCGGTCTGTGGATGATGTACGACGGCGCGCTGGTCGAGGTACCGCTCCCGCATGTCCAGCGATTCCACGCCCCGGCGTCCCCGACCGTCCAGCATGCGCCGAGCCCGGGATTTCTCTGGCGGACGGACGGAGGGGTCGACGTGCCGGCAGGCCTCTCGACCGAGCGCCAGGATCCGCGACCGGCCTGGTAGCGCACGTGCCCGAGCCGCCTCGTCGTCTCACGGCGGACCGGCTGCCACGCAGACCGGTCGGACATCTGCACCGCGACCTCCCGTACGCCGTACTCGGGCGACGCCGGCGACGTCTCGTGCACGGCGACCTACGGTCGTAGCAGGGCGGCCGCTTCACGGGCGGCATCGATGGCCCCGGCGCGGGCGGCTTGCCGGTCGTCGTCGCTGCGGGTGTAGGCGACGGAGATCACCATGTTGCTGCGGCGGAAGACGACCTGGGCGGTGATGGTCTTGCCGGGGACGGGTGGCCGGAAGCGGAGGAAGGCTTCCGTGCCGAGGCCGAGCAGGTCCTCCTGCGTGTTCTTCTCCCAGCCCGGTTCGTCTTCGGCGCGTAGGTCGCGGAAGTCCTCGTGGGCCAGGTCGACATTGAGGCGGCTCGCGAAGAGATGGACGCCGGCCCGGTACTTGCCCTTCTCGCGCGGGGCGGCCCAGGTGCAGGAGGCGACGTCCTTTCGTCCGCCGTACGCCTCGGGCACGAGCCGGTGGATCGTCTCGGGAGTGACGAGTGTGCAGAAGCTCGGGTCGGCGCTGAACTCGCCGTCCTGAGCGCGGTCCCACCACCGCCATGAGGCGATGGACGCGGTCACGACGACGATCAGCAGGGCCGCGCCTATGAGGCCGCGACGTGAGGGTCTGGCGGGTGTGGTCACCGCCGCAGCATAGGGGCGTCGGCCCTGCCGCGATCGGCGTTCTGCCCGCTGATCCGCCGGTGGCCGGAGCCCGGAGCGGAGTCGGCCATCCGGAACACCTGGCTCAGGGCTTCGACCGCGCCACGGCGGAGGCTTTGACGGCGCATGCGCGGGTCGGAGGGATCGCGCGGAGCCTCAGGCGACAGGCCGCAGGGTTCCGTGCGCCTCGGAGGGCGAGTGCGGCGATATGCGTCGGGCCGACAAACAAGCCCCAGGTCTGTGACCTGGGGCTTCGTAGAAGCCGCCCCGCCCGGCGGTCCGGTGCGGCTGGACGGGTGTAGTTCGGCACCCGACTCCGGCGCCGTCCGCCGGGAGCGCCGGTCGGCCGGATTACATGGGCCTGCGCCTCGGCGCGGGGCGTGCCGGTGCCTTCGCGGTCCCGGACCCGACGACTGGAAGAGCACCATGGCAGAGCGCCACCCTCGTCACCGCACCGGCCGCAGCCCGCTACGTCGCGGGCTCGCCGCCGCCGTGCTCGCGGTCGGCATGCTGACGGCTTCGACGGCACCCGGATACGGCACCGGCGCGCCCACGCCGGCGCCGGGTCCCCAGTTCACGCCGCTGACGGCGGCCGTGATGACCGAACCGGCGCCGTTCAGCGCCACGGACGGCAAGACGCACCTCTCGTACGAACTGCTCACCACGAACGCACTGCCCAGCAGCGCACGGGTGCGGCTGGACCGTGTCGAGGTCCGGGACGCCCGCACGCACCGGGTGGTGGGCTCGCTGAGCGGGCAGGCGCTGGCCGACGCCGCCAACCCGGTGGGCGACCCCCTGCCGGGTGCGGACGGGTACACGCCGGCGCCCCCGGGGCCGACGCCGACCGTCATCCCGGGCTCCCAGGAGTGGGTCGTCTGGCTCGACCTGGTCCTCGGCCGCGGTCAGCGGGTGCCCGAGGTCCTCGAACACCACCTCTCGGGTGCCGTCCTCACCGCCTCGGGTGCCTCCCCGTTCGAGGAGACGGTCCAGATCACCCCGACCGACCGCACCGCGCCGCTGAACCTGGACGCGCCGGTCCGCCCCGGCACCTGGTACTCCAGCGAGTCGTGCTGCGGCAACACCCACCACCGGCGCGGCCTCGGTCCGATCAACGGCCGCTTCTACGTGCCGCAGCGCTTCGCGATCGACTGGTACCGGGTCGGTGAGCAGGGACAGACCTGGGAAGGCGACCCCACCCGGCTCACCAGCTACCTGAGCTACCGTCAGCCGGTCGTGGCGGCGGCCGGCGGCAGGGTGGTGGAGGTCCAGGACGGGATCCCGGACAACACGCCTCCCGTCACGCCGCCGGTCCCGCCGATCGACCAGACCGTCGGCAACCACGTCACCGTGGAGGTCGCACCGGGCCGCTACCTGCTCTACGCGCACCTGACGCCCGGCTCGCCCAGGGTCCGGGAAGGCGACCGCGTCGCGCCAGGCCGGGTCCTCGGGCTGATCGGCAACAGCGGCAACTCGACCACGCCGCACCTGCACTTCCAGGTGATGACCACGCCCGAGTTCTTCCCGACCGACAGCCCGCCGTTCACCTTCCGGAAGTTCCGCGTCGTCGGACACGTCGTACCCCGCCTCTGGGACGACAACCTGGGCACCCAGCCCACCGGCGTCCTCCCGATCACGCCCTCGCCGTACGACGGCCCCCACCGCGCGCAGTACCCGCTCGACCGCGAGGTGCTGGAATTCTGACCCGATTCCGGTGACAGCCCGGACAACGACGAAGGCCCTGGTCTCCGACCAGGGCCTTCGTCCAAGAGCGGATGACGGGAATCGAACCCGCGCTACAAGCTTGGGAATCACCCGGCCCTTGGGTGCCCATGTAGCCGTTGACCTGGGGAAACGTCTGCGTGTGGCAGCGCCCGGCAGGTCGCCGCAGATCCCCTGCTGACCGCTGTTCACCGCCGCTACTGGCACGTTGTGGCACGGCTACCTGCGAGCCGGAGCGGACGTACCTCTACTCGCTCGGCAGCCAGCCCGCCCGAAGGATCGCCAAGGAGGGGTGACCCGGCGGTGCAAGAGTCACGAACCGCCCTTCTAGAGCGAGCGGCACGTCACTGGCAGGCCTCGCGGCCCAATGGGTGGCTCCGGGGAGCGGGGGACATCAGGCAGCACGCTGAGGATGCCGGCTGAGTTCTGCCTGGCCGAAGAGGAGCGCGTAGCCATCGGGAAGCTGATGCAGGATGCGGCCGAGGAGGTCGGGACCGGCGAGCCGTGTCACGACAGCGAAGACGGCGCCGGTGTCCCAGCGGGCGATGGCCGGGCTGGTGCCGGTGCGGGTGGCGATGTCCTTGATGAAGCCCCAGCCGGTGAGCTGTTCGGTGGCGGGGATCTGGGCGGTCAGGGCGAGGGCTGCTTCGACGGGCAGGCATTGTGCGAGGTCGACGCGTTCGTCGCCGACGAGCTGCCGTCCGAGGGCGGCGAGGACGGTGCGGACGGCTTCCTCGGCGCGTTTGCGGGTGGGATACGCGCCTTCGTAGCGCACGCGTTCCAGCATCTGCTCGAACGTCATGGCGGGCTGGGCCGGGTTCGCTCGAAGCTGGTCGTACATGGTGCTGCGGTCGCCTTTCTCTTCGAGTCTCTTCGAGGGGTCGGTGCTCGGCCGGCCGTCAGGTGGGCTGGGGGTGGCCGAAGAGGAGGTCGTAGCCGGGTGGGAGCTGGAGCAGGGCTTCGCGGGTGAGGACGTCTCCGGCTGCGGCGGCCACGGTGGACAGGACCGCGCCGATGTCCCACAAGGCCGTCTTTTCGGTGGCGCCCTCGATCCAGGCCGCGGTTGCGCGGACGAAGCGTTCGGGGGAGAGCGGCTCTGCGGCCTGCAGGGGGTTGAGGAGGATCAGGGCGTAGGTCTCGGGAAGGCGGGCGGCGAGTGCCGCTCGCACGGCTCCGACCAGGTGGGCGCCCAGCAGGGCCAGGACCACGCGGGCCGCGCGTTCGGCTTCCTCCCGGGTCTCGTACTCGCCGCGTTCCTGGACGTGGTCCAGAAAGGATTCCCTGCGCATCGACATCTCACGTCACCTCGAGGGGAGGGGCGAAGGAAGGGGAGGGTGCGGAGGACGGGGTGCCGGAGGGGGATGAGGTTCTCCGTCCTCCGCTGCTGGTGCCGGGTGGTTGCCGGGCCGGTCAGCCGGAGATCTGCTTGCGGCCGGAGTCGCCGCCGATCGCGATCTTCCGCGGCTTGGCGCGCTCGGCGATCGGGATCCGCAGGGTCAGGACCCCCGCGTCGTAGTCGGCTTCGATGTGCTCGGTGTCGAGGGTGTCGGCCAGCATGATCTGGCGGGAGAAGACACCGAGGGGCCGCTCGGAGAGCTCCATCTGCACTCCGTCGGACTTCTCCGCGGGCCGGCGCTCGGCCTTGACGGTCAGCATGTTCCGCTCGACGTCGATGTCGATGGCCTCGGTGCTGACACCCGGGAGGTCGAAGGCGATCACGTACGCGTCGCCCTGACGGTAGGCGTCCATCGGCATCACGGACGGCTTCGACCATGTGCCCGACGTGCCCGAAAGCTGCTGAATGATCCGGTCCATCTCGCGGAACGGGTCGGTGCGCATCAACATCGCGAAACACCTCCAGTTGGTTCAGGCAGGAACTGCCAATGCGCTTCAACGTGCTCCCGTTGTAACATGTCATCGAAATGATGACAAGCGTGAAGTCATCTGGAGGATGACAGATTCGGGAGCCGTCATGAACGAGGCCGCGGAGCCGACCACACCCGTCACCTTCCTGGCTGCCGCCGCGGCGCTGGAGACCATCAACCAGGCCGTCAGGGAAGCGCAGCAAGCCTCCACGGGCACATCGGCAGCGCCGTCGGCAGCGGGCGCGGGCCCCCACCCGGCCCTGGCCGCTCTGCTGATGCTGCGCGAGGTCCGCGAGCAGCTGGGCGGCTGGGAAACGGGCCTGATCGAAACCGCCCGCAGCGAGGGCGCCAGCTGGGCCGACCTCGCCGGCCCCCTTGGAGTCGCCAGCCGCCAGGCCGCCGAGCGCCGCTACCTGCGTCTGCGGCCGGGGAAGGCCGGAAGTACGGGCGAGGAGCGCGTTCAGGCCACCCGGGACGCCCGCGCCGCCGACCGCAGCGTGGACGCCTGGGCCCGGGACAACGCCGCCGACCTGCGCCGGCTCGCCGGCCAGATCACCGCCCTCACGGGCCTCGCCGACGACGCCGAGGGCGCCATCGGCGACCTGAACCAGGCCCTCGCCCACAACGACACCGCACGCCTCGTCCGCCCCTTGACCGGCACCCGTGCCCACCTGCGGCCCGAGGACGCCGAGCTTGCCGAGCGCGTCGACGCCATGACCCGACACACCGACCGGCTCCGCCGGGACGCCCGCGACCAGCGCGGCACGTGACCCGCACCCAAGGAGTGATCACCATGGCCGGACGGTTTCCTCCTCGGCGCTGAACGCACTCCTCGCCGGGCGCCGCGCAGCCCAAGGGGCCGGCACCGTCATCCGCCTGGCGGCCCCCCGGCCCCAGCTCCGGCGCCTCCTGGAGATGGCGGGCGCCCGGCCCCTCTTCCCCGTGGACCCGGACCCGCCGCCCGGTCGACGGGCGCGGGGGTAGGCGCTGCCCGACCGGACGCGTCAGCCAACTGCCTTTCAGGGGCGCGAACGGCGCGCGGACAGTTCCTCCGACCTGGGCAATCCTGCGAGTTGGGGCACGCGGAGGGCACGGCGAGGCGAGGGGGATCTAGACAACGAAGAAGGCCCAGGTCACTGACCTGGGCCTTCTCTCAAGAGCGGATGACGGGAATCGAACCCGCGCTATAAGCTTGGGAAGCTCATGTTCTACCATTAAACTACATCCGCAAAGCGGCCGGATGATCCGTGCCGCATCGTTGCACACTGTACCCCATGCGCCACTTGAGGCGAAGCTCATGCCTTCGTCCGTGCGGAGTGCCGCGTGGAGGGCGCCCCCTTCATCCCCTAATGTGTCTGATCGTCCACCACATGTGTAGGGGAAGGGACTTGATGGCTTCGATGGAGCGCACCGTCGTCCGTTGTGCCGAAGGGCATGTGTTCAGTACCGCCTCGTTCCCGCTTCAGCAGCTCGGTGCCGGGCGGATCGGGCCCGGGCGGCTGATCCGCTGTCCGCGCTGTGCGCGGTTGCGGCACGCGGTGCCGGTGGAGGCCGGGCGGCGCTGAGCCGTGAGGTGCGGGGCGCGGGCGGCTGCCGATTGGGGCAGGTCCGCGCCCTCTGCGTATCGTGGGGGGCGTGCTTCTCTCAGACAAGGACATCCGGGCCGAGATCGATGCCGGGCGGGTGCGCATCGACCCGTACGACGAATCCATGGTGCAGCCCTCGAGCATCGACGTGAGGCTTGACCGCTTCTTCCGGGTGTTCGAGAACCACCGCTACCCGCACATCGACCCCGCCGTCGAGCAGCTCGACCTGACGCGCGAGGTGGAGCCGGAGGGCGACGAGGCGTTCATCCTGCACCCGGGCGAGTTCGTGCTCGCCTCGACCTACGAGGTCATCACCCTGCCGGACGACATCGCGTCGCGTCTGGAGGGGAAGAGCTCTCTGGGGCGGCTGGGGCTCGTCACGCACTCCACCGCCGGGTTCATCGACCCCGGTTTCTCCGGGCACGTGACCCTGGAGCTGTCGAACCTCGCCACCCTGCCGATCAAGCTCTGGCCCGGCATGAAGATCGGCCAGCTGTGCATGTTCCGGCTGAGCTCGCCCGCCGAGTTCCCGTACGGGAGCGAGCGGTACGGCTCGCGGTACCAGGGCCAGCGGGGCCCGACGGCCTCCCGCTCCTACATGAACTTCCATCGGACCCAGGTGTGAGGCGGTCGCAGGCATGAGTGAAGTACGCGAGAACCTGACGTACGAGGGCTTCGGCACCGCCATCCGCGAGCTGGCGCAGACCATCGCCGACGACGGCTACGAGCCCGACATCGTGCTCTCCATCGCGCGCGGCGGTGTCTTCGTCGCCGGCGGGCTCGCCTACGCCCTGGACTGCAAGAACATCCACCTGGTGAACGTCGAGTTCTACACCGGCGTCGGGACCACGCTCGAGATGCCCGTCATGCTCGCGCCCGTCCCCAACGCCATCGACTTCAGCGACAAGAAGGTGCTCATCGCCGACGACGTCGCCGACACCGGCAAGACGCTGAAGCTCGTCCACGACTTCTGCGTCGACCACGTCGCCGAGGTCCGCTCCGCCGTCATCTACGAGAAGTCCCACTCCCTCGTGAAGTGCGAGTACGTGTGGAAGAAGACCGACGAGTGGATCAACTTCCCCTGGTCGGTCGAGCCGCCCGTCGTGAAGCGCGAGGGTCAGGTCCTCGACGCCTGAGCCCCCCGGACATGCGAAAGCCCCCACCGCTCGCGGTGGGGGCTTTTCCGTGCGTCAGAGCATGCCCAGCTTGATCAGGCTCAGCAGCGCCACCAGCTGGATCGCCGACGCTCCCAGGGCCTTCGGCCACGGCAGGTCGTGCGAGCGGCTCACCATCACCGTGAACAGCGCGCCCGCCGCCAGCCAGGTCGCCCAGCCGAGGACCTGCACCAGGCCGTTCTCGCCGCCCAGGAAGAGCGCGAAGACCAGGCGCGGCGCGTCCGTGATCGACATGATCAGCATCGACAGGCCGATCGTGGGCTGCCAGGCGCCGTCGCCGCCCAGCTGGCGCGCGAGGGTGTGGGTGACCGCGCCCAGGATCAGACCGCCGAGCACGAAGCCGAGGGCGGTCATCAGGACGTACGGGATCGCCGTCGACAGCGTCGCGTTGATCGCCTCTTCGCGGGCCTTGTCGAAGCCGAAGATCGCGAGGAGCCCGTAGAGGAACGTGACGATCAGCGCCGGTCCCCAGACGGCGTGGTCCCGCATCTGCAGGAACGTGTCCGCCGGGCGGAGCACGATGCCGCTCAGGAGCGCCTTCCACGGGAGCCGGGGGCCCGTCGGTACGGGGGCGGGGGCCGGCCCCGCCTGCCCGTACGGGTCGTCGACGCTGAACATCTGGGTGTGGCCCGGGTTGTTCGCCGCCGCCGCGTGCTGCTGGTGCTGCTGCCCGCCGTACGGCTCGCCGAAGTACTCCGGCTCCCCGTAGGGCTGCTGCCCGTGCTGCCCCTGCTGCCCGTACGACTGCCCGTACGACTGCCCCTGCGGCGGCTGCTGCCACTGCTGCTGCGGGTTGGGCGGCGGGGCCGCGTTGTACCCGTACGGCGCCTGCTGCGGTCGTTGTTGTTGCGGGGGGCGGTTGTCCCGGCCGCGTCCGTTCCTGAATCCAGCCACGTCGTTGAACGTACCCGTTTCCGCTGTGTGCTCGCTCCTCCGCCCGTTCCTTGCCACTGAGCTGTGACATCCCCCAGGGGTGGCGTGGGTCGTGACGCGGTCGTGGGGGAGGCGCCGGAGCGCTGTTACAAATCCGACGTATCACCTCAATGTCGTACTCGTAGCTTCGGAGATGTCAGCGACCCGAGCAAGGAGCTCTTCCGATGCGTGCCACCCGTCGTTCCGTCCGTACCGCCGCCGTCGCCACCGGGGCCGCCACCGCGCTCCTCCTGCCGGCCGCCGGGGCCGCCTTCGCCGCCGATTCCCCGGCCCCGACCGCGGGCGACCAGGCGGCGAGCGACCGGACGGCGACCGGCCCGGCCGTGAGTGACCAGCCGGTCTTCTGGTGGAACGTCGACCTCGCCGACGGCTCCCTCGCCAGGGTCTACCAGGACGGGCCCGGCCGCTTCTCCGCCGAGATCTACGGCGGCGGCTCCCTGATCGACACCCTCGTCAGCAGCGACGGCAAGCCCGCGTACGGGGAGAACAACGGGCTCCACGTCGTCCTCCGGCCCGACGGCACCGTCTCCTCCTGGCTGGACAAGGGACCCGCCCCGAAGCCCACCCCGAAGCCGAAGCCGAAGCCCGCTCCCAAGCCGGCCCCGAAGCTCAAGCCCGCCCCCAAGAAGCAGGTCCCCGTCAACACCACCAAGGTCGTCAAGCTGCCCGACGGGCACACCGCCACCTTCTTCGCCGGCAAGGACGGGCGGCCCTACGTCAAGATCTCCGTCCCCGGCGGCAAGAGCTGGACCTACAACTTCCACGGGACCCTCGTCTCCCAGCACCGCTGAGGCACACGCGAAAGGGCCGCCCCCGCGCTTCGGAAGCGCGGGGGCGGCCCTTTCCCATGCCGGTCACATGTCCGGTCACCCGTCCGGGGTCAGACGGCCGGCTCCGGCTCCTCCGCCGCGGCCTCCGGCTCCGGGTCGACCGGGGCCTTCACCGAGTCCAGGAGCAGCTGCGCCACGTCCACGACCGTGACGGACTCCTTGGCCTTGCCCTCGTTCTTCTTGCCGTTCACGGAGTCCGTGAGCATGACGAGGCAGAACGGGCAGGCGGTGGAGACGATGTCCGGGTTGAGGGACAGGGCCTCGTCGACGCGCTCGTTGTTGATGCGCTTGCCGATCCGCTCCTCCATCCACATCCGGGCACCACCGGCGCCGCAGCAGAAGCCGCGCTCCTTGTGGCGGTGCATCTCCTGCTGGCGCAGGCCGGGGACGGCGGACATGATCTCGCGCGGCGGCGTGTAGACCTTGTTGTGCCGGCCCAGGTAGCAGGGGTCGTGGTAGGTGATGAGGCCCTCGACCGGGGTCACCGGGATCAGCTTGCCCTCGTCGATGAGGTGCTGGAGCAGCTGGGTGTGGTGGATGACCTCGTACTCGCCGCCGAGCTGCGGGTACTCGTTGGCGATGGTGTTGAAGCAGTGCGGGCAGGTCGAGACGATCTTCTTCGCCGACTTCGGCTTCTTGGTCGTCTCGTCCTCGTCGTCCTCGCCGAACGCCATGTTCAGCATGGCGACGTTCTCCTGGCCGAGCTGCTGGAAGAGCGGCTCGTTGCCCAGGCGGCGCGGGGAGTCACCGGTGCACTTCTCCTCGCCGCCCATGATCGCGAACTTGACGCCCGCGATGTGGAGCAGCTCGGCGAAGGCCTTGGTGGTCTTCTTGGCGCGGTCCTCGAGGGCGCCGGCGCAGCCGACCCAGTAGAGGTAGTCGACCTCGGTGAGGTCCTCGACGTCCTTGCCGACGATCGGGACCTCGAAGTCGACCTCCTTGGTCCACTCGACGCGCTGCTTCTTCGCCAGGCCCCAGGGGTTGCCCTTCTTCTCCAGGTTCTTGAGCATCGTGCCCGCCTCGGACGGGAACGCGGACTCGATCATCACCTGGTAGCGGCGCATGTCGACGATGTGGTCGATGTGCTCGATGTCGACCGGGCACTGCTCGACGCAGGCGCCGCAGGTGGTGCAGGACCACAGGACGTCGGGGTCGATGACGCCGTTCTCCTCGGCGGTGCCGATGAGGGGGCGCTCGGCCTCGGCGAGGGCGGCGGCGGGGACGTCCTTGAGCTGCTCCTCGGACGCCTTCTCGTTGCCCTCCATGTCCTTGCCGCCGCCCGCGAGCAGGTACGGCGCCTTGGCGTGCGCGTGGTCGCGCAGCGACATGATGAGGAGCTTCGGGGAGAGCGGCTTGCCGGTGTTCCAGGCGGGGCACTGCGACTGGCAGCGGCCGCACTCGGTGCAGGTGGAGAAGTCGAGGATGCCCTTCCAGGAGAACTGCTCGACCTGGGAGACACCGAAGACGGCGTCCTCGGCCGGGTCCTCCCAGTCGATCTCCTTGCCGCCGGTGGTCATCGGCTGGAGCGCGCCCAGGGCGGTGGAGCCGTCGGCGTTGCGCTTGAACCAGATGTTCGGGAAGCCGAGGAAGCGGTGCCAGGCCACACCCATGTTGGTGTTGAGCGAGACCGTGATCATCCAGGTGAAGGACGTGACGATCTTGAGGCACGCGAAGAAGTAGGTGAGGTACTGGATCGTGCTCAGGTCCAGGCCGTCCAGGAGCGCGATCAGCGGGTACGAGGCGAAGAAGCCCGGCTCCCAGCTCGTCACGTGGTGCTGGACGCCTTCGAGGGCGCGGAGCGTCATGATGCAGACGCCGACGATCAGGATGACGGCCTCGACGAAGTACGCCTGGCCGGTCTTGGAGCCGGCGAAGCGGGACTTGCGGCCGGCCCTGGTCGGCTTGCTCAGCTGGCGGATGACGATGAGGGTCACGATGCCGAGGACCGTCATCAGGCCGAGGAACTCGGTGAAGATCTCGTACGGCAGCCAGTCGCCGATGATCGGGATCAGCCAGTCGGCCTGGAAGAGCTGGCCGAAGGCGTTGACGATCGTGAGGAGCAGCGAGAAGAAGCCCACCGCGACGAACCAGTGCGCGAAGCCGACGATGCCCCAGCGGTTCATGCGCGTGTGGCCGAGGAATTCCTTGACCAGCGTGATGGTGCGCTGCTTGGGGTCACCGGTGCGTGTACCGGCGGGCACCGGCTGACCGAGCCGCACGAAGCGGTAGATCTGCACGGTGGCGCGGCCGAACAGCGCGACGGCCACCACCGTGATGGCGATCGACACGATGATCGCGGCGAGTTGCATGACGGGCTCCTCGGGCGGGCCTACTAAGCGGTAACTTATTGAGTTCCTGCTGAGATTACCCGGTCACGGCGCCGCGCTGTAGCGGCGCTCGCGGTGATATGTGTCGCTCAGGCAAACCTTGCCGCGCGACGCCTGCGTACAGCTGGAAGCGTACGCGCAAGGATCAGCAGATCCATCCCCAGCCAGTGGTGGTCCACATAGTGGAGATCGAGCAGCTCGCGCTCCTCCCACGGCAGGTCCGATCGGCCGCTGATCTGCCACGGTCCGGTCAGTCCCGGGCGTACGGAGAGCCGGCGGCGGCCCTCGCCCGCGCACTCGCGGTGGGCCGGGGTCAGTGGGCACGGTCCGACGAGCGACATCCGGCCCGCGATCACGTGCAGCAGCAGCGGCAGGGCGGCCAGCGGGCTCTTCGTGCGGAAGGTCAGCATCGTGAAGGGCCGCCCCTCCAGGCCGGCCACCGTCCGGCGGCGCAGGACCGTGCCGCTGCCGCCGAGGGTGACGGACAGCGCGGTCCAGGCGATCAGGGGCGAGAGCGCGAGGAGCAGGGCGAGCCCGCCCGCCACGTCGAACGCGCGCTTCGCCGTCATGCGCTCACACCCTTCGGCGGGAATCCTGGTTCCCGGAATCCCCGGACATGTCCTGACTATGTCCGGACCCTCTCATGCGAACCTGGTCAAAGAGGGGAGCGGCACGCCCTTTGAGTGGAGCGGCCGACGAAGAGTTGAGTCGCCTCCACTCAGGTCTGTTGACGCAGGCGACCTCCTCGTGCATCCTTGAGTCAGTTCCACTCAAGTCAGTCAGCTGGAGGAATCGAAATGGCACGTGCGGTCGGCATCGACCTGGGCACGACTAACTCCGTCGTCAGCGTTCTGGAAGGCGGCGAGCCCACCGTCATCACCAACGCCGAGGGCGCCAGGACCACGCCGTCCGTCGTCGCCTTCGCGAAGAACGGCGAGGTGCTCGTCGGCGAGGTGGCCAAGCGCCAGGCCGTCACCAACGTCGACAGGACCATCCGGTCGGTCAAGCGCCACATGGGCACCGACTGGAAGATCGACATCGACGGCAAGAGCTTCAACCCGCAGCAGATGAGCGCCTTCATCCTGCAGAAGCTCAAGCGCGACGCCGAGGCGTACCTGGGCGAGAAGGTCGTCGACGCGGTCATCACCGTCCCGGCGTACTTCAACGACTCCGAGCGTCAGGCCACCAAGGAGGCCGGTGAGATCGCGGGCCTCAACGTCCTGCGCATCGTCAACGAGCCGACCGCGGCCGCCCTGGCGTACGGCCTCGACAAGGACGACCAGACGATCCTCGTCTTCGACCTCGGTGGCGGCACCTTCGACGTGTCCCTCCTGGAGATCGGCGACGGCGTCGTCGAGGTGAAGGCCACCAACGGTGACAACCACCTCGGTGGTGACGACTGGGACCAGCGCGTCGTCGACTACCTGGTGACGCAGTTCCAGAACGGTCACGGCGTGGACCTGGCCAAGGACAAGATGGCTCTCCAGCGTCTCCGCGAGGCCGCGGAGAAGGCGAAGATCGAGCTCTCGTCCTCGACCGAGACCTCGATCAACCTGCCCTACATCACGGCCTCCGCCGAGGGCCCGCTGCACCTGGACGAGAAGCTCACGCGCGCCCAGTTCCAGCAGCTCACCTCGGACCTGCTCGACCGCTGCAAGGTGCCGTTCCACAACGTCATCAAGGACGCGGGCATCCAGCTCTCCGAGATCGACCACGTCGTCCTCGTCGGTGGCTCGACCCGCATGCCGGCCGTCGCCGAGCTCGTCAAGGAGCTGACCGGCGGTCAGGACGCCAACAAGGGCGTCAACCCGGACGAGGTCGTCGCCATCGGCGCCGCGCTCCAGGCCGGTGTCCTCAAGGGTGAGGTCAAGGACGTCCTGCTCCTCGACGTGACCCCGCTGTCCCTCGGCATCGAGACCAAGGGCGGCATCATGACCAAGCTCATCGAGCGCAACACCACGATCCCGACCAAGCGGTCCGAGATCTTCACGACGGCCGAGGACAACCAGCCGTCCGTGCAGATCCAGGTCTACCAGGGCGAGCGCGAGATCGCGGCGTACAACAAGAAGCTCGGCATGTTCGAGCTGACCGGTCTGCCGCCGGCCCCGCGTGGCGTCCCGCAGATCGAGGTCGCCTTCGACATCGACGCCAACGGCATCATGCACGTGACCGCGAAGGACCTGGGCACGGGCAAGGAGCAGAAGATGACCGTCACCGGCGGCTCCTCGCTGCCGAAGGACGAGGTCGACCGGATGCGCCAGGAGGCCGAGCAGTACGCGGACGAGGACCACCGCCGCCGCGAGGCCGCCGAGTCCCGCAACCAGGGTGAGCAGCTCGTCTACCAGACGGAGAAGTTCATCAAGGACAACGAGGACAAGCTCCCCGGTGACGTCAAGGCCGAGGTCGAGGCCGCGCTCGTCGAGCTGAAGGAGAAGCTCAAGGGCGAGGACACCGCCGAGATCCGCACCGCCACCGAGAAGGTCGCGGCCGTCTCGCAGAAGCTCGGCCAGGCGCTGTACGCCGACGCCCAGGGCGCCCAGGCCGCCGGCGGCGCCGAGGGTGGCGCGCAGGCCAAGGCCGACGACGACGTGGTCGACGCCGAGATCATCGACGACGAGCCCCAGAAGGGCGGCCAGGCGTGACCGAGGAGACCCCGGGCTTCGAGGAGAAGCCCGACGTCCCCTCCGGCGCCACCGCTGACGACGCCGCCGAGGCCGTCGAGTCCGAGGAGGACTCGACGGCCCCGGCCGGGGACGCTACGGACGTAGCCCTGCTGGCGCAGCTGGACCAGGCCCGCACCGCGCTCACCGAGCGCACCGCGGACCTCCAGCGGCTCCAGGCCGAGTACCAGAACTACCGCCGCCGCGTGGAGCGGGACCGGGTCACGGTCAAGGAGATCGCCGTCGCGAGCCTCCTGTCCGAGCTCCTTCCCGTGCTCGACGACGTGGGCCGGGCCCGGGACCACGGCGAGCTCGTGGGCGGGTTCAAGTCGGTGGCCGAATCGCTGGAGACCGTCGTCGCCAAGATGGGTCTGCAGCAGTTCGGCAAGGAGGGCGAGCCCTTCGACCCGACGATCCACGAGGCCCTGATGCACTCGTACGCGCCGGACGTCACCGAGACGACCTGCGTGGCGATCCTGCAGCCGGGGTACCGGATCGGCGAGCGGACCATCCGGCCCGCCCGCGTGGCCGTCGCCGAGCCCCAGCCCGGGGCGCAGGCGAAGGCCGAGGAGTCGGAAGACCCCAACAAGTCCGAGAAGGACAGCGAGTAACAGCCGTACCCGGAAGCGGGAGGAGGGACGTCGATGAATACGAAGGACTTCGTCGAGAAGGACTACTACAAGGTTCTCGGCGTCCCCAAGGACGCCACCGAGGCCGAGATCAAGAAGGCGTACCGGAAGCTCGCCCGCGAGAACCATCCGGACGCCAACAAGGGTGACGCGAGCGCCGAGGCGCGCTTCAAGGAGATCTCCGAGGCGAACGACGTCATCGGCGACCCCAAGAAGCGCAAGGAGTACGACGACGCCCGCGCCCTCTTCGGGAACGGCGCCCTCTTTGGTCAGGGGGGCAGGGCCGGCGGCCCCGGAGGCGGCGGCTCGTTCAACTTCGACCTGGGCGACCTCTTCGGAGGCGCCCAGGGCGGGGCGGGCGGCGGCGGATTCGGCGGTGGTGGCGGCATCGGGGACGTCTTCGGCGGCCTGTTCAACCGCGGCGGGGGCGCCACGCGCACCCAGCCGCGGCGGGGCCAGGACATCGAGTCCGAGGTGACGCTCAGCTTCACCGAGGCCATCGAGGGCGCGACCGTACCGCTGCGGATGTCCAGCCAGCAGCCGTGCGCGGCGTGCTCGGGCACCGGCGACAAGAACGGCACGCCCCGGGTGTGCCCGACCTGCGTCGGCACCGGGCAGGTCTCGCGCGGCGGCAGCGGCTCGTTCTCGCTCACCGACCCCTGCGTGGACTGCAAGGGCCGCGGCCTGATCGCCGAGAACCCCTGCGAGGTCTGCAAGGGCAGCGGCCGGGCCAAGTCCTCCCGGACCATGCAGGTCCGCATCCCCGCGGGCGTCAGCGACAGCCAGAAGATCCGTCTCCGCGGCAAGGGAGCGCCGGGCGAGCGCGGCGGGCAGAACGGCGACCTGTACGTCGTCGTGCACGTCGACGACCACCCGGTCTTCGGCCGCAAGGACGACAACCTCACCGTCACGGTGCCGGTCTCCTTCTCGGAGGCGGCGCTCGGCGGCGAGATCAAGGTGCCGACCCTCGGCGGCCCCGCGGTCACCCTCAAGCTGCCCGCGGGCACCCCGAACGGCAGGACCATGCGCGCCCGGGGCAAGGGCGCGGTCCGCAAGGACGGCACGCGCGGCGACCTCCTCGTGACGGTCGAGGTGGCGGTGCCGAAGGAGCTGGACGACAAGGCACGCGAGGCCCTGGAGACCTTCCGCGAGGCGACCGCCTCGGAGGACCCGCGGGCCGAGCTGTTCCAGGCCGCGAAGGGAGCGTGACCCGGTGGAAGGGCGCCGACGCAATCCGTACGAACTGACCGACGAGTCGCCGGTGTACGTCATCTCGGTGGCGGCCCAGCTCTCCGGTCTGCACCCGCAGACCCTCCGGCAGTACGACCGTCTCGGCCTGGTCTCCCCGGACCGCACGGCCGGACGAGGCCGCCGCTACTCGGCCCGTGACATCGAGCTGCTGCGCACCGTCCAGCAGCTGTCGCAGGACGAGGGCATCAACCTGGCCGGAATCAAGCGGATCATCGAACTGGAGAACCAGGTCGCGGCGCTCCAGGCACGTGTGTCCGAGCTGTCGGCGGCGGTCGAGGGCGCGGCGGCGACGCTGCGCCAGCGCGAGGCCCAGGTGCACGCCTCGTACCGCCGGGACCTGGTGCCGTACACCGACGTGCAGCAGGCGAGCGCCCTCGTGGTGTGGCGGCCGAAGCGCGGCGAGTAGCTCCCGTATCAGGCACGGAGGCCCCCTTCACCGATGGTGGAGGGGGCCTCTGCCGTTGTCCGGGACCGTTCAGCCGTCCCGGTGGCCCGCTGTCCCGGTGTCCCGGACCGCTCAGCTGTCCCGTTCGAGGATCCCGGACTGGGCGATCAGATAGCCGAGCTGCGCCCGGCTCCCGCTGCCGAGGGCGGCGGCGAGCTTGGCGATGTGCGCCCGGCAGGTCCGCACGTTCATCCCGAGCCGGCGGGCGATGGCCTCGTCGACGTGTCCCTCGACGAGGAGCTTGGCGATGGAGCGCTGGACGCCGCCGATGCCGTCCGTCTTGATGTCGTACGGGATCTCCTCCCGTATCGGCACCGCCAGCTGCCAGAACTGGTCGAAGACGCCGCCGAGGTAGGCGACCAGGCCTGGGTGGCGCAGCTCCAGGGCGACCTGGCGGTCGCTGCGGGCCGGGATGAAGGCGACCTCGCGGTCGACGATGATCAGCCGGTCGATGATCTCTTCGAGGGTGCGGACCTGGACCTCGGGCCCGACGTGCTCCAGATAGGTCAGCGTGAGCTCGGTGTGGCGCGCGGTGTGCTGGTAGAGGGTCCGCATGCTGATGCCGCGCCCCAGGAGCGGGGAGACGCGGTCCAGGGCCTCGCTGAGGGCCTGCGCGGGGCGGCCGCCGCCCGGCTGGACGGTGAGGAGCTCGCTGCGGCAGTTGGCCACGACGCGGTCGAGGGTCGAGTTGATGCGGTCGATGCCCTCGAGCACGGTGATGGCGTGTGTGGTGGGTGAGTCGTGGGCGCTGATGGCCATGAACGGCTCGAAAGCGTCCGACAGGGCGACGGTGCGCCGGCGGCGGTCGAGTATTTCCCGTTCGATCGGCTGGAGCAGCTGGGCGAGCGCGGCGGAGGGGGGAACCGGACGGAGCCACTGCGCGTCGTCGGGGTCGGGGTGGAGCAGCGAGAGGTCGAGGAGGCACGGTGCCTCGACCGCCTCTGACCGGGGTATTCGCCCGGTCCGCAGAGCGGCCGCGTACAGCTCGGCGCCCGCTTCGCACAGTTCGGCGTGCGAATGAGGGTGACCTGTTTCGTCCGCTTGTTTCCGCATATGTACACCCCCAGGCTCCTGCATCTCAGGAACATGATGCCTGGGTTTGGTGGTGCAGGCGCAGAGAGTAAGCCATCGTCTTACTCGCGGGGGTTGGAAGTAGACGTTGCCTTCAAGTGAGGTTGCTCGGTGATGATGAAGAAGCTCATACGCGCGGCGGCCGGAGTCGCCTTCATCGCGGCCGCCACAGTGGGCGCGGGAGTGGCCCTCGACCCGGGCTGGCACTCGGAGCCCGCGCAGGTGCAGGCCGCTCAGCTCGACCCGGGTTGGCACCTGACCGGGTCCACGCTCGTCGATGACCCGGGCTGGAGCGTGGCCCCCGCGGACCCCGGCTGGAGCTAGTCGGGACATGAATGTGCCCGATGACCCCAGGTTCCGCCGGGAGATGGCCTCGGCCTATCGCTCCGGCTGGCACTTCGTCGATCTCGCCACGGCCATCCCCCACCGTGGTGACTCGCTGAAGGTCACGCTCTTCGGAGAGCCGATCGTCGTCGCCCGCGAACAGGACGAAGACGTCCGCGCGTACCGCTGTCTGCGCCGTCCCCGCGGCGCGCCGCAGCCCATCCGCTGTGCCATCCGGTACGGCATGATCTTCGTCAATCTCGATCAGCGGGACCACCAGCTGATCGAACCAGAGGCCATCACCGCCACCCCCCGCAGTGCCTGAGCGATTCCCCCGTCGTTGTAGATCGCTCCGGCACTTCCCCCACACAGCGGCGCCATCGCGGACCTGAAACGCGATGGCGCCGCTGTGCGTCTGCGTGTCCGCGGTCAGGCGCGGCCCATCGCCCGGGTGAGGGCGATCTCGATGACGACCCGGTCCGGGTTCGGGGCCGGCGTCCGGCCGTACCGCTCGGCGTAGCGGGCGACGGCGTCCGCGACGACCTCCTCCTCCGTACGGATGCGGGCGACGCCCTCCAGGGTGGCCCAGCGCCCCTTGTCGACCTGGCAGACCGCGACCCGCGCGCCGTCCGCGCCCGCCGCCAGGACGTTGGCGACCTTCCGGCTGTTCTTGTTGGTGATCACGCGCGCGTACCCGCCCTCGGGGTCGTACGTGACGCCGACCGCGACGACGTGCGGTGTGCCGTCCGGGCGCGGGGTGGTCAGGGTGCACATGTGGTACTCGCGCCAGAAGCTCAGGTACGAGTCGGAGGGGTTCCTCGGGTCTGTGGCCATGCCCGGAAACTACCTGCGGCAGGACTCCCTCCGATACCTTGAGCGGAGTCGACTCAACTTTGTGTACCCTGGAGAGGTCATAGAAGGAGAGGACCCACGAGAACCCAGAAGGAGCACCGCACGTGGACGCCGAACTGACCAACAGGAGCCGGGAAGCGATCAACGCGGCGAGCAGCCGCGCCGTGTCCGAAGGGCACGCCGACCTGACCCCCGCCCATCTGTTGCTGGCCCTCCTGGCCGGTCAGGACAACGAGAACATCACCGACCTGCTGGCCGCCGTCGGCGCCGACCAGGCCGTCGTCCGCGGCGGCGCGGAGCGGCTGCTCGCCGCACTGCCGAGCGTCACCGGGTCCACGGTCGCGCCCCCGCAGCCCAACCGCGAGTTCCTCGCCGTCATCGCCGACGCCGACAAGCGCGCCAAGGAGCTCGGCGACGACTTCCTGTCGACCGAGCACCTCCTGGTCGCGATCGCCGCCAAGGGCGGCAGGGCCGGTGAGATCCTCGACGCGCAAGGCGCGAGCGCATCGAAGCTGCTCGACGCGTTCGAGAAGAGCAGGGGAGGACGCCGGGTGACCACACCCGACCCGGAGGGGCAGTACAAGGCGCTGGAGAAGTTCGGCACGGACTTCACCGCCGCCGCGCGCGAGGGCAGGCTGGACCCGGTCATCGGCCGCGACCACGAGATCCGGCGCGTGGTCCAGGTGCTGTCCCGCCGCACCAAGAACAACCCGGTCCTCATCGGCGAGCCCGGCGTCGGCAAGACCGCCGTCGTCGAGGGCCTCGCCCAGCGGATCGTGAAGGGCGACGTCCCCGAGTCCCTGAAGAACAAGCGGCTGGTCTCGCTCGACCTCGGCGCGATGGTCGCCGGCGCGAAGTACCGCGGCGAGTTCGAGGAGCGCCTGAAGACCGTCCTCTCCGAGATCAAGGAGAGCGACGGCCAGATCATCACCTTCATCGACGAGCTGCACACGGTCGTCGGCGCGGGTGCGGGCGGCGACTCCGCCATGGACGCCGGCAACATGCTGAAGCCGATGCTGGCCCGCGGCGAGCTCCGCATGGTCGGCGCGACCACCCTCGACGAGTACCGCGAGCGGATCGAGAAGGACCCCGCCCTGGAGCGCCGCTTCCAGCAGGTCCTGGTCGCCGAGCCGACCGTCGAGGACACCATCGCGATCCTCCGTGGCCTCAAGGGCCGGTACGAGGCCCACCACAAGGTGCAGATCAACGACTCCGCGCTGGTGGCCGCCGCGACCCTCTCCGACCGGTACATCACCTCCCGCTTCCTGCCCGACAAGGCCATCGACCTCGTCGACGAGGCCGCCTCCCGGCTCCGCATGGAGATCGACTCCTCGCCCGTCGAGATCGACGAGCTCCAGCGCTCCGTGGACCGGCTCCGCATGGAGGAGCTGGCCCTGAAGAACGAGACGGACGCGGCGAGCAAGCAGCGCCTGGAGAAGCTGCGGCGCGACCTCGCCGACCGCGAGGAGGAGCTGCGCGGTCTGACCGCCCGCTGGGAGAAGGAGAAGCAGTCCCTCAACCGGGTCGGCGAGCTGAAGGAGCGCCTCGACGAGACCCGCGGCCGCGCCGAGCGCGCCCAGCGCGACGGCGACTTCGACACCGCCTCCAAGCTGCTCTACGGGGAGATCCCGGGCCTGGAGCGGGAACTGGAGGAGGCGAGCGAGGCCGAGGCCCAGCAGGAGTCCTCGAAGGACACCATGGTCAAGGAGGAGGTCGGCCCCGACGACATCGCGGACGTGGTCGGCTCCTGGACCGGCATCCCGGCAGGACGCCTCCTGGAGGGCGAGACGCAGAAGCTGCTCCGCATGGAGGACGAGCTCGGGCGACGCCTCATCGGCCAGTCCGAGGCCGTCCAGGCAGTCTCCGACGCGGTGCGCCGCACCCGCGCCGGAATCGCCGACCCGGACCGGCCCACCGGCTCCTTCCTCTTCCTCGGCCCGACCGGCGTCGGCAAGACCGAGCTGGCGAAGGCGCTCGCGGACTTCCTCTTCGACGACGAGCGGGCCATGATCCGCATCGACATGTCGGAGTACGGCGAGAAGCACTCCGTCGCCCGGCTCGTCGGCGCGCCTCCCGGCTACGTCGGCTACGAGGAGGGCGGCCAGCTCACGGAGGCGGTCCGCCGCCGCCCGTACAGCGTGGTCCTGCTCGACGAGGTGGAGAAGGCGCACCCGGAGGTCTTCGACGTCCTGCTCCAGGTCCTGGACGACGGACGCCTGACCGACGGACAGGGCCGGACGGTGGACTTCCGCAACACCATCCTGATCCTGACGTCGAACCTGGGCAGCCAGTACCTCGTCGAGCCGCTGACCCCGGAGGACGTGAAGAAGCAGCAGGTCCTGGACGTCGTGCGGGCGAGCTTCAAGCCCGAGTTCCTCAACCGTCTGGACGACCTGGTCGTCTTCTCGGCGCTCGACCGGGCCGAGCTGGGCCGGATCGCGCAGCTCCAGATCGACCGGCTCGCGAAGCGGCTCGCCGAGCGGCGCCTCACCCTGGACGTCACCCCGGCGGCCCTGGAGTGGCTCGCCGAGGAGGGCAACGACCCGGCGTACGGCGCCAGGCCGCTGCGCCGCCTGATCCAGACGGCGATCGGCGACCGGCTCGCGAAGGAGATCCTCGCGGGCGAGGTCGTGGACGGCGACACGGTCCGGGTGGACCGCTTCGAGGACGGGCTGATCGTCGGAGCGGCGGGGTAGCCGTCCCGGCGGGCTACATGTCGAAGGAGCTGAGGTGTACGAGGGCGGTGCCGCCGTCCTCGTACACCACCTTCACGTTCACGTAGAGCACCTGGTCGTAGTCCACGTCCAGGCACAGGTCCCCCGGGCAGGACACCGGACGCTCGCCGGTCGGATAGGTGGCTTTCAGCCAGTCGGCGACCCCGGCGCGCGGCATCCGGAAATCCACGGTGACGTACGAGTCCTGCCAGTGCGTCCCGGTGCAGCGGGCGTCCTCGGCGGAGGCGGGAAGCCGGCCGCGGGCGAACGTCATCGCCTCGGCGCAGTCCACCGGCTGCGTCCTGCTGCCCTCGGTGAGGGAGTAGGCGCCCCAGGCCATCAGCGCGACGGGCAGACCGCAGAGCGCCAGGAGCCCCACCAGGAGCCAGATCCACCACCGGGATTTCTTCTTCGCGTCCCCCATGGGCACGAGATCATGTCAGCTGGCAGCGGATCTTGCCGCTTACGGACCAGCGGGGCTTGCCACGTACCGCCCGGCATGGGGGAGGATGGCGAGCATCCGTACGAAGGGAAATAACGGTGAGCATCGACCCGTCCTCGATTCCGAATTTCGGGGGCCAGCCCCAGCCTCAGGCCGCAGGACCGGCGGGCCCCGTCGTCCCCGACCAGGACCTCGTCAAGCAGCTCCTCGAGCAGATGGAACTCAAGTACGTCGTCGACGACGAGGGTGACCTCGCGGCGCCGTGGGAGGAGTTCCGCACGTACTTCATGTTCCGTGGCGAGGGCGAGCAGCAGGTCTTCTCGGTGCGGACGTTCTACGACCGCCCGCACGACTCCGACGATCGCACGAAGATCCTCGACGCGATCGACGACTGGAACCGCCGCACCCTGTGGCCCAAGGTGTACACGCACCTGCACGAGGAGGAGGACGGCTCCGCCACCCTCCGCCTCATCGGCGAGGCGCAGATGCTGATCGGCACCGGCGTCGCCCTGGAGCACTTCGTGTCCTCCACGGTGAGCTGGGTCCGCGCCTCCATCGAGTTCGACAAGTGGATCGTCGAGCAGTTCGGCCTGGAGTCCCCCGAGGAGAAGGCCGCCGGCGACGACGAGGAGGCGTAAGCCCCCTCCGTGCTCCTGGCGCCTCAGATCGCCATGCGCGCGAGCGTCAGGGCGTACGCCCCGTAGCAGCAAGAGAGCCCGGCCAGGGCCGTGACCACCAGGATCGCGGCCCTCGGCCGGGCTTTCGTCAGTGCCGCCGCGAGCGGCAGCAGCAGCGGGAAGGCCGGCAGCAGGAAGCGCGGTTTCGACTCGAAGAAGCCCGAGCCGCCGACGGCGATGACCACGAGCACCGCCGTGTAGGCGAGGACGGGCAGCGGCAGCCGCTCCCCGCACACGAGGAGCGCGAAGAGCAGTACCCCGGCGCCGGTGATGAGCAGCGCCATCGCGAAGCCGAACTGCGTGGGGCCGCCCAGCATGTCCCGTACGAAGACGAGGGCGCCCTTCCCGAAGTCGAAGCGGGACGTCCAGCCCTTCTGCACGGCGAAGTAGCCGCCGAGCGGATCGCCGCTGCGGACCCCGACCCAGAGCACGTACGAGAGCCAGCCCGCCGGTGCGAGCAGGCCCGCCGCCCACACCCGCGGCCCGGACCGGCCCCGGGTCCGCCACAGCGCGCAGCCGACGGCGGCCAGGACGGCGGCGGCGACCGCGACCCCGTTCGGCCGGGTGAGCCCGGCGAGGCAGGCGAGGGAGGCCGCCGCGAGCCACCGGCGGGTGAGCAGCGCGTACAGCGCCCAGGCGGCGAACGCGGTCATCACCGGCTCCGTGTAAGGGCGGACCGATCGTTGTCGGTAAATCGGTCTACCCGACGATCGTCCCGGCGCCCGGGGGGCGCGCACGCCACACCCCCACCCGGCCGAACGGCCGGGGCGGGGCGGGGGCGGCTCAGGCGCTGAGGGCCTTGAGGCGCGAGACGGCCTCCTCCAGGACCTCGGTCCGCTTGCAGAAGGCGAAGCGGACGAAGGGGGCGCCGGCCTCGCGGTGGTCGTAGAAGACGGCGTTGGGAATGGCGACGACGCCGGCGCGCTCCGGGAGGGAGCGGCAGAAGGCGAAGCCGTCGGTGGCGCCGAGGGGGCGGATGTCGGTGGTGACGAAGTAGGTGCCGGCCGGGCGGTAGACCTCGAAGCCCGCCTGCGCGAGGCCCTCGCTCAGCAGGTCCCGCTTGGCGCTCAGCTCGGCGCGGAGGCTGTCGAAGTAGGCGGCCGGGAGACGCAGGGCCTCGGCCACCGCGTACTGGAAGGGGCCCGAGGAGACGTACGTGAGGAACTGCTTGGCCGAGCGGACGGCGGAGGTCAGCCCGGGGCTCGCGGTGATCCAGCCGACCTTCCAGCCGGTGAACGAGAACGTCTTGCCGGCCGAGCCGATGGTGACCGTGCGCTCCCGCATGCCGGGGAGGCTCGCGATCGGGAGGTGCGCGGCGTCGTCGAAGACCAGGTGCTCGTACACCTCGTCCGTGACGACCAGCAGGTCCCGCTCGATCGCGAGCTCGGCGACGGCGGTCAGTTCGGCGCGGGTGAGGACCGTGCCGGTGGGGTTGTGCGGGGTGTTGAGCAGGATCAGCCGGGTCCGGTCGGTGACGGCGGCCCGCAGCTCGTCGAGGTCGAGGACGTAGCGTCGATCAGCGGCTCCGCCGCGGGTGCCCTCGTGGGGGCGGAGGGTGACGGGGACGCGGGTGCCGCCGGCCATGGCGATGCAGGCCGCGTACGAGTCGTAGTACGGCTCCAGGGCGATGACCTCGTCGCCCGGCTCGACCAGGGCGAGCAGCGCCGCCGCGATCGCCTCGGTGGCGCCCGCCGTGACGAGGACCTCGGTGTCGGGGTCGTACCCGAGGCCGTACCGCTCCCGCTGGTGGTCGGCGATCGCCGTCCGCAGCTCGGGGATGCCGGGGCCGGGCGGGTACTGGTTGCCGAGGCCGTCCCGCAGCGCCCGGACCGCCGCCTCCCGGATCTCCTCCGGGCCGTCGGTGTCGGGGAAGCCCTGACCGAGGTTGATCGACCCGGTCCTGGCAGCGAGCGCGGACATCTCGGCGAAGATCGTCGTCCCGAACTCGGCGAGGCGGCGATTGAGCAGCGGTCGTGTCATGACCGCCATCCTGGGGCCAAGCTCTGGACTTGCTCAAGTGCGCTTTGACGGGTGGGCGGAGCGGGGATCGCCCTGGCATGGACATCGCATTCTTCATCCTCGGGATCGCGGCCGTACTCGCGTTCGCGGTGTGGCTCGTCGCGAGCGGGATGAGGGGGACGGGCGGGGCGAAGCGCGGGAGCGGTGGGGGCGACAGCTGGTGGGCGGGATCGTCCTCCTCGTCCGCCGCCTCCTCCTCGTCCTCCACTTCCTGCTCCTCGTCCCCTTCGTTCTCCTGCTCCAGCTCCTCGTGTTCGAGCTCGTCGTGTTCGAGCTCCTCGTGCTCCAGTTCCTCCTGCTCCAGCTCCTCGTGCAGCTGAAGCTCTGGACTCGCTCAAGTCGGATTTGACGGGGTGTCGGACCGGGCATCCCCCTCGCACAGAGAAACGGGGGTAGTACTCATGGAATTCGTGATCTTCATCGTCTTCGCGCTGGTGGTGATCGGGCTGTTCTCCGGCCGGCGGAAGGGCGGGGGCAAGCGGCGCGGCGGGCGCAAGGGCGGCAGCTGGGCCGACGGCGGCGGCGGTGGCGGCTGCGGCGGCAGCAGCTCCTGCGGATCGGGCGGCTCCTGCGGGTCCGGCTGCGGCGGGGGTGGCTGCGGTGGCGGCAGCTGACTGAACAAGTGAACTGTTGGGGCCCCGAAGGGGTTGGAAAACACAGCAAGTTGGGTAAAAACGCTGCGAGTCGCCCGGCGTCCGTGGTTCTCTCGCTCCTGACAGAGACAGCCCTCGGACCGTGTGTGGACCCGAGCCGGCGATTCCCCACTCCCGTAGAACCCTTCTCCGGGGCGCCCCCGGCCCACCCGTCAAACCGTGTTTGCGGAGCCGACCCATGCTCACCACCTTGAAGACCTCCTACACCGATACGCGCGCGGCCGATCTGGCCTGGGCCCTCGGGCGCGAGCCGCTGCCCGCGCTCGCCGTGCTCGATCTCGAACTCTCCGGAGCCAAGCTCCAGTTGAGGCTGCTCGGCGCCTCCCACCAGGTCCTCCTGGAGGAGGAGGGGCGCCACTGCTCGGAGACCGTGGCCTGCATGCCCGGCAGCAGCACCCCGCTCCCGCTCGGCGTCTCCAAGCGCGTCGGCGAATGGGAGTACGAATTCGCGGCGCGCGTCGAGACGCTCTCGCAGGGCTCCTTCGCGGGCCGTGCGCAGGAGCTCCTCGCGCTCGTCGCCGACCACCCCAACGGGCTCGCGGGGACCTTCCCCGGCTCCCCGCACGCCTTCACCGCGATGCTGGCGCAGCGTCACGAGGGCCAGGTGCGGTGGCGCACCTGGCACGCCTACCCGCAGGAAGGGCAGTTGGTGGTGACCAGGACCCGCATTGGCGCACGTATGCCCGCAACGCTCTGATGCGCCCTCTCGGAGCGCCATGTGCACTCGTGTGGGTGACAAGGGGTGTGACAGTCGTGACGTAGCGTTACGGACATGATCGAGCCGACCGTGACCATGCCGCCCAAGCGGGTGCGCCGGCCGCCCCCGCGGCGGTCCGTGCCGCCGCCGCGCGAGGCGGTACGGTTCCCGGTCCTCGCGGTCGTCTTCGTCTGCGCCGCCTGCGGCCTGGTCTACGAGCTGGAACTGGTCGCCCTCGCCTCGTACTTGATCGGCGACTCGGTCACGCAGGCCTCCGTCGTGCTCTCCGTGATGGTCTTCGCGATGGGGGTGGGCTCGCTCCTCGCCAAGCGGCTGCGCTGCCGCGCCGCCGTCGGCTTCGGCCTGGTCGAGGCCGGACTCGCGCTGATCGGCGGCTGCTCGGCGATGGTGCTGTACGCGTCCTTCGCCTGGCTCGGCGAATCGCGGTACGTGCTCGTGGCGTTCTCGCTCGCGATCGGCGTGCTCATCGGCGCCGAGATCCCGCTCCTGATGTCGCTGATACAGCGGGGACAGGCCGCGGGGGCCGATCGGGCCGCGCGCTCCGCCGGATCCGGGCGGGCCGGGCGGCAGGCCCCGCTCGGGGAGCGGGACGACGCCGCGGGGACGGTCGCCGACCTCTTCGCCGCCGACTACGTCGGCGCGCTCGTCGGCGGCCTCGCCTTCCCCTTCCTGCTGCTGCCCTGGCTCGGCCAGCTCACCGGCGCGCTCGTCACCGGCGCGGTCAACGCCGTCGCGGGCGGCGGCCTCGTGCTCTGGGTCTTCCGCCGCGACCTCACCAACCGGTCCCGGGCCCTGCTCGTGGCCGTCAACCTGTGCGTCCTGACCGTCCTCGCCACCGCGACCGTCCTCGTCGACGACTTCGAACAGGCCGCCCGCCGGGCCGTCTACGGGGACCGGGTGCGGGTCGCCGTCCACACCGAGCTCCAGGAGGTCGTGGTCACCGGGGACCGTGAGGACCCGCCCGACCTGTTCCTCGACGGACGCCTCCGGGTGGCCGGCCGCGACGAGTACCGCTACCACGAGGCACTCGTCCACCCCGCGATGAACGGCGCCCACGCGCGCGTGCTGATCGTCGGCGGCGGCGACGGCATGGCCGCCCGCGAGGTCCTGCGCTACGCCGGGGTCCGCTCCGTCACCGTCGTCGAACTCGACCCCGGGGTCGTCCGCCTCGCCCGTACGGACCCGGCGCTCGCCACGCTCAACGCCCAGGCCTTCCGCGACCCCCGCGTCCGGGTGGCCTACGCGGACGCGTTCCGCTGGCTGAGGGGCGCCGCCGATCGTCTGCAGGAACGGTACGACGTGGTGATCTCCGATCTGCCCGACCCGGGGATCACCCCCAGCACCAAGCTCTACTCGGAGGAGTTCTACGGCCTGGTGGCCCGGGTGCTCACCGAGTCCGGACGGTTCGCCGTGCACGCCGGATCGGTCACCGACCGGCCCCGCACCTACTGGACCGTCGACGCCACCCTGCGCGCCGCCGGCTTCGCGACCCGGCCGTACGCGGCGAGCGGCCGCACCCCCGGCTTCGCCGCCGGACCCGACCGCGCCGACCGCACCAGCGGCACGGAGCGGGGGCCGGGGGACTGGGGCTTCCTCCTGGCCGTACGCGGCGAGCGGCCGCCCGCCCTCCGCCTCGCCCCCGACGCTCCCCGGCTGCGCTCGCTCGGCGCCGGGACCCTGGAGAGCGCGGCGCGCCGCGCCGAACGGACCCGGGGCGCCGCACCGCCGCCCTCGACCCTGGTGCACCCCCGGTACGGAGCCTGACCCGCCTGCCGGGCGCAAACAGGCGACGCCGCGCCCCGCCCTGAGTAGGCTCGGCTTCCATGGAGCATGAGGTGTTCGTTCCCGTCCCGGCCGAGGCCCTGCGCGCGACGCTCACGGACCCGGCCCGCGTCGTGCGCTGCGTGCCCGGTCTCCAGCGGGACGCCGACGCGGAGGCCGGGCCCCTCACGGGCAGGCTGAAGGTCCGGGTCGGCGGCAACACCATCACGTACCGGGGCACCCTGCGGGTCGTCGAGCGGGACGGTGCCATCACCTACGAGGGCGAGGGCACCGAGGCCCGCGGCAAGGGCTCGGCCGAGCTCTCCCTCACCGTCGTCCTCACCCCGGTGGCCGAGGGGACCAGCCTGAACTTCACCGGCGCCCTCACGGCCGTCGGCCGGCTCGCCGACGCGACCGACGAGGCGCGCGCCTCGGCGGGCGTCAGGCTCCTCGACAAGTTCGTGGAGGCGCTGGCCGTGCTCGCGGAGGAGCCCGCAGCCCCCGAAGAGGCCACCGACGACGACGGGGTCGACGACGGGGTGGAGGAGCCGTCCGCCCGGAGCGCCGTCTTCGACGCGCCCCTGCCGGCCTCCTCCCTCGACCCGCTCCTCGACGAGGACTTCACCGACACCCCGATCGAGTTCCCCGCCCCGCAGCCCGCCGCCGAGGCCGCCCACGCCCGCCGGACCATGATCGGGCGGAGCGCCGAGGAGGTCGACCACGCCCCGCCGCGCGGCCGTTACGCCCCCGTCCCCGCCCCCGAGGCGACGAGCGCCGGCGCCACCCTGCGCTGGATCGCCCCCGCCGCGGCCCTCGCCCTCGCCTCGGCCGTCGTCGTCGGCCGGGCCCTGCGCCGCCGCCGCTGAAACGATCTCATCGGGACTGGGGGGCGTCGTGGGGCAGGCGGGAACGTGACGACAGGCCCTAGGGTCAGGGCGTGAGCATGCAGACGCGACTGACGGCGGGCGACGCCGAGTTGACCATCAACCCCGACCACGGCTGCCGGATCGAGAGCCTGCGCATCGCCGGCACCGAGGTGCTGCGCCAGGGCGAGCGGTACGGAAGCTTCCCGATGGTGCCCTGGTGCGGGCGGACCGAGAACGGCCGCTTCCGCAACGGCGCCACCACGCACCAGCTCCCGGTCAACGCCGCCCCGCACGCCATCCACGGCACCGTGCGGGACATCCCGTGGAAGACCGCCCGGACCTCCGCGACCGAGGCCGTCTTCACCTGCGAGCTCGGCGACCCCTGGCCGTACAAGGGCCGGGTCACCCAGGTCTTCGAGCTCTCCGAGGACTCCCTCACCCTCCGCTTCGGCGTCGAGACCTACGACGACTCCTTCCCGGCGCAGGCCGGCTGGCACCCGTGGTTCCTGCGCAACCTCGGGCAGGGCGGTCAGGACGTACGGATCGACTTCACGCCCTCCTGGCAGGAGGAGCGCGGCGAGAACCACCTCCCCACCGGCCACCGCATCGACCCCCTCCCGGGCCCCTGGGACGACTGCTTCGGCATGCCCGGCGGCGTCGCCGTCACCCTCACCTGGCCGGAGGAGCTGGAGATCGAGGTCGCGAGCCGCGCCGAGTGGGTCGTGATCTACGACGAGCCCGCCGAGGCGGTCTGCGTCGAGCCGCAGTCCGGTCCGCCGAACGGCCTCAACACCCATCCGCGCCTGGTCACCCCGATCGACCCCCTGGAGGTCGAGAGCACCTGGAGCTGGCGGCGGCTTTAAGCTCGTGGGCATGACTGACGTACGCGCTGAGCTGCTCCAGCAGATCAAGGACAAGGCCGTGGTGCACGGCAAGGTGACCCTCTCCTCGGGTCTGGAAGCCGACTACTACGTGGACCTGCGCCGGATCACGCTGGACGGCGCGGCTTCGCCGCTGGTCGGCCAGGTCATGCTCGAACTGACCAAGGACCTCGACTTCGACGCGGTCGGCGGCCTGACGCTGGGCGCCGACCCGGTCGCGACGTCGATGCTGCACGCCGCCGCCGGGCGGGGCGAGCGGCTCGACGCCTTCGTCGTCCGCAAGGCCGCCAAGGCCCACGGGATGCAGCGCCAGGTCGAGGGTCCGGACATCAAGGGCCGTCGCGTCCTGATCGTCGAGGACACCTCCACCACCGGCGGCTCGCCGCTGACCGCCGTCGAGGCGGCGCGCGCGGCCGGCGCCGAGGTCGTGGCCGTCGCCACGATCGTGGACCGGGCCACCGGAGCCGGCGAGAAGATCAGCGGCACGGCGGGCGTTCCCTACCTCTACGCGTACGCGCTGGACGAGCTCGGCCTGGCGTAAGGCCCGGCGTAACCGCCGCGAAGTCGTGACTTAGGTCCCGGACCCCCGCCAGGGCGGTCCTGACCTGCGTTTTTACCTGAGGGCGGGGTGTTTCACGTGAAACACCCCGCCCTTCGGCATGCCGCGCCCGTGGGAGCCCGCACAAGAGTCTGGAAAGATGGGCCGCGACGATGACGTCGCCCCTAGGTCAGGGACAGCAACGCACACACCCCGCACATCACAAGGAGCGGACGAATGCCCATCGCAACCCCCGAGGTCTACAACGAGATGCTCGACCGGGCGAAGGCAGGCAAGTTCGCCTACCCGGCCATCAACGTGACCTCGTCCCAGACCCTGCACGCTGCGCTGCGCGGCTTCGCGGAGGCCGAGAGCGACGGCATCATCCAGATCTCGACCGGCGGTGCCGAGTTCCTGGGCGGTCAGTACAACAAGGACATGGTCACGGGCGCCGTTGCCCTGGCCGAGTTCGCGCACATCGTCGCGGCGAAGTACGACATCACGGTCGCGCTGCACACCGACCACTGCCCGAAGGACAAGCTGGACGGCTACGTCCGTCCGCTGCTCGACATCTCCGCCGAGCGCGTCAAGGCCGGTCGGAACCCGCTGTTCCAGTCGCACATGTGGGACGGCTCCGCCGAGACCCTCGCCGACAACCTGGCCATCGGCCAGGAGCTGCTCGCGAAGGCCGCCGCCGCCAAGATCATCCTCGAGGTCGAGATCACCCCGACCGGTGGCGAGGAGGACGGCGTCAGCCACGAGATCAACGACGAGCTGTACACCACCGTCGACGACGCCATCCGCACCGCCGAGGCCCTCGGCCTGGGCGAGAAGGGCCGCTACCTGCTCGCCGCGTCCTTCGGCAACGTGCACGGCGTCTACAAGCCGGGCAACGTCGTGCTCCGCCCCGAGCTCCTCAAGGACCTCCAGGCCGGCGTCGCCGCCAAGTTCGGCAAGGCCGACCCGTTCGACTTCGTCTTCCACGGCGGTTCGGGCTCGACGGCCGAGGAGATCGCCACCGCGCTCGAGAACGGCGTCGTGAAGATGAACCTCGACACCGACACCCAGTACGCCTTCACCCGCCCGGTCGTGGACCACATGTTCCGCAACTACGACGGTGTCCTGAAGGTCGACGGCGAGGTCGGCAAGAAGTCCACCTACGACCCGCGCACCTGGGGCAAGCTGGCCGAGGCCGGCATGGCCGTCCGCGTGACCGAGGCGTGCGCCGCGCTGCGCTCGACCGGCACGAAGCTGAAGTAAGCCTGTGAGCGACGGGCCCGGTCACCTCCTCGGGTGCCGGGCCCTCGTCATGTCTGGAGGGTGACCGTGGCGTACGACTTCGACCGGGAGATAGACCGGCGCGGGACCTGGTCGGTCCAGTGGGACGGCATCGCGGACCGCTTCGGCGTCTCCGATCTGCTGCCCTTCACCATCTCCGACATGGACTTCGCCTCCCCGCCGGAGGTCCTCGGGGCCCTGCGCGAGCGCGTCGACCACGGCGTCTTCGGCTACACGGACTGGCGGCTCGGGGAGTTCCGGGAGGCGATCCGCCACTGGTACGCGAGCCGGTACGACGCCGAGATCGACCCGGAGACGCTGGTGTACGCGCCCTCGGTGCTCTCCCAGCTCTCGCAGCTCCTCCAGATGTGGACTGCCCCCGGCGACGGCGTGGTCGTCCACACCCCCACGTACGACGGCTTCCGCAAGGCCGTCACCGGGCTCGGGCGCGAGCTGCGGGGCGTCCCCCTCGGCGATCCGGAGGCCCTGGAGCGCGAGCTCGCCCGGCCCGACAGCCGGATGCTGCTGCTCTGCTCCCCGCACAACCCCACCGGCCGGGTGTGGACGGAGGAGGAGCTCAGGGGCTTCGCCGAGCTGGCCGAGCGGCACGGCGCGGCCGTCGTCAGCGACGAGATCCACGCCGACCTGACGACCGAAGGCCACCGGCACGTTCCCTGGACGCGGATCGCCGAGCCGGGCCGGGGCCGCCGCTGGGCCCTGGTCACCTCCGGCACGAAGGCCTTCAACTTCCCGGCGCTCTCCGGTTCGTACGGCATGGTCGGCGACCCCGACGAGCGCGTGGCCTTCGTCCGGCGCATGGAGACCGGCGAGGGCCTCGCCTCGCCCGCGGTGCTCTCCCTGACCGCCCACATCGCCGCGTACCGGCAGGGCGCTCCCTGGCTCGACGAGCTGCGCGGATACGTGGCCGGGACGATGGACATGCTCAGGAAGCGCCTCGCGGACGGCCTTCCGGAGGTCGACTGGGCGCCCCCGCAGGCCGGCTATCTGGCCTGGATCGACCTGCGCCCGCTCGGGATCGAGGAGACCCGGCTCCAGGAGGAGCTGGTGGCGGTGGAGAAGGTCGCGATCATGCCGGGCGGGGTCTACGGCACCCCCGGCTTCGTCCGGCTGAACGTCGGCTGCCCCCGCAGCAAGGCCGAGCGGGGCGTGGACGCGCTGGTCAGGGCGGCGAACCGGCTGCGTACGGCCTGATCCCGGCGCGCGCGGGCCCCCGCTTCGCGGGACCATGCAGGCATGGGTGCGGGTACGGGCGCGGGTACGGGCGTGCGGGACGTGCGGATGGCCTCGGCTTCCGGCCGGTGGATCGTGTTCACCACGGTCCTCGGATCCGGGATGGCGCTGCTCGACTCGACCGTCGTCAATGTCGCCCTGCCGCACATCGGCGAGGACCTGGGCGCCGACCTCGCCGTCCTCCAGTGGACGGTCAACGCCTACATGCTGACCCTGGCCGGGCTGATCCTGCTCGGCGGCTCGCTCGGCGACCGGTACGGGCGGCGGAAGGTCTTCGTCCTCGGCGTGGTCTGGTTCGCCCTCGCCTCCCTGCTGTGCGGGCTCGCCCCGAACGCCGGGGTGCTGATCGCGGCCCGCGCCCTCCAGGGCGTCGGCGGGGCGCTGCTCACCCCCGGCTCCCTCGCGCTGATCCAGGCGAGCTTCCACCCGGACGACCGGGCGCGGGCCGTCGGGCTCTGGTCGGGCTTCGGTGGTGTCGGCGCGGCGATCGGGCCGTTCGTGGGCGGCTGGCTGGTGGACGGTCCCGGCTGGCGGTGGGTGTTCCTGCTGAACGTGCCGCTCGCCGCGATCTGCGTACCGGTCGCCCTGCGGCACGTGCCGGAGTCGCGGGACGAGACCGCGCACGGCCGCTTCGACGTGCTCGGTGCGGTCCTGGGCGCGGCGGGGCTCGCGCTCGTCACGTACGCGCTGATCGGCGCGGCCTGGTGGGCAGGGGTGGCCGGGGCATTGGTCGGGGCCGGGTTCGTGCTGGTGGAGCGGCGGCGCGGGGAGCGGGCGATGGTGCCGCCGTCGATCTTCCGCTCGCGCCTGTTCACCGCGGTCAACCTGGTGACCCTCTGCGTGTACGCGGCGTTCGGCGGTTTCTTCTTCCTGGCGGCCCTCCAGCTCCAGGTGGTCGTCGGCTACTCGGCCCTGGGTGCCGGCGTGGCCCTGCTGCCGACGACCGTGCTCATGCTGCTGCTCTCCGCGAAGTCCGGGGAGCTGGGGGAGAAGATCGGGCCCCGGATCCCGCTCACGGTGGGGCCGCTGCTGTGCGCGGCGGGGATGCTGCTGATGCTGCGGGTCGGGGAGGACGCCTCGTACCTGACGGATGTGCTGCCGGCGATGCTCGTCCTCGGTCTCGGCATGACGGCCCTGGTCGCCCCGCTGACCGCGACCGTCCTCGCCTCGGTGGACGTGTCCCGGGCGGGCCTCGCGAGCGGCATCAACAACGCGGCCGCCCGCGCCGCCGGACTGATCGCGGTGGCCGCGCTGCCGCTGCTCGCCGGGATGGGACCGGAGGCGTACCTCTCGGCGGACGAGTTCGGGGAGACGTTCCGGCGGGCGATGCCGATGTGCGCGGGGATCCTGGTGGTGGGTGCGGCCCTCGCCTGGACGACCATGAAGACCCCGGCCGCGGCGCCGGGCTGCCACCCGGAGTGCAAGGTCCACTGCGGGGTGCAGGCCCCGCCACTCGACCCGGGGCAGCGGGACGCGGCCACCGGCGGAGGCTCCTGAGGCAGACTGGGGCCCATGGCCATCCACGAGAACCTGCTGGGGGGACCGGCCCCCACCCACCTGCCCGACGAGCCGGGGCCGCGCGAGCTGCTCGCGAGCGGTGCGGCGCCGGCGGACGTCGCCGCGAAGTACCCGACCTCCTCGCTCGCCTGGGCCCGGCTCGCCGACGACGCCTACGAGCGCGGCGCGGTCGTCGAGTCGTACGCCTACGCCCGTACCGGCTACCACCGCGGCCTGGACGCGCTGCGCCGCAACGGCTGGAAGGGCCACGGCCCGGTGCCGTGGGAGCACGAGCCGAACCGCGGCTTCCTGCGCGCGCTGCACGCCCTCGCCCGGGCGGCCGGCGAGATCGGCGAGAAGGACGAGTACGAGCGCTGCACGACCTTCCTGCGGGACTCCTCGGAGACCGCGGCCGAGACCCTCGGCTGACGTTTCCGGCTTCCGCGCACACCTCAGACGAACGCCCTTTCTCCCCGACGGGAGAAAGGGCGTTCGAGTCGAGCGGGTACGATCCCCGGAACCGCAGGACTTGAGGGGGGAACTCTGTCGTGGGGAAACGTGCCTTACCCGCCGGAAGGCGGGGGAAGAGGAAACAGCGCAGGTCCCGGTCCGGGCTCGTCCTGCCGGCCCTGGTCCTGATGACGGTCTCGCTCGGTGCCGGGGCCGCCCTCGCGCACTACCAGGGCAAGGCCGGGGAGAAGACGGCGGCGGCCCCCGGGGCGGTGGAACCGACGACGGTCACGCCGAGCCCACGGCCCACGACGGCGAAACCGACGCCGAAGCCGACTCCCAAGAAGACGCCGAAGCCGACCCCCACCCCCACGCCCACCAGGAAGAAGACCACCGTCCCGCAGTCCGGTGCCGGGACCTTCACCACCGCGCGGGCCTCCGGGACGCCCGTCGGGGACAGCGGCACGCTGCGCCGCTACCGGGTCCAGGTCGAGGACGGAATCGACCTGTCGGCACGTGAGGTGGCCGCCGAGATCCAGCAGATCCTGGGGCATCCGCGGAGCTGGGCCGCGCACGGCCGGGGCCGCTTCCAGCTGGTCTCGGAGAACGCCGACTTCGTCATCAGGATCGCCACCCCGGACACCGCCGACGCGCTCTGTCTGCGGCAGGGGCTCCGCACCCACGGCGAGCTGAACTGCGAGACCTTCGATGGCGTCGTCGTGAACCTCAAGCGGTGGATGCTCGGCTCGCCGACCTTCACGGGGCCGGCCACGGAGTACCGGCACCTGATCATCAACCACGAGGTCGGGCACGAGATCGGCATCCGCACCCACATGGGCTGCCCGGGTCCGGGCAGGCTCGCGCCCGCGATGATGCAGCAGATCAAGGGCCTCGACGGCTGTCGGTCGAACGCTTTTCCGTATGACGAAGACGGGAGCTACATCACGGGCCCGATCGTGTCATGATGCGCTTGGGACGCGCGCGCAGAAGCGCGCCTCCCGAGGGGACCGGAGCTCCCGTGGCGCCCAGCACAGCGCACACGGTGGAGCGGACCGCTACCCGGTAGCACGTATCGAGGAGACAGCAATGTCCACCTTCCCCGATGCCTCCGGAGCCGGCTCGGTCGTCGACGACCCGAACCTCGACTTCGCGGGCACGACGCCGTACGAGGACTACGTCCAGGCGGACGTCCTCACCCACCTCCAGCACCTCCGCTCGGACGACCCCGGCGAGATGGTCTTCCTGGTCACCACCCAGGTCATGGAGCTGTGGTTCACGGTGATCGTCCACGAGTGGGAGACCGCGAGCCGCGCCCTGCGCGAGGACCGCGTCCCGGTCGCGATGGACGCGCTCAAGCGCTCCGTGCGCGAGCTGGAGGCGCTCAACCACTCCTGGCGTCCGCTCGCCCAGCTCACCCCCGGCCAGTTCAACGCCTACCGGGCGGCGCTCGGCGAGGGCTCCGGCTTCCAGTCGGCGATGTACCGGCGGATGGAGTTCCTGCTCGGCGAGAAGTCGGCGTCGATGCTCGTCCCGCACCGGGGCGCGCCCCGCGTCCACGCCGAGCTGGAGAAGGCGCTCCAGGAGCCGAGCCTGTACGACGAGGTCCTCGGGCTCCTCGCGCGCCGCGGCCTGCCCGTGCCGGCCTCGGTCCTCGGCCGCGACCTGGCGCAGCGGTACGAGCCCTCGCCCGAGGTGGAGGCGGTCTGGGCCGGGATCTACGCGGACGCCGACCAGAACACCGAGCTCGTCCGGCTCGGCGAGGCCCTGAGCGACGTCGCCGAACTGGTCTGGCGCTGGCGCAACGACCACCTGGTGGCGACCCGGCGCGCGATGGGCGCGAAGACCGGCACCGGTGGCTCCGCGGGCGTGGCCTGGCTGGAGAAGCGGGCCCAGAAGAACGTGTTCCCCGAGCTCTGGACGGCCCGCAGCCATGTCTGAGACGTCCGAGTCGTACATACAGCGCGCGAAGGCGCTCGACGCCGCCGACACACTCGCCGGGCACCGGGCGAAGTTCGCCCTCGACGAGGGCACCGTCTACCTCGACGGCAACTCGCTGGGCGCCCTGCCCGCGCACGTCCCGGCCCGCATGGCCGACGTCATCACCCGCCAGTGGGGCGAGCTGCGCATCCGCTCCTGGGACGAGTCCGGCTGGTGGACCGCGCCCGAGCGGATCGGCGACCGGATCGCCCCGATCGTCGGCGCCGCACCGGGGCAGATCGTGGTCGGCGACTCGACGAGCGTGAACGTCTTCAAGGCGGTCGTCGCCGCGGCCCGGATGAGCGGTGACGGCCGGGACGAGATCCTCGTCGACGCGACGACCTTTCCCACGGACGGGTACATCGCGCAGTCCGCGGCGCGGATGACGGGTCACGCGATCGTGCCCTGCGACCCGGCCGACATGGCGGCCGCGGCGAGCGACCGCACGGCCCTCGCGCTCGTCAACCACGTCGACTACCGCACGGGCTGCCTCCAGGACCTGCCCGGCATCACCGCCGCGCTCCACGCGGCGGGCGCGCTCGCCGTCTGGGACCTGTGCCACAGCGCGGGCGCCCTGCCCGTCGGTCTGGACGCGCACGGCGTCGACCTGGCCGTCGGCTGCACCTACAAGTACCTGAACGGCGGCCCCGGTTCGCCCGCCTACCTGTACGTCGCCGAGCGCCACCAGGCCGCCTTCGACTCGCCCCTGCCCGGCTGGAACTCGCACGCCGACCCGTTCGGCATGACCCCCGGCTACGCGGCGGCGGACGGCGCGCTCCGGGGCCGGGTCGGCACGCCCGACATCCTCTCCATGCTGGCCCTCGAAGCGGCCCTCGACGTCTGGGACGGGGTCGCCGTCGAGGACGTCCGGGCCAAGTCGCTCGCGCTGACGGACTTCTTCCTGGAGTGCGTCGAGGCGTACGTCCCCGAGGGCCGCGTCACCTCCGTGACCCCCGGGGCGGCCGCCGAGCGCGGCAGCCAGGTGGCGCTGCGCTGCGCGGACGCGCCGGCCGTCATGGCCGAGCTGATCAAGCGCGGGGTCGTCGGGGACCTGCGCCGTCCGGACATCCTGCGGTTCGGCTTCACACCGCTGTACGTGGGCTTCGCGGACGCGGAGCGGGCGGCCCGGATCCTCGCCGAGGTCCTCCGGTCGGCCTGATCATCGTCGGATGATCGCCTGATCTGCGGGGGTTCCGGTGCTGGTACCGTCCCCGCAGGTCAGGCCAATTCGGCCGCGTACCCGAGAGGTTGGAACAGCATGCCGGACCCCGCCGCGCGCGATGCCGCCGAAGAGGCGTCGGCCTTCTCGCACCCGGCCGTCGCCCCGGACGCCACCGCCGCGTACGGCGACCACCCGGACCAGGTGGTCGACTTCTACGCCCCGCGTGACGGGCGGACCCGGGCCCCGCTCGTCGTCGCCCTGCACGGCGGCGCCTGGCGGGCACCGTACGACCGGCAGCATCTGACCCCGTTCGTGGACTTCCTGGCCCGCCGGGGCTTCGCCGTCGCGAGCGTCGAGTACCGGCGCGGGCCCGGCCTCCCCCATCAGGGCGGTACGGCCCCGGTCGCCGGACGCTGGCCCGAGACCTTCGACGACGTGGCCGCCGCCCTGGACGCCGTACCGGACCTGGCCGCCGTGCACCTCCCGCAGGCCGACCCGCGGCGGACCGTCCTCACCGGCCACTCGGCGGGCGGCCACCTCGCGCTGTGGGCGGCCGCCCGGCACGTCCTGCCCGCGGATTCGCCCTGGCGCCTGCCGGCCCCGCCGGAGCTGCGCGGAGTCGTCGCCCTGGCCCCGATCGCCCACTTCGGGCGGGCGGTGGAGCTCGGGGTGTGCGGCGGCGCGGTCACGGAGCTCCTCGGCGGCGAGGCGCGGTACGAGGAGCGCGCGGCGGCCGCGGACCCGTCGGTCCTCCTCCCGACCGGCATCGCGACGACCCTCGTCCAGGGCCGCGAGGACATCGTCGTCCCGTACGCGGTGGCCGAGGCGTACGCGGAGGCGGCGGCGAAGGCGGGCGAGGAGGTCGGCCTGACGCTCCTGGAGGGCATCGGCCACTTCCCGCTGATCGACCCGGCGGCGGACGCGTGCGCGGTGGTGGCGGAGGAGATCGCCCAGCTGGCCTGGTGACCCGGAATTCCCTGGTCACCCGTACAACCCTTCGAACCGGTCGGGGGTCTCATCGGGCACGGCACTCCCGTGTCCGATCTTCCTCGTGGGGGTTCACCTTGCAGTTCCGCACCACCGGCATCCGCCTCGCCTCGGCCGTCACGGCCGTCCTCGCCGTCACGGCGCTGGGCGCGGGCACCCTGGCCACGGCGCCGACGGCGTTCGCGGCCGTCACGGCCGCGGCCGAGGACGCCGCGACCCTTCCCGTCTACCCGGAGGGCAGCAGCTTCGGAGGTGCGGGCACCTCCGGCTTCCTCACCTACTCCTTCGCCCCGGACACCACCCGGGAGCTGCTGTGGACGCCGTACGACGGCAGCGCCGCGATCCCGCTCCAGCACCCCGAGGGCTGGTCCCTGGGGGCCGGTGACGTGGTCGTCACCGGCGACGACTCCTGGTCCGCCCAGTTCCGTTCGATCACCCTGCGGAACATGGCCGACCCCGCCGCCCCCACCGTGGTCATCGACCTCGGCGCGCTGAACGGCAACTACGTGTCCGTGCTGAGCCCCACGAGCGTGCTCGCACAGGTGACGAACGAGGCCGGCCAGGCGGAACTGCACGTCGTCACCAAGGACGGCGCCACGACGACCAGCCGCAAGATCTCGGGTCTGCCCTCGGACGCCACCGACTTCTTCGGCTCGCAGGCCAAGGACGGCTCCGTCTTCGTCGGGTACGAGACGGGGCCGGCGGACAAGCGGACCGGCGGCCGGGCCCTCGTGGACGTGGCGGCCGGGACGGTCACCGCGACGTACGCCGCCCCCGAGTCCGGGTACGGCTACGGCGGCCTGAACTTCTCGGACGCCTACGTCACCTGGTTCGGCTACCAGGCCGGTGTCGGCGACTACATCACGTCCGTCGACCGCAAGACGGGCGCGGAGAAGAAGACCGTCCTCGGCTCGCACATCGACGAGTGGTACAGCGCGCTCGTGGGCGAGTGGCTGGTCTACGGCAACCCCGAGCATCCCGCCAAGGCCGTCTCCCTGGCCGGCGGCGAGATCGTCGACCTCGGCGTCTCGGCCTCGGACTCGGCGGCCGCGACCGACGGCAGCGCGGTCCTGCGCGGCAGCCGGGCCGCCGACGGCGACGGGCTGTTCCGCGTCGCGCCCGCGGCCGACGGCACCCCCACGGTCACCAAGGTGGCGGAGACGGGCACGCCCCCGGTGGTCGAGCAGCCGCTGGAGATCCAGCAGGTCCACGTCCCCGACACGGTGGACCTCGACAAGTCCGGCGGCAAGGTGACCCTGGGCTGGACCCTGTCGCGGGCCGACGCCTACCTCGACGTCACGCTCACGCACATCGCCACCGGCAAGGAGTTCACCAAGCGCCTGACCGCTCCCGCGTCCGGCACGCTGTTCTCCTTCGACTGGGACGGTGTCATCGCCGGGGTCGACGCGCCGAACGGCAAGTACGGCGTGGAGGCCGAGGCGACGCTCCTCGACGGCACCGGCGAGCCCGCCTACCAGGGCTGGCTCATGAACGTCACCCGCACGGCCAACCCGCACGACTACACCGACAACGGCTCCACCGACGTCCTCGCGAGGGACTCCTCCGGCGGGCTGTGGCGCGACGACCTGCGGGACCGGCCGGTGAACGGCCAGGTGACTCCGGCGAATCGGACGAAGGCCGGCACCGGCTGGGGGATCTACAAGCAGATCGAGGCCGTCGGCAACGTCGGCGGTGGCGCCGTCGGCGATCTGATCGCGGTCGACGGCTCCGGTGTGCAGTGGCTCTACCTGGGCAAGGGCGACGGCACGTTCACCACCCGGGTGCAGGTCGGCACGGGCTGGCAGATCTACAACAAGATCACCGGAGGCTCGGACCTCGACGGCGACGGCCGTCCCGACCTGGTCGGCACGGACAGCGCCGGCTACCTCTGGTTCTACAAGGGCACGGGCAGCTACACGAAGCCGTTCGCGCCGCGCGTGAAGATCGGCGGCGGCTGGCAGGTCTACAACCAGCTCACCGCCGTCGGCAACATCGCCGGTTCGGCCGCGGGGGACATGGTCGCCCGCGACACCTCCGGTGTCCTGTGGCTGTACCAGGGCAACGGCGCGGGCGGCTTCGCCCCCCGCGTGAAGATCGGCGCCGGCTGGGGCGCGTTCTCCCAGCTCGTCGGCGCGGGTGACCTCGACAACGACGGCCGCCCGGACCTGATCGCGTACGGGTCGGGCGGCACGTACGTCTACCGCTCGACGGGCTCCGTCACCGCCCCCTTCAGCCGTCAGACGACGTCGCTGTACGCGGGCGAGGGCTCGAAGTTCAACAACGTCCTGTAGGGGAGCGCTAGTCCTCAAGGGGGACCCGGAAGGATCCGCATCCAGCGGGACGACCGGGTCCCCCGCCGCCCGTACGGTGGTTCGCGTGACCGAGACGCAGACCACCGAGACGAGCCGCAGCCCCGAGTTCCGCCTGGTGCAGGTGGCACTCGGTGGGCTGCGCCAGGAACTCTTCCACGACGCCTTCGCCTACCGGCCGCTGCCGCGCATGGACGTGAACAGAGCGCGGTTCCTTCCGGAGCGGATACGCGTCTACGCCGGCCTCCTCCCGCATGCGATCGTCGCCTTCTGCGCCTTCGTCGTGTTCCTGATCGGGTACGACCGCGTCAACGACGCCTTCGGACCGGCGGCGTTCGTGTTCGCGTGGGTGTCGCCCGCGATCGTCCTGGTCACGTTGATCAGGCCGGTCTTCGCCTTCTGGGCCTCGCTCGCGTCGACGCCGTTCCTGGCGTTCCTCGGCGGCTACTGGGGCGGCTGGCCCTGGACGGAGAACAGCTTCGCCGCCCATCTGGTGGTCCTCACCGTGGTCGCCGCCCGCACCGGGCCCCGTACGGCCGGGTGGATGTGGGTCGGGACGGCGGGCTACGCGCTGTTCGCCGAGATGTTCCTCGGGGCGGGGTACGGCTCCGACTCGGTCCCGATGCTGTTCGTCGCCGCCCTCGCCCTGCTCGCCGTCACCGTGATCCAGGTCCGCCGCCAGGCGACCCGCGACGTCACCGCCCAGCAGACCGTCACCGCCCAGGAGATCTCCAAGCGAACGGTCCTGGAGGAGCGGACGACCATCGCCCGGGAGCTGCACGACGTCGTCGCCCACCACATGTCGGTCGTCGCCATCCAGGCGGAGGCCGCGCCGTACCGGGTGGAGAACCCGCCGCCCGAGCTGGAGCAGGCCTTCCTCACCATCCGCGAGAACGCCGTCGCCGCGCTCACCGAACTGCGCCGCATCCTCGGGGTCGTCCGGGCCGAGGACTACGAGGCCCCCGACGCCCCGCAGCCGACCCTCGGCGACCTCGACGCGCTCGTCGCCAACGTCCGCGAGGCCGGGCTCGACGTCGAGAAGACCGTGACCGGCGCGGTGCGCGAGCTGCCGCAGGGCGTCGAGCTCTCCGCGTACCGCATCGTCCAGGAAGCCCTGTCGAACGTCCTGCGGCACGCCCCGGGCGCGGCCGCGAAGGTCGAGGTCAGCTATGTCCTCGGCGGCCTCGGCCTGCGCATCGCCAACGCCCCCGCCCGCGGCCTCGTAAAGCCCTCCCCGGGCGCCGGCCACGGCATCACCGGCATGCGGGAGCGTGTGACGATGCTGGGCGGGGAGATGACGGCGGAGGCGACCGAGGACGGTGGCTACGAGGTGACCGCCTTCGTCCCCGTGAGCCGTGAGGAGCAGCAGGCGTGATCCGTGTACTGATCGTGGACGACCAGATCATGGTCCGCGAGGGCTTCTCGGTGCTGCTCGGCGCGATGCCGGACATCGAGGTCGTCGGCGAGGCGGTGAACGGCCGGGAGGCGATCGCACAGGTCGCCGCGCTCCACCCCGACGTGGTCCTCATGGACATCCGGATGCCCGAGCTGAACGGCATCGAGGCCACCCGGGAGATCGTCGCCGCCGACGCGGACGCGAAGGTGCTGGTCCTGACGACCTTCGACCTCGACGAGTACGTGTACCAGGCCCTGCGCGCCGGGGCCTCGGGCTTTCTCCTCAAGGACGCCTCGGCCCGGCAGCTGGCGGAGGGCGTGCGGGTCGTCGCTTCCGGCGAGGCGCTGCTCGCGCCGACGGTCACGAAGCGGCTGATCACCGAGTTCGCGAAGGCCCCGGGGAGCACTCCGCGCCCGCCGGCGATGGCGCGGATCGGGGAGCTGACCGAGCGGGAGACGGAGGTCCTGGTCCTCATCGCCCAGGGCCTGTCGAACGCAGAGATCGCCGACCACCTCGTCGTCGCCGAGTCGACGATCAAGACCCACGTCAGCCGCGTCCTGGTGAAACTGAGCCTCCGCGACCGCACCCAGGCGGCGGTCTTCGCGTACGAGGCCGGCCTGGTCCGCGTCGGCGGCTGAGCGCCGTCCGTGGCGGGGCCGGTCCGGGGTGGCGGTTGAGCGTTGTCCGTGGCGGGGCCGGTCCGGGGTGGCGGTTGAGTCTCGTCCGTGGCGGGGCCGGTCCGGGGTGGCGGTTGAGCGTTGTCCGTGGCGGGGCCGGTCCGCGTCGGCGGCTGAGCGCCGTCCGTGGCGGGGCCGGTCCGGGGTGGCGGTTGAGTCTCGTCCGTGGTCGGGCCGGTCCGGGGCTGGTGGGCCGGGCCGCGGCCGGCCGCGGGGGGTAGCGTCCGGGCATGGACGCTGTTGACGCTGTGTACGACCCCTGGTCGGCCGAGTTCGTCGCCGACCCCTATCCCGCCTACGCCCAACTCCGCGCCGCCGGCCGTGCCCACTGGCACGGTCCCACCCGCCAGTGGCTCATCCCGCACTACGAGGACGTGTCCGCGCTGCTGCGGGACCGGCGGCTCGGCCGGACGTACACCCATCGCTTCACGCACGAGGAGTTCGGGCGGACGGCGCCGAACGCCGCGTACGAGCCGTTCCACACGCTCAACGACCACGGGCTGCTCGATCTGGAGGCGGCCGACCACACCCGGATCCGGCGCCTGGTCTCCAAGGCGTTCACGCCGAGGACCGTGGAGAACCTGGCCCCGACGGTACGGCGCCTGGCCGCCGGTCTTGTGGGGGACCTGGTGGCGAACGGCGGCGGCGATCTGCTGTCGACGGTCGCCGAGCCCCTTCCCGTCGCGGTGATCGCCGAGATGCTCGGCGTCCCGGCGGAGGACGAGGAGCGGGCGCGGCTGCGGCCCTGGTCGGCGGCGATCTGCGGGATGTTCGAGCTGAACCCCTCGGAGGAGACGGCCCGGCTTGCGGTCGAGGCCTCCGTCGAGTTCTCCGACTACCTGCGGGAGTTGATCGCGCGGCGGCGGAAGAGCCCGGGGGAGGACCTGATCTCCTCCCTGATCGCGGTGGAGGAGCTGACGGAACAGGAGATGATCTCCACCTGCGTCCTTCTCCTCAACGCGGGCCACGAGGCCACCGTGAACACCACGGTCAACGGCTGGTGGACGCTCCTCCGGCAGGGCGTACGTCCCGATCCCGAAAAGTTGTCCACAGCTGTGGAAGAACTTCTGCGCTACGACACCCCGCTCCAGATGTTCGAGCGCTGGGTCCTCGACGACATCGAACTCGGCGGCGTCACCATCCCGCGCGGCTCCGAGGTCGCCCTCCTCTTCGGCTCCGCCAACCGCGACCCCGCCCGCTTCGGCCCCACCGCCGACGTCCTCGACCTCGAACGGGCCGACAACCCGCACATCACCTTCGGTGCCGGCATCCACTACTGCCTCGGCGCCCCGCTCGCCCGCCTCGAACTGACCGCCGTCTTCGGAGAGTTGCTGCGACAGGCGCCGGGCCTGAAGCTCGCCGCGGAGCCGGTGTGGAAGCCCGGTTACGTCATCCGGGGTTTCGAGGAGCTGCTCGTGGAGGTCTGACCTGGCCCTTCGGCTCAGCATGTCTCCGCCAGGACCTGGCGGAGGCGGGCCGCGTAGGCCTCCGGGTGGCTGGTGTTGCCGTTGTGGCCGCCGGGGAACTCGACGAGTTCCTCGCCGACGAGCCCGGCCAGGGAGGTCGCGCACTGGTAGTCGAAGACGGTGCGCGGGGTGGTGCGGCCGGCGGCGGGGACTATGCGGGTGCCGGTGCCCGCCAGCACGGTGGTGTCGAGCGTGTCGTGGACGATCGCGCTGAAGTCGTGGCGGATGAAGTGGTCGAAGTTGGCGATCCGTTGCGCGTTCATCGGCTGGGGCGTCAGGTCCGGCTCGGCGTCGGTGTTGGCGGGGTCGATGCCCAGGGTCCGGGCGATCTCCGGCAGCACGGTGCCGAGACCTCCCTGGCCGTACAGCTCCTGGAGGGCGGTGAGCTCCCGCTCGTGGTGGGTGCGCTCCTCGTCGGGCAGCAGACGCGGGGCGACGGGCTCGTGGGCGACCAGCGTGCGGATGAGTCCGGGGTGGCGCACGGCCGCGTGCAGCCCGATGACCGCACCCAGGCTGCAGCCCAGCATGAGGGCGGGCCCGTCGGCGAGAGCGGCGAGGAGGCGCTGGACGTCGTCGGCGTGCTCCGTGAGCGTGGCCCCCCGCTCCGGGGCGTCGAGCCGGCTGCGGGAGAGCCCGCGGCGGTCGTAGGTGATCACGCGGTAGGAGTCGGTGAGCCGGGCGACGAGGTCGGTGCTGCGGTCGGCGTCGCCCTCCCCGCTCTGCGAGATCAGCAGCGTCGGGCCGGTGCCCCGCACCTGGTAGTGCAGGACCGCCCCGGGGACGTCCAGCGTGCCGGTGGTGACGGTCGCGGTCGCGGTCGTGCTCGTGGCCTCGGTCGTGCCGGTGGTCCTGGACATGGTTCTCCCCCTCGTGTGCGGCGGGCCTCGCGCCCTCCGTCCTCCTCATCAACGTTATTCCATCCAACTCGATACATCAATCCCGATTCATCAATCTCGATCCATCAGTCTCGATACATCCGAGGGGATGAATCGAGTTCGATGTATGTTGACGGAGTGAATGGAGCCGAACTGTTCCTCCTGGGCCGCCTCCTGATGAAGATCGGCGAGGACGCGCTGCCCGAGCCTCCCGGCGGCGAGGGCCGGTACGCGGGCAGCGCCCGGCTGGTGCTGATCGTCGCCGGTGACATCGCCGCCCACCCCGACAGCGCCGTCGGCGAGATCGCCGCCCGGACCGGTCTGCCGCAGAGCCAGGTGTCCACCGCCGTGGCCCGGCTCAAGGAGGCCGGCTCGGTGCGGGCCGTGCCCGACCCCGCCGACCGGCGCCGCGTGCTCGTGCGCCCGGCCGCCGAGGCGTCCGAGCGCGTGGCGGAGGTGCGGGCCACCCGGATCGAGGGCGCGCTCGCGGCGGCACTGGGCTCCGACGACCCGCAGCGCCTGGGTGAGGTCACCCAGGCGCTGGAGGTGCTGGCCCGCACGCTCATGCCGGAGTCCCCGGCCCGTTCCTGAGGCGAGGGCGCGGGGGAACCTCAGCCCGCCGCCACGTCCCGCCGCCGCAGCCCCGCGAGCCCCGCCGCCGTCAGGGCCGCGGCCAGGGCCGTGAGGGCCAGGACCGGGGCCCAGGTCACCTCCGGTCCCGGCAGCTTCGGCAGGTGGCCGAAGGGGGAGAGGTCCAGGACGGCCTGCGGCAGGCCGAGCGCCGGGCCGATCCAGCCGAGGGCCAGGCAGAGTCCCGCCACGCCCCACGCGGCGGTCGCGGCCTTCGGGGCGGCGCCCCAGAGCAGGACCGCGAGCCCGGCGAGCGTCCAGACGGCAGGGAGCTGGACGAGCGCGGCGCCCAGGATCGGGCCGAGGTCGTGCCCGTACGAGAGCGCGAGGCCGAGTCCGGCGAGGGCCAGGATCAGGGCGGAGCCGGCGAAGGCGATCACCAGGTGCCCGGCGGCCCAGCGGAGCCGGCCGAGGGCGCCGGCGAGGAGCGGTTCGGCCCGGCCCGAGGTCTCCTCGGAGCCCGGCCGCAGCACGGACCCGACCGCGTACAGCGCCGCGAGCATCCCGAAGAGGGAGACCATGGTCGCGAGGAACGCGTCGGTCAGCGCGCTCTGACCGCCCATCCGCTCGAAGATCTCCCGGGCCCGTTCGTTGTCGCCGACGATGTCGGCCGCGCCCTCGACCATCCCGCCGAAGACGAGCCCGCCGAGCAGGAAGCCGAGCGACCAGCCGAGGAGCGTGCCGCGCTGGAGCCGCCACGCGAGCGCCCCCGCCGACGCGAGCCGCCCCTCCGCCGGGCCCGGGCGGGTCGCGAGGAAGCTCGCGCCGACGTCCCGGCGGGCGGTCAGCGCGTACGCCGCCGCCGTCTGGGCCAGGACGGCCGCGACGATCAGGAGCAGCACCCACCAGCGCTCACCGGAGAAGGCGCGGACGTGTTCGGCCCAGCCGATCGGCGAGATCCAGGTGAGGACGGAGCCGCCGTCGGCGCTGCCGGCGTCCCCCGCGGCCCGCAGGGTGAACGCGAGCCCCAGCACGCCGGCCGACAGGCCCTTCGCGAGCCGGGCGCTCTCCGTGAACTGGGCGGCGAGCGCGGCCGCCGTCGCGAAGACCATGCCGGTGCCGCCGATCGCCAGGCCCAGCGCGAGCGCGCCGGCCGCGCCCTGTCCGGCGAGCCCGGCGGTGACGACGAGGGCGATGGCGGTGTTCATCACGAGCGCGGCGAGGAGCGCCGCCGTCAGCGGGGCCCTGCGCCCCACCGCCCCGGCGGACAGCATCTCCTGACGGCCGGTCTCCTCCTCCTCGCGGGTGTGCCGGACGACCACGATCAGGCTCGCGACGGCGGCGAGGACCGCGCCGAAGGTGCCGAAGCGCCAGGCGACGAGCCCGCCGAGGGAATCGCCGAAGACCGGCCCGTACATCGCGCGCATCGAACTGTTGGCGGTCATCGAGGCGGCCACCTCGGCGCGCTCGGCGGCCGTGCCGTACAGGCCCTCCAGGGAGCCGGCGCCGCTCGCGACCATGCCGCCGGTGACGAGCGCCCAGACGGGGAGCATCAGCCGGTCGCGGCGCAGCGCGAGCCGGGTGAGCGGTCCGGTGCCGGCGAGGCTCATGAGGACACCTCGTCCGTGTAGTGCCGGAGGAAGAGCTCCTCCAGGGTGGGCGGGGTGGAGGTCAGGCTCCGTACGCCCGAGGCGGTCAGGGAGCGGAGGACGGCGTCGAGCTTGTCGGTGTCGACCTGGAACGACACGCGGTCGCCCCGCAGGTCGAAGCCGTGGACGCCGGGGAGGTGGGCGAGGCCGTTGGGCGGTCCGGCGAGTTCGGCGGTGACGCTGGTACGGGTCAGGTGCCGCAGCTCCGCGAGCGAACCCGACTCCACGGTCCGGCCCTTGCGGACGATGCTGACCCGGTCGCAGAGCGCCTCGACCTCGCTGAGGATGTGCGAGGAGAGCAGCACCGTCCGCCCCTGCCGGCGGGCGTCCTCCACGCAGTCCTGGAACACCTCCTCCATCAGCGGGTCGAGGCCGCTGGTCGGTTCGTCGAGGACGAGCAGGTCGACGTCGGCGGCGAAGGCGGCGACCAGGGCGACCTTCTGCCGGTTGCCCTTGGAGTAGGTGCGGCCCTTCTTCGTGGGGTCGAGCTCGAAGCGCTCGATGAGCTCGGCGCGCCGGGCCTTGTCGAGGCCGCCGCCGCGCAGCCGTCCGTACAGGTCGATGACCTCGCCGCCCGAGAGGTTGCGCCAGAGGGTCACGTCGCCGGGGACGTACGCGATGCGGCGGTGCAGCTCGACGGCGTCGGCCCAGGGGTCGCGGCCGAGGAGCTGGGCGGCGCCGGAGTCGGCGCGGAGCAGGCCCAGGAGGACCCGGATGGTGGTGGACTTCCCGGCGCCGTTGGGGCCGAGGAATCCGTGGACCTCGCCGGACTCGACCGTGAGGTCGAGGCCGTCGAGCGCGTGGGTGCGCCCGAAGGACTTGTGGAGTCCGACGACGCTGATTGCCTTCGTCATGCTTCAGAACGTACGCTCATTTCACAAACTTGTGAAGTTAAGGAACGATGTAAAGTCGCGGGATGGGTGAGAGCGAGATGACGAAGACCGATGCGGCCGCGGACGAGGCGGTCTCCCGCTTCGTGGAGCGCTTCGCCGCCGAGATGACCGCCGCCGGCATGCAGCGCATGGCGAGCCGCGTCTTCGCCGCGCTCCTCGCCTCCGAGACGGCCTCCATGACCTCGGCCGAGCTGGCCGAACAGCTGCGGATCAGTCCGGCCGCCGTCTCCGGCGCGATCCGCTACCTCTCCCAGGTCAGCATGGTCAGCCGCGAGCGCGACCCCGGCACCCGCCGTGAGCGGTACGTCCTCCACAACGAGCTCTGGTACGAGACCTTCACCCGCCGCGACCAGACCCTCACCCGCTGGGAGAAGGTCCTCGACGAGGGCGCCGCCACCCTCGGGACCGACACCGTGGCGGGGCGCCGCATCGCGGAGACGGCCGAGTTCTTCGCCTTCCTGCACGGCGAGATGGCCGGAATCATGGACCGCTGGCGCGCCCACAAGGACGCGCAGGCGGCCGGGGGCCCTCAGGGGGCCTGAGCCTCCAGCGGCGGGGCGAGCCGGTCGAGCAGCGCGGCGAACTCCGGCCCGTCCGCCTCCCGGTACGGCCCCGCCGGCCACAGGGGGCGCCCGTCGATCCACGGCACCACGAACGGCAGGCCGTGCTCGGTGAAGTCACGGAAGCCGTGCAGCGCGACACTGCCGGCGGGCGCGCTCGGCAGGCCGCGGCGCGGCTCCTTCGGCGGACCGGGCGGAATCAGGGGGAGCACCGCCTCGGGTACGGCGTCCCAGCCGCCGTACTTCGGGAAGAGCACCAGGACGGGTGCGCCGCCCTGCGGGTCGTACAGCAGGACGTAACGGCGCAGCACATGGACGGAGCCGGTCGCGGCCCGGACCATCAGCCGCACCGCGGGCCTGCCGGCGGTCAGCAGCCGGTAGACGGAGTGCACGAGCGCGGCCAGGCAGAGCGCGCCGACGCCGTACAGCTTCACGGCGTCCTCGTCCGGCGGCCCGGTCAGCGCGACCGCGCCCAGGGCCGCGCAGAACCCGAGCGCGACCAGCACCCGGTGCACGCCGGCCATCCGCCGCAGGCCCCGCACCCGCCACCAGGCCACCTCGCGCACGTCCGCCTCCGGGCGGGCCGCCCGGCCCCGGGACCCGGCCTGCCGCCGGGCATGCTCGAAGAGCTCGGCGTACGAGGGCCCGGACGGCCCGGGAGGCGCGGGAGGCGCCTTGTGGAGCCGCACGGGAGGACCGTCCGGGGCGCCGTCAACGACGGAATCCGAGCCCTGCACGGGACCCGGGTCCGGCACGGAATCCACTCCGTGCACGGCCTCCGGCCCCTGCACGGCTTCCGGGCCCCGTACGGCCTCCGGCCCCTGCACGGCTTTCGGGCCCCGTACGGCCTCCGGTCCTTGTACGGCCTCCGGCCCCTGCACGGCCTCCGGCCCCTGCACGGCTTCCGGGCCCCGTACGCCCTCCGGCCCCTGCACGCCCTCCGGCCCCTGCGCGGAATCCGATCCGTGCACGGCCTCCGGGCCCTTTACTGCCTCCGGTCCCTGCGCGGGATCCAGCCCCCGTACGCCCTCCGGTCCCTGCACGGCCTCCCGTCCCTGTGCGGATTCCGGCCCCTGGAGCTGATCCAGTACCGCCCCCAGCCCCCGCACCTCCGGCTGTCGTGGCGACGCCCGGTGCATCAGACCCTCGGCCTCCGCGAGTGCGGCGATCCGGCGCCGCACGCGCGCGCCGCGCAGCGGCTTCGCCCAGATCAGCTCGCCGCCGCCGGGCGGGGCGAGGACTCCGCCCCTGCGCGGGTCGCCGCACCACCACAGCACGCCGTCCGGGCCCGGCCGCACCAGCTCGTAGCGCTGCCGGGTCGCGATCACGGTCAGCGGCCACGCCTCGGAGCGGTCGGTGGAGCGCAGGACGACGGTGGTCGCGTGCAGGGAACGGCCGACGGCCACGGCGGGGTGCGCCGACCAGGTGCCCGCGCCGAGGGCCCGCCGCATCCGCCGCGCGAGGACCCGCGAGCCGATGCCGGCGCCCAGCGAGAGGATTCCGACCACGCTGAACGTGGCAGCGACGTCCTCGGCCCAGGTCTCCCCGAGCAGCTGCCCGGAGGCGAAGGCGAGCACGAGCATCAGCACCCCCGTGCCGATCAGCACGACGGCGTTCCCCCCGTACCCGTCCAGCGCCCGTGCCGTCGCCTCGACGTCCAGCGCGGACGTCGTCGCACCCGTTCTCGCTCCCGTCCCCGCACCCGTCGTCACACGTGTCGTCGCACGCGTCATCGTCCGTCCCCCACCCCATCGGTCCGTGTCTCCCCACCCGAGACGTTATGCGGCCTCCACGGGAAGTGTCAGCCCCCACGCCCCCGCCCGGACCGTCCACGTCCGACGCCGCACCGGCCCCGTCAGCCGCCCGTCCGCGCGGTAGCGGAAGTCCGGGCCCGAGACCGTGACCGTACCGGCGGTCGCGCGCCGTGCGGGCGCCGAGGCCGGGTGGACGGTCACCTCGGCCGTGCCGCCGACGGTCCGGACGGTCAGGCCCTCCAGGGGCGCGTCGACGTCCGCGAGCAGCACCCCGTCCGCCTCGACCCGCAGCCGGGCCACGGACGCGGGCGCGGGCCGGACCAGTGTGCGGACGAGGGAGCGGCAGGTGCCCCAGACGGAGGGCGCCGCGGCGACGGGGACGGGCAGGCCCGGGACCAGCAGGTCGCCGAGGACGACGCCGTCGCTGTCGTCGACGAGCAGGTCGAGGCGGCGTACGGCCCCGTGCAGGGCCACCCGGGCCGCCGCCGGTGTGGAGCGCGGCACGCCGAGCGCGTGGGCCACTTCCAGGGCGTCGGGGGCGCCGATCGGGACGAGTGAGAGGGCCCCCTCGGCGAGCTCCCGTTCGCGGTGCAGCAGGGCGACCGTGCGGAGCAGCGCGCGGTCGTCGCCGAGCACGACGGGGCGCCGGGAGCCGCGCCTGGCCAGGGCCCGGGAGAATTCTTCGGGGCCGTCCGGCAGGCAGATCTTCGTCTCTGCGCCCGCGGACAGAACATCTTTCGCGATCCGTACGGACTCGCCGTCACTTCGGCGGGCGACCGGGTCGACGATGACCAGCAGCTGGTCGTGATCCGACACCTCGGTCCTTCCTCGGGTAGCATCTTTGTGCAAGAGCCCCTTGCGCTATTGCGCCAGGGGCTTCGTCTATTCCGGGGCACACCGGTGAGGCGGCGTACGCCCCCTGACCTTGGACATGCCCCACCCGGAAGGGGTGTACGCCTGTGCCCGCACTTGTGCTGCTCGGTGCTCAGTGGGGTGACGAGGGCAAGGGAAAGGCCACCGACCTGCTCGGTGGATCCGTGGACTACGTGGTGCGTTACCAGGGCGGCAACAATGCCGGCCACACGGTCGTCGTCGGCGACCAGAAGTACGCGCTGCACCTCCTCCCTTCCGGAATCCTCTCCCCGGGGTGCACCCCGGTGATCGGAAACGGTGTCGTCGTCGACCCGGCGGTCCTGCTCTCCGAGCTGAGCGGGCTGAACGAGCGAGGCGTCGACACGTCGAAGCTCCTGATCAGCGGCAACGCCCACCTGATCACCCCGTACAACGTCACCCTCGACAAGGTGACGGAACGGTTCCTCGGCAAGCGCAAGATCGGCACCACGGGTCGCGGCATCGGCCCGACCTACGCCGACAAGATCAACCGCGTCGGCATCCGGGTCCAGGACCTGTACGACGAGTCGATCCTCACCCAGAAGGTCGAGGCGGCGCTGGAGGGCAAGAACCAGCTCCTCGCCAAGCTGTACAACCGCCGCGCGATCGAGGCGGAGCAGATCGTCGAGGAGATGCTCCAGTACGCGGAGCAGATCAAGCCGTTCGTCGCGGACACCACGCTGATCCTCAACAAGGCGCTCGACGACGACAAGGTCGTGCTCTTCGAGGGCGGCCAGGGCACCCTGCTCGACGTCGACCACGGCACGTACCCCTTCGTCACCTCCTCGAACCCGACCGCGGGCGGCGCCTGCACGGGTGCGGGCGTGGGCCCGACGAAGATCTCCCGCGTCATCGGCATCCTGAAGGCGTACACGACCCGTGTCGGCGCCGGCCCGTTCCCGACGGAGCTGTTCGACGAGGACGGCGAGGCGCTGCGCCGCATCGGTGGCGAGCGCGGTGTCACCACCGGCCGTGACCGCCGCTGCGGCTGGTTCGACGCGGTCATCGCGCGGTACGCGACCCGGGTCAACGGCCTGACGGACTTCTTCCTCACCAAGCTCGACGTGCTGACGGGCTGGGAGCAGATCCCGGTCTGCGTCGCGTACGAGATCGACGGCAAGCGCGTCGAGGAGCTGCCGTACTCGCAGACCGACTTCCACCACGCGAAGCCGATCTACGAGATGCTGCCGGGCTGGTCGGAGGACATCACGAAGGCGAAGACCTTCGCGGACCTGCCGAAGAACGCGCAGGCGTACGTGAAGGCCCTCGAGGAGATGTCGGGCGCCCCGATCTCCGCGATCGGCGTCGGCCCCGGCCGCACGGAGACGATCGAGATCAACTCCTTCCTGTAGGCATGCCGAAAAGGCCCGCACCCCCGGGTGCGGGCCTTTTCGTGTGTCCGGCTAGGCGTCGAACCTGGTGTCCCGGCCCACCTTGTCCCAGGCGTTCAGGTCCGCGCGGACCTGGTCCAGGTGGGCCAGGATCGCGTCGATCGAGTCGTCGCCGAGGGCGAGGCGGAGCGGGGTCTCGTCGGCGTTCAGGGCGGCGAGGACGGCCGCCGCCGCCTTCGCGGGGTCGCCGGCCTGCCCGCCGTCGCCGCCCTCCACGTACGCGCGCGTGGCGCCGACGGTGTCGGCGTAGTCGGCGATGCCGTCCGTGCTGAGGCTGCCGTTGCCGAAGAGGCTGGTGCGGAAGGCGCCGGGCTCGACGACGAGGACCTTGATGCCGAGCGGCCCGACCTCGGCGGCGAGCGCCTCCGACATGCCCTCCAGGGCGAACTTGGTCGCGCTGTACGCCCCGAAGCCGGCCATCGACATCTGGCCGCCGACGCTGCTGAGCTGCACGATCGCGCCGGAGCGGCGGGCCCGCATGTGGGGCAGGACGGCGCGGGTGAGGGCGGCGGGGCCGAAGACGTGCACGTCGAAGAGGGAGCGGAGCTCTTCGTCGGAGGTCTCCTCGACCGAGCCGACATGGGTGCGGCCCGCGTTGTTGACGAGGACGTCGATGCGGCCGTGGCGCTCGACCAGCGTGGCGACGACCCGGTCGACCGCCGCGCCGTCGGTGACGTCCAGGGCGACCGGGTCGACCTGGTCGGGGTGGGCGGCGACCAGGTCCTCCAGGGTCTCGGTGCGGCGGGCCGCGGCGACGACGACGTCGCCGGCGGCGATCGCGGCCTCGGCGAAGGCGCGCCCGAATCCGCTGTTGGCGCCCGTGATCAGCCAGACCTTGCTCATGTGCGTGTTCCCCCTGCTGTCGCTGTCTTTCTCTGTCTCTCGCTGTCCCAACAAGCTTGGGACAGCGGGACGTTGTCCGTCCAAGATCCGCCGTGATAGCCAACAGGCATGGATGTGCACGGGCGGGATCTTCGGTACTTCCTCGCGGTCGCCGAGGAGCTCCACTTCACACGGGCCGCCGAGCGGCTGTACGTCTCGCAGCCCGCGCTCAGCAAGCAGATCCGCGCCCTGGAGCGGCAGCTCGGCGCGCCCCTCTTCGACCGGGACCGGCAGGGCGTGGCCCTCACCCCGGTCGGTACGGCCCTGCTGCCGCACGCGCGGGACGTGCTCGCCGCGTGGGAGGAGGGCCGGGAGGCGGTACGGCGGGCCAGGGCGGCCGCCGACGGCACGCTGGTCGTCGGCATGAGCACCAGCCCCGGCCGCGGCGGGCTGCTGCCCGCGATCCGGTCGCGGTTCACCGAGGCGCATCCGGAGGCCCGGCTCAGGCTGCGCCAGGTGGGCTGGGAGGACCCGACGGCGGGGCTCGCGGACGGCACCAGCGACGTCGCCTTCGTGTGGCTGCCGCTGGCCGGCGCGGAGCGTTTCCGCTGGGTCGTCGTCGCCACCGAGCCGCGGCTCGTCGCCCTCCCCGAGGTCCATCCGCTGGCCGCCCGCGAGAGCCTCGACTTCTCCGAACTCCTCGACGAGCCGTTCCTCGCCCTCCCGGGCACCGGGCCCGAACTCCGCGACCACTGGCTGGCCGTGGAGGCGCGGGCCGGCCGCCCGCCGGTCGTGGGCGCCGAGATCGCCAGCGCGGACGAGACGTACGAGGCGCTGGTCGACGGCCTCGGCATCTGCCTGGTCGCCGCCGGGAACGCACCGCTCCTCACCCGCGGCGGCGTCGTCACCCGCCCCGTCCGGGGCGTCACCCCCAGCCGCTTCGCCCTCGCCTGGCGGGCGGCCGACGACCGCCCCCTGGTCCACGACTACGCCCGCGCGGCCTCCGAGGTCGTCCCGCGCGAGGCCTGAACCCGGAGGGCGAGGGCAGGCCTCAGGACCGGTAGTACTCGTTCGGTTCGCCGTCGAGCATCGGGTAGACGAGGAGCCGGTCCTTGCCCTTCAGCTTGTCGACGACCAGGTAGCGGGAGAGGCCCTCCTGGCATTCGCGGTCCCAGGCGGTCGTGTCCCGCATGCTGGGGCCGAGGACCAGCAGGTCCCCGGCGCCGCCGAGGACGGCCGTGGTGCCGCAGGACCAGTCCTCGGAGGTGGTCACGCCGTCGATGGTGCGGGGGTAGCCGTCGATGACGCTGATCACGGGTGCGCCGACCGGGCCCTGGGTGATCGTCACCTCCGAGGTGTAGCGGCTGTCGTCGGCTCCGTACATCTCCGGCGCGGGGATCCGGGACCAGTGGCCGAGGAAGCGGGCGGGGACGACCGCCGGTCCGCTCCGGGCCTTGCGGAGGGTGGTCTTCACGGTGCCCGAGGTCCATTCCAGGACCTCGGGGGAGCGCAGGGTGAGGGTCTGCTGGGCGGCGGGGGCGCAGCCCTGGGCGGGGATGCTCGTGGTCACGACGGACTCGCCGTAGACGACCTTGTCCTCGTCGGCCGAGACGAGCCGGGAGCGGCCCATGCACAGCTTGTTCTCGGCGACCTGGACGTAGATGCCGCTCTTGGAGCCCGCGGCGCCCTGGGTGATCTCGATCCGGGCGGTCTCGCGGGGCGAGTCGGTCGAGCCCTGGAGGACGCCCTCCCAGGCGCCGAGGAAGGCGGTGGGGACGATCCCGTGGGGTCGGGCGGCGGCGCCCTTTCCGTTGCCGCCCGCGGTGTCGCCGCCGCCGTCGGGCCAGTAGGTGTAGGCGGCGGTGGCCGCCGCCGCGACGACGAGGGCCGTGACGGCGGCGAGCAGGGCGGTACGGCCCCGACGTCGGGGCGCGGCGGGCGCGGTGGGCTCGGTGTCGGCGGTTCCGGCCGCGCCGGTGGGCGGTGGGGGAGTGTGCTCGGCGAGAGCCGCGCCCTCCGCCTCCAGGAGCTGCGCCGCGTGCCGTCCGAGCCGGGCCAGGACGTCCGCCGGGAGCCACGGGTCGGCGACCGGGAGCGTCTCGACGATCTCGGTCGCCGTGGGCCGGGCCGCCGGGTCCTTGGCGAGGCAGGCGCGGATGAGTCCGGAGAGCTCGGGCGGGAGGTCCGTCAGGTCGGGCTCGTCGTGCGCGATGCGGAACATCGTGGCGTGGACGCCGCTGTCGGCCGTACCGAAGGGGGCGCGGCCGGTCGCCGCGTACGCGAGCACGGATCCGAGGCAGAAGATGTCCGACGCGGGGGAGACCTGGTCGCCGCGGACCTGTTCGGGCGACATGAAGCCGGGGGAGCCGACGACGGCCCCGGTGGTGGTCAGGTTGCCGCCGTCGGAGACGTGGTCGACGGCGCGGGCGATGCCGAAGTCGATGATCCGCGGCCCGTCGACGGTGAGCAGGACGTTGGACGGCTTGAGGTCGCGGTGGACGAGCCCGGCGGCGTGGATGTGGTCGAGGGCGCGGGCGAGCCCGGAGGCGAGGGCCCGTACGGTCGCGGGCGGCAGCGGCCCGAACTCGTCGCCGACGACGGTCCGCAGCGAGGGGCCCGGTACGTAGCCGATGGCGACCCACGGGGAGTCGGCGGTGGTGTCGGAGCCGAGGACGGGCGCGGTGCCGGTGCCGCCGACGCGTTCGAGGGCGGCGACCTCGCGGGCGAACCGGCGCCGGAACTCGTCCTGGGCGGCCAGTTCCGCGTGCACCACCTTGACCGCGACGGTCCGCCCGCCGGCCGAGCGCGCCAGGAAGACCCGGCCCATCCCGCCGACCCCGAGGCGGCCGATCAGGCGGAACGGGCCGACGCTGACCGGATCTTCCGCGTTCAATGACTCCACGTCGCCAGAGCATGCCAGACGAGGAGATCGGCGATCAGCCCTCTCCGCACACCGGAAGCCCCTTCGGGGTCGCGCAGGGCAGGTGCCCGTGCGCGCTGATGACGTCCTGGCCGCGCCCCGACCGGAGGTAGGTGAGGAAGCTGGAGGTCAGGGAGTCGGCCTTGGGAACGCCCCGGGTGTAGGCGTACTCGATCTCCCGGTAGGGGTAGGGGGACGCGCCGATCTCGTCCACGACGGGCCGTCGCCCGTCAACGGCCACCCGGTGCAGGCCCTTGTGCCCGTCGGTCGCGCGGAGTTCGGCGTAGCCGAGGGCGCCGGGGAGCTTGGCGACCGTGGTGAGGACCTGCTCGGTGGAGTCGAGTTCGCAGCGGACGACCTTCGACTCGGGGTCGTCGGAGTTCTGGCAGTCCTGGGAGGAGTTGGCGGGCTCGTTGCGTTCGAGGACCCGGCGCTGGAAGACCTGCCGGGTACCGGAGTTGGCGTCGCGGCTGACGAGGAGGACGGGCCGGTCGAGGCCGGGGACGAGCGCGCCCCAGTTGCGGATCTCGCCCCGGTAGACGCGCCGGATCTGGTCGAGGGTGAGGTCGTCGAGGGGTATCCCGTCGTTCACGACGAGGGTGAAGAGGGAGACGGCGACCATGTTCTCCCGGAGCTCGGGGAAGCCGCCGGGCTTGCGTCCGTCGGAGAAGGCGATGACCGCGCCCTTGCCCTTTCCGGCCGCGGCCAGCTCCCGGATGCCGGCGGTGGAGCCGTGCACGTCGACGGTGACCGTGGAGCCCTCGCAGTCCTCCTCGTACCGCTTCGCCGCCTCCCGCAGGGCGGGCGCGAAGGCCGTCGAGCCGGTGACGGTGAGGGTGCCCCGGGCGCAGCCGATGGGCGGCGGGGTCTGCTCGCGGACGATGATCGTGGCGAGGGCCATGACGCAGGCGGTGAGGACGACGGTGACGGTCCGGGAGGTCGGGCTGAACCTGGCGGGTTTCTCGTCGGGGGTGGTGCTCCGGTTGCGCCGGATGGAGCCGCCCTGGAGGCTTCCGTCGATCTTGATGTCCCGGTCGGCGACGCCGCCGGAGAGCTGGACGAGCAGCTTGAAGTACTGGCCGCGTTCGAGGGCCACCTTGGGCACGAGGACGGCGGATCCGTCGCGGCCGAGCTTGGGGGAGCGCTCCAGGTCCTCCCGTACCGAGTCCCAGGCGGAGGGGATGGTGGCGACGACGCCCTGGACGGTCCGCTCGCCGAAGGTGATCTTCAGCCCGTGGGGGTCGGCGGCGGCGCCGTAGTCCTCGGAGCTGATGTCGAGCTCGCGGTCGTTCTCGATGCGGAGGAGGACGAGCGTGGAGCCGTCGGCGGGCGCGGCCATCCCCACGACCTGGCCCTCCCGCACCGTCATGACCTCGCTGTCCTGGTTCTCCTCCCGGTGGAGCGGGGTGTTCAGCTGCACGCGGTAGCCGAGCCGCTTGCGCTGGGGCGAGAACCGGTCGATCCAGACGACGGCGAGGGTGACCAGGACACCGACGAGGGCCGTTCCCACGGCGATCACGTTCTCTGCGGTTATCCACTCCATGGCCGGGACGGTACGCACGCCTGTACGAGGGCGGGGGCGGCGTAGCGGGCCGCCACCTGGACTTCGCCGTTCGTTCAGACACCTCCCCGGGTGGGCGGACAGAGGTTGCTGGGCGGTGTGGAGCGTGGGTGTAATGGCGACGAGGGGGCCTTCCGTCTGAGGAGTACCCCATGCGCGTCGTCGAAGTGACCGCCTACGGCGGACCCGAGGTCCTCCGAATGGCCCGCCGGCCGAAGCCGGAGGCCGGGGCCGTCCCGGGCAAGGTACGGGTGGCCCTGAAGGCGGCCGGAGTGAACCAGGCCGACCTGCGGATCCGCGCGGGCCGGTACGCCGACGCGGTCGGCGATCTCAGGCCCCCGTTCGTCCTGGGGACGGACTTCGCGGGCAAGCTGCTCGATCCCGCGCCCGGGATGGCGGTCGGCACGCGGGTGGCCGGCTTCGTGCCCTGGTTCGAGATGCTGACGGGCGACGGCACGTACGCCGAGATGATCTGGGCCGACCCGGAGTGGCTGGCGCCGGTCCCGGAGGACGTGGAATTCACGGTGGCCGCGTCCCTGCCGCTGGCCTCGGCCACCGCCCAGCAGGGCCTCGAACGGCTCGGTCTCCCGGCGGGAGCAACACTCCTCGTGACCGGTGCGAGCGCGGTGGTGGGCCGCCTGGCGGTCCAGTACGCCCATGCGGCGGGACTGCGGGTGGTGGCCGTCGCCCACGAGGGCGACGAGCCCGAACTGCGGGTCCTCGGCGCGGACCACGTCGTCACGCGCGGGATCCCGGAGGACGTGGTCGCGAAGGTGCGCGCGGGCGACCCGGACGGGGTGGACGCGGTCTTCGACGGGGCCCTCGTGGGCGCCGAGCTGCTCCCGGTGGTCAAGGACGGCGGTGCGTTCGCCGCGCTGGCCCCCGACCGGGTGCCGACCGCCGAGCGGGACATCCGCGTCGAGACCGTACGGGCGGTGCCGGACGCCGCCGGGCTCGCGGAGAGCCTGCGGAAGGTGGCGGACCGGGAGCTGATCACCCGGGTGGCCGACGTCATGCCCCTGGAGGAGGTCGCGGAGGCGCACCGCAGGGCGGAGGCGGGGCACAGGCCGGGCCGGATCATCCTGATGATCTGAGGGTGATCCGGGTCACAGGGGTCGTCGCCGACTGGACCTCAACTTTGGTTGAGGAAGAAGGATCTCTCTCACCAGCCCCTGTGACTTCCAGGAGATCCCCATGGCCACGCTGCTCCACATCGACACCTCCTTCAACGGCGAGAACTCCCACTCCCGCGCCGTCACCGCCGCCTTCCGCAAGGCCTGGGAGGCGGAGCACCCCGAGGGGACGGTGATCTACCGCGACCTCGCGGCGGAACCGGTCCCGCACCTGGAGGCCGCCGCCTACTACGCGGGCGGCACCGACCCGGCGTTCGCGCTGCGCGCGGAACTGATCGAGGAGGCGGAGCGGGCGGACGTGATCCTGCTCGGCGCGCCGATGTACAACTACACGATCCCCTCCACCCTGAAGGCGTGGCTCGACCACGTCTTCCTCGTGGGCCGCACCTCGATCACCGAGAACCCCTCGCTCGCCGGCAAGCGGGCCGTCGTCGTCACCAGCCGCGGCGGCTCCTACCGCGAGGGCACGCCGCAGCACGGCAACGACTACGTCGAGAACTACCTCCGGCTGGCCCTCGGTGACATGTTCGGCCTGGACGTCAGCTTCATCACCCCCGAGCTGACCCTGGCCCCGTACGTCCCGGCGATGGCCGGGCTCGTCCCGCTCTTCGAGTCCTCCCGCACCGAGTCCCTCGCGGCGGCCGAGTCCCTCGCCAAGGAACTGGCGGTGCAGCTGGCCGCGTAAGGCCCGCTGGCCGTGCAAGGCCGGTTGGATGCGTAAGGCCGAGAACGACCCCACGATGCCGTGGGGTCGTTTTCTGGTCTAGACCTTGACAGGTTCAGACCAATCGCGCTTCGCTGTGGCTTCCCACCCGGACCCCACCCGGAAGGAAGTACGCACCATGCTGCGTAAGTTGGTCACCCTGTTGGCCGCACTCTGTACGGCCCTCGGCCTCGCGGTCCTCCTCCCCACCGCCCCGGCGGGCGCCGCCCCCGCCTGCGTGGCCGCCTGGAACTCCGCCGGCGTCTACACGGGCGGCATGACCGCCTCGTACAACGGCCACAACTGGTACGCCAAGTGGTGGACCCAGAACGAGCGCCCCGGCTCCTCGGACGTCTGGCGCGACGAGGGCACCTGCGGCACCGGCGGGGGCGGCACGGACCCGAACCCCTCCGGATTCGTGGTCTCCGAGGCCCAGTTCAACCAGATGTTCCCGAACCGGAACCCCTTCTACACGTACGCCGGCCTCACCGCCGCGCTCAAGTCGTACCCCGGCTTCGCCACCACCGGCAGCGACACGGTGAAGAAGCAGGAGGCGGCGGCGTTCCTCGCGAACGTCTCCCACGAGACGGGCGGGCTCTACTACATCGTCGAGCAGAACACGGCCAACTACCCCCACTACTGCGACACGACCCAGCCCTACGGCTGCCCGGCCGGCCAGGCCGCGTACTACGGCCGGGGCCCGATCCAGCTGTCCTGGAACTTCAACTACAAGGCCGCCGGTGACGCCCTCGGCATCGACCTGCTGAACAACCCGTGGCGGGTGGAGCAGGATCCGGCCGTCGCGATGCAGACGGGCCTCTGGTACTGGAACACCCAGAACGGCCCCGGCACGATGACCGCCCACAACGCGATGGTGAACGGCGCGGGCTTCGGCGAGACGATCCGCTCGATCAACGGCAGCCTGGAGTGCAACGGCGGCAACCCGGCCCAGGTCCAGAGCCGGGTCACCAAGTACCAGCAGTTCACCCAGATCCTGGGCGTGCCCACGGGGGCGAACCTGTACTGCTGAGGGTCGTCAGTCCTGCCAGGCGAGGAACGCGGTCCAGGAGGACGGCTCCACGGCGAACGTGGGGCCGTCCTGCACCTTGGAGTCGCGGAGGTGGACGGCGTGGGCGCAGGTGGCCACCTCGACGCAGTTGCCACCGCCGCTGTCGCTGTAGCTGGACTTGAACCAGTGCAGGGTGTCGTTCATCTCCGTACTCCCGCCAACTCCTCGATGATGCCCAGCGACCTGCGCGGATCCAGGGCCTGTGCCCGGATCTTCGCATACCGCTGCGTGTGCGTACTGACCTTCGTCCGGTCGCTGATCAGCAGGCTCTCCCCCTGGATCTCCAGGAAGGTCACGCGGTCGTGTGCCGGGGTCTCGATGACGTTCAGATCGCCTCGATCGCCCGCGTACTCGCCGCCCAATCCAGCATCCAGCGGCAGTACCTGCAGGTTCACGTTCCTCCTCCGGGCGCATTCCGCCAAGTACGCCAACTGCTCCCGCATGACCTCCTCGTCCCCAAGCGGACGCCTGAGCACCGACTCGTCGAGTACGAGCTCGATCTCGCAGACCTGTTTCCGGTCGAACAGCGCCTTACGGGCCATCTGGCCGACGACCAGCTCCTCTACCCTCTCCGGACTTGGCTCCGGGTGTCCGCCCGCGATCAACGCGCGCGCGTAAGCCTCGGTCTGGAACAGGCCATGGACTACGTGGTTCGCGTACAACCACAACCCCACCGCCTTCTGCTCGATCGGCGCGTACCCCCGGAACTGCTCCGGCAGCTTCTCCAGTCGTACGAGCTCCCGCATCTCCTCGAAGATCCCCGTGCCGCCGCCCAGGACGCGTTCGAGCTGGACGAGCATGTCGTCGCTCACCGGGTGGATGAGCCGTTCCATGGCGCTGATCGCCGCGCCCGTGAAGCCCATCTGGGCGCCCTCGTACTCCTGCGTCCAGCCCTTCTTCTGTCGCAATCTCTTTGCCACCGCGGCCGCCATCCTGGCCGCGGGGCCAACCGTTTCCCTGTTCTCCGCTCGCGCCATTCGCGCTCCCCATTCGGACTCAACCGATCTCAACCGGTCTCAACTGCTCCCCGCCGAATTCGACTGCGTAGTGGGCGTGTTGGTGCAGGTCAAGGGGTTGTCGACGCGCCCGCCGCAGTCGTGGAAAACGCTAGCGCCGACGCGGGAACATGGTCCTGTGAATGCAGAGAATCGGGAAGTGAATGTGGATTGGATTCCTGTTTCCGGATTCCAACTCCGTAAGGCGGGCGTACAATTCGACGCCGTTCGAGTGGACGGTGACGAAGGGCGCCGGCTGGCCGACTGGATGGAGGCGCTGACGGGGGGAGACCCCGGGCCGGTCGTCATCGAGGCGAACGGCCGGCGGGGGGTGTACTTCCTCGTGCCGCCCGGCACCACGGCGCACAAGTCCTGGCCGCGCGGGGTGACCCGCTTCAACGCGGGCCCGGCCCATGTCAGTTACGTCCCGGTCCCGGCCCTCAGGGGCCGCACCTGGCCCCTGGCGTGGCGTTTCCCGCCGACGTGCCCGGAGCGCTTCGTCCATCCGCTGCTCCTGCGGAGCGCGGTCGCGGAACTGCTCGCCGGTGCGTGACATCCAAAACTCCCGGCGGGACGTGACGGTGTCCGATTACCGTGCGCACGGTGACCGACTGGAACAGCATCGAAGCCGCCGACTACGCCGTGCCCACCGACCGTGACCTGGGAGAACTCGTCGAGGAACTCTCCCGCGCCCTCGCGGATCCCGATCCGCTGATCCGCGACGGGGCGGCGTACGGCGTCCTCCACACGTGGATCGCGCGCGGGGTGATCGACGGGCCCCGGCGGCTGGCCCTCGGGGACGAGATGGCCGAGCGCTTCCGGGACCCGGAGATCCAGGCCCGTACCTTCGCGCCCCTCGTGCTCGACATGCTGGTGACCGAGGGGGACTTGAAGGCGGAGTGGGTGGACGCGTTCGCGCGCTGGTACCCGGCCGAGGAGGACCTGCGCGGGTACGACGAGAAGCTCGGCTGGCTGCACGCGGTCGCGCACGGCGCGGACCTGCTCGACCGGGTCGGGCGCCATGCCGATGGGGACCCGGTGCGGATGCTGGACCTCGCGGCGGCGCGCCTGACGGCGCCGACGGGCCATGTCCTCGACCAGCTGGAGGACGACCGGCTCGCGCGGGCGATCGCGCGTGTTCTCACGCGGACGGACATGAGCGAGCGGGACGCGACGGGATGGCTGGACGCGGTCGACGCCGAGTTCGGCGCCGACCGGATCGTCACGCCGGTGCCCGCGCAGCTCTCCAACTGCCTGCGCACGCTGCGCCTGCTGTACGTCCTCGCGGACCGGGGCGTACGGCCGGCGGCCGAGGGCGCGGCCCCGGAGCCCCTGCACCACCGCGAGGCGGTCAAGACCCGTCTCGGCGAGGTCCTCGACCGGATGGTCAAGCGCTGAACCGTGTCCTCGCGGTTCCCCGCGCCGGTCAGCCCCGCTTGACCAGCCAGGTGAAGGCAAGGCCCGGGGTCAGGGCGGCGAGGAGGGCGGGGGCGCGGTCGTAGCCCGCCACCTCGAACTCCAGGGCCATCGGCAGCAGCAGGACCAGGCCCGTCAGGAGGATGCCGAGCGCGGGGAGGTGGACGTCCGGCTCGAAGCGGCGCAGCCGGTGCAGGTCGTCGGCGCCCATGCAGCCCGTCAGGATCCCGCCCGCGATGAGGACCCAGGGGCCGCCCCAGATCGCGAAGACGATGAGGCCGAACAGCCGCCCGTCGCGGGTGCCGTTCTCGACGACGGGCACCTCCGGGTCGCGGGGCGCGAAGTACACCCCCACCTTCGTGCGGCCGGCCACGGGCCGGTCGTAGCGGGTGTACAGACCGCGGACGGTGACCTCGCGGGGCCCGGACTCGAACGGGATCCGCAGGACGAGGTCGGTGAGGTAGTACGGGTCGTGGTCCTCGTCGCCCTCGTGGAACACGGGATCGCCCGCGAGGCGGACCACGGGGACCTTGTACTCGTCGTACCCGGCGGCCTCCAGGCGCTCGGTCTCGCGGCCGTAGTCGCTGCTGGTGGTGAAGGCCGTCAGGAAGGCGGCGGCGGTGGCGAAGGAGACGCCGAACCCGAACACGTACCGCAGGAGACGGTTCCACCGGCGCGTCTCGCGGTACGGCTTGGCCAGCGGGTCCCGGGCGCGGGAGGCGGCCCGGTGCGAGGCGACGGCCCAGGCGGCGGCGAAGAGGACGGAGAGTCCGGCGAGCGCCAGCGGCGCGAGGAGCGGCGGGTACGGGGAGACCCCCGCGAGGGACACGTACAGGGCTGCCCCGGCACTGAGGACCATCCCCCAGCCGGTGAACGTGGTGGCCGCGCTACGACCGGGCGTGTACATGCCGCGCAGCATAGGTGCGCCGGAGTCGCCCGCGAGGGCTCAGCAACGTGTCGGGTCCGCCACGGTCTCGGTGGACAAGATGGCCATGGCCCGTCCCACCTGCGGTTCCTTACCCTCGGTCCCATGACCCCTCATGTCGAACCCGATCCTCAGGCCGGCGCGGCCGTCAAGGCCGCCGACCGCGCGCACGTCTTCCACTCCTGGTCCGCACAGGGACTGATCGACCCGCTCGCCGTCGCCGGCGCGGAGGGTTCGTACTTCTGGGACTACGACGGCAACCGCTACCTCGACTTCACCAGCGGTCTCGTCTACACGAACATCGGCTACCAGCACCCCAAGGTCGTCGCGGCGATCCAGGAGCAGGCCGGGAAGCTCAGCACCTTCGCGCCCGCCTTCGCCATCGACGTCCGCTCCGAGGCCGCACGCCTCATCGCCGAGCGCACCCCGGGCGACCTGGACAAGATCTTCTTCACCAACGGCGGCGCCGAGGCCGTCGAGAACGCCGTCCGCATGGCCCGTCTGCACACGGGCCGTCACAAGGTGCTCTCGGCCTTCCGCTCGTACCACGGCGCGACCTCCACCGCGATCAACCTGACCGGCGACCCGCGCCGCTGGGCCTCCGACACCGGTTCCGCGGGCGTCGTGCGCTTCTGGGCGCCGTTCCTGTACCGCTCGCCCTTCTACGCCACCACGGAGGCGGAGGAGAGCGCGCGGGCCCTCCAGCACCTGGAGGACACGATCGCCTTCGAGGGTCCGGCGACGATCGCCGCGATCATCCTGGAGACCGTGCCCGGCACCGCCGGCATCATGACCCCGCCGCCCGGCTACCTCGCCGGCGTCCGCGAGATCTGCGACAAGTACGGCATCGTCTTCATCCTGGACGAGGTCATGGCCGGCTTCGGCCGCACCGGCAAGTGGTTCGCCGCCGAGCACTTCGACGTCGTGCCCGACCTGATGACCTTCGCCAAGGGCGTGAACTCCGGCTACGTGCCGCTCGGCGGCGTCGCCATCAGCGCCGAGATCGCCGCCACCTTCGACAAGCGGCCCTTCCCCGGCGGCCTGACCTACTCCGGTCACCCGCTGGCCTGTGCCGCGGCCGTCGCCACCATCAACGTGATGGCCGACGAGAAGGTCGTCGAGCACGCCGCCCACATCGGTGAGAACGTCCTCGGCCCGGGCCTGCGCGAGCTCGCCGAGCGCCACCCGTCCGTCGGCGAGGTCCGCGGCATGGGCGTCTTCTGGGCGCTCGACCTGGTCAAGAACAAGGAGACCCGCGAGCCGCTCGTCCCGTACAACGCGGCCGGCGAGGCCAACGCGCCGATGGCCGCCTTCGGCGCCGCGGCGAAGAAGCAGGGCCTGTGGCCCTTCATCAACATGAACCGCACCCACGCGGTTCCCGCCTGCAACGTCTCCGAGGCGGAGGCCAAGGAGGGTCTGGCGGCCCTGGACGCGGCCCTCTCGGTGGCCGACGAACACACCGTCTGACGGCGGAACGGAGAGGCCCCTTCCGTCTGGACTAGGGTGTCCGGAACCGGACGGAGGGGGCCCGACCCATGCCCGCGAGCGGAGCTGTCACTCGCAACACCTTGCGACAGCAGATCGCGGACGCGCTCCGTGACGAAGTGCTCGCAGGGCGTCTCCAGCCGGGCCAGGAGTTCACCGTCAAGCAGATCGCCGAGCAGTACGGCGTCTCCGCGACGCCCGTCCGCGAAGCCCTCGTCGACCTCTGCGCGCAGGGCCTCCTCGACTCCGACCAGCACCGCGGCTTCCGCGTCCACCAGTACTCGGTCGCCGACTACCGGGGCATGGTCGAGGCCCGGATGCTCGTCGTCGACGGCATCTTCCGCCGCCACGCGCCCGGGACGACCCCGCCGGATCCAGAGCTGTCGGTAGGGGTCGCGCTGGTGTCGATACGCCGGCGCGGCGAGGCCGCCGCCCGCGCCGCCCGCGCCGGGGACCTGGACATCCTCATCGGCTACGACATCCGCTACTGGCGCGAGCTGGGGCGGCTGGTCTCCGCCAACGACTACATCGCCGACTTCCTGCACCGGCTCCGCGTCCAGGCCTGGGTCTTCTCCGTGCCCTACCTGCGCTCCGAGCGGGACGTCCTCGGCTGGCTGTGGAGCGGACACGTGGAGCTGGTCGACGCGATCACCCGCGGCGACGCGGAGGCCGCCGTGCAGGTCGTACGGGACTACAACGCGCACTCGCTCGAATGGGCCGAGGCCCTGGAGGCGCGGGCCCGCTGAGGCCGGGGTGGGTTTGGGTGTGTCAGTGGCGGGGCGCGTTGGGCCGGGGCCGGTGTTCGGGTTGAGGACGGACCTTCGGGGGCAGTTCCTGAGCGGGTGGGCGTCGTCGGCCCGGCCGACTACCCTGGCCGTCCCTGCAACTGACGGAGAGCGAGCCTCCCTTGGCCTGTGACCTGTGGCTGGTCCCCCTCGTCGACGTGCTGTGCCACAGCCCCGACAATCCCTTCGCCGAAGAGATAGCCGCCTACGACGCCGTGCTGAGCGCCTCGGGCCTGCCGACCGTGCCCGTCTACGCGTACATGCCGGGGCTCTCCGGCGACGTCGCCCCGGTCGCCGGATTCGACTACGAGGCCCTGCACTTCCTGCGCCGGGCCTACCTGCTCCAGATGTGCGGGCTGCCGGTCGAGCCGGTCGGCGAGCTCGGCGGGGACTACGAGCAGCTCCTGGAGATGTTCGAGGCGACCGCCCAGCAGTCCCACCTGGTCTGGCACTACGACCACGCGGGCGCGTACGTGCCGGTGGACTTCCCGGTGCCGCTCGCCAGCGACGAGCTCCTCGAAGGCGGCGGGCCGCTCGGCTCCTCGTACGGGCTGCTGCGGGAGCTGGAGTTCGTGGCGCCCGCGATCGGCATCGACCCGGCGAACCCGCCGGCGGCCCCGGCGCCGCCGGACCGGCCCACCACCCTGGAGGAGCCGGCCGCGGCCGTGCCGTCCGAGGACCACCCCTTCGCCCGGGAGCGGCACGTGTGGCTGGGGCTGCACGCGGCCGCGACCCGGAGCCTCGCCCAGGGCTCGATGATCATCCTGAGCTGAGCTGAGCTGAGCTGAGTCGCCCCGCCCGGCCCCCGGATCGCCCTAGCGGGCCTCCGGGGGCCGCTGGCGCGGCATGTTCGGCCGGGTGCCCGGCGGCAGCGGGAAGCGCCCGGAGGGGTGCGAGCTCTCCGCCCTGGCCGGGACCACGCCGACCGACTGGAGCGCCAGCGGTGCCGGGCCCGAGCGGAACTCGACCATCCAGTCCGCGGTCTCCGCCCGTACCAGCTCCGTCACGTCCTCCGAGAAGCGGCGCAGCACGCCCAGACAGCGCTCGGCCGCCTCGCTGGCCGTGCCCTCCGTGGGACCCAGGACCTCCCGGACGCTCTCCGACGCCCAGTCGAACTGGAGCGCCTGGAGGCGGCGCTGCACGGCCTGGGCGGTCGCCACGTCCCTTATCCAGCCCGACGTGAGCCCGAAGTACCGGTCGCAGGCCAGGCAGGCGGCGCCGAGCAGCAGCGACAGATAGCCCCAGCCCGCGGTGCCCTCGGCGACCCCGGTCAGGTCGAGCAGCGGGAGCGCGGCGCCCGCGATCACCCCGGCGGCCGTGCCGATCCGCAGGATCCGGGCGGCGCGGCGCTTCCAGACGCGGTCGGAGAGGTACCACTCGGCGGTGCGCAGGGCGTTCGTCTCGACCCATCGGTACAGCTCGTCGAGCCGTTCGGCCGGCTCGCCCCAGTCGCCCAGGGGGAACGGCGTACCGGTCAGGTCGCGGGTGGCGTCTCCCCCGGGGGGCCCCGGCGGCTGCATCTCCGGCTGCTGGCTCACCGGGGGACTCCTCTGTTCAGCTCAGCGCTCATGTCCTTCTGTGACGTGCGGTGCACGTGGTGCCTGCCCTTCCTACCGCCGAATGGTGGGCGATGGGCCCGGAATCCCGGGATTTCCGCCCACAAGAGGGTGTTGATCAGGTAGAGGAGCCCGCAGTTTCTCACTCGAAAGAGTTGCGTCGGCACCCCGGTCGAGGAGCACGTAGGCTCGGCATACCGACGTTCCGATGACCAGCAGGAGTGAGTGACCGTGATCCCCGGTGGTGGCCAGCCCAACATGCAGCAGCTCCTCCAGCAGGCCCAGAAGATGCAGCAGGACCTCGCCCGGGCGCAGGCCGAGCTCGCCGCGACCGAGGTCGACGGCCAGGCCGGCGGCGGCCTCGTCAAGGCGACCGTCACCGGCTCCGGCGAGCTCCGCGGCCTGGTCATCGACCCGAAGGCCGTCGACCCCGAGGACACCGAGACCCTCGCCGACCTGATCGTCGCGGCCGTCCAGGCCGCCAACGACAACGCGCAGCAGCTCCAGCAGGCCAAGCTCGGTCCGCTGGCGCAGGGCATGGGCGGGATGCCGGGCCTGGGCTTCTGAAGCCCTTCTAAGGCTCGCTTCCAGCCACTACCGTAAGAATCAAGCACTCCCGAGAAGGGCGCCGGCGTGTACGAAGGCGTGGTTCAGGACCTCATCGACGAACTGGGCAGGCTGCCCGGCGTCGGTCCCAAGAGCGCGCAGCGCATCGCCTTCCACGTCCTCCAGGCGGAGCCCACGGACGTCCGCCGTCTCGCGCACGCCCTCCTGGAGGTCAAGGAGAAGGTCAGGTTCTGCGCGGTCTGCGGGAACGTGGCACAGCAGGAGCAGTGCAACATCTGCCGCGACCCGCGCCGCGACCTCACCGTCATCTGCGTGGTCGAGGAGCCCAAGGACGTCGTCGCGATCGAGCGGACCCGCGAGTTCCGGGGGCGGTACCACGTCCTCGGCGGCGCGATCAGCCCGATCGAGGGCGTCGGCCCGGACGACCTGCGCATCCGCGAGCTCCTCGCGCGGCTCGCGGACGGCACCGTCACCGAACTGATCCTCGCGACCGACCCGAACCTGGAGGGCGAGGCCACCGCGACGTACCTGGCGCGGATGATCAAGCCCATGGGGCTCAAGGTGACCCGCCTCGCGAGCGGCCTCCCGGTCGGCGGCGACCTGGAGTACGCCGACGAGGTGACCCTCGGCCGTGCCTTCGAGGGGCGGAGGCTGCTAGATGTATGACGACAGGGCCGGCGCGCTCTCAGGGAGGCTGCTCGATGTCTGACGCCACACTGCACTCCGTCACGCAGGATCCGGACGACTTCGCGGTCCAGATCGCCGACTCGATCGAGAGCTTCATCGTCGCGACGACCGAGGTCGCCAAGGGCGACGAGCCGGACAGCGCGGTGCCCTTCCTGCTCCTGGAGGTCTCCCAGCTGCTCCTGGCGGGCGGCCGGCTCGGCGCGCACGCGGACATCGTCCCGGACGAGCGGTACGAGCCGGACACGGGCCCGGAGCCGGACGTCGACGATCTGCGCGAGCGGTTCGCGGTGATGCTGGACCCGGTCGACGTCTTCTCCGAGGTCTTCGACCCGTACGAGCCGCGCAAGGCCCCGGTCCCGGCCCGGATCTCCGACAACCTCGCCGACATCGTCACCGACCTGCGCCACGGCCTCGCCCACTACCGGGCGGGCCGCACCAGCGAGGCGCTGTGGTGGTGGCAGTTCTCGTACTTCTCCAACTGGGGCCCGACCGCCTCGGCCACCCTCCGCGCCCTCCAGTCCCTCGTCGCCCACGTCCGCCTCGACCAGCCGCTCGCCGAGCTGGACGGCCTCGACACGGACGAGGACCTCACCGAGGACGACCTCGCCGAGGAGGCGGGCCGCGTGATGCTGGAGGAGATCGCGACCCCCCTGGGCCTGCGCGGCCGCCCGCTCAGGAAGTGAGCGTCAGGAGGGCGCTGATGTCCTTCTCGTACGTGAACTCGCGCAGCAGCGTCCCCCAGCCGCCGTGGGGGGCGCGCCGCCAGACGAAGGTGTAGAGCACGGGCAGGCCGTCCTTCACGCGGCGCATGACGATCGAGCCGTACGTGTCGTACGTACTGGTCGTGAGGAACGTCGCGTCGTCGACGGACTCCCCGATGCTCACCCCCCGCGCCCTCAGCGCGCGGAACCGGCCCATGAACATGTCCTTCGTGAGGGTCACGGTCCGGCCCTCCTCGTCGCAGCGGACGTTCTCGAAGGCGGGGTCGTAGGTCGCGTCCAGTGCCTCGACGTCCATCGCGAGGCCGGCGTCCAGGTAGGCGCGCATCCGGTCCACCAGGGTCTGGTCCATGATCGGCTCCTCTGCTCGGTTGCTGTCCGTGGTGCCACCCTGGCCGGGGTCACCGACAGATCGCCGACCGATGACCGACCGTTCGCCGACGAGCCCCGGATGATCACTCTCTGAGCCGCGCGTCTCAGGATGCGATATCACGTCGGCGTTTCCGGGTCCCTCGATAGACTGAGCCGATCGCAGCGCCGGCTGCGGCACAGACTGAGCGAGGAGCGCACGTGGGCCTTGTCGTGCAGAAGTACGGAGGCTCCTCCGTTGCCGATGCCGAAGGCATCAAGCGCGTCGCCAAGCGGATCGTGGACACCAAGAAGGACGGCCACCAGGTGGTCGTCGTGGTTTCCGCGATGGGCGACACGACGGACGAGCTGATCGATCTCGCCGAGCAGGTATCCCCGATGCCTGCCGGGCGTGAGTTCGACATGCTGCTGACCGCCGGAGAGCGGATCTCCATGGCCCTGCTGGCCATGGCGATCAAAAACCTGGGCCACGAGGCCCAGTCGTTCACGGGCAGCCAGGCAGGCGTCATCACCGACTCGGTCCACAACAAAGCGCGCATCATCGATGTCACGCCGGGCCGGATCCGCACCGCCCTCGACGAGGGCAACATCGCCATCGTCGCCGGCTTCCAGGGCGTCAGCCAGGACAAGAAGGACATCACCACGCTCGGGCGTGGCGGGTCCGACACGACCGCCGTGGCGCTCGCCGCGGCGCTCGACGCCGAGGTCTGCGAGATCTACACCGACGTCGACGGTGTGTTCACGGCCGACCCGCGCGTCGTGAAGAAGGCGAAGAAGATCGACTGGATCTCCTTCGAGGACATGCTGGAGCTCGCCGCCTCCGGCTCCAAGGTGCTGCTGCACCGCTGCGTCGAGTACGCACGCCGTTACAACATCCCGATCCACGTCCGCTCGTCCTTCTCGGGGCTGCAGGGCACCTGGGTCAGCAACGAACCGCAAGGGGACCAGAAGGTGGAGCAGGCCATCATCTCGGGTGTCGCCCACGACACCTCCGAGGCGAAGATCACCGTCGTCGGCGTGCCGGACAAGCCGGGCGAGGCCGCGGCCATCTTCCGCGCCGTCGCGGACGCCGAGATCAACATCGACATGATCGTGCAGAACGTGTCCGCCGCCTCCACCGGTCTGACGGACATCTCCTTCACCCTCCCCAAGGCCGAGGGCCGCAAGGCCATCGACGAGCTGGAGAAGGCGAAGACCGCGATCGGCTTCGACTCGCTGCGCTACGACGACCAGATCGGCAAGATCTCCCTGGTCGGCGCGGGCATGAAGACGAATCCGGGCGTCACCGCCGACTTCTTCAAGGCGCTGTCCGACGCGGGCGTGAACATCGAGCTCATCTCGACCTCCGAGATCCGCATCTCGGTCGTCACCCGCGCCGACGACGTCAACGAGGCCGTGCGCGCCGTCCACACCGCCTTCGGTCTGGACAGCGACTCGGACGAGGCCGTCGTCTACGGAGGCACCGGCCGATGACCCCGAAGCCGACGCTCGCGGTCGTGGGAGCGACCGGGGCGGTCGGCTCGGTGATGCTCCAGATGCTCACGCACCACGCGGACGTCTGGGGCGAGATCCGCCTCGTCTCCTCCCCGCGCTCGGCCGGCTCCAAGGCCGCCGTGCGCGGGGAGGAGTGCGAGATCCTCGCGCTCGGCGAGGACGTCTTCGAAGGCGTCGACCTGGCGCTCTTCCTGGTGCCGGAGGACGTCGCCGCCCGCTGGGCGCCGGTCGCCGTCTCCAAGGGCGCCGTCGTCGTCGACACCTCCGCCGCCTTCCGGGCCGACCCCGACGTGCCGCTCGTCGTCCCCGAGCTCAACGCGCACGCCGCACGGATGCGCCCCCGGGGCATCGTCGCCGGACCCGGCTCCACCACCCTCGCGCTCATCGTCGCCGTGGGCTCCCTGCACGCCGAGTTCGGACTCTCCGAACTGGTCGTCACCGCCCAGCAGGCCGCCAGCGGCGCCGGCGCCGGACAGGCCGGCGTCGACGCGCTCCGCGCCCAGCTCGGCCTCGTCGCAGGCGGCGGCGACCTGGGCACCCACCCCGGCGACGTCCGGCGGGCCGTCGGCGAGAACACCGGCCCCTTCCCCGGCCCCCTCGCCCTCAACGTCCTGCCCTGGTCGGGCACGCCCGGCGCCGACGGAGCCTCCTCCGAGGAGGAGCACGTCCGCGACGAGACCCGCCGGATCCTCGGCCTCCCCGGGCTCCGGATCGCCGCCACCTGCGTCCGCGTCCCCGTCGTGACCGGGCACTCCGTCTCCGTGCACGCCCGCTTCGAACAGCCCGTCCCGGTCGGCCGCGCCCACGAGGTCCTGGCGACCTCGCCCGGAGTCGTGCTCTACGACGACCCGGCCGCCGGCGACTTCCCCACCCCCGCCGACGTCGTCGGCACCGACCCCGCCTGGGTCGGCCGGGTCCGGCGCTCCCTCGACGACGAGCGCGCGCTCGACTTCTTCGTCTGCGCCGACAACCTCCGCAAGGGCGCGGCCCTGAACGCCCTCCAGATCGCGGAATCGCTCGTGACGGATTTGTGGGTTCTGTGAACGAGCTGTGAGCAAAAAGGCGTCAGATATCACTTGAACTGCGGTGATGCCGTGGCCGACGATGCACTTCCCCCGTACTGCAACCAGAGTTGGGCGGGGCGCGTCTCTGCGTGCACCCACGACCGTGTGGCGCGGGACACGCTCAAAGCGGGGCATCGGGGGAGAACGGTTACGCATGAGGACGAAGAGCTCGCCGTCGAAAAGGGTGGCGAACGCGTACAACCCTGTCGGGGGGAAGCGTGTCCAACAGGCGTGGCAGAGGTACTCGACATCGCGACCATCGCCCCGCTGCGCGGCGGGGGAACGGCGGTGCTCCCCGTGCGGAGCAGCGCCGGCGTTCCCGTACGCGGCTCCGCGGTGCGTCCACTCAGACGCCCGCGCCCGCTCGGCGGCATGCCGGTGATCGCCCCCGTGCCCACCGGATCCCGCACCGGCGTGGACGGCATCCCCTCGCCTCGTAAGAGCGCCGAGGCCGCCCCGGCCGCCGGCACCACCGTCGACCACCTGACCGAGACCTACCGCGCCCACTACCGGTCGCTGCTGGGTCTCGCCGCGCTGCTCCTCGACGACACGGCCTCCTGCGAGGACGTCGTCCAGGAGGCCTTCATCCGCGTCCACTCGGCCCGCAAGCGGGTCCGTGAGCCCGAGAAGACCCTCGCCTACCTGCGGCAGACCGTCGTGAACCTCTCCCGGTCCGCGCTGCGCCGCCGCATCCTCGGCCTGAAGCTGCTGTCCAAGCCGATGCCGGACATGGCCAGCGCGGAGGAGGGGGCGTACGAGCAGCTGGAGCGCGAGGACCTGATCAAGGCCATGCGCGGACTCCAGCGGCGCCAGCGCGAGGTGCTCGCCCTGCGGTACTTCTCCGACATGACCGAGGTCCAGGTCGCCGAGACGCTCGGAATATCCCTGGGCTCGGTGAAGGCGTACGGTTCGCGGGGCATCGCGGCGCTGCGCGTCGCGATGGGAGCGACGACATGAGCGAGGCACCCGGCGGGGACGGCGTGGCCCACGAGAACCGTGACGGCGACGACGTCCCGGAGAGGCATGCCGCCGAGAAGGACGGCGCCGCCTCCGAGAACCCTGACGCCCAGGATGTACGTGACGAACCGAGTGGACAGCGCATGGTGAAGATCGAGCCCGGACCCGGCGAGGGCGACGACGAACTCGCGGTGCGGAAGCTGTTCCAGGACGCCGTCGGCGGCCTGGAACCCTCGCTCGGCTCGCTGGAGCACCTGCGCCGTGCCGTGCCCGCGCGGCGCGCCCGCAAGCGGCAGGCCGTCGTCGGCGCCGCGGCCGCCGCCGTCCTCCTCGGCACGGCCGTCCCCGCCTTCGTGCACGTCGCCGGCGCGGACGGCCTCTCCGCCGCCAACCCCGCGAACGCGGCGCACGGCGAGCAGGCCCAGGGCGGCACCGGCTCCGAGACCGGCACCGAGGGCGGCAAGAGCCCCCAGGGCCCCGCGAGCAGCGTCTCGCCGCGCCCCGGCGACGGCGCCTCGGGCGGGCCGCAGCGACCGGGCTCCGGCGCCGGCGGCAACGGCCCGCGGCCGTCCCAGGGCACGGCCCTCGACGGCACCCCCCGGTGCACCGCCGGCCAGCTCGGCGTCAGCCAGGCGGGCGCCGACGGCCCCGACGGGGAGGGCAAGGTCTACGGCACCTTCCGCATCGCCAACGTCTCCGACCGGGCCTGTCTGGTCTCCGGCGAGGGCACCGTGGGCTTCGAGGCCCGCGGGGCGGCCGACCCCGCGCGGATCTCGGTCGTCCGGCACACCTCGGGCGACGGCACCGGACTGCCCGACCCCTCGCAGGAGTCGTTCGCGCTCGTCCTGAAGCCGAACGGCAGCTACGAGGTGAAGTTCGCCTGGGTCCCCGGCGAGACCTGCCCGACGAGCGGCGGCGGTGGTGACCCGACCCCGACGCCGACCACCCCGACCGAGCCGCCGCCCACACCGGACCCGACCCCGACGCAGCCGACCCCGACGACCGACCCGACGAGCGGCGCGGGCGGCACCGACTCCGGCGGCGCGGGCGCCGGACCGGGCACCGGCACGGAAGCGGGCACGGGCACCGGCATGGCTGCCCAGCTGCTCCACGAGGACGGCGCTCCGGCGGACGGCAGCGTCGTGATCAGCCACACCGCTGAGATGGGCGGCACCACGGCCTCCGCCGTGGTCCCGAACGCCTGCGCGGGCGCGATCTACCGGACGGGCCTCCTCGCGGGCTCCTGAGCCCGCCGGGGGCCTGTACGGGGCTGGGCCTTGCGGCCGGCTTGTGGACCCGGGCTTTGTGACTGGACCTTGTGACCGGGCCTGTGGGACTGAAGAGTCCTACAGGCCCCGTGCGCACAGGCCTCGTGGCGCACAGGCCTCGTGGCTCACAGGCCTCGTGGCGCACAGGCCCCGTGGCGCACAGGCCTCGTGGCGCACAGGCCTCGTGGCGCACAGGCCCCGTGGCGCACAGGTCCTGCGGCCTACAGCCCCAGCGCCTCGTCGCGGGAGGCCTCGGCCTCGCGGCGGACGAGGCGGAACCACATGAAGACCACGAAGCCCGCGAAGACGAACCACTCCGCCGTGTAGCCGAGGTTCTGGAAGGCCTTGGCGTCCAGGCTCGTGCCCGCCGCGGCCGCCGCCGGCACCGGCGTGAGCCCGGCGGGGGAGTCCGCGAGGGTGATCCAGGCGTCGTAGACGTCGTCCGTGACCACGTTCACCAGGGACGCCGCGCTGATCATCCCGAGCTGCCCCTCGGGCAGCCCGCCCGCCGCGTGGACGCCCTTCGTGCCAGGGTTCTCCGAGGCCTGGAGCGCACCCACCACCGTCACCTCGCCCGACGGCGGGGCGGGGGCCTTCGCGCCCGTGGGGAGCCAGCCCCGGACCACCGGCAGCGAGCGGCCGCCGTCGGTCCTGAGGAGCGTCAGGACGTACGAGCCGGTCCGGCCGTCCAGCTCGCGGTCCGGCACGAGGAACTGCTCCCCGAACCGGCCGCGCGCCTGCGCCGAACGGCCCGAGGTCTCCTTGTCGACCGGCAGCAGCGAGTCCAGCGGCTCGGCCTTCAGCGAGTCCGCCGCCGGCCGCTGCTCGGCCTCCCGATGGGAGTCGACGCGGTCCTCGAACTTGCCGAGCTGCCAGGTCCCCATGAACACGCAGAACGGGATCGCGAGGAGGACGAAGACGTTGATCCCCCACCAGCGGGGCGTTCTCAGGAACCGGTACACGCCCCCCACGGTACGCAAGCCGACTCAGGCCCCCGCAGGCCGGGTCCCCAGGTGTCTGGCCGCGAAGTCCAGGTCCAGGGCGACCTGCTTGATCCGCTCCTCCACCACCAGGGAGCCGTGGCCCGCGTCGTACCGGTAGACCTCGTGGACCGCGCCCCGCGCCGCGAGCCGGTCGACGTAGTTGTCGATCTGGCGGATCGGGCAGCGCGGGTCGTTGACGCCCGCGGACACGTGCACCGGGGCCTTCACCGCGTCCACGTACGTCAGCGGCGACGAGGCCGCGTACCGCTCGGGCACCTCCTCCGGAGAGCCGCCCAGGAGCGTCCGGTCCAGCGCCTTGAGGGCCTCCATCTCGTCCTCGTACGCCGTGACGTAGTCCGCGACGGGCACCGCCGCGAGACCGACCGCCCAGTCGTCCGGCTGGGTGCCCAGACCGAGCAGCGTCAGATAGCCGCCCCAGGAGCCGCCGGAGAGGACCAGGCGCTCCGGGTCGGCGAGGCCGCTCGCCACCGCCCAGGCACGGACCGCCGCGATGTCCTCCAGCTCGATCAGACCGACCCGGTGCTTGAGCGCGTCCGTCCACTCCCGGCCGTACCCCGTGGAGCCCCGGTAGTTGACCCGCACCACCGCGTACCCGTGGTCCACCCAGGCCGCCGGGCCCGAGGCGAAGGCGTCGCTGTCGTGCCAGGCCGGGCCGCCGTGCACCTCGAAGATCGTCGGGAAGGGTCCCTCGCCCTCCACCGGGCGCTGCACGAGCGCGTGGACCCTGCCGCCGGGCCCCTCCACCCACACGTCCTCCACGGGCACCGACGGCGGCGCCTTCGGGCCGGGCGGGTCCAGGACCACACCGCCGGCCGTGGACCGCACCACCGGCGGCTCGGCGGCCGAGGACCACAGGTACTCCACGGAGCCGTCGGGCCGGGCCGTCGCGCTCGACACCGAACCGGCCGGGGTCTCCACCCGGACCAGCGCGCCGGTCGCGATCTCGTACCGCCACAGCTCGCTGCGGGCCTCGAAGCCGTGCACGATCAGCAGCCCCGAACCGTCCGGGTACCACTCCGCCGACACGTCGCCCGGCAGGTCGAGCCGCAGATCGGTCTCGGTGCCCGTCGCCACGTCCCACAGCAGCGGCTCCCAGCGGCCCCGCCGCTGGTGGCCGACGAGCAGCCGGGTGTCCCCGGCCAGCGGCGCGAAGCCGAGGACGGTGAGCCCCAGCTCCTCCGTGCCGCCCTTGGTGTCGTCGAGCTCGGCCACCACGCCCGCGTCCGAGGCGCGCAGCACCCGCAGCGAGGAGTGCATCGCGTCCCCGTGCTCCGTGTGCTCGACGGCGATCAGCGAGCCGTCGTACGACAGGTCGCCGACACCGGCCGACTCCCGGTGCCGGTAGATCTCGACCGGGGCGGCGGCCCCCGGCCGTACGAGATGGACGGTCGAGCCCTCCTCGTCCGTGGAGCGGCCCACCACGAGCGTGCCCTCCCGGCCGATGGCGAGCCCCGCCGGATAGGAGGCGGCGAGACCGGGCACGGCCGGCTCGTCCGCGCCGCCCCCGAACGGCTGCCGCATCCACACCCCGAACTCGTCGCCGTCGGTGTCCGCGAACCACCAGACCGAGGCGCCGTCCGGCGACAGCGTGCCGTCCGTCGTGCCGTTCGGCCGGTCCGTGACCTGCCGCTGCTCACCACTCGCCCGGTCCCAGGCGTACAACTCGTACGTCCCGGTCGCGTTGGACACGAACAGTGAGCGGTCCGGGGCCTCCTCGGCCCATTCCGGCAGGGAGACGCGGGGCGCCCGGAAGCGCTGCTCCCAGACGGGGGTGTCGCTGTGCTTGCTCTCGGTAGTCATGGCATCCATCATGCGCCGCGCGACCGACAATCGGGTCGCGTCGTCCGCAGCCTGTGGATAACCTCGCCGACATGTACTCTCCGACCCCCGACGACTGGCTCGAGGCCAACCGCGCGAAGTGGGACGAGCGCGTCCCGATCCACGCCGCCAGCGAGTTCTACGACCTCGACGCCTTCCGCGCGGGCAAGGACGCCCTGCGGGACTTCGAGCTCGCGGAGGTCGGCGACGTCACGGGCCGCTCCCTGCTGCACCTCCAGTGCCACATCGGCCTGGACACCCTGTCCTGGGCCCGGCACGGCGCCTCCCAGGTCGTCGGCCTGGACTTCTCCGAGCCGGCCGTCGAGACCGCCCGCTCGCTCGCCGCCGACCTGGGCCTCCCGCAGGAGCGGGCCGCCTTCGTCGCCGCCGACGTGTACGACGCCGCCGAGGCCGTCCCGGACGCCTCGTACGACATCGTCTACACCGGCCTCGGGGCGCTGTGCTGGCTCCCCGACCTCGAGCGCTGGGCGGAGACCGCCGCCTCGCTCGTCGCCCCGGGCGGATTCCTCTACGTGGCCGAGTTCCATCCGCTGACCGACTCGCTCGACGACGAGACCGGCAGCCGCGTCGTGCACGACTACTTCGTCCGCGAGCCGTGGGTGGACACCAGCCCGGGGACGTACGCCGACCTCGACGCCGTCACCGTCCACAACCGCAGCGTGGAGTGGGTGCACCCGGTCGGCGAGGTCGTCACGGCGCTCGCGAGGGCGGGCCTGCGCATCGAGTTCCTGCACGAGCACGACGCCTCGCTGTTCCCCCGCTACGGCGCCCTCCAGCGGCACGACGACGGCTACTACCGCTTCCCGGCGGACCGCCCCCGCATCCCCCTGATGTACTCGGTCAAGGCGTCCCGGCCGGCCTGATCGCGAAGGCCAGGGCCTCCCGCCGCGCCCGGCGGAGGGTCAGGGCCTCGCGCCGGGCCGTGTAGGAGGTCAGGGACCTCCCGCTGGGCCTGACCCGGTCACCGCTCGATCCGGATGACGGCCCGCCCGCCGCCGAGGTCCACCGTCGAGTGGCGCGGCGGGGCGCCGTCCTCCTCGTCGTCGCGCAGCACCAGGGCGCTCTGCCGCTCCTTGAGCTCGTTCTGCTTGCCCTGCGAGAACGTGGCGTGCAGCTGCTCGAAGCCCGTCGAGGAGACCTGCCCGGTGCGCTTGCCGCGTCCCGTCATGCGGAGGAACTGGTCGGCGAAGGCGATCACCGTCAGCAGGATGACCAGACCGGGCAGCGTCACGAACACGGCGAACTCCATGCGGCCCATCAGAACACGCCCCCGGCGCCCTGTCAGGGGGCGGTCGAGGGCCTGATGTGGTGGGTGCGCCGGCCGTCCGCGCCGAGGACCTGCGCGCCGATCTTGTGGGTGCGCAGGGACACCGCGGTGCCCGTGATGCGCAGCGCCGGCGCGGCCCGCACGAGCGCCGCCGTCACGTCGTGGAGCTCCTCGACCGTACGGAGCCACATGGCCAGGGCCAGGTTGTGCCGCCCGGTGACCGAGGTGACCACGCGCGTCTGGCGCAGCCTGCCGAGCGCGGCCACCGACTCGGACACGTCCAGGGGCGGTACGTCCGCCGTGACCAGCGCCCACACCGGGCGTCCCGAGAACCGCGGGGCGGGCAGGCAGTGGTGGTGGCAGGCGCCGGCCGCGCCGAGGGCTTCCAGCCGGCGGCGTACGGTCGACTCGCTCGTGCCGCACTGCCGGGCCAGTTCGGCGGCGCTGCGCCGGGCGTCCCCCGCCAGCTCCGCGACGATCCGCTGGTCGAGCTCCGTGACCTGCGCGTACGCGCGCGCGGGGGTCCTGACCCGCCGTTCGCCGCCGGTGATGTCGGCGAGGTGCTGCGCCTGCCCCGGGGTGAGCTGCTCGATCCGCGAGCGGTACGGGCGGTTGTGCAGCTGGGTGACGACCTGTGTGCGGGCCCTGAGCACCCCGGGGAGCTGCCGCACCCGGCCGGCGAGGTAGCCGTCGAGGGCGTGGAGGTCGGGGCAGTTGACGAGCAGGATGAGATCGGCGTCTCCGGTCACCTGGTGGACGCCGAGGGTGTACGGATCCTCCGCGAGCTCGATCGCGGTGGCCTCGGCGCCGCCGGCCACGCACTCCAGCTCGACCCACGCGTAGAGGGTGGCTTCCGTGCCGCGGCGGGCGGTGAGCATCGAACTCCAGGCGTATCCCCCCGCGGTGAGGGTCTCCCAGCGCCGGGCGAGGGTGTCGGGGCTCACGGCGAGGACGGTGGAGAGCTGGGTCCAGCTGGCGCGGGGCGCTATCTGCAGTGCGTGGATCAGTGCCAGATCCACCTCCCCCAGGACGGATTCCCTGGTATGCATGTGCCTCCTTGGTCGATCCCGGGGAAACCCTGGGTGTGGGCACGGGAAGGCCCCAGGATGTGGACCGGGGCTCATGCATTCAAGCCGCGAACCTGGCCGATTTCCATTAAATCCGTCCTATGTCACAGGAGAAGGGCGGAGAAGTGACACGGGGGCTGGACCACATGTGGACAGGAGAACCACCGGAGACGGAACGCCTGTGGGGGGAAGCGGTCGGTCTTGACCAGATCGCCGCGGCCGAGCGCGGCTACGCGAGCTGCGGCCCGGCCGAACAGCTCCTGTGGGAACGTCTTTCCGTCTTCGAGGGCGCCTTCGGCCGGGAGGCGGTCCGCGAGGTCTGCGCCTCCGGCACGCTGCCCGCGGGGGAGATCCAGACGGTCCTCGACCGGCTCGCGCCGCTCGCCCTGCTGCCCGTCGACGACCTCTTCGACGGCGAGGACGGCCTGCCCCGGTACTGGATGCCGCACCCGATGCGGGCCGTCGGCGCCCGTCGGCTCACCGCGCGCGGCGACCGCTGGGCCGTGCTCCTGCACCACCGCAGGTGGTGCGTGAAGGTCGCCCGGCGGGCCGCCGACTGGTGGCAGCGGGGCCGGCAGCTCGACGCCCGGGACCTCGCGCTGCGTGAACTCCCGGACCTGGCGGCCGCCATGGACCCGACGACCGCGCCGCTCTCGCCGAACGCCGAGGCCGAGACGTCCGTCGAGATCGCGGTCTCCCTGTGGTTCCTGTGGGTGGCCTGCGGGCGGATCGCCGAGGGCCGCACCCGCCTGCGGCACGCGCTCAGCCTGCACGCGGGCCCGCCGTCCGCCCGCGCCCTGTGGCTCGCCGCCTTCCTGGAGCTGGAGTCGGGCCGCCCCGAGGACGCCGACCCGCTCCTCGCCCAGGCCTGGGCGGCGGCCGTACGGGACGGCGACGAGCGCTGTCTGGCGCTGCTGGCCCATCTGCGCGGGGCGACCGCCCTCTACCAGGGGCGTACGCGCGCGGCGGAGGCCGAATTCCGGGAGGCCCTCGCGCTGATGGAGGAGCACCCGGAGTTCGGGCCGACCCGGCGGGCCTGCTGGGTCGGGCTCGCGCTCTCCCTGTGCCGCTCCGACCCGGAGGCCGCACAGGAGGCGCTGGACCAGGGGGACCTGGACCGCGAGAGCCGGCGGGCCTGGGTGGGCCGCGACATGTTCGCCGAGGCCTGGGCGTACCACGTGCGGGCCGAACTCGGCGCCTGGGACGGGGAGCGGGAGCGCGCCGCGGAGTACGCCAGGCGGGCCCTGCGCGAGCATCTGCGGCTCGGTTCCGCGGTGGGCGCGGCCTGCGCGGCGGAGCTCCTGGCGCAGATGCGGGCGTTGGAGGGGCGGCACGACGCGGCGGCCCATCTCCTGGGCGCGGTCGACCTGTTGCGGACCTCGGTCTTCGACTCCTCGTACCGGCCTGCGCAGTACTGCCTGGTCACCCGGGCGCGCGGCGAGGAGGCCCTCGGGGCGCTGCTCGTCGACCCGGAGCTGCGGAGCGCGTACGAAGAGGGCGCGAGGCGCGGCCTGTTCGCGCTGGCGGGCGAGATCTGACGCCGGGTTTTCCACAGGCCGCGGCTCGCGCCCGGTCCGTTGTCGGCCCCGATGCCTACGATGTCGGAATGTTCGCCTTCGTCGTGGCTGCCGTTTTTCTGCTGCTCTTCGGGGTCGGTGTGCTGCGCGACCGGCGCCGCTTCGGCAACGCCGTGTACCTCGGTCTCGCGGTCACCTTCCTCGGGATCGGGCTCCTCTTCGGGATCGACGAGACCCGCCCCGGGCTCGCCGAGACCCTCATGGTGCTCGTGCTGCTCGCGCTCGGCCTCGGCCCGGTCGTCCTCGCCGGGCTGCTCTGCGCGAACGGCGTGAAGATGGTCCGCAAGGAGGGCAGACGCCCGGCCAACCTGCTCGCGCTGCTCGCCGGCCTCGGCATGTTCGGGGTGATGGCCCTGGCGGTGGTGACGGCCGCCACCGGCTCGCGGATCCTGGGCCTGCTCACGGGCACCACCCTGCTGGTGCTCGGCTACGTCTCGTTCCTCTTCCTCTGCTTCGTCGGCTACGCCTTCCTGTACGGCCGGATGCGGCTCCGCCGCGACGCCGACTACGTCGTGGTCCTCGGCTCCGGCCTGATCGGGGGCAGACGGGTGCCGCCGCTGCTCGCGAGCCGTCTGGACCGGGGCCGGCAGGTGTACGAGACGCTGGCCGCGCGGGGCGGGGACGCGCCGCTCCTCATCACCTCCGGCGGGCAGGGCCCCGACGAGGAGCTGCCGGAGTCCCACGCGATGGCCGACTACCTGACCGACGGCGGCTTCCCGGCCGGGGCGGTCGTGCGCGAGGACCGCTCGCGCACGACCGAGGAGAACATGCTCTTCAGCAAGGAGCTGATGGAGGCGGACCGGCCGGGCTCCTCCTGTGTGATCGTCACCAACAACTTCCATGCCTTCCGGGCCGCCCTGATGGCCCGGAAGGCGGGGATCGACGGACAGGTGGTGGGCTCGCCGACCGCCGCCTACTTCTGGCCCTCGGCGACGATCCGCGAGTTCGCCGCGGTCTTCCTCCAGTACAAGGTGGTCAACCTCGGAATCTGCCTGATGCTGATCCTGCTGGGTGTCCTGGCGTGGACGGTGCGCTGAGCGCGGCCCATCGGGGCCTCCTCACGGACGGTCTACGGGGTGACGATCGGGAACCGGGCGTCGGGCTTCGACACGTACGAGAAGAGGCGGGTGAGCAGGGCCGGGTCGCCCTCCACCCCGATCCCGAGCTCCTGGAGGCTCTTCCCGGCGAGGAGGCCGAGCAGCTGGGCCTTCCCGAGGGTGAGGGTGAGTCCGGCGGGCGTCCGGGGCTCGGCGACCACCCGGTGGGTGAGGGCGCCGTTGTGCAGGGTGAGCCGCCGCCGCTCGCCCGCGTCCGTGGCGCCGTCCAGGAGGACCAGATCGATCGTCAGGTCCTCGTCCCAGGCGCGCGGCCCGTCGATCGCGACGGCGACCGAGTCGATCAGCATGGGGACGCTGAGGGCCATCGTCATCTCGGGGTTGGCCATGTCGACCATGTCGCCCGTGATGCCGTGCCGGAGCTCCTGGGCGCCGCGCAGGTAGAAGTTCCGCCAGGTGGCGTTCTCGGCGCCGTACCCGAGCTTCTCGTACACCCCGGCGAGGGCCTCCTTCGCCTCCTCGTTCCCGGGGTCGGCGAAGACCACGTGGTTGAGGAGGGTGGCGGCGAAGCGCGGGTCGCCGTTCTCGATGTACCGGCGGGCCTTGGCGAGGGCCTCGGCGGGGCCGCCGGCCACGTCCACGTACCGCTGCGCGAGCTCCACCGGCGGGTGCTCCCACAGATGGGCCGGGTTGCCGTCGTACCAGCCGAGGTAGCGCTGGTAGACGGCCTTGCTGTTGTGGCTGAGGGAGCCGTAGTAGCCGCGGGCGTGCCAGGCCTTCTGCAGGGCGGGCGGCAGCTCGATCCGCTCGGCGATCTCGACGCCCGTCCAGCCCTCGTTGAGCAGGCGGAGGGTCTGGTCGTGCAGGTACGCGTAGAGGTCGCGCTGCTCGGCCAGGAACCGCACGACGTTGTCGTGGCCCCAGGTGGGCCAGTGGTGGGAGGCGAAGCCGACGTCGTACCGCCCGTTGAAGAACTCGATCGCCTCGTCCAGGTAGTGGGCCCAGATCCGGGAGTCGCGGACGACCGCGCCGCGCAGGGTGAGCACGTTGTGCATGTTGTGCGTGGCGTTCTCCGCCAGGCACAGGGCGCGGTGGTCGGGGAAGAGGAAGTTCATCTCGGCCGGGGCCTCGGTGCCCGGCGTCAGCTGGAAGACGATCCGCACCCCGTCGACCGTCTCCTGCTGCCCGGTCTCGGTGATGTCCACGGTCGGCGGGATCAGGCTGATGGTGCCGGTGGAGGTGCCCTGGCCGAGGCCCACGCCGATCTGGCCGTCGGGGGCCTTCGGGAGGCCCACGCCGTACATGTAGCTCGCCCGGCGGGTCATCGCGTTGCCCGCGTACACGTTCTCGCTGACCGCGTGCTCCAGGAAGCCGGCGGGGGCGAGGATCGGGACGCCCTCCTCGGTGCCGTGCGGGAGGACGCCGCGGACCCCGCCGAAGTGGTCGCCGTGCGAGTGGGTGTAGATCACGCCGGTGACCGGCCGGTCGCCGCGGTGCTCCTTGTAGAGCGCGAGGGCGGCGGCCGCCGTCTCCACGGAGATCAGCGGGTCGATGACGATCACCCCGCGCTCGCCCTCGACGAGCGTCATGTTGGAGATGTCCAGGCCGCGGACCTGGTAGATCCCCGTGGTGACCTCGTACAGGCCCTGGCGCGCGGAGAGCTGGCCCTGCCGCCACAGACTGGGGTGCGCGGTGTCGGGGCAGTCGCCCTTGAGGAAGGCGTAGGCGTCGTTGTCCCAGACCACCCGGCCGTCCCCGGCCGTCACCACTCCGGGGACGAGCGCGCCGAGGAAGCCCCGGTCGGCGTTGTCGAAGTCGGTCGTGTCCTCGAACGAGGGCAGGGTGTCGCTCATGAACCAGGTGCTCCGTTCCGCGCGGGCGGTGATCGGCGTACCGGTCCATCTGAACACCGGGGTACTACGGCCGCACTTCGGAGCGAGCGGGCCCGCCGGACCGTGCCCCAGGGCCTGTCTGACCATTCCCGTCGGGTCCGGCCCACCCGGCACGCACGACCGCCGCACGGCCGAAACGCCCAAGTAGCTCCGCTACGAGGGCGCCCCGGCCGCACACCGCTCGCACGCACCGGACGACCCGGCCTGATCCGACGCGAAAGGCCAGACAGGCCCTAGGCTGGAGATACGCGTCCCGCCCCGGCGGCACGTGCCTCATCCGCGCGGCTCGGAGGTGGCCCATGAGGGCACGCCACCACTTCCACATCGACTACCTCGGCCACTCGGTCTCCGCGACCGTCCAGACCGGGCACACGCCGGTCGTCGAGGTCCTCGTCGACGGCAAGGAGACCGGTCACGCCACGACCCGGGACGACCGGCCGGTCACCCTCCCGATCGAGCTGCCGACCGACCCGCCGACCGCGGTGACCGTACGGGCCACCCCGGGGCCCGGCGTACCGCGCTGCCTGCTCCTCACGGAGGAGGACGGGGAGCCGCACGTGATGGCGCCGAGACTGTACTGACCGCGACCGCACCGGCCGCGACCGCACCGGCCGCGACCGTACTGGCCGCGACCGCACCGGCCGGGACCGTGCCGAGGGGACGACGGCGGGGCTCAGGACAGCCAGGCCATCCCGATGATCAGGAAGACGACGAAGGCGATGGCCCCGGCCACCGCGGCCGTCTTGCGCGGCCGGCGCCGGGACAGCTCCGCGAGCGCGCCACCGGTGCTCGGCGGGCTCTGGCGCCGCCGGGTGGCGGGCGCGGACCGGGTCACCGGCGGCCGGTTCATCGGCGGCGGGGTCGGCGCGGGCGTGTGCACCGGCGCGGGCATGGGCATGGGCGCGGCCCCGGCGGGCTGATGGGGCGCGTGCGACCGGCCCCCGACCGGGGCGGCGCCGGGAGGCTGATGGGGCGCGTGGGACCGGCCCGCGACCGGCGCGGCCCCGGAGTAGGAGCGCCAGGCGCCGGAGGAGAACCAGTCCGCGATCGCCTGCGCCGTGGGCCGCTGCTCCGGCTGCTTGGCGAGCAGGCTCAGCAGGTACGCCTCGAAGTCGGGCGGCAGCGCGGCTCCGAGGCGGCTCGGGGGCATCGGCGCGGTGTCGATGTGCTGGTACAGCAGGGCCGTCGCCGTGTCCGCGCGGAACGGCGGTCTTCCGGTGAGGAGTTGGTAGAGCACGCAGCCCAGCGAGTACACGTCGGAGGCGGGGGACGCCGGCTGCCCGAGGGCGCGCTCGGGCGCGAGGTAGAGCCCCGTGCCCACGATCTGACCCGTCGTCGTGAGCGCCGCCGAGGGGTCGTCGACGAACCGGGCGATGCCGAAGTCGGCCAGCTTGACCGTCCCTTCGGCGTCGACGAGCAGGTTCCCCGGCTTGATGTCCCGGTGCACCACGCCCTGCCGGTGCGCGGCCGCGAGCCCGGCGGCGGCGTGCGCGGCGACCACCGCGACCCGCTCGGCGGGCAGGATCATCGGATCGGACGGGCTCCCCTGAAGGCTGTCGCCCTCCACCAACTCCATGACCAGGAACAGTTTTCCGTCCCAGGTGCCGAAGTCGAAGACGCCCACCACGTGCGGATGGCTCAGCCGCGCGGCGGTCTGCGCCTCCAGGCGGAAGCGGTCACCGGCGGAGGGGTCGGTCGCCTGGGCCAGCATCAGCTTCACGGCCACGGCCCGGCCCAGGACCTCGTCGGTGGCCTGCCACACCTCGCCCATGCCGCCCCGGCCGATACACACATGAAGCCGATATCGGTCCGCGACCAGCACCTGGAGACCACCCTTTCGACGATCGATCAACCTGACGGAAGAGAACCAGCGTAGAGCCGCCCCCGGGCGTCCTTCGCCGCGCTCCCCCCTCCGGGCTCCCGTCCGGTGCACGACACCCGTGGTCCGGGTGAACGGAAGGTGTCCCCCGGCGGTTAGCATCGCGGCCCGGAGCCAGTTCCGGCGGACATGGGACGGAGTGGGTCGTGGCGCGACCTCGTGTGGGTGTGGCGGTACTGACGATGGGCACGCGCCCGGTCGAGCTGCGGGCGCTGCTCGACGCCGTGGCGGGTCAGGACGAACCCGCCGCCCGGATCGTCGTCGTCGGCAACGGCACCGGTTCGCTCCCGGCCCTGCCCGAGGGCGTGACCGGGGTCGAACTCCCCGAGAACCGGGGCGTCTCGGGCGGCCGGAACGTGGCGATCGAGACGCTGCGCGCGTTCGGCGACGTCGACATCGTGGTGGACCTCGACGACGACGGCCTCCTCGTCGACAAGGACGTCTTCCGCCGTCTCGCCGACCTGTACGAGGCGGACCCCGCCCTCGGCATCGTGTCGTTCCGCATCGCCGACGAGACCGGCGAGACCCAGCGCCGGCACATTCCCCGCCTCGGGGCGAAGGACCCGCTGCGCGGCGGCGAGGTCACCACCTTCCTCGGCGGCGGCCACGGCCTGTCGATGCCGATGCTCGACCGGATCGGCGGCTGGCCGGAGGACTTCTTCTTCACCCACGAGGAGACCGACCTCGCCTGGCGGGCCCTCGACGCGGGCTGGAAGGTCCTGTACGCGCCGGAACTCCTCCTCCAGCACCCGAAGACCAGCCCGGCCCGGCACGCCGTCTACTACCGGATGACCGCCCGCAACCGCGTCTGGCTGGCCAAGCGCAACCTGCCGGCCCTGCTCGTCCCCGTCTACCTGGGCGTGTGGACCCTGCTCACCCTGGCCCGCACCCGCTCCCTGCCGGGCCTCAAGGCCTGGTTCGGCGGCTTCGCCGAGGGCGTCCGCCGCTCCTGCGGCCCCCGCGCCCCGATGCGCTGGACGACGGTCCTCCACATGACCCGCCTGGGCCGCCCGCCGGTGATCTAGGACCTCGGCCCCGGGAGCATGACGGCCCTGGGAACGAGTCCCCAGGGGGCACCTGAGCCCGGAAACCACTCAGGGGCCCGACCCGCTTTCGCGGATCAGGCCCCTGAGGGTCTTGCGGCTGTCGGGGTGGCGGGATTTGAACCCACGACCTCTTCGTCCCGAAGCAACTCGGCGAGGTGCGCTGCCTTGGAACGGCAGGCTCTTCACCTGCGCTGATGATCCGCAGACGTTCGCGGTTGTCCGCCGCTGTTCGTCGGCGTTGTCACGCAGTTAGACACTCACCGCTTCCGCGCCCTCGTGGCGCGTCGGGCGGAGCGCCCTGATCCGTAGCTCCAGGAGGCATGCTGTAAATGCGATGCCCTGTGATGACGGGGCGTGGCACAGTCAACGGATGTCCAACGACGTCGCATATCCCGTCTTCCGTACCCCCGATCCGGTACTCGCCCTGAGCACCGCGCGCCGTCTCATGGAGTTCGGCCGCTGCGAGTATTCCGAGGTCTCCGCGTACGCGGAGTTTTCCTCTGTCGCCGAGGTGCGGCGGGTGGCGAAGGCGATGCCCGGGGGATGGTTCCGCGGGGCGTCAGAGCTCGAGGAATTCGAAGGGGTGCCGTTCGAGGACCAGCCCCCTTTCGTGGTCGGTGTCCCGGCGGCCGACCTGCCGGCCGAGGCGGACGCGTTCGAGGGGCGGCTACCGGTGGAGTGGGGGGTGGGGGACCAGCCGGTCGGCAGTATCGAGGACGCTTTCACCGCGGCGATCGGTCCCAACATGGGCGAGATCAACTGGGTGTCGCTGCAGTGGCCAGATGCGCCCGAGGCGGGATTCCACGGTGAGTCCAAGCATGCTGAAGTAACACTCCTCTTCAACACCCACACCCGCTACTCGCACGAGCTCGCCGACGATCACACCATCCTCGTCCACGTCCGCAGCGTCATTATCGACGGTCACCAGAGAAGAGAGCCGTACGCCCACTGGCTCGCCGCGCAGGTGGGACTTACGGTCATCGGGCCCGCGCAAGAGAACTGACGGCGGCCGGCCTCGACCGTGCACCGGGCGGCGCAGCCGCCGGGACGACGACACCGCCCGCAGGAAGCCGGGCGCCCGTGTCGGAACGACGCGAGCCGGATCGGTCACCATCAGCGAGGTGCGATGCCTGTCCCCTGCTTGCCTATCGCAGCGGCGAGCGCAAGGAGCGCCTCAACCTGGGCCATCCGCACGCGAGTCTCAGCACTCAGGCGTCCCTTCGACTCCCGCTCGACCGTTTCGAGCAACTCCTGAGCCTTGTAGGCATGAGCGGCGTAGTCAGCCATGTGACCTCCAGTGTGGGTGATCCGTACGGTAACGACCCTGTGAGGCCGGTGATGTCTCAACGGCTCAACCAGGATCTTGGAAGCTGCTGGATGTTCGGTTGGGAAAACCGTCGTGGCAGCGATGTCACCGTGGGTTCAAATCCCACACCCACCGCAGGTAAACGGCCCCTGACCAGGCAGATCGGTCGGGGGCCGTCCTTGCGTGCGTTGCCCGTCAACCACCGTGGTTCCCCGTCAGCTCCCGGCCGAACGGGCACGCCAAGGGCACGGATGCCACCTCGGCAGCAGGCAGGAGTCCTTAGGATGGCAGGCGGGGCAGAGCTGTAGCGCAGAGGTCGTCGCGCGCGGTCTCCAAAATCGCGAGGACGCCGGTTCGAATCCGGCTGGTTCTGCCCTCTTGTCGTATCCGGCGTACTGCGGGCCTTCACCGCCCACCCCAACCCACCACTCGCCCCAGCTCCCATCCCGTCTGCCGTCGACCCACACACCGTGGAGCAGGCGCGGTGCCGGGCGTCCAGGTGGAGCGCGCCACTGTACGAACGACCTGGACGCCCGGTGCCGTGTCTGCTCGGCTCCGCCTGGGTCGAAGGCAGACGGGATGGGAGTCCCCCACCGCCACAGCCCACCGGCCGGCACCCGCGCACGGCCCCTCCCATCCCGGAGCCTGAGCGCCCCCGCCGGAGGCCTTGTCTTGAGGTCGCACTCGCGTACCGCCTCGGCCGCATCGCGGGTTCGTCGCCCATCAACCCAAGCTGTCAGGCGTGCGGACGGCGGCCGGGCTGGAGCGGGGCGGAGACAGGAGCGCAGGCCCGGACGACGGGCCGCGCGCGCCGCGCCGTGCGCGGCGGGTGCCTTGATGAGGTAGAGAAATCTGTAACAACTGTCTCGGCTGCGCCTCTAACTGGCGGGCTGGAGGATCTCGCCTCGGCTGTCTCGGAGCAGGCGGCTCGTGAATCCGTTCTGGGCGAGTCGGTCGTACGCGCTGAGCACATCGCCGGGGACCTGCTGGCTGATCATGAAGCCCTGTTCTGGGGAGACCAGTAGCCGCTGGAGCGCTCCGGCAAGCATGTCGATGACCAGACGGGCGTCTCCGACGGAGTCGACGTAGTCCTGAAGCGTCATGGGGCTCGAAGCGCTGACGATCTCGACCTCGGGCCACAGTTTCCTCGCCGTGGCGTACGCCCGCCGCTCCTCGTATGACTTGCTGATCAGCAGGACGGAGGACACGTCGACGCCGGCCTCGTCCAGGAGCTCCCGGGAGAATCGGATGTTCTCGCCGGTGTTCCGGGCTCGCGGCTCCACCATCACCGCCGAGGCGGGAACGCCCAGCTCGATCGCTCGCTCCTGGTAGTGCACGGCCTCGCCGCGGGGCATGCGTTCCCGTGTGGTCGGGCTGGTCGCCCCGGTGAACACGAGGAGTGGGGCCATGCCGCGCCGGTATAGGTCAACGGCGGCGTCGGCCACCCCCAAGTCGTGGCTGACGAACTGCTGACCGTGGCGGAGGTCGTGATCCGGCTCAAGGTCGGACGTACCAAGGTCTACGACCTGATCCGGACCCGCCGCCTGGTCTCCATCAAGGTCGACGGCTGCCGCCGCATCCCCGCTTCGGCCGTGGGCGACTTCATCGCGGGCCAGATGGAGCGTGCGGCCTGATGACCAAGCGTCGGAGCCGCGGTAACGGTGGACTGCACTGGGACGAGAAGCGGCAACGGCGGATCGCCACGGCGAACCTCGGCTTCGATCCGAGCGGCAAACGGATCGTCAAGCGGGGGAGTGGCAAGACCAAGACGGAGGCCAAGAACAAGCTCAAGGAGGTGCTGCGGGACCACAAGGACGGCCTCGCGATCGCGCCCACCAACTACACGGTCAAGGACGCGGTGACGGACTGGCTCCACTACGGCCTGGTGGGCATCGACCCGAGCACGGCCGCGACCTGCACGACCTTGACCCACACGCACGTCATCCCGTCCCTAGGCGCCCGCAAACTGCGCGATTTGAGCGCGGAGGACGTCGACCGCTGGCTGGCCGCCAAGGCGAAGACGCTCAGCACCCGCACTCTCCAGGCGATCCACTCCTGCCTGAACCGCTCGGTGAAGCGCGCCATGGCCCGGGACAAGGTGAAGCGCAACGTCGTCGAGTTGTGCGCGGTGCCCCAGGGGCAAGCCGCCGGGCGTCCGTCCAAAGCGCTCACCTTCGCTCAGGCCGAAGCTGTGCTCAAGGGTGCCGAGGGGACCTCGATGTACACCTACAGCGTCGTCGCCCTGCTGACCGGCGCCCGTACCGAGGAGCTGCGGGCGCTCACCTGGGACCACGTCTTCCTGAAGGGCATCCCGGACGCCGATCCGCCGCAGCCTCCGCACATTGCCGTGTGGCGCTCGGTCCGGCGGGGTGGAGACACCAAGACCCGGAAGTCCCGGCGGACGCTCGCTCTGCCGGCGCGCTGCGTCGAAGCTCTCTGGCAGCAGTTCGAAGATCAGGGGTGGGGCCGGCTCGCCGCCGACGAGAAGTGGGAGGAACACGGCCTCGTCTTCTCCTCGGCCGTGGGCAAGCCGCTCGACGCGGCCAACGTCCGCCGTGCCTTCCGCCAGGCGCTCAAGGGCATCGACGGGATCGATGCCGACGAGTGGACGCCCCGGGAGCTCCGGCACAGCTTCGTGTCCCTGCTCTCCGACCGTGACATCCCGCTGGAGGTGATCTCCCGCCTCGTCGGGCACTCGGGGACGGCTGTGACGGAGGAGGTCTACCGGAAGCAGATCCGGCCCGTGATCCAGACCGGCGCCGTCGTCATGGACGGGATCTTCGGCGCCGACCCGCAGCGGCCGTAGACGCGCGGGAAGCGGTAGTCACGCAGATAGACACGCAGACAGAAACAGGTGAGGCCGGTACTGAGATCAGTACCGGCCTCACCTGCTGTTACGGCTGTCGGGGTGGCGGGATTTGAACCCACGACCTCTTCGTCCCGAACGAAGCGCGCTGCCAAGCTGCGCTACACCCCGATGTCGCTGCTTTGTTCTTCTCGTCGCGGCGACATCGATTACTTTAGCCCACGCGCGCGCTCAGACGAAATCCGGTATTCGGGGGACCGCGGCGCAGGTCGGATGCGGTCCAGGCCGACGATCGCGAGACCCAGGACGTAGAAGGCCGCGCCGAGGACGACGGAGTTGAGGAGGACGCCCGCGTAGCCGTGGACGGTCACGTCCAGGAACGGGTACGTGTAGCGGGTCGGCGCGTCGGGGGAGATCAGCTCGCCGCGGATCAGGGCGAAGGCGAGGTAGAGGCCCGGGACCGCCGGCCACTGGGCCGCGTGGCGCCACCGGAGGGCCCCGGGGGCCGTGAGCAGGAGGAAGTCGAGGGCCGTGCCGATCGGGGTCACGGTGTGGAGCAGCTGGTTGGCGACGGCCCTCCCACCGGTGAGGCGGGCGATCTCGGCGGCCTGGTTGAACTCGCTCGCCTCGTTGTCGAGGACCAGGTGGAAGACCAGGCCGACGACGGAGATGCAGAGCAGGACGCCGCCGGTCCACAGCGCCGCAAGCGGCGGGCGGCGGGTCCAGGCGCGGTGGGCGCCGAGGCCGAGGACGACGGCGACCAGGATGTTGGTCCAGACGGTGAAGAAGCTCAGGACGACGAGGACGTCCCCGTAGACGCACTCGATGACGATGCCCGTCGCCGCCGACAGCGCGATCAGAGCCCGGAAGGCCGCCGCCCACGGTCGGCGGTGGGCGGGCGGAACGACGGCGGAGGCCGGCGCGGCCGCGGAGCGTGGCGTGAGCATGCCCCCACCGTAAGTGCTCAGGCGCGCGCCGTCAGGGTGAGCAGGGTGGCCTCGGGCGGGCAGGCGAAGCGGACCGGGGTGTACCGGTTGGTGCCGCAGCCCGCCGAGACGTGCAGATATGAGGTCCGGTCGGCGACCGTGTGCCGGGAGAGCCCCTTGACCCGGTCCGTGTCGAGGTCGCAGTTGGTGACGAGCGCCCCGTAGAAGGGGATGCACAGCTGCCCGCCGTGGGTGTGGCCGGCGAGGATCAGCTCGTAGCCGTCGGCCGTGAAGGAGTCGAGCGAGCGCAGGTACGGGGCGTGGACGACGCCCACCGTGAAGTCGGCCGAGGCGTCGGGGCCGCCGGCGACCCGCTCGTACCGGTCCCGCTTGATGTGCGGGTCGTCCAGGCCGGTGAAGGCGAGGTCGGCCTGCGGCAGCTTGAGGCGGCCGCGGGTGTTGGTGAGGTTCACCCAGCCGGCCGCGTCGAAGGCGTCCCGCATTCCCTCCCAGGGGTTGTGGACGGCGCCGACGACCGGCTTGTTGCCGTTGAGGCCGTGCCGGCCCTGGGCCTTCTCCTTGAGGTAGCGGGCGGGGTTGCTCAGCCGGGGCCCGTAGTAGTCGTTGGAGCCGAAGACGTACACCCCGGGGAAGTCCATCAGCGGCCCGAGCGCGTCGAGGAGCTCCGGCACGGCCTCGGTGTCGGAGAGGTTGTCGCCGGTGTTGACGACGAAGTCGGGGCGGAGGCCCGCGAGCGACTGCAGCCAGGCGCGCTTCTTGCGCTGGCCGCTCACCATGTGGATGTCGGAGACCTGGAGGACCCGCAGGTCGCGCATGCCGCTCGGGAGGACGGGGATCGTCACCCGGCGGAGCCGGAAGGAGCGGGCCTCGAAGCCGGCCGCGTAGACGAGTCCGGCCGCAGCCGTCGCCGTGAGGCCTGCCGTGATCTTCAGGGGGATCCCGTACCGTGCGCGCATCCCCCCATCGTCGCAGACCCGCTGAGCCGAAATGCGCGGGCGGTACGGGTGGGTCACCTGCCACACTTGACCCCATGACCACGCTCAAGGCGAAGCTCCAGGACGACCTCAACGCCGCGATCCGGGAGCGCGACGAACTGCGCTCCTCGACCCTGCGGCTCACCATCACCGCGATCACGAAGGAGGAGGTCGCGGGCACGACGAAGCGCGAACTCTCCGACGACGAGGTGCAGAAGGTGATCGCGAAGGAGGCGAAGAAGCGCCGCGAGGCCGCGGACGCCTTCGCCAAGGGCGGTCGCCCCGAGTCCGCCGAGCGCGAGAAGGCCGAGGGCCTCCTCCTCGACGCGTACCTGCCGAAGCAGCTCAGCGACGAGGAGCTCGACTCCATCGTCGCGGCGGCCGTCGAGGAGGCGAAGGCGGCGGGCGCCGAGGGGCCGCGTGCCATGGGCGCCGTCATGAAGATCGTGAACCCGAAGGTGGCCGGCCAGGCCGAGGGCGGCCGCGTCGCCGCCGCGGTGAAGAAGCTGCTCGCGGGCTGATCGCGGAGTACGTACGCGACCCGGGCTGATCCGCGCGGTAGGTACGCGGGAGGTACGCGGTAGACACGAGGAAGGGCGCCCCACCGGACCGGTGGGGCGCCCTTCCTCGTATCAGCTGTGCGTCAGCGGGTGGGCTTGCGGCCGCCGCGACCGTCCGTGCCGCCGATCAGGTCCGTCGGGAAGGTGAACCCGGGGCTCGGCTGGGTGTCGCTGGGCTTGTCGCCGGGCTTCCGGGGCTTGTTCGGGCCCTCGTCGCCCTCCTTCTCCGGGTCCTTGGGCTTCTCGGCCCGCGGCACGGAGACGGGGACGAAGCTCGGGGTCTCGCCGGCGTTCAGCGCGCCCGTCATCGCGATCTTCCAGATCGGGCCGGGGAGGCAGCCACCGCAGACCTTGTCGTAGTACTCGCCACCGATGGTGATGTCGTACATCGACTTCTTCTCGCCGACGTCGTCACCGACCCAGACGGCGGTGGACAGGTTCGGGGTGTAGCCGACGAACCAGGCGTCCTTGCGGTCGTTGGTCGTACCGGTCTTGCCCGCGTTGTCGCGGTCGCTGAGACCGGCCCGGGTACCGGTGCCGTCCTCGACGACGCCCTTCAGCATCTGGTTGACGGTGTCGGCGGTCCGGTCGGTCATCGCGCGCGTGCACTTGGTCTGCGGCACGTTCAGCTTGTCGCCGTTGGCGGCCTTGATGGACTCGATGGCGATCGGGGTGCAGTAGATGCCGCGGTTGGCGAAGGTCGCGTAGACGGACGCCATGTCGAGCGGGGTGCTCTCGATGCTGCCGAGGGTGACGGAGGGGCTCTGCTTGATGGGCTTGCCCAGCTCGCGCTCGTAGCCGACGTTCTTCGCCATCGTCAGCGTCTCGCAGAGGCCGGCCATCTGCTCCAGCTTGGCGAAGTACGTGTTGATGGACTTGCCGAGGGCGCTGGTCATGTCGAAGACGCCCTTCTCCGACTTCATCTCGTTGTTGACCTCCCAGTTGGCGTAACCGGCCGGCTTGCCGTCGCAACGGGTGTAGTCGCTCTCGTTGATGTTGATCTGCGCCGGGTCGTTGAAGCTCGTCGCCGGGCTGATGCCCTTCTCCAGGGCCGCGGCGGCCGTGATCGGCTTGAAGGTCGAGCCGACCTGGAAGCCGTACGTCGTGCCGCCCATCCTGCTGCCGACGGCGAGGTTCAGCGTCGTCTGGTGCTGCTTCTGGTCCAGGCCGTACGGGCGCGACTGGCCCATCGACAGGATGCGGCCGGTCTTGGGCTGAACCTGCACCACCGAGGCGGCGACTGGGTCGTCCTTGTTGACCTTGGCGATGGCGGCCTCGTTGGCGGCGGCCTGCGCGCGCGGGTCGAGCGTGGTCCGGATGGTGAGGCCACCCAGGTTCCACAGCTTCTGCCGCTCCTCGGACGTCTTGCCGAAGGTCGGGTCGTTGAGGATCGTCTTGCGGACGTAGTCGCAGAAGAAGCCGGCGCCGTCGACGGCGGTGATGCAGCCGTTCTTCGGGGTCTTGACCTTCAGCTTGATCGGCTTGGCCTTGGCGGCGTCCGCCTCGGCCTGGCTGATGTCCTTCACGTCGGCCATCCGCTGGAGGACCGTGTTGCGGCGCTTGGTCGCTTCCTGGATGTCGTTGATGGGGTCGTAGCGGCTCGGCGACTGGACGAGACCGGCCATCATCGCCGCCTCGCCCAGGTCCAGGTCGGCGGCGTGCTTGGAGAAGTACCGCTGGGAGGCGGCCTCGATGCCGTAGGCCTGCTGCCCGAAGAACGTGATGTTGAGGTAGTTCTCCAGGATCTTCTTCTTGCCCAGCTCCTCCTCGACCTGGATCGCGAACTTCAGCTCGCGGACCTTGCGGCCGATGGTCTGCTGGGTGGCCTGTGCGACCTTCTCGGGGTCGTCACCGGCCTCCTCGACGAAGACGTTCTTCACGTACTGCTGGGTCAGCGTGGACGCGCCCTGCGCGACCCCGCCCGACTGCGCGTTGCGGTTGATGGCGCGCAGCACGCCCTTGAGGTCGATCGCCCCGTGCTCGTAGAAGCGCCCGTCCTCGATCGCGACGATCGCCTTCTGCATGTACGGGGAGATCTTGTCGATCGGCACGACCTTCCGGTCCCGCGAGTACACCGTGGCGATGAGACCGCCCTCGGCGTCCAGGATCGTGGTGCGCTGACTCAGCGGTGGGGTCTTCAGGTTGGAGGGGATCTCGTCGAACCCCTCCACCGTGCCCTTCGCGGCCAGCCCGAGGGCCCCGGCCGCGGGCAGGGCGATGCCCGCCAGCACGGCTCCGGCGAGCACACTGACACCGAGGAACTTGGCGGCCTGCTGGGTCCCGGTCAGACCACCGCCCGAGCGCTTCTTTGGCATGGGGGCAGCCTACGTTCTCATTCGCCGGACACACGTATATGCCTTGGCCTAAGCTGCTCCCAACTGTCACAGCAGTGTGGTCCGGCATCAAGACCCATGCGTGACATCGGTATGAATTCCCGTGACCCCGAAACACGGGAAGCTCGTGTCCGATTCCGGCTCATGCGTCACACGGTGCCCCAAGTGGGCCCGTCGAAGAAGGGCATATCTGCGAGATATGTCCGCTATGACACGCATGTCCTTCGATCACTCCCCTGGGTGATCTGACGCGCACGCATAGTCCGTTCGGGCCATTCAAGATTGGGCCCGAAGGGGGTGTTGCGCTGTCCCCGCCTTCCGTAACGTCCCAACTGGCAGCGGTGAATATGCCGCTGCCGCCGTGGGGGAGCCTCGATTCGGGAGAGGACGGCGCCGGTATGGGCTGGGTAGCTGACTGGAGTGCGCAGGCGGCCTGCCGCACTACCGATCCGGATGAACTTTTCGTGCAGGGAGCGGCACAGAACAGGGCAAAGGCGGTGTGCACCGGATGCCCGGTGCGGACCGAGTGCCTCGCCGACGCCCTCGACAACCGCGTGGAGTTCGGTGTGTGGGGCGGCATGACGGAGCGCGAGCGCCGTGCACTGCTGCGCAGGAGGCCGACCGTCACCTCGTGGCGCCGGCTCCTGGAGACCGCGCGCACGGAGTACGAGCGGGGAGCGGGCCTGCTGCCCGTGGCGATCGAGGACGACGCGACGTACGAGGCGTACGCCGCGGTCGGCTAGCCCCGACCCGTACGAGAACACGGGTAGGAGAACGAGCACGGGTACGAGTACGGATACGGGTACTCGTACGCGAGACGGCTCAGGCCGAGGGCATCCGCCCCGCCGTGAGCCGGTCACCGATGGCCCGCAGCCCGGCGAGGTCGTGCACATCGCCGGGCAGGGCGGCCACTTCGGTCACCGCCACCTCGGGGTGGAGTGCGGTGAAGCGGTCGCGTGTGCGCTGCTCACGCGCGAGCACCCGCATGCGCTCGGCATGCAGGCGCAGAAGTCCCGCGGTGAGAAGACGTACGTCGGTTTCCTGTGCTGCCGGTTCGGCTGTGGGGGCAGCCTCGGGTACGGAAGATGCGGCGGCGGTGGCGAGATCGTTCGGCTCGTGCTCGGGGTCGGGCCCGGTGGCCGGGGAGCCACGCAGTCCAGCCTTCCCGTCCCCCTGATCCACAATGCGCCCCTCCTCAAGATTTTCCGCGGCCGCCCGCGCCCGCTCGGCCGACAGCCGGGCGGCGCCGCTGCCGTGGACGCGGTTGAGGACGAGACCCGCGAGCGGCATCTCCTCTGCGGCCAGCCGCTCCACGAAGTACGCGGCCTCGCGCAGCGCGTCCCGCTCCGGCGTCGCGACCACGAGGAAGGCCGTGCCCGGGGCCTGGAGCAGTCTGTACGTGGCGTCCGCGCGGGTCCGGAAACCGCCGAACATCGTGTCCATCGCCGCCACGAACGTCTGCACGTCCTTGAGGAACTGACCCCCGAGCAGCTTCCCCAGGGTCCCCGTCATCATCGACATGCCGACGTTGAGGAACTTCATCCCGGCCCGGCCGCCCACCTTCGCCGGGGCCATCAGCAGCTTGATGAACTTCCCGTCGAGGAAGGACCCGAGCCGCTTCGGCGCGTCCAGGAAGTCGAGCGCGGACCGGGACGGCGGGGTGTCGACGACGATCAGGTCCCACTCGTCGCGGGCCCGGAGCTGGCCCAGCTTCTCCATCGCCATGTACTCCTGCGTACCGGCGAATCCGGCCGACAGGGACTGGTAGAAGGGGTTCTCCAGGATCGCCCGCGCCCGCTCGGGATCCGCGTGCGCCTCGACGATCTCGTCGAAGGTCCGCTTCATGTCCAGCATCATGGCGTGCAGTTCGCCGCCGTCGGACCCCTTGATGCCGTCGACCTTGCGCGGAGTGTTGTCGAGGGAGTCGATGCCCATGGACTGGGCGAGCCGGCGCGCCGGGTCGATGGTGAGCACGACGACCCGCCGGCCGCGCTCCGCCGCCCGCACACCGAGGGCCGCCGCGGTGGTCGTCTTCCCGACCCCGCCCGCGCCGCAGCAGACGATGATGCGGGTCCCCCGGTCGTCGAGCAGCGGATCGAGCTCCAGAGCGGGGGCGTGGTCGAGCCCGGGGGCCTCGGCACTCGCCTCGGCGCCTGCTTTCTCCGTCACGCGCCCACCCCTTGCTTCCGCAGTTCCTTCGCCAGTCGGTAGAGGCCGGCGATGTCCGCCCCGTCCCCGAGGAAGGGCAGTTCGTACGAGGGGACGCCGACGCCGTCCAGGACCGCGCGCTGCGTCCGCTCCAGCTCCACCCGCCGTGCGTGCTCGGCCGCCTGGTCGAGGAGCGGCTCCACCAGCCGTGTGCCGCCGGTGACGCCCGCGGAGGCCAGGGTCCGCGCGATCGCGTCCCGGTGGTCGCCGGAAGCAGCCCGTACCGCCGCCTCGTCGAGGACGTGCGGGCGGACCATGTTCACCACGACCCTGCCCACCGGCAGTTCGGCGTCCCTCAGCTCCGCGATGCCGTCCGCGGTCTCCTGGACCGGCATCTCCTCCAGGAGGGTCACCAGGTGCACCGCCGTCTCGGGGGACTTGAGGACCCGCATGACGGCCTGCGCCTGGTTGTGTATCGGACCGATCCTGGCCAGGCCCGCCACCTCGTCGTTCACGTTGAGGAAGCGGGTGATTCGGCCGGTGGGCGGCGCGTCCATGACCACGTGGTCGTAGACGGGACGGCCGTCCTTCTCCCGCCGCCGCACCGCCTCGCACGCCTTGCCGGTCAGCAGTACGTCCCGGACGCCCGGCGCTATCGTCGTCGCGAAGTCGATCGCGCCGAGCTTCTTCAGGGCCCGCCCCGCACCGCCCAGCTTGTAGAACATCTGGAGGTAGTCGAGGAGCGCGCGCTCGGCGTCGATCGCCAGCGCGTACACCTCGCCGCCGCCCGGGGCGACGGCGATCTTGCGCTCCTCGTACGGAAGGGCTTCCGTCTCGAAGAGTTGTGCGATGCCCTGTCTGCCTTCGACCTCGACGAGGAGGGTCCGCTTCCCCTCCGTCGCGAGGGCGAGGGCGAGGGCGGCGGCGACCGTCGTCTTACCGGTACCGCCCTTGCCGCTGACGACCTGGAGCCTGCTCACGCAGTCGAGCCTAACCACTGGCGGCCGCGCGCAATCAGGAGGCCGCCCCGGAGAAGCCCCCTAGGGGGCCTGTGGGGGCCGCCTCGGAGAGGAGGCCCGCGGCAGCGGATACAGTCGGGCCCATGACCAAGTGGGAGTACGTCACGGTGCCGCTTCTGGTGCACGCGACCAAGCAGATTCTGGACACCTGGGGCGAGGACGGCTGGGAGCTCGTCCAGGTCGTGCCCGGGCCGAACAACCCCGAGCAGCTCGTGGCCTACCTGAAGCGGGCCAAGGCGTGAGCGGGGCCGTCGAGGCGCGGATCGCCGAACTCGGCCTGACCCTGCCCGAGGTCGTGCCGCCGATCGCGTCCTACCAGCCGGCCGTGCAGTCCGGCGTGTACGTGTACACCTCGGGCCAGCTCCCGATGGTGGCGGGCAAGCTTCCGGTGACCGGCAAGGTCGGCGCCGAGGTCACGCCCGAGGAGGCCAAGCAGCTCGCCGCCACCTGCGCGCTCAACGCGCTCGCGGCCGTGAAGTCGGTCGCCGGTGACCTCGACCGCATCAAGCGCGTCGTGAAGGTCGTCGGCTTCGTCGCCTCCGCCGCCGACTTCACCGGTCAGCCCGCCGTCATCAACGGCGCCAGCGAGCTGCTCGGCGAGATCCTCGGCGAGAAGGGCGTGCACGCGCGCAGCGCCGTCGGCGTGGCCGTGCTGCCGCTCGACGCGCCGGTCGAGGTCGAGGTCCAGGTCGAGCTCGTCGAGGCCTGACATCCCGGACGGACGCGGAGAGCCGGTTTTCCACAGGCGTGGGAAACCGGCTCTCGTGCATTCCGATGCTTGCGCATAGCATCCGGCCATGTCGAATGGTCAGCCGAAGCAGGCGAAGCAGGCTCAGCAGTCGAACGGTCAGTGGTACCCGCCGGAGTGGCCCGACCGCATCCGCGCCCTCGCCGCCGGTGAGCTCACCCCGGTGACGCCCCGGCGCGCCGCCACCGTGCTGCTCCTGCGGGACGGGGCCGCCGGGCCCGACGTCCACATGCTGCGCCGCCGCACCTCGATGGCCTTCGCGGGCGGTGCGTACGCGTACCCCGGCGGCGGGGTCGACCCGCGCGACGAGCAGCCGGTGCGCTGGGCGGGCCCGTCCCTGGGGAAGTGGGCGGCCCGGCTCGGCCTCGACGACCCGGCGCAGGCCCAGGCCGTGGTCTGCGCCGCCGTGCGCGAGACCTTCGAGGAGGCGGGCGTGCTGCTCGCCGGGGAGACCGAGGAAGGCGTCGTCGGCGACACGACCGGCGAGGACTGGGAGCGGGACCGGGAGGCGCTCGTCGCCCGGGAGCTGTCCTTCGCCGACTTCCTGGACCGCCGCGGGCTCGTCCTGCGCTCGGACCTGCTGGGCGCCTGGGCGCGCTGGATCACCCCGGAGTTCGAGCAGCGGCGGTACGACACCTGGTTCTTCGTGGCCGCCCTGCCGGCCGGTCAGCGCACCCGGGACGTCTCCGGGGAGGCGGACCGCACGGTGTGGATCCGCCCGGCGGAGGCCGCGGCCGGCTACGACCGGGGCGAGCTGACGATGATGCCGCCGACGATCTCGACCCTGCGCACCCTGGAGCCGTACGGGACGGCCGCCGAGGCGCTGGCGGCGGCGGGGGAGCAGGACATGGCCCCCGTGCTCGCGCAGGCCCGCCTGGAGGGCGAGGAGCTGGTCCTGAGCTGGCCGGGGCACGAGGAGTTCACCAAGGTCATCCCCACCGGGGGTGAGCGATGAGCGACGCCGCCGCCCTGCCCGGCCAGCCGCGCGGGCTCGTGGTCTCCGGACCCGCGACCGACCGCGCCGTGAACGTCCTGGCGCCGAACCCGTCCGCGATGACCCTCGACGGCACCAACACCTGGCTGCTCTCCGAGCCGGGCTCCGGCCTCGCCGTCGTCGTCGACCCCGGGCCGCTCGACGAGGCCCATCTGCGCCATGTGATCGACACCGCGGAGAAGCTCGGCAAGCGGGTCGCGCTGACCCTGCTGACCCACGGCCACCCGGACCACGCGGAGGGCGCGGGCCGTTTCGCGGAACTGACCGGGACGGCCGTGCGGGCCCTCGATCCGGCGCTGCGGCTCGGCGACGAGGGCCTGGGCGCGGGGGACGTGGTGACGGTCGGCGGCCTGGAGCTGCGGGTCGTCCCGACGCCCGGGCACACCTCGGACTCGCTCTCCTTCCATCTGCCGGCCGACCGGGCGGTGCTCACGGGCGACACGATCCTGGGGCGCGGGACGACGATGGTCGCGCACCCGGACGGGCGGCTGGGGGACTATCTGGACTCGCTGCGGCGGCTGCGTTCGCTGACCGTCGACGACGGGGTGCACACGGTCCTGCCGGGGCACGGGCCGGTGCTCGAGGACGCTCAGGGGGCGGTGGAGTTCTACCTCGCGCACCGGGCGAACCGGCTCGCCCAGGTCGAGACGGCGGTCGAGGCCGGGCACCGGACGGCGGCGGAGGTCGTGGCCCACGTGTACGCGGACGTGGACCGCTCCCTGTGGCCGGCGGCCGAGCTGTCCGTGCGGGCGCAGCTGGAGTACCTGAGGGAGCACGGCCTGGTCTGAGCGCACGCTTTCGGGACCCGGGAACCTCCGGGCCTTCCCCCGTGTCTTACGCTCCGCCTACATCTGGCCGTAGCTCTCGGGGGGAAGCCCGTGTTCGTCATCGCCATCCTGCTGGTCATAGCCGCAGTGGTGCTCTTTTTCGTCGGCCGTGCCAACGACTCCACGGGCCTGAAGTTCGGCGCCCTCGGCGCGGTCCTGGCCGGTCTCTTCTCGCTGATCGCGAGCATGACGTACGTGATCAGCGCGTACGAGGTCGGTGTGCCGGTCGCCTTCGGCAAGGTCGGCTCGCCGATGACCTCGGGCATGCACGTGAAGTCGCCGTTCACCGACGTCACGACCTTCTCGACCCGCCCGGTCGACCTCAACCTCTCCGACAAGGACGTGGTCGAGGTCCGCTCCTCGCAGGGCGGCGTCATGTACGCCGAGGTCACGGTGAAGTGGTCCGTCGACCAGGCCAAGGCCGTCGAGCTGTACAAGCTCGCGGGCAGCGAGGACGCCATCCAGCAGCGGCTGGTCTACCCGGACAGCCGTGAGATCGTCCGGAACGTCTTCGCCCGCCACACCAGCGAGGAGGGCTACGCCTCCGACCGCGAGGGGATCAGCGCCGAGATCAACGCCCTGATCAAGGAGCGCCTGGCCCCGCGTGGCATCGACGTCACCACCGTCAACCTGCGCAACGTGAAGCCCTCGGACGCGCTCCAGGGCCAGATCGACCGCAAGATCCAGCAGCAGCAGGCCACCGAGCGGGCCACCGAGGCCTCCCGCACCGCCAAGGCCGAGGCCGACCGGCGCCGCATCGAGGCGGAGGGCATCGCCCGCGCCAACAAGATCCTCAACGACTCGCTGACGGACAAGGTCCTGATGAACCAGTGCATCGACGCGTACAAGGAGGCCGCGGCGAAGAACCCGGTCTACGCGGTGCCCTGCGGGAGCGGCGGCTCCGCCCCGGTGATCGTGGACGGCTCGAAGCGCTGACCGTCCCGCGGTACGCGGAAGGCCGCCCCGGTCCTCGGACCCGGGCGGCCTTTCCGTGTGTACGACGTGCGTGTGCGGAGCGCGTACGGAGGTGCTTACCGCGAGCGCTTCGCGAGGCGCTCCACGTCCAGCAGGATCACGGCGCGGGCCTCCAGGCGCAGCCAGCCGCGCTGGGCGAAGTCGGCGAGCGCCTTGTTGACCGTCTCGCGGGAGGCGCCGACCAGCTGGGCCAGCTCCTCCTGGGTGAGGTCGTGGACGACGTGGATGCCCTCCTCCGACTGCACGCCGAAGCGGCGCGACAGGTCGAGGAGCGCGCGGGCGACGCGGCCCGGGACGTCCGAGAAGACCAGGTCGGACATCTGGTCGTTGGTCTTGCGCAGCCGGCGGGCGACGGCGCGGAGCAGCGCGGTGGCCACCTCGGGGCGGGCGTTCAGCCAGGGCTGGAGGTCGCCGTGGCCCAGGCCGAGCAGCTTGACCTCGGTCAGCGCGGTCGCGGTGGCGGTGCGCGGGCCCGGGTCGAAGAGGGACAGCTCGCCGATGAGCTCGCCGGGGCCGAGGACGGCCAGCATGTTCTCGCGGCCGTCGGGGGAGGTGCGGTGCAGCTTCACCTTGCCCTCGGTCACCACGTAGAGGCGGTCGCCGGGGTCGCCCTCGTGGAAGAGCGCGTCGCCACGGGCGAGCGTCGCCTCACTCATCGAGGCGCGCAGCTCGGCAGCCTGCTCGTCATCGAGCGCCGCGAAGAGCGGGGCGCGCCGCAGAACGTCGTCCACGAGTTCTCTCCTACTGTCGACCTGCTCAAAGGACCTGGGTCCCATGATGCCGGACGCACAAAACAGTGCGATCAATCACAACAAGTTTGACGTACCGAGCCGCCCGTCCGTACGTCAGGGGCCCGATTGGGCTCCGATCGGCCACGCCCGGGGCGGATGTCGGCGGCGGCGCCTAGGCTGGCCGGGTGTCCAACTCGCCGGTGAGAGCGCAGGCCAAGGGGGCTGAAAGAGTGTCGGCCGAAGGTAATTCCGCTGTGGGCGAACGCGGCGTGTCGAAACGGGCAAAGGGTGCAAAAGGGGAGCCCGTGAAGCCTTCCGAGCCCGCCGAGCCGGCCAAGCCCACCGCGCCGGCCAAGCCGGTGACGTCGGCCAAGCTCGCCAGGCCGACGGCGTCGGCCAAGCCCACCGCGCCGGCCAAGCCGGTGACGTCGGCCAAGCCCGGTAAGCCCGCCCCGTCCGCCAAGCCGGTGACGTCGGCCAAGCCCGGTAAGCCCGCCCCGTCCGCCAAGCCCGCCGCGTCCGCCAAGCCGGCCCCGTCCGCCAAGCCCGTGAAGCCGGCCAAGCCCGAGTCGCGGCTCGCGATGGTCCGCCGGGCGCGCCGGATCAATCGCGAGCTGGCCGAGGTCTACCCGTACGCCCATCCGGAGCTCGACTTCCGCAACCCCTTCGAGCTGCTCGTCGCGACGGTCCTCTCGGCCCAGACCACCGACCTGCGGGTCAACCAGACCACCCCCGCCCTCTTCGCGAAGTACCCCACGCCCGAGGACCTCGCCGCGGCCGTGCCCGAGGAGGTCGAGGAGCTGATCCGGCCGACCGGCTTCTTCCGCGCCAAGACCAAGTCGATCATGGGTCTCGCCGCCGCCCTCAGGGACGACTTCGGAGGCGAGGTCCCCGGCCGCCTGGAGGACCTCGTCAAGCTCCCCGGCGTCGGCCGCAAGACCGCCTTCGTCGTCCTCGGCAACGCCTTCGGGGTCCCCGGCATCACCGTCGACACCCACTTCATGCGCCTCGCCCGCCGCTGGCGGTGGACCGAGTCCGACGACCCGGTGAAGATCGAGGCCGAGGTCGCCACGATCTTCCCGAAGAGCGAGTGGACGATGCTCTCGCACCGGGTGATCTTCCACGGCCGCCGGATCTGCCACGCCCGCAAGCCCGCCTGCGGCGCCTGCCCGATCACCCACCTCTGCCCCTCGTACGGAGAGGGCGAGACGGACCCCGAGAAGGCGCGGAAGCTGCTCAAGTACGAGATGGGCGGCTTCCCCGGCCAGCGGCTCAACCCCCCGGCCGGCTACCCGGGCCGCCCGGCGCCCCCGCTGGGCGGCGACGCGTGAACCCGGCCGCGGGAGCCCGGAGCGGCCCGCCGCCGCGGGAGCCCGGGGCGGCGGGACCGTCGGGAACGAACCCGTCCATCGATCGCGTTGTGAATCACGGGGGTGCCTATGACGCGCACTGACGAAGAGATCCACGGACCCGGCACGGCCGGCCTGCTCAGCCGGGACGGACTGCCCGACTGGCTCGGCCCCGTCGACCGGGTCGCCCGCACGGTCCGGCCCGAGCAGCTGAGCCGCTTCCTGCCGCCCGAGAGCGGCGCCGGCCGCCAGTCCGCCGTCCTCGTCCTCTTCGGCGAGGGCGAGCGCGGACCCGAGCTGCTGCTCATGGAGCGCTCCGGCAGCCTCCGCTCGCACGCGGGACAGCTCTCCTTCCCCGGCGGCGCCCTCGACCCCGAGGACGGCGACCCCGAGGACGGCGGACTGCTCCGCGCCGCCCTGCGCGAGGCCCAGGAGGAGACCGGCCTCGACCCGCGGGGCGTCCAGCTCTTCGGCGTACTGCCCCGGCTCTACATCCCGGTCAGCGGCTTCGTCGTCACCCCCGTCCTCGGCTGGTGGCGCGAGCCCAGCCCGGTCGGCGTCGTCGACCCCGGCGAGACCGCCCGCGTCTTCACCGTCCCCGTGGCGGATCTCACGGACCCCGCGAACCGCGCGACCACCGTCCACCCGAGCGGCCACCAGGGCCCCGCCTTCCTCGTCGCGTCCGCCCTGGTCTGGGGTTTTACGGCCGGGGTGATCGACCGGCTGCTCCACTACGCCGACTGGGAGCGCCCCTGGGACCGGTCCAAGCAGGTCCCGCTCGACTGGCGCTCATGACAGGCTGACCTCCGGGCGGGCCGGCCTTCGGGCCGACCGGCCCCGGGCGACCGGAAACGAATCTGCGAGGCTATTGACGGTGAACGTGCTGGACATCTTGTTGCTGCTCGCCGCCGTGTGGTTCGCGATCATCGGTTACCGCCAGGGATTCGTCGTCGGCATCCTCTCGGTGATCGGCTTCCTCGGCGGCGGTCTCGTCGCCGTTCTGCTGCTCCCGATCCTCTGGGACCAGCTGACCGACAACAGCGAGGTCTCGACCACCGCCACCGTCGTCTTCGTGATGGTGGTCATCGTCTGCGCCTCCGTCGGCCAGGCCTTCACCACCCACCTCGGCAACAAGCTGCGCCGTCACATCACCTGGTCGCCGGCCCGCGCCCTGGACGCCACCGGCGGCGCCCTCGTCAACGTCGTCGCGATGCTGCTCGTGGCCTGGCTGATCGGCTCCGCCCTAGCCCGTACCTCGCTGCCCACCCTGGGCAAGGAGGTACGGAACTCCAAGGTGCTGCTCGGTGTGGAGCGGGTGATGCCGGATCAGGCCTCGGGCTGGTTCGACGACTTCAGCTCCACCCTGGCCCGCAGTGGCTTCCCCCAGGTCTTCAGCCCCTTCGCGAACGAGCCGATCACCCCGGTCACCCCGCCCGACCCGGCGCTCGCCGACAGCCCGGTCGCCGCCGCCGCGCAGCGCTCCATCGTGAAGGTCGTCGGCACCGCGCAGAGCTGCGGCAAGGTCCTCGAAGGCACCGGCTTCGTCTTCGCCGACCGCCGCATCATGACCAACGCCCACGTCGTCGGAGGCGTCGACGAGCCGACCGTCCAGATAGGCGGCGAGGGCAAGCTCTACGACGCCAAGGTCGTCCTCTACGACTGGCAGCGCGACATCGCCGTCCTGGACGTGCCGGCCCTGAAGGCCACGCCGCTGGCCTTCACCGACGAGGACGCCCGCAGCGGCGACGACGCGATCGTCGCCGGATTCCCGGAGAACGGCTCGTACGACGTGCGCTCCGCCCGCGTGCGGGGCCGCATCAGCGCCAAGGGCCCCGACATCTACCACCGCGACGAGGTGCGCAGGGACGTGTACTCGCTGTACGCGACGGTCCGCCAGGGCAACTCCGGCGGTCCGCTCCTCACCGAGGACGGCGAGGTGTACGGCGTGATCTTCGCCCGCTCCCTCGACGACGCGAACACCGGATACGCCCTGACGGCCGACGAGATCCGCGAGGACATCGAGCGCGGCCGGACCGCCGACCAGCAGGTCGACACCCAGGCCTGCGCCCTCTGATTCCGGGCCCGGGGCCTGTCCGGCGGCTCAGGCCGGGCAGGCCCCGCGCGGCCTACGCGGTGTCTCTGGGGTGCCGGAGCCGGGCCGAGACCCAGCGGGCCCGGCGGCGCAGGATGCGCGAGATCCCCACCCCTTGCGCCGCGGGGCCCTGGTCCGGCGGGCCACCCCTCTCGCGGGAGCCCGGCCCCGTGGCCGTGCGGCGGTCGTGTGCTGTCGTGTCACCGTAGTCGTGCGTCCAGCCCATACCTCGACGTCTGCCCGGGGGCCAAGGTCGGTAACCGCGCCCGGGGCCGCCAATTGGAGTATGCGCGGGGCACATGGCCGTTCGAAGGACGCCTGTACGCAGGACGGGGCTGACGGCGGCTCAGCGGTCGGGCTCGGGGTCCTTCAGCCAGTTGACGAGCTCCGTGGTGAAGGCCACCGGGTCCTCCTCGTGCGGGAAGTGCCCGAGCCCGTCGAAGAGCCGCCAGCGGTACGGCGCCTCCACGTACTCGCCGGACCCCGCGGCGCTGCGGGTCCGCATCACCGGGTCCAGGGAACCGTGCAGATGGAGCGTCGGCACCCGCACCGGCCGCTTCATGCGCCGGTTGAACTGGATGCCGTCCGGGCGGGCCAGGGACCGCACCATCCACCGGTACGGCTCGATCGAGCAGTGTGCCGTCGACGGGACGCACATCGCCCGCCGGTACACCTCGACGGCCTCCTCGTCGACAGGCTTCGGGCCCGACCAGTCCCGGATCAGCTCGCCCACGAGCGCCCCGTCGTCCGCGACGAGCTGACGCTCCGGCAGCCACGGCCGCTGGAAGCCCCACACGTGCGAGCCGGCCCGCGACTGGGCGAAGTCGGACAGCATCGCCGAGCGCCAGCGGCGCGGGTGCGGCATCGAGGAGACCACGAGCCGGCGCACCAGCTTCGGCCGCATCACGGCCGCCGTCCAGGCGAGGTAGCCGCCCAGGTCGTGCCCGACGAGCGCCGCGTCCGGCTCGCCGAGCGAGCGGACGACCCCGGTGATGTCGAGGGCCAGGTTGGCCGGGTCGTAACCCCGCGGCGTACGGTCGCTGCCGCCCACCCCGCGCAGGTCCATCGCGACCGCCCGGAACCCGGCCTCGGCCAGGGCGGGCAGCTGGTGGCGCCAGGTCCACCAGAACTGCGGGAAGCCGTGCAGGAGCAGCACCAGCGGGCCGTCGCCCATCTCGGCGATGTGGAAGCGGGCGCCGTTGGCGGCCACGTCACGGTGGGTCCACGGCCCGTCGAGCCGTACGGGCCCGCCGTTGCCGCTGCTGCTCTCGGGGAGGGTCATACGGACGAGCGTCCCACAGCGGAGGCCTTCTCAAGGGCCGGACGCTGCTCCGGACGGGGGTGCGGCTTCGCGTTCTGCATGATGGCCGCCGTCTGCTTGGCGGAGGCGATGGACTTCTCCGGCGGCTTGACCTTCTTGAACTTGGAGTACGCGATCAGGCCGAGGAGGCCCGCGAGCAGCACGTTGAAGGCGAAGGACAGCAGGAAGCACCAGACGAGGTTCCAGCCCCCGTTGCCGTTGTGCCCGCCGGTCCAGGTGTTGATGGCGTACGCGAGCGCGAAGCTCAGCATCGGCAGCGAGAAGAGCAGCACCACGAGGGCGCCGATTCCCATGATGCTGCCGAACGCACCGCGCTTCACGTCCTGCCGCAGTTCGGCCTTGGCCAGGGCGATCTCGTCGTGCACCAGCGCGGACATCTCGGCGGTCGCCGAGGCGACCAGCTGCCCGAGGCTGCGCTCGGTTCCGTCGAACGGGTCGCTCATCGCTGCTCCCTCTTCTCTTCTGCGGTCCGAGGTCCTCTTCTACGGTGCGAGTCCTCTTCCACGGTCCGAATCAGATCATGCCGGACGGTCGGCCCCGTCGCGCGATGCCCCCGCCAGTTGGGCGCGCTCCCGGTGCTCGGCGGCCTTCCGCTCGTAGATCTCGGCCATCCGCAGGTGGTACTCCGGGTCGCCCTCCTCGTAGATGTCGGGGATGCCGTCTCCGTCCTCGTCGCGCTCCTCGTCGGAGACGAGGGCCTGGTACTTCCGGACCCGCAGCTTCAGCAGGACGGAGGCGAGGAGGGCCGCGATGAGCGAGCCCATCAGGACGGCGGCCTTCACCTCGTCGGTGAGGACGGTGTCCCCGGCGAAGGCGAGTTCGCCGATGAGCAGCGAGACGGTGAAGCCGATCCCGGCGAGTGAGGCGACGGCGAACACGTCGGGCCAGGCCAGGTCCGGGTTGAGCTCCGCCCGGGTGAAGCGGGCGGCGAGCCAGGTGCCGCCGAAGATGCCGATCGCCTTGCCGACGACGAGACCGAGGACCACGCCGAGGGTGACCGGCTGGGTGAAGACGTCGCGGATCGCGCCGCCGGAGACGCTCACACCGGCGGAGAACAGCGCGAAGAGGGGCACGGCGAGTCCGGCCGAGAGCGGCCGGACCAGGTGCTCGATGTGCTCGCCGGGGGAGTGCTCCTCGCCGTCCCGGGTGGTGCAGCGGAGCATCAGGCCCATGGCGACGCCGGCGATGGTGGCGTGGACGCCGCTGTTGTACATCAGGCCCCAGATGACCAGGGCCAGCGGCACGTACACGTACCAGCCGCGGACGCCCTTGCGGAGCAGCAGCCAGAAGAGGACGAGTCCGGCGACGGCGCCGCCGAGGGCGGCGAAGTTCAGGTCGCTGGTGAAGAAGATCGCGATGATCAGGATCGCGAACAGGTCGTCGACGACGGCGAGGGTCAGCAGGAAGGCGCGCAGCGCGGACGGCAGCGAGGTGCCGATGACGGCCAGGACGGCGAGCGCGAAGGCGATGTCGGTCGCGGTGGGCACGGCCCAGCCGTCCATCGAGCCGTTGCCGACGGTGTTGACCAGGGCGTAGACGAGGGCGGGGGCCGCCATGCCGCAGATCGCGGCGACGACGGGGAGCATGGCGGCCTTGGGGTCGCGCAGCTCGCCCGCGACGAGCTCGCGCTTGAGCTCGATGCCGGCGACGAAGAAGAAGATCGCGAGGAGGCCGTCGGCGGCCCAGTGCTGGATCGACAGGTCGAGGCCGAGGGCGGCGGGGCCTATGTGGAAGTCCCGGACCGACGCGTAGCTGTCGCCGAGCGGGCTGTTCGCCCAGACGAGGGCGGCGACGGCCGCGAGGAGCAGCAGGACGCCGCCGACGGTCTCGGTGCGCAGGGCGTCGGCGATGTACCGGCGCTCGGGCAGGGAGAGTCGGCCGAGGAACTTGCGGTCGGTGGGGGCGGACACCTGGGGGAACCTCCGGTCGGTGGGCAGGGCAGAGCACATGCCGACCAGACTTCCCGGCGCACCTAGGTGTTTCTGTCGCGTTCCTGACGCATTCCTTACTTTACCTAACGAGCTCGGGTTGTGTCCGGCGGGATTCACTTTAGGTCGGTACGTGTTGTTTTGCTTAGGTCGGTTCGTGTTCTTTTGCCCGTATGCGGAAGCGCCCGCCCCGAGCGATGGCTCGGAGCGGGCGCTTGCGTGTGAGCGGCGGGGCTCAGTCCTCGCTGGACGTGGCCGGCAGCTGCGTCTGGATGAGCGACATGACCGAGGAGTCGGTCAGGGTCGTGACGTCACCCAGCTCACGGTTCTCCGCGACGTCCCGCAGCAGACGGCGCATGATCTTGCCCGAGCGGGTCTTCGGCAGCTCCGCCACCGGCAGGATCCGCTTCGGCTTGGCGATCGGGCCGAGGGTGGCGCCGACGTGGTTGCGCAGGTCGGCGACGAGGTTGTCGTCCTCGCTCGCCGTGCCGCGCAGGATGACGAAGGCGACGATCGCCTGACCGGTCGTCTCGTCGGCGGCGCCGACGACGGCCGCCTCGGCGACGGACGGGTGCGAGACGAGGGCCGACTCGACCTCGGTCGTCGAGATGTTGTGGCCCGAGACGAGCATGACGTCGTCGACCCGGCCGAGCAGCCAGATGTCGCCGTCCTCGTCCTTCTTGGCACCGTCACCGGCGAAGTACTTGCCCTCGAAGCGGGACCAGTACGTGTCGATGTAGCGCTGGTCGTCGCCCCAGATGGTCCGCAGCATCGACGGCCACGGCTCGGTGAGGACCAGGTAGCCGCCGCCGCCGTTCGGGACCTCGTTCGCCTCGTCGTCCACGACGGTGGCGGAGATGCCCGGCAGCGGGCGCTGCGCCGAGCCCGGCTTGGTCTCGGTGACGCCCGGCAGCGGCGAGATCATCATCGCGCCGGTCTCGGTCTGCCACCAGGTGTCCACGATCGGGGTCTTGTTCGCGCCGATGTGCTCGCGGTACCAGACCCAGGCCTCGGGGTTGATCGGCTCGCCGACCGAGCCGAGCACACGGAGGCTGGACAGGTCGAACTTCGCGGGGATGTCGTCTCCCCACTTCATGAACGTGCGGATCGCGGTGGGCGCCGTGTAGAGGATGGTGACGCCGTACTTCTGCACGATCTCCCAGAACCGGCCCTGGTGCGGGGTGTCCGGGGTGCCCTCGTACATGACCTGCGTCGCGCCGTTGGCCAGCGGGCCGTAGACGATGTACGAGTGCCCGGTGACCCAGCCGATGTCGGCGGTGCACCAGAAGACGTCGCTCTCCGGCTTGAGGTCGAAGACCGCGTGGTGGGTGTACGAGGCCTGGGTGAGGTAGCCGCCGGAGGTGTGCAGGATGCCCTTCGGCTTCCCCGTGGTGCCGGAGGTGTAGAGGATGAAGAGCGGGTGCTCCGCCGGGAACGCCTCCGGGGTGTGCTCGGTGGACTGACGGGCGACGATGTCGTCCCACCAGACGTCCCGGCCCTCGGTGAAGGCGGTGTCCTGGCCCGTACGGCGGACCACGAGGACGTGCTCGACCTGCGGGCACTTGGCGACGGCCTCGTCGATGGCCGGCTTGAGGGCGCTCGGCTTGCCGCGGCGGTAGCCGCCGTCGGCGGTGACGACCAGCTTGGCGTCGGCGTCCTGGATGCGGGAGGCGACGGCGTCGGCCGAGAAGCCGCCGAAGACCACCGAGTGGGCGGCGCCGACACGGGCGCAGGCCAGCATCGTGATGGCCGCCTCGGGGATCATCGGCAGGTAGACGGCGACCCGGTCGCCCTTGCGGACACCCAGCTCGGTCAGGGCGTTGGCGGCCTTGGAGACCTCGTCCTTGAGCTCGGCGTAGGTGATCGCGCGGCTGTCGCCGGGCTCGCCCTCGAAGTGGATGGCGACCCGGTCGCCGTGGCCGGCCTCGACGTGCCGGTCGACGCAGTTGTACGCCACGTTCAGCTCGCCGTCGGCGAACCACTTGGCGAACGGCGGGTTCGACCAGTCGAGGGTCTCGGTCGGCTCGGTGGCCCAGCTGAGGCGCCTGGCCTGCTCGGCCCAGAAGCCCAGCCTGTCCGCCTTGGCCTGCTCGTACGCCTCCGCCGTCACATTGGCGTCCGCGGCCAGCTCGGTGGGCGGCGCGAACCGCCGCTCTTCCTTGAGCAGGTTGGCCAAGGATTCGTTGCTCACGACATCTCCCTTTCCCAGGGCGTCCTCTGTGCGTATGTGTCCCGCGTCATAGCTCACCAGTCGAAGGCCCGGGTGACAAGAGCCTCCAGGGAATTGGTTTAGACCTGTGAGTGGCTTGACGTGCGGTGGCCCCTTCTTCCCGAGCGGTGGGAGAAGGGGCCACACAGTCTCACGGCCGGGGCGGCCGGAAGGTTCAGGACGCGCGCGCCGCCCCGGCGAGGTGGCCGGTCGGCATGACCTGGGTGAAGACGTCGTCGTAGCTGTGCACCTCGTCCGTCCCCGAGAGGAGGTAGGCCTGCGCCTCGCCCACGTGGAAGTACACGCCGTGCAGCGAGAGCGTGCCCTCGGCCAGCCGGCGCGCCACCGGCTCGTAAGCCCGGAGGTGCTCCAGCTGCTGGACCACGTTCGTCAGACAGAGCTGCTCGACCGCGTCGGCCGGAAGCCGCCCGGAGATGCGGGCCCAGGCGTGCCGCCGGCTCGCCATCCGCTCCAGGCTGGGTCTGCCGTGGCGCAGCCAGCGGCGGAGCGGGGTCGGCGGGTCGTCGGGGCTGCCGTTGAGCAGGGCCTGCATCGCGCCGCAGCCCGAGTGGCCGCAGACGGTGATCGACGAGACCCGCAGCACCTCCACCGCGTACTCGATCGCCGCCGCCACCGAGTCGTCCCCGCTCTCCTCGCCGGGAAGCGGGACGAGGTTGCCGACGTTGCGCACGGTGAAGAGGTCACCGGGGCCGCTCGAGGTGATCATGCTGGTGACCAGACGGGAGTCGGCGCAGGTCAGGAAGAGCTGCGAGGGACGCTGCCCCTCCCGCGCGAGCCGCGCGAGCTCGTCCCGCACGAGCGGGGCGGTGTTCCGCTGGAACTTGCCGATGCCGCTCGCCAGGTGCAGCCCGGCGGTCTGGCCGGGTCCGGCGTTTCCGGTCCCGATGGTCTCGCTGGTCCCGGTTCTTTCGCTGGTCTCGCTGGTCTCGGCGGTCTCGGCGGTACTCTCCCCGCACTGGTGGTTGTGCCAGGGAGTCCAGGGGCGGCAGCAGGGGTGCGCGGCCGAGGCGGTGACGGGCGTGGGCTCGGAGATCCGGGCCCCGGACGGGCCGGTCGTCTCCACCGTCCCGCCGTGGGCGAGGTGCCCGGCGGTCCAGTCGCTCAGCGTCTCGTACGCGGCGTGGTCCATGAAGGACCCGTCGAGCTCGACCACCACGTCGGATCCCTGCGGCAGCTGGTGCAGGGCCCGGCTGAGCCGGGGCACGGCCAGGAAGGTCAGCTGGCCCCGCACGTGCAGCAGCTGGCGCCCGTCCCGCTCCTCGCGGGTGATCCGGGTGCGGGCGAGCCGGTGCAGGGCGACCGCGATGGCCACGGCGATGCCGAGGGCGACGCCCTCCAGGATGCCGACGAGGACGACGCCGGTCAGCGTCACCACGTAGACGACGACCTCACGGTGGCGGGTGACCGTACGGATGTGGGTGATGCTCACCATCTGGATGCCGACCACCATGACGAGCGCGGCGAGCGCCGCCAGCGGGATCAGGTCGAGCACCGGCACGAGCAGCAGGGCCGCGAGCACGATCCACAGACCGTGCAGCATGGTCGAGGTGCGACTCACCGCGCCCGCCGACACGTTGGCGACGCTGCGGACCGCGACCCCGGCGACCGGGAGACCGCCGAGCGCCCCGGAGATCACGTTGGCCGCACCCTGTCCGGCGAGCTCGCGGTCGAGGTCCGAGCGGGGCACGCCCCGGCCGCGGTCCGCGCGGGAGGCGACCAGCTTGTCGACCGCGACGGCCGAGAGCAGTGACTGCACGCTGGTGACCAGGGTGATCGTGAGCACGCCGGCCGCGATCCCGAGGACCGGGCCCTCGGGCAGGCCGGGCAGCGCGTGGCTGCTCCAGGACGGCAGGTCCACGCGGGGCACGGCGAGTCCGGCGAGGGCGGCCAGGGCCGTCGCACCGGCCACGGCGACGAGCGCGGCCGGGACCTTCCGCGCGAGCCGCCCGGCCCGGCCGGGCAGCCGGGACCAGCACAGCAGCACGGCGACGGTGAGCGCGCTGATGGCGAGCGCGGCCGGCTGGGCGTGCGCCAACTGGGCGGGCAGACCGAGGACGTTGTCGACGGCGGAGCTCTGCGGGGTGCCGCCGAGCACGATGTGGAGCTGCGCGAGGGCGATGGTGACGCCGATGCCGGCCAGCATGCCGTGCACGATCGCGGGCGAGACGGCGAGGGCCGAGCGGGCCACGCGCAGGGCGGACAGCGCGAGTTGGGTGAGACCGGCGAGGACGGTGATGGCGCAGGTGGTGCGCCAGCCGTACCGCTGGATGAGCTCGGCGGTCACGACGGTGAGTCCGGCGGCGGGGCCGCTCACCTGGAGCGGGGAGCCGCCGAACCGGCCGGCGACGAGGCCGCCGACGGCGGCGGCCACCAGGCCGGACTGGAGCGGGGCTCCGGTGGCGAGCGCGATGCCGAGCGAGAGGGGCAGCGCGATCAGGAAGACGGCGACGGACGCGGAGAGGTCGGCGCCGGCGACGCGGAAGCGGCGGGGCCCCTCCGGCGGGCTGTGAGGCCGCTGGATCCGGGGTCGGTTGGTCGTGCGGGCAGGGGTGCAGAGGGTCATTCCCGTCTCCTCCGGGGCAGCGCGGTCGCGGCTCGTGCGGGGTGCAGCGGCGGGATGGCGGCGAGAGCCCCCGGAATGTCCGCGGGGAAGTGTCCGCGGAGCGTCCGCATGGAGGATCAACGCTCAGTAAATGGATCGTAATGGAGAGTAAAGACTGCGGCATTATTTTCGGGGCAAACAGGGCAATGATTCACCGGTTCCGGTGACAGAACGTGCGCATGCCGCTTGTCGTTGACGCCTCCCGGTCCTCGTGGTGCGACCTTGACGCCGCTTGTACGGAAATCCCTTGTACGGAAATCCGAGGATCTGAGGAGAGGTGCGCGGATGTCAGTCGCCCGCAGAACGACCACTGTCCGGAGGAAGGCGCTCACCGTCGGCGCCCTCACCCTCGCTCTCGCCACCGGCCTCGCCGGCTGCTCGGGCTCCGACGGCACCACCCCGAAGGGCGCGCCGGGCGGTGTGGGCACGGGCGCCAAGAAGGGCCCGGCCGCGGCCCCGCAGGCGCCCCGGCTGATCGGCGACGGTTCGACCGCCTTCACCGGCGCCCAGCCGCACCAGCCGGTCTGGCAGAAGCTCAAGCCGGGCGAGACGCCGCCCCAGTTCGTGGTCTTCTCGTGGGACGGCGCGGGCGAGGACAGTCAGAAGCTGTTCTCCCACTTCCGCGCGGTGGGCAAGAAGTACGACGCCACCATGACGTACTTCCTGAGCGGCGTGTACCTGCTGCCGGAGGAGAAGAAGGAGCTCTACGACCCGCCGCAGCACAGTCGCGGTCGCTCCGACATCGGCTTCAACGACGTCGAGGGCATCCGTGCCACCGTCCGCGAACTGCGCGGCGCCTGGCAGGAGGGCAACGAGATCGGCACCCACTTCAACGGCCACTTCTGCGGCGCCGACGGCGGCGTCGGGAACTGGTCCGCCGAGGAGTGGAAGAGCGAGATCAACCAGGCCAAGTCCTTCGTCAAGAACTGGAAGACCAACGCCGGCCTGCGCGCCGAGCAGCCCTTGCCCTTCGACTACGACAAGGAGCTCGTCGGCGCCCGCACGCCCTGCCTGGAGGGCCGGAAGAACTTCGTCGAGGCGGCGTCTCAGATGGGCTTCCGCTACGACACCAGCGGCGTCAACGACCAGATCTGGCCCAAGAAGGACCTGGGCCTGTGGGACCTGTCGATGCAGCTCGTGCCCGTCCCGGGCCGCGCCTTCCAGACGCTCTCCATGGACTACAACTTCCTGGTGAACCAGTCCCCCGGCACGACCCAGGGCGACCCGTCCCAGCGCGAGTACTGGGGCAACCAGATGCGCGACGGCCTGGTGCAGGCCTTCGAGCGCTCCTACCGGGGCAACCGCGCGCCGCTGATCATCGGCAACCACTTCGAGTCCTGGAACGGTGGCACGTACATGCGCGCCATCGAGGAGACCATCGCCACCGTCTGCGTGCAGAAGGACGTCAAGTGCGTCTCCTTCCGCCAGCTCGCGGACTGGCTCGACGCCCAGGACCCCGAGGTCATCGCCAAGATGCGCACCCTGAAGGTGGGCGAGGCGCCGCAGGGCGGCTGGCAGACCTTCCTCTCGGCCCAACCGCCCGCCGCCCCGGCAGGCGCCCCCGCCACCAAGGCGGCTACGGCCGCCCGCCGCTGAACCGGCCGCACGGCAATGAGGCAGCTGTCCGCCACTGGGCCGGCTCTACGGCACTGAACCGGCCGCACGGCACTGAGACAGCCGTCCACGACTAAGCGGGCTGCACGGCACTGAGACAGCCGTCCGCGACTAAGCGGGCTGCACGGCACTGAGCCCTTCGTCCAGCACGAACCCGGGGTCGACCTGCGCCGCCAGGTCGGCCCCCGTTTTGGCGTTGCCCCAGCTCTCCGCGTTGCGCAGGTGGAAGTGGACCATCTGGCGCGTGTAGCGCTCCCAGTCGCGGTGGGTGTACGAGTCGTCCGCCGCGTCCTGGAGGGCCTGGAGCGACATGCGGTTCTCCGCCTCCAGGAGTTCGAAGCGCGGCGGGCGGCCCTTCTCCATCGCGCGGACCCAGTCCGAGTGCCCCACCGTCACCAGCAGGTCCTCGCCGACCTCCTCGCGCAGGAAGTCGAGGTCGTCCTGGCCCTGCACCTTGTTGCCGACGACCTTGAGCGCCACGCCGAAGTCCCGCGCGTACTCCTTGTACTGGCGGTACACCGAGACGCCCTTGCGGGTCGGCTCGGCCACCAGGAAGGTCATGTCGAAGCGGGTGAAGAGACCGGAGGCGAACGAGTCCGAACCCGCCGTCATGTCGACGACCACGTACTCGTCCGCCCCGTCGACCAGATGGTTGAGGCAGAGCTCCACCGCCCCGACCTTCGAGTGGTAGCAGGAGACCCCGAGGTCCGACTCCGTGAACGGCCCGGTCGCCATCAGCCGGATCTCCCCGTCGTCGAGCCGCACCGCACGCGCGCACGCCTCGTACACCGGGTTGTCCTCACGGACCCGCAGCAGCCGCGAACCCTCCCCGGGCGGCGTCGTCTTGATCATCGTGTCGGCGGAGGCGATCCGCGGGTTGCTGCCCCGCAGGTACTCCTTGATGAGCGGCAGATGCGCACCCATCGCGGGCAGCGCGGCGGCCTCCGCCTCGGGCAGGCCGAGCGCGGCGCCCAGGTGCTGGTTGATGTCGGCGTCGACGGCGACGACCGGCGCTTCGTTGGCGGCGAGGTGGCGGATGAAGAGCGAGGACAGCGTGGTCTTGCCGCTGCCGCCCTTCCCCACGAAAGCGATCTTCATGTTCACCTAGGGTAGTGGCACGATCGCGGCCCGTGGTCAAGGTGCGTGAAGAAGACCACTCCAACGTGGGGTGGGCCCCCGGGGCGCGTAGCCTCCCTACTTATGAGTACGCACGCCTCTGACCCCTTGGCCGCCCTCGGCTCCCTGCCGGGCGTCGCCGAAGCGGTGGACTCCGTACGCAAGGCCGTCGACCGGGTATACGGCCACCGCGTGATGCGCCGCCGCAGCAACGAGATCTCCTCCGAGGCGGCCCTGCGCGGCGCGCGCGGCTCGGCCGCCCTGTCCGGGGCCGACTGGGCCCTGGAAGAGGTCCGCCGGCGCACCGACTTCAGCGCCGATGCCGAGGCCCGAACGGTCGGCGCCGCCCTGCGCCTGGGCGCCGAGGCCGGGCAGCTGCTCTCCATCTGGCGCCAGTCGCCGCTGCGCGTCCTCGCCCGGCTCCACCTGGTCGCCGCGGGGGACACGGGCGTCCCGGGCGGCGCCGGTGTCGCCGACTCCGTGGGCCGGCCCCGGCTGGACGGCGAGACGGTCGACGAACCGCTGATCGGCGCCCCGCTGCCGACGCCTGCCGAGGTCGCGGGACGGCTCGACGGCCTCGCCGAACTGATCGTCGCGGGCAGCCAGGCCCCGGCGCTCGTGACGGCCGCCGTGGTGCACGGCGAGCTGCTCGCGCTGCGCCCCTTCACCTCGTACAACGGCCTGGTCGCCCGGGCGGCGGAGCGGATCGCCCTCGTCGGCAGCGGCCTCGACCCCAAGGCGATCTGCCCGGCCGAGGTCGGCCACGCGGAACAGGGCCGGGCCGCCTACCTCGCCGCCTTCGAGGGCTACCTCTCGGGCACCCCGGAGGGCGTCGGCGCCTGGATCGCGCACTGCGGCCGCTCGGTCGAGCTGGGAGTCCGCGAATCGACGGCCGTCTGCGAGGCGCTCCAGCGCGGCGCCGCCTGACGGCCGGGCCGGCACCGGAGCCGAGCCCGGTCTCGTGAGGATCGGGCTCTCGGGGGCGCGTGGCCGTCTCGTAAGGACCGGGCTCTCGGGGTGCGTGCCCCGGTCTCGTGAGGGCCGGGCTCTCGGGGGCGCGTGGCCGGGCCCGGAAATGGGTTGCGGCGGCACCAGTCCTGGTACCGCCGCTGGCACTTCCACCCAGTTACCAAGCGTCCTCGATATGTGCCCATCAGGCCGGGAACTTTGCCCGTGGCCTGGTGCGGCTGGCCCGTAATCGACGGGTCGACGTCGCGTGGGTGCCCGGTTTCGGTGCTAGGTCCGTGGGGCCTTCATGCTCAACAGGTGATCCTCTCGGATGTCCTCGGTCTCGCGGGCCTGATTCCTTTCTACTCCTGTCCGGGGGGAAGCGAAAGTGCTGGCTCCGCTTCCAGCGGCCGATGGCTCACATGCGGGCAAAGTCAGCGGCGAGCCGCTGGGCGAGGGCGGCCTGCCGGCGCCGTGCCGCGTACCAGACGAGCCCGGCCCCGACGGCTGCCGCTCCCACTGCCGCCGCGGCGACGAGCGTCGGGCGGGGCGGCATCCGGAATTCGGGCAGCCGCTGCTTGAGCCGCACCGGCTTGTCGAAGGCGAGAACCGGCCATTCCCGGGCCACCGCCTCCCGGCGCAGCGTCCGGTCCGGATTGACCACGTACGGGTTGCCGACGGCCTCCAGCATGGGGATGTCGGTCGCCGAATCGCTGTACGCGTAGCAGCGCGAGAGGTCGTAGCCCTCCGACTTCGCGAGCTCCCGGACGGCTTCCGCCTTCGTCGGCCCGTAGGCGTAGTACTCCACCTCCCCGGTGAAGCATCCGTCCTCGCCGACCACCATCCGGGTGGCGACGACCCGGTCGGCGCCGAGCATCTCGCCGATCGGCTCGACCACCTCGGCACCGGAGGTCGAGACGATCACGACGTCGCGGCCGGCGGCGTGGTGTTCCTCGATGAGGGAGGCCGCTTCGTCGTAGATGATCGGGTCGATCAGATCGTGAAGAGTCTCGGCGACGAGCTCCTTCACCTGGGCGACGTTCCAGCCTTTGCAGAGCGCGGAAAGATATTCACGCATCCGCTCCATCTGGTCGTGATCTGCTCCGCCCGCCAGGAAGACGAACTGGATGTAGGCCGTCCGCAGGGCGGCGCGGCGGCTGATCAGTCCGCCCCGGTAGAAGGACTTGCTGAAGGTCAGTGTCGATGACTTCGCAATGACCGTCTTGTCCAGGTCAAAGAAGGCGGCTGTGCGCGGCAAGGAGTGGTTTTCCACAAGCCTGAGCATAGGTGCCCGCCATTCGGCGTACGCTCGGGCGCGTGGGTTTGCCTGAGAAGGCTGTCGGGTACACCATGGAAGTCACGGATCGTTCGCGACCGTGCTAACCCGGTCCGGCTCCTCCCCCCCCGAGTCGGCCGGAGAGACGACCCCCGCTCTCCCCCCCGGCGGGGGTCGTCGCATGTCCGGAGCCATTTCGGCCCTGCGCGCCATCGTTTGCTCCCTTCCTTCCGTTCTTCGGCCGTGAGTCGACCGGGGCCCCGCCCGGCCCTCGATCCATCACTCACGGTAATCATCAGGCTGCGTTCCGGACAGTCCCCGGAGGGGTGGCGAAGTTATTCACAGCCCCTCGCTTATCCACAGTTTTTCGGCAAGATCGGCACGATTTCCTGGACGGCCCCACGGTGATTCCTGTCGCGAAGTTCGCGGACGGCAGGAATCACGAGAGGGGAGTGCGTCGTGGAGACATCCAGGACTTCCCGGGTCAGGGGTACGGGACGCGGTTCGGGGCCGCGGGGGCGGGATCCGTGGGGGCCGGAGTCGCGGGGAGCGGGATCGCCGGGAGCGGACGGACCGGCGGCGGAAGGGCCGCGCCGGGCGGGGCCGCTGATCGTCACCGAGGACCTCGGTCTGCTCGACGACCTCCTGCGGCTGTGCGCCGCCGCCGGGGTCGAGCCCGAGGTGCACCACCGGGTGCCGGAGCGGCGGGCGAGCTGGACCGACCCGCCGCTCGTCCTGGTCGGCGACGACGCCGCGGCCCGCTGCCGGGGAGCCGTGCGTCGGCCGGGGACCCTCCTCGTCGGCCGTGACCAGGACGATCCGGGGCTGTGGCGGCTGGCGGTGGAGATCGGTGCGGAGTGCGTGCTGAGCCTGCCGGGCGCCGAGAGCCTCCTCGTCGACCGTCTCGCGGACGCGGCCGAGGGGGCGGGCAGGCCGGCGCTGACCGTCGGCGTCGTCGGCGGCCGGGGCGGCGCGGGTGCCTCCACCCTGGCCTGCGGCCTCGCGCTGGCCGCCGCGAGGGCCGGGCGCCGCACGCTGCTCGTCGACGGCGACCCGCTGGGCGGAGGGCTCGACGTGTTGCTCGGCGGCGAGCGCGAGGAGGGCAGACGCTGGCCCGACTTCGCCGCTTCGAAGGGCCGTCTGGCCGGCGGCGCCCTGGAGGAGTCCCTGCCGTCGGTGCGCGGGGTACGGGTGCTCAGCTGGGGCAGGGACGCGGCTGCTCCGGTGCCGCCCGAGGCCGTGCGGTCCGTGCTCGCCGCCGCGCGGCGTCGGGGCGGGGCCGTCGTGGTCGATCTGCCGCGCGGGACCGACCCGTCGGTCATGGAGGCGCTGGCCCAGCTGGACCTCGGGCTGCTCGTCGTCCCCGCGGAGTTGAGGGCCGTCGCGGCCGCCCACCGGATGGTCGCGGCGATCGGACCTGCCGTCCGCGACCTGCGGGCCGTGGTCCGCGGACCGTACGCGGTGGGGCTCGACGAGCGATGGGTCGCCGACGCGCTCCGACTGCCGCTCGCCGGTGAACTCCCTTACGACCCGGGGATCGTGGTCGACCAGGACGCGGGAGTACCGCCCGGCGCCGAGCCCCGCGGGCCCCTCGGCCGGTTCTGCACCGCCTTCTGGGAGCACGCTCTCCTGCCCGGAGGTGCGGGATGACCGGGGCAGGGTCGGTGGCCCGGGGCGCGGGTGGCGGCACGGGGCTCCTCGACGCCGTGCGGCAGCGGCTCGCGGCGAGCGGGGCCGAGCCCACCCCGGCGCGCGTGGCGGCGGCGCTGAGGGCCCAGGGGAGGCTGCTCGGGGACGTGGAAGTGCTCGGCGCGGCCGAGGAGCTGAGGTGCGAGCTGATCGGCACCGGCCCGCTGGAGCGGCTCCTCGCCGATCCGCAGGTCACCGACGTCCTGGTCTCCGCACCCGACCGGGTGTGGGTGGACCGGGGCACCGGTCTCGAACGGGCTCCGGTGTCCTTCCCCGACGCAGCCGCCGTCCGCCGCCTCGCGCAACGGCTCGCGGCGGTGGCCGGGCGCAGGCTGGACGACGCCCGGCCCTGGGTCGACGCGCGGCTCCCCGACGGCACCCGGATGCACGCGGTGCTGCCACCGGTCGCGGTCGGCTCGACCTGCCTGTCCCTGCGGGTGGTCCGCCCCCGCGCCTTCTCCCTCGAGGAGCTGGTCGCGGCGGGCACCGTGCCACCGGGCGGCGCCCCGATCCTGAAGGCCCTGATCGACGCGCGTGTGTCCTACCTCGTCAGCGGCGGCACGGGGACGGGCAAGACCACGCTCCTCGCCTCGCTCCTGGGACTCGTGGGGGAGCGGGAGCGGATCGTGCTCGCCGAGGACTCGGCGGAGCTGCGGCCCGACCACCCGCACGTGGTGCGTCTGGAGGCGCGGCCCGCGAACCAGGAGGGCGCCGGGCTCGTCACCCTGCGGGACCTGGTCCGACAGGCGCTGCGGATGCGCCCCGACCGGCTGGTGGTCGGCGAGGTCAGAGGCGGTGAGGCGGTCGATCTGCTCGCCGCCCTCAACACGGGACACGAAGGCGGCTGCGGGACGGTGCATGCCAACACGGCGGCGGATGTTCCGGCACGGCTCGAAGCCCTGGGGACGGCGGCCGGGCTCGACCGGGCCGCCCTGCACAGCCAGCTGGGCGCGGGTCTTTCGGTCGTGCTGCACCTCGTACGGGACCGGGACGGGCGGCGGCGGATCGCCGAGGCGCACGTCCTGGAGCGGGACCGGGACGGTCTGGTCCGGACGGTGCCGGCTCTGCGGTGGGGCGCGGGCGGGTTCGAGCGGGAGCGGGGTTGGGAGCGGCTGAGCTCGCTGATCGGAGGGGGATCGCGGTGACGGTGGAACTGGTGCCGGTGCGGGGCGCGGCACACGGCGCGGCGGCGCTCTGCGCGGTGCTCGCCCTGTGGTGGGCGGTCGAGCGGCGGCGCGGTGGGGGCCGGGCGAGGGCGGTGCTCGCGGGCGGGGTCCCCGAGGCGGCCGAGGGCCGGGAATGGCCTGCGGTGGCCGCGCGATGGTGGGCGGCGCTGCGGGGGCGGCGTGCGTGGCTGTGCCTGCCCGTGGCGGGAGTCGTCGCCCTCCTCGGCGAGTCACCGCTGCCGCTGGTCGCCGGGGCGGTCGCGGTGCCCCTGGTGGGGCGGCGGCTGCGGGCCGCCGGGCGCCGGAAGGAACGGGAGGCGCGGGCCGAGCGGGTGGTGGCCCTGTGCGCGGCGGTCGTCGGCGAGTTGAGGGCCGGATGGCAGCCCGCGCAGGCCCTGTCCTTCGCGGCCCGGGAGACGGGCGCGCTCGGCGAGGCGGAGGCCCCGGTCCTCGCGGCGGCCCGGTTCGGCGGGGACGTGCCGGAGGCGCTGCGGTGGGCGGCCCGGCAGGACGGTGCCGACGGGCTCGCCGGCATGGCGGCCTGCTGGCAGGTGGCCGTGGACGGCGGCGCGGGCCTGGCCGCCGGGCTGGACCGGCTGGAGGCCGCCCTCCGGGACCACCTCGAGCAGCGCGACCGGCTGCGGGCCGAACTGGCCGGAGCCTGGGCCACGGTGACGGTCCTCGCGCTGCTCCCTGCGGCCGGACTCGCCCTCGGTGCCGCCCTCGGCGCCGACCCGCTGCGGGTGCTGCTGCACACGCCGGCCGGCCTGGGCTGCCTGGTCGTGGGCGGGGCGCTGGAGGCGGCCGGACTGTGGTGGGCCGCGCGGATCGTGCGGGGAGGGGAGCGGGCATGACACCGGACGTCGTTCGGGCCGCGGGCCTCCCGGCACTTGCGGTGGTCCTGTGCGCGCAGGGCGTCCTGGAGGCGTTGCGCGGGCTGCGGGCGCGCCGGACGCGGCGGCGGGCGGGAGCTCTCCTCGTGAGCCCGGAACCGCGCCCTCGGAAGGCCCGTGGCGGGCTGCCCTCGTGGGTGGGGCTCTGGCTGCCGCCCCTTGCGGGGGCCGGCATCGGCTGGGCGCTGTTCGGCGCGGTCGGCGGCCTCTGCGCCGGGGCCCTCGTGGCGGCCTGGGTGCGGCGGAGGGCCGCGAGAGGCGCCGCGCCTCCGGCCGGTGACGAGGAGACGGTGCGTCATCTGCCGCTCGCGGCCGATCTGCTGGCGGCTTGCGCCGCCTCCGGGGCCGGGCCCGGTGAGGCGGCGGAGGCGGTGGGTCGGTCACTGGGCGGTCCGCTCGGCGAGCGCCTGACCCGCACGGCCGCGGAGCTCCGGCTCGGCGGCGAACCGGCCGAGGTGTGGGGGAGGTTCGGTGCGATACCGGGCGCCGAAGGGCTGGCCCGCTGCATGGAGCGGGCCGGTTCCTCGGGAGCGCCGGCGGCGGAGGCGGTCGCCCGGCACGCGGGCGCCCTGCGCGCCGGCCGGGCCCGCGCGGCGGCGGCCGGGGCGCGCCGGGCGCAGGTGCTGATCAGCGCCCCCGTGGGGCTCTGTTTCCTGCCCGCCTTCCTGGCGGTGGGCGTGGCTCCGGTGGTGATCGGCCTGGCGACGGGGCTGCTGGACGGATGAACACGACGAGACGACGAGCAACGAACGAGAAGCGAACGAGGAGCGAGGACATGGCACAGCACGGCGAGGCAGGTCAGGACGAGACGGTACGGGACGAGGAGGCCGGCACGGCGGTCGAGAAGCGGCTGCGTGGCTGGTGGCGGGCCGGGCGGGCGGCGGCGCGCCGTGACGAGGGGATGACCACGTCGGAGTACGCGGTGGGGACGATCGCCGCGGCGGCGTTCGCCGCCGTGCTCTACAAGATCGTGACCAGCGGGGCGGTCTCGGGGGCGCTGGAGTCGGTGATTGGGAAGGCCCTCGATGCGCCGTTCTGACCGGGGCTTCGTGACCGTCGAAGCGGCGCTGGTCCTGCCCGTCCTCGCGCTGTTCACGGTGACCCTGCTCTGGGCGCTGGCCGCGGCCGCCGCGCAGATCCGGTGCGTGGACGCGGCGCGAGCGGGGGCGAGGGCGGCGGCCCGCTCCGAACCGGTGGCCTCCGCGGAGGCGGCCGCCCGGGCCGCCGCGCCCGACGGCTCCCGGGTGTCGGTGGCGAGGGAGGGCGAGCTGTGGCGGGTGACGGTGGAGGCGGCGGCCCCGGGCCCCGGCGGCATGGGGGTCACCCTCCGAGCCGACGCGGCGGCGCTCGCGGAGGACACGGTCGGCGGGGGAACGCCGTGACGGGCGCCGAGGCCCAGGGCGCCAGGGGCACGGACCGTGGGGCGGCTCGGCCGCCGGGGCGGGGTGGTGATCGTGGGGCGGCGACCGTGTGGGCTGCTTTCGCGGCGTGTGCCGTGTGCGTGGTGTTCGGGGTGGTCCTCGCGCTCGGGCAGGCGGTGGCGGCCCGGCACCGGGCCGGCGGGGCCGCGGACCTCGCCGCCCTGGCCGCCGCCGACCGGGCCCTGTGGGGCGAGGCCGAGGCGTGCGCCGCCGCCTCGCGGGTGGCCGTCGCGCAGGGCGCCGAGCTGGCGCGGTGCGCGGTTCGGGACGGGGTCTCGGAGGTGACCGCCCGGGTCGTGCGCGGCCCGTACAGGCCGGAGGTCAGGTCGCGGGCGGGCCCACCGGGCCAGGCCCCGCTGCCTGAGGGGGCTTCTGAGACGGCTCCGCTGGCTGAGGGGGCTCCTGGGACGGCTCCGCTGGCTGAGGGGGCTCCTGGGACGGCTCCGCTGGCTGAGGGGGCTCCTGAGACGGCCCCGCTACCGGCGTGGGTTCCTGAGGCGGCCGGCCCGCTTCCAGTGGGGGCTGCCGAGAGGGCCCCGCTACCGCCGTGGGTTCCTGAGGCGGCCGGCCCGCTTCCAGCGGGGGCTGCCGAGAGGGCCCCACTGCCGCCGTGGGTTCCTGAGGTGGCTGGCCCGCTTCCGCCGGGGGCTCCTGAGGCGGTTCCGGGGCCGCGCGGAGGAGTTCCGTGAGGAGGCGGACGGCTCCGCGTTTGTGGAGCGGATCGTTGCCGTTGCCGCACTTCGGGGACTGGATGCAGGAGGGGCAGCCCGCCTCGCACTCGCAGGAGGCGATGGCCTCTCGGGTGGCCGTCAGCCAGGCGCGGGCGGTGTGGAAGGCGCGCTCGGCGAAGCCCGCGCCGCCCGGGTGCCCGTCGTACACGAAGACGGTGGGCAGCAGGGTGTCGGGATGGAGCGGTACGGAGACGCCGCCGATGTCCCAGCGGTCGCAGGTGGCGAAGAGCGGCAGCATGCCGATGGAGGCGTGCTCGGCGGCGTGCAGGGCGCCGCCGAGGATCTCCGGGTTGATCCGGGCGGCGTCCAGCTGGTCCTCGGTGACCGTCCACCACACGGCCCGGGTGCGCAGGGTGCGGGGCGGCAGGTCGAGCTTGGTCTCGCCGAGCACCTCGCCGGTGATCAGGCGGCGGCGGAGGATGGAGACGACCTGGTTGGTGACCTCGACGGAGCCGTAGCAGAGGCGGCCGGCTCCCCAGGGGATCTCGGTGTCGGTTTCGAGGACGGTGATGGAGGTGGTGTCGCGGGCGGTGGTGGAGTACGGGGGGACGGCCTCCTCGACGAGGGCGACGGAGTCCTTGAGGTCGAGCTCCCGCACCAGATAGGTGCGGCCCTGGTGGAGGTGGACGGCGCCCTCGTGGACGGCGGTGTGGGAGGCGGCCTCGTCGACCGTGCCGAGGAGGCGGCCGGTGCCGGCCTCCACGATCCGGACGGGGCTGCCGCCGCCGCCCCGGATGTCGGCCAGGTCGGCGGCCCGCTCGCGGCGGGTCCAGTACCAGCCGGTGGAGCGGCGGCGCAGCAGGCCGGCGGCCTCCAGCTGGGGCATCAGGCCGGGGGCGGCCGGGCCGAAGAGGGCCAGGTCCGGTTCGGTCAGTGGGAGCTCCGCGGCGGCGGCGCACAGATGGGGGGCGAGGACGTAGGGGTTGTCGGGGTCCAGGACGGTCGTCTCGACCGGCTGCTCGAAGATCGCCTCCGGGTGGTGGACGAGGAAGGTGTCCAGCGGGTCGTCCCGGGCGACCAGGATCGCGAGGGCGCCCTCACCCGAACGGCCGGCGCGGCCCGCCTGCTGCCACAGGGAGGCCCGGGTGCCCGGGTAGCCGGCGATCACGACGGCGTCCAGGCCGGAGACGTCCACGCCCAGCTCCAGGGCGGTCGTGGCGGCCAGGCCGAGGAGTTCGCCGGAGTGCAGGGCGCGCTCCAGGGCGCGGCGCTCCTCGGGCAGGTAGCCGCCCCGGTAGGCGGCGACGCGCCGGGCGAGCGCGCGGTCGGTCTCGGCCAGCCGTTCCTGGGCGATCACCGAGATCAGCTCGGCACCGCGCCGGGAGCGGACGAAGGCGACCGAGCGGACGCCCTGCCGGGTCAGGTCGGTCAGCAGGTCCGCGGTCTCGGCCGTGGCGGTGCGGCGTACGGGCGCGCCGCGCTCGCCGTGCAGCTCGGTCAGCGGCGGCTCCCAGAGGGCGAAGACCAGCTCGCCGCGCGGGGAGGCGTCGTCGGAGACCTCGGTGACCGGCAGGCCGGTGAGGCGTCCGGCGGCCAGGGCCGGTTCGGCGGAGGTGGCGGAGGCGAGGAGGAAGACCGGTTCGGAGCCGTACCGGGCGCAGACGCGGCGCAGACGGCGCAGCACCTGGGCGACGTGGGAGCCGAAGACGCCGCGGTAGGTGTGGCACTCGTCGATCACGACGTAGCGCAGGGAGCGGAGGAAGGAGGACCACCTGGGGTGGGAGGGAAGTATGCCCATATGGAGCATGTCGGGGTTGGTCAGCACGTAGTTCGCGTACTGGCGCACCCATTCGCGCTCCTCGACCGGCGTGTCGCCGTCGTAGACGGCGGGGCGGATCCGGTTGCCGAGCGGGGCGGCCAGTTCCCGCACGGCGCGCCGCTGGTCGGCGGCGAGGGCCTTGGTGGGCGCCAGGTAGAGGGCGGTGGTGCCGCGTCCGTTCGGGGCCTCCGAGCCGTCCAGGAGGGTGCTGAGGACCGGGGCGAGGTAGGCGAGCGACTTGCCCGAGGCGGTGCCTGTGGCGATCACCACGGACTCGCCGTCCAGGGCGTGCTCGGCGGCCTCCGCCTGGTGGGCCCAGGGGTGATCGATTCCCGCCGTCTGGATCGCCGCGATCACCTCCGGACGGATGCGGTGCGGCCAGACGGCATGGCGGCCCTCCCGGGCGGGCATGTGCTCCGTATGAGTGATGCGCGCGGCCCGGCTCTCGCCCGAGGAGAGCCGGTCGAGGACCATGCCGGGAGAGGGGCGGCTGCCCGTTTCCCCGGCCGGACGACGGGGGCGGTGATTCTTGGCCATCGGCACCGAGTGTGTCACTGCCATGACGGACAATGCTTCCAAGGCGTCGTGCATGGCTGCTGGTAAGTGATTGAATGCCATCGCGGCTGGCGTTCCGTTCCTCGGCTCCGCCCCGGAGACCCGAGGGGACGATCGCCCGATAGCAAGGTGCTGGAGGATCCGTGGACCTGTCCCTGTCGACTCGCAATGTGTCCGGCGCTGGTGGTGACCGTACGGTCGTCGAGGTCGGTGGCGAGATTGATGTGTATACCGCGCCCAAGCTGCGCGAGCAGTTGGTCGAGTTGGTGAACGACGGCAGCTACCACCTGGTCGTCGACATGGAGGGCGTGGACTTCCTCGACTCCACCGGCCTCGGTGTGCTCGTCGGCGGCCTGAAGCGCGTTCGCGCGCACGAGGGCTCGCTGCGTCTGGTCTGCAACCAGGAGCGCATTCTCAAGATTTTCCGGATCACGGGTCTCACCAAGGTGTTCCCGATCCACACCTCGGTCGACGAGGCCGTCAACGCCGTCGACTGAGCCCAGGGGGTTCGCATGGCCACCGTTGAACTCCGCTTCAGTGCTCAGCCCGAGCACGTCCGCACGGCCCGTCTGGTGGCGGCCGCGGTCGCGCGCCGGGCGGGCGTGGACGAGGCGGTCCTCGACGAGGTGCGTCTCGCTGTCGGTGAGGCCTGTTCCCGCGCGGTCGGGCTGCACCGGAGCAACGACGTCACGACCCCCATCCGGGTCGTCCTGACCGAGGAGGAGAAGACGTTCTCCATCGAGGTCGGCGACGAGGTGCCGGGTGCGGGGGTGGCGGCGGCCGATGCCGCCGGTGTCCCCGGCGCGCGGGCCGCGGCCCCGGCCGAGGACTTCGACGACGCCGACGGCGAGGACGAGATGGGCCTCGCGGTGATCCGCGGGCTCGTCGACGACGTCGAGGTCAGTGCCGGCGAGGACGGCGGCACCATCCGGATGAGCTGGCCGGTGAGCTCGGCGGACGTCTTGTCCTGACCCGTACACGTACAGAGCGAAGAGGCCCCGTGGCACGGGGCCTCTTCGCTTTTGCCGGGCGTCCTCGCCCACGCAGTCCGGCGTCCTCGCCCACGCAGTCCGGCGTCCTCGCCCACGTAGTCCGGCGTTCTCGCCCGCGACGCCGGGCGTCCTCGCCCACGAATTGGTGCATCCCCGCCCGTACCGGTTCGTCTCCCTATGATCCGTCCCCATGTACCCCACATCTCTCGCCGCCGCGGTGCTCACGAGCGGGAACCGGACGATCGTGGTCGTCGTCGCGGCCGTCGCCCTCGCCGCGCTGGTCGTCGCCCGGCTCCTCGTCCGCCAGGTGCTCGCGGCCGGTGAGGGCACCGAGAAGATGAAGGAGATCGCCGCTGCCGTGCAGGAGGGCGCCAACGCCTACCTCGCGCGGCAGCTGCGGACCCTCGCCGTCTTCGCGGCCGCCGTGTTCTTCCTGCTGATGCTGCTGCCCGCAGACAGCTGGTCGCAGCGCGCAGGACGTTCCCTGTTCTTCCTGGTCGGGGCGCTCTTCTCGGCGGTCACCGGCTACATCGGCATGCGGCTCGCCGTACGGGCCAACGTGCGGGTCGCCGCCGCGGCCAGGGAGGCCACCCCGGCGCCGGGCGAACCCGAGAAGGACCTGAACGAGGTCGCCCACCGGGCCATGCGGATCGCGTTCCGCACGGGTGGGGTCGTCGGCATGTGCACGGTCGGCCTCGGCCTGCTCGGGGCCTCCTGCGTCGTCCTCGTCTATGCCGCCGACGCTCCCAAGGTCCTGGAGGGGTTCGGCCTCGGCGCCGCGCTCATCGCCATGTTCATGCGGGTGGGCGGCGGCATCTTCACCAAGGCCGCCGACGTCGGCGCCGACCTCGTCGGCAAGGTCGAGCAGGGCATCCCCGAGGACGACCCGCGCAACGCCGCCACCATCGCCGACAACGTGGGCGACAACGTCGGGGACTGCGCCGGCATGGCGGCCGACCTCTTCGAGTCGTACGCCGTGACCCTGGTCGCCGCGCTCATCCTCGGCAAGGCCGCCTTCGGCGACCACGGACTCGCGTTCCCCCTGATGGTGCCCGCGATCGGGGTGGTCACGGCCGTGATCGGCATCCTCACGGTCGCCCCGCGGCGCGCCGACCGCGGCGGGATGAGCGCGATCAACCGCGGGTTCCTGGTCTCGGCGGTGATCTCGCTGGCGTTCGTCGCCGTCGCCGCCTTCGCGTACCTGCCGTCCTCGTACGCCGAGCTCGAAGGCGTCACCGAGCCCGGCATCCGCGACCACGGCGGCGATCCGCGGGTCCTCGCCCTGGTCGCGGTCGCCGTCGGCATCGTCCTCGCCGCGCTCATCCAGCAGCTCACCGGCTACTTCACCGAGACGAGCCGGCGGCCGGTCAGGGACATCGGCAAGTCCTCGCTCACCGGCCCCGCCACCGTCGTCCTCGCGGGCGTGGCACTCGGCATGGAGTCCGCCGTCTACACCGCCCTGCTGATCGGGCTCACCGTCTACGGGGCGTTCCTGCTCGGCGGCACCTCGATCATGCTGGCGCTGTTCGCGGTGGCCCTCGCCGGGACGGGACTGCTCACCACCGTCGGCGTGATCGTCGCCATGGACACCTTCGGCCCGGTCGCCGACAACGCGCAGGGCATCGCGGAGATGTCCGGGGACGTGACCGGGGCGGGCGCGCAGGTCCTGACCGACCTCGACGCGGTCGGCAACACCACGAAGGCCATCACCAAGGGCATCGCCATCGCCACCGCCGTCCTGGCGGCCTCGGCGCTCTTCGGCTCGTACCGGGACGCCATCGCGACCGCGATCGCCGACGTCGGGGAGACCGGGAAGGACGGGGTGCTCGGCGAGGTGACGCTCTCGATGGACATCTCCCAGCCCAACAACCTCTTCGGGCTGATCCTCGGCGCCGCGGTCGTCTTCCTCTTCTCCGGGCTCGCGATCAACGCCGTGTCCCGCTCGGCCGGATCGGTCGTCTACGAGGTGCGGCGGCAGTTCCTCGAACACCCCGGGATCATGAACTTCACCGAGAAGCCGGAGTACGGGCGGGTCGTCGACATCTGCACCAAGGACGCGCTGCGCGAACTCGCCACGCCCGGACTGCTCGCCGTGATGGCCCCGATCGCGGTCGGCTTCACGCTCGGTGTCGGCCCGCTCGGCGCGTACCTCGCCGGGGCGATCGGGGCGGGTGCGCTGATGGCGGTCTTCCTCGCCAACTCCGGTGGCGCCTGGGACAACGCGAAGAAGCTGGTCGAGGACGGGAACCACGGCGGCAAGGGCAGCGACGCGCACGCGGCGACCGTCATCGGGGACACGGTCGGCGACCCGTTCAAGGACACGGCGGGACCGGCGATCAACCCGCTCCTGAAGGTGATGAACCTCGTCGCGCTGCTCATCGCCCCGGCGGTGGTGCGGTTCAGCTACGGCAGCGACGCGAGCGCCGGACTGCGGGCCGCGGTCGCGGCGGTCGCGCTCCTCGTCGTGGTCGGCGCGGTCCGTGCCTCCAAGAGGCGTCCGGTGACCGTCTCCTGACGTGGCGTCCGTCTCATTTGCCGGGTGGAAAGAGGGGTCACCCCTTGGTTCAAAAGACTGCAATAGGGGAGGAATCAGTCGTACGAAAGGTGGAAGTAGCCCGTTCGGCGTGTATGTTCCGGGGCCGAGAGCCTTGGAAGGGACCGATCCGTTGAACAAGAAGCTTGCGGCCGCACTGTCCGGCGGCGCGGTACTGGTGCTCGCGCTGTCCGGTTGCAGCAGTGACGAGGGCGACAAGGTGGGTGACTGGGCGAAGACCTTCTGCGACCAGGCGAAGCCCCAGATCCAGAAGCGGGCCGACGCCCACCAGATCATCATCTCGACCGCCGCCGACAGCAAGCCGGCCGAGATCCAGGCCGCCGACTCGAAGGCGTTCCAGGACATCGCGAACGCCGACCGCGCCCTCGCCAAGGCCGTCGAGGCCGCCGGGGCGCCGCCCGTCGAGAACGGCGAGAAGATCCAGCAGGACGCGATCAAGGAGCTCAACGCCACCGCGGTGGCCTACGAGGGGCTCAAGAAGCAGGTCGACGCGCTGGACCCGACGAACCAGCAGAAGTTCGCGGACGGCCTCCAGAACGTCGCCGACGGCCTCACCAAGATCGAGAAGATGGACCAGAACGCCCTGTCGAAGCTGGAGGAGGGCGAGCTGGGCCAGGCGATGGCCAAGCAGCCCGGCTGCCAGAAGCCCACGGCCTCGGTCCCGCCGAAGACCACCGCCTCCCCGAACGCCGGGTCCACCTCCGATTCCGACTCGGACTCCGGTGCCACGAAGCCGACCGAGAAGGCGTCCGCCACGCCGACCAAGAAGGCCACGGCCGGCAAGAGCGAGTAGCAGACCCGAGGGCCGTTCGGCCCGGCGGTGGCGGCGATCGGCCGCACGCCGCCGGGTCGGCCGCCCGGATGTCGGTGGCGCCCGTCACAATGGAGCGGTGAGTACGACCCTGCCTTCCCGCCTCCCGGTGCCCGCGCACGCCACCCGTCTGCGCGAGGCACTGCTCGCCGCCGACTTCACCGCCGACGGCCTGCTCGACCTGCTCGGCGCCCCGGCGTACGCGGCGCTCGCCCGCAGCGAGACCGTGCCCGCCCTGCGCGCCACCCGCGGCGGCTCCCCGCTGGAGACCCTCGTCCGGCTCTTCCTGCTCCAGGAGCCCGTCGCCGCCGACCTGGCCGCCGCCGCGCTCCCGCTCGACGAGGCCCTCGACGACGGCTGGGTGGTCCGCGAGGACGACACCGTGCTCGCCACGGTCGACGTCCGGCCGTACGGCGGACCCGACGGCGAGGACTGGTTCATCGTCTCCGACCTGGGCTGCGCGGTCGGCGGGGCGGGAGGTATCGGCAAGAAGGACGAAGGAGTCGTCCTCGGCGTCGGCGGCGCCTCCACCACCCTCGCCGGCATCACGGTCCGTACGCCGGTCTCCTCCGCGCTCGACCTCGGCACGGGCTCCGGCATCCAGGCACTGCACGCCGCCCAGCACGCCACCCTGGTCACCGCCACCGACCTCAACCCGCGCGCCCTGGACTTCACCCGGCTCACCCTCGCCCTCTCCGGGGCCCGGGAGGCCGAGCTGCTGACCGGTTCGCTCTTCGAGCCCGTCGACGGCGACACGTACGACCTGATCGTCTCCAACCCGCCGTTCGTGATCTCCCCCGGCGCCGGACTCACCTACCGGGACGGCGGGATGAGCGGCGACGACCTGTGCCGCACGCTCGTGCAGCAGGCCGGGGAGCGGCTCAACGACGGCGGGTACGCCCAGTTCCTCGCCAACTGGCAGCACGTCGAGGGCGAGGAGTGGCAGGAGCGGCTGCGGTCCTGGGTGCCGCGCGGCTGCGACGCGTGGATCGTGCAGCGCGAGGTCCAGGACATCACCCAGTACACCGAGCTGTGGCTGCGCGACAGCGGCGACCACCGCGGCGACCCGGACGCCTACCGGGCGGCGTACGACCGCTGGCTCGACGAGTTCGAGGCGAGCAAGACCCGCGCGATCGGCTTCGGCTGGATCACCGTCCGGCGGAACGAGGCCGTGGCCTCGGGCGCGGTCGAGCCCTCGATCGTCGTCGAGGAGTGGCCGCACCCCGTCGAGCAGCCCCTCGGCCCCACCGTCCGCGCCCACTTCGAGCGCCAGGACTACCTGCGTCACCACGACGACGCCGGGCTCCTCTCCGACCGCTTCACCCTCGCGCCCGAGGTGGTGCAGGAGCAGGTCGGACTGCCGGGCGCCGAGGACCCCGAGCACGTGGTGCTCCGGCAGAACCGGGGCATGCGCCGCGCCACCAAGGTCGACCACGTCGGCGCCGGGTTCGCCGGCGTCTGCGACGGCACGCTCAGCGCGGGCCGCATCCTCGACGCCATCGGGCAGCTCATGGGCGAGGACCCGGTCATGCTGCGGGACCGCACCCCGCAGGCCATCCGGCTCCTCGTCGAGGAGGGCTTCCTGATCCCCGACTCCCTGCTGCCGGGCACGGAGCCGTCCGCGACCGGAGGGAGCGGCGCTTGATACGCATCGAGCTGGACGAGGCCTCGCTCGGGGCGACCCGGATCGCGATCAGCCCGCTCCGCGACGCGTTCTGCGCGATGCACCTCGCGCTGCCCCACCGCCACCCCTCCTGGCCGTACCAGGCCTGGGTCGGGCAGGCGCGCGAGGTGTGGCGCGAGGACGACCGGCTCCGCCCGCTGTGGGAGCTGTTCGGGGTGGGCCGGCGCGAGACCTCCGACTTCCTGCTGCCCCGGCCGTTCGGCACGGTCCACGTCCACGAGGAGCTCGCCGCGCTGCGGGGCACCTCCCCGGAGTTCGTCCGCGAACAGGCGGCCGTCTGCTACCCCGGCATGGAGGACGCGCCCTTCCTGCAGCCGTACCTGAAGGACCCGGAGGCCGCCTGCGCGGCGCTCGCCGACGCGTACGCCGCCTACTGGGAGGGCGCGATCGAGCCGTACTGGCCGACGATGCGCCGGCTCGTCGAGGACGAAGTCCTCGTCCGGGCCAGGACGTTCGCGACGGAGGGCGTCGACGCGCTGTTCGCGGGCCTGGAGGCCCGGGGCACCTGGCAGCCGCCCGTACTCGAACTGACCAAGTACATCGACGTCGAGTACGCGCCCGGGGAGCGGCGGCTCGTCCTCGTGCCGCTGGTCTTCGCCGAGGGCTGCCGGCTGTACTCCACGGACGATCCCGAGGTCTTCGCGCTCAGCTTCCAGGCCCGGGGCGCCGCCGCCCTGCGCGAACCGGCCGAGCCTGTCGCCGAGGACCGCCTCGGGCTGATGCTCGGCCGGGGCCGGGCGGCCGTCCTGCGCGAGCTGGGCGGGCCCCTGACCACGGCCGGACTCGCCGACCGGCTCGGCCTCGCACCCAGCACGGTCTCCGAGCACCTGTCGGTCCTCTCCGAGGCCGGGGTCGTGACCCGCCACCGCGTCGGACGATCGGTGTACTACCAGCTCACGGACACGGGCCGCTCGCTGCTCGCACTGCTCGCCGGGGAGGACGTCCTCAGGGCCGTGGCCTGACGATTCGGGTGCTTTTCCGAGGCCGTGGCCCCGATGATTCGGTGCCTGTCCCGGGCTGCGGCCCGACGGTTCGGGTGCCCGTCCGAGGTCGTGGCCCGACGACGGGGGTGCCCCCTCCGAGGCCGGGCCCGACGATTCGGGGCCTCCCGAATCGATGGCCCCGCTCTGCCGCCCGCTTCTACCGTCCGCCGCATGCTCGCAATCGAGGCGGACGCGCTGCGCCGCACCTACACCAGCAGGACCGGATGGCCGCGGTCCCGGCGGACCGAGACCGAAGCCGTCCGCGGGGTCACCTTCGAGGTGGCGCCCGGAGAGCTCTTCGGCCTGCTCGGGCCCAACGGCGCCGGCAAGACCACCACCATCAAGATGCTCAACACCCTGCTGCTGCCGACCTCCGGCACGGCCCGGGTGTTCGGCCACGACGTGGCCCGCGACCCCGTCGCCGTACGCCGCAGGATCGGATACGTCTTCGGCGGCGACCGGGGCCTGTACGACCGGCTCTCCGCGCTCGACAACCTCCGCTACTTCGCCGAGCTGTACGGCGTCCCCGCCCGCGACCAGAAGCGGCGCATCGCCGAACTCCTCGACCTCGTCGGCCTGCTGGGCCGGGAGAAGGAACGCGTCGAGGGGTACTCGCGCGGCATGCGGCAGCGCCTCCACATCGCCCGCGGACTGCTCCACGGCCCCGACGTCCTCTTCCTCGACGAACCGTCCATCGGCGTCGACCCCGTCGCCGCCCGCGACCTGCGCCGCACCGTTGCCGACCTGGCCGCCGCCGGCACGACCGTCCTCCTCACCACCCACTACATGGCCGAGGCCGACGAGCTCTGCGACCGGATCGCCGTCATCGCCGGCGGCCGGATCCGCGCCCTCGGCACCCCCGACAGCCTCAAGTCCCGCGTCGGCGACCGGGACGTGCTCGACATCGAGGCGTACGGGGCGGGCGAGGAGGTCCTCGACCGGATACGACGGGTCCCCGGCGTACGGGGAGTGTCCGCAGAGGACCGGGGCACGGTCCAGACCGTGAGCGTGCAGACGGACCGCGGCGCCGAGCTGCACGCGCCCGTCCTCGCCGCCCTCGACGGTGTCCGCGTCGGACGGGTCGTCAGCCGCGAACCGTCCCTGGAGGACGCCTACATCGCGATCGTGGAGGAAGCGACGGGGTCCACCGGGGCCCCTGCGTCCACCGGGGCTCCTGCGTCCACCGAGGCTCCTGCCTCCACCGAGCCGGACGGGGTGCCCGCGTGACCCGCGTCCTTCGCCTGATCGGCGTCGGGGTCCGCACCCACGTCTCGTACATGTCGCGCTCCCCGATCGAAATCACCTTCGCCGTCCTCGTCCCCCTCGTCTACGCGACCCTCGCCGTCTACCTGTTCCGCGCCGCCGGCGACCCCGACCGGCTGCTCACCGCCTCCGTCGGCGCCGGACTCATGGGCATCTGGGGCTCGGTCCTCTTCGGCTCGGGCGGCGCGGTGCAGAACCAGCGCTGGCTCGGCACCCTGGAGACCCTCGTCGTGGCGCCGACCCCGCTCGCGCTCGTCCTCCTGCCGATCACCCTCGCGACCGCCGTCATCGGCACCTACGCGATGGGCGCGACCGTTCTGTGGGGCGTCCTTCTCTACGGCGTGCCGCTCGACTTCGCGCACCCCCTGCTCTTCCTCGTCGCCGTCCCGGTGTGCGTCCTCTCGCTCGGCATGATGGGGCTGCTTCTCGCCGCGACCTTCGTCCTGCTGCGCAACGCCAACGCCCTCGCCAACCCCCTCGACACGCCCGTCTGGCTGCTGTCCGGACTGCTCGTCCCCGTCACCGTGCTGCCCGCCTGGACCCACCCGATCTCCTGGGCGCTGCCCACCACCTGGGGCGCGCGGGCCGTGCACGCCGCGACCTCCGGCGGGCCCTCCACCGGGGAGGTCCTCACCCCGCTCCTCGTCGCCCTCGCGCTCGGCGCCGGCTACGCCCTCGTCGCCGTCCTCGTCCTCGGCCGGGTGGAGCGCCGGGCCCGCGCCGCCGCCACCCTCGCCCTCGCCTGAAAGGCCACCGTCGGATGTTCCGCTTCCGCAGCCGACTCCTCGGCTTCCGCTTCCACGCCACCTCCCGGCTGCTCGTGGTCGGCGGGGCGATCTCGTACCGCGCCCTGTTCAACTGGACGACCCCGCCCATGTTCATCGGAACACTGCTGGTCGGGCCGCTCCTCCAGGTTTTCTTCTTCGTCTTCCTGGGCAGGGAACTCGGTGTCGCCGACGACCGTTTCCATCTTGTCGGCAACGCCGTCCTCGCAGCTTCCGCCTCCTGCGTGTACGGCGGCACGATGGCCGTCGCCAACGAGCGCCGGTACGGCACCCTCGGGGCCGTCCTGCTCTCGCCCCGCCGCCGGGTTCCGCTGTGGCTCGGACGAGCTCTCCCGTACGTCCTCAACGGGCTGTTCGTCAGTGCCTTCGTGCTCACCGCCGCCGCGCTCGTCCTCGGGCTGCCCGTGCCTGCCGGGGCGCTGCCCGGGCTCGGTCTGGTGCTGCTCGTCGCGGCGGCCGCCTGTTCGGCCTTCGGGCTCGCGCTCGGGGCGCTCGGGCTGCGGTTCCGTGACGTGTTCCTGGTGTCGAACGTGGCCAGTTCGGTCCTGCTGCTGCTGACCGGCGCCGCCGTGCCGCGGGAGACGCTGCCCGAGTGGATGCGGTTCGCCGGTGAGCTGCTGCCGCTCACGCACGCGGCGGACGCGGCGCGCGGGCTGACCGCCGGCGGCGGTCTGGACGGGCGCCTGCTCGGGGCCGAGCTCGCGGTCGGCGCGGGGTGGGGGCTGCTCGCCGTCGTCCTCCTCGCCGTCTTCGAGCGCGGCAGCCGACGCCGGGCCACGCTCGACACGATGTGACGCGAGGGGAGGCGAGGCGACGCGACCCGACGCGACCCGACGCGACCCGACCCGACGCGACCCGACCCGACGCGACGCGACGCGAGGGGAAGGGGAGGGCAGGGGGGAGGGAGGGGTGAGGTGGGGTGGGGGGAGGGCCCCCGTGCGGGATGACTACCGGCCGGGGGGAGGGCCCCCGGTGCGGGATGACTACCGGCCATCTTCGTGAACCCGTGCCAGTCGGCCCACGCAGTTCACCCGGAGTTCGCGCCCCCGATGCCCGGAGGTGCCAGCCTCGGCGGCGAGAGGCGAACACCGCACGTGAACGGAACGGGGTACGGGCATGGAGAGCGGGCCGGCGATCTTCGCGGGGGCGGCGTTCACGCTGTTCGGAGGCGCGCTGCTGCTGTGGACCACCGTGCGGGCGCTGCACCGTGAGCCCGTCGCGCACGGGGTCGCCCCGCGCACCGCGGTCGCGCTGACGAGCCTCTCCGGCGTCGCCTTCCTGGCCCTCGGCGTCTGGTGCTTCGGCCGGCTCTGAATCCGGTTCCGCGTCGGCGTCGGGTCTCTTTCCGATCTCTCCGGCTCGCACCCCCGCCCCGCCCGACCGGGAGTCCGGGCGGCAGGAATGGCAGGACTCGGGTTACCGTTCGAGTGGCCGTTGCGGGCTTTTGCCGTTTGACACGGGGGCGGGTTGTACCGTCACACTCCGCAGCGACGGGAGCGTCACCGTCCGTGCCGCTGCCGTGCGTGCCAGTGCCGTACGTGCCAGAGAGTGTCGATCCGGAGAGAAGAGCGAAGTTGTCCCCGACCAGCGAGACCGCACACGGCGGCCGCCGACTCGTCATCGTCGAGTCGCCTGCCAAGGCGAAGACGATCAAGGGCTACCTCGGCCCCGGCTACGTCGTCGAGGCGAGCGTCGGGCACATCCGCGACCTGCCCTCCGGCGCCGCCGAGGTGCCGGAGAAGTACACCGGTGAGGTGCGCCGCCTCGGGGTCGACGTCGAGCACGACTTCCAGCCCATCTACGTCGTCAACGCCGACAAGAAGGCGCAGGTCAGGAAGCTCAAGGAGCTCCTCGCCGAGTCCGACGAACTCTTCCTCGCCACCGATGAGGACCGCGAGGGCGAGGCCATCGCGTGGCACCTCCAGGAAGTCCTGAAGCCCAAGGTCCCGGTCCACCGGATGGTCTTCCACGAGATCACCAAGGACGCGATCCGCGAGGCCGTCGCCAACCCGCGCGAGCTGAACCAGCGCATGGTCGACGCCCAGGAGACCCGCCGCATCCTCGACCGGCTCTACGGCTACGAGGTCTCGCCGGTCCTGTGGAAGAAGGTCATGCCGCGGCTCTCCGCCGGCCGTGTGCAGTCCGTCGCCACCCGTCTCGTCGTCGAGCGGGAGCGCGAGCGCATCGCCTTCCGTTCCGCCGAGTACTGGGACCTCACCGGCACCTTCGGCACCGGCCGCTCCGGTGACGCCTCCGACCCGTCCTCGCTGGTCGCGCGCCTCGCGTCGGTCGACGGCAAGCGCGTCGCGCAGGGCCGTGACTTCGGCGCCGACGGCGCGCTGAAGACCGCGAACGTGCTCCACCTGGACGAGGCGAACGCCCGGGCGCTCGCCGCCGCGCTCGCCGACACCGCGTTCTCGGTGCGCTCGGTCGAGTCGAAGCCGTACCGCCGCTCCCCGTACGCCCCCTTCCGGACCACCACCCTCCAGCAGGAGGCGAGCCGCAAGCTGGGCTTCGGTGCGAAGGCGACCATGCAGGTGGCGCAGAAGCTGTACGAGAACGGCTTCATCACCTACATGCGTACGGACTCCACGATCCTCTCCGACACCGCCGTCACGGCGGCGCGGGCGCAGGTCACGCAGCTGTACGGCGCTGACTACCTGCCGGAGAAGCCGCGCGTCTACGCGGGCAAGGTCAAGAACGCGCAGGAGGCGCACGAGGCGATCCGGCCTTCGGGTGATCGTTTCCGCACCCCGGCGGAGACCGGCCTCACCGGCGACCAGTTCAAGCTGTACGAGCTGATCTGGAAGCGGACCGTCGCCTCCCAGATGAAGGACGCGACCGGTAACTCGGTCACGGTGAAGATCGGCGGCCGGGCGGCCGACGGCCGTGACGCCGAGTTCAGCGCGTCCGGCAAGACGATCACCTTCCACGGCTTCATGAAGGCGTACGTGGAGGGGGCCGACGACCCGAACGCGGAGCTCGACGACCGCGAGCGGCGCCTGCCGCAGGTCGCCCAGGGCGACGCGCTGACCGCCGAGGAGATCACGGCGGACGGGCACGCGACCAAGCCGCCGGCCCGCTACACCGAGGCCTCGCTGGTCAAGGAGCTGGAAGAGCGCGAGATCGGCCGCCCGTCGACGTACGCCTCGATCATCGGCACCATCCTCGACCGCGGCTACGTCTTCAAGAAGGGCACGGCGCTCGTCCCGTCCTTCCTGAGCTTCGCCGTCGTCAACCTCCTGGAGAAGCACTTCGGGCGGCTCGTCGACTACGACTTCACCGCCAAGATGGAGGACGACCTCGACCGCATCGCGCGCGGCGAGGCCCAGGCGGTGCCGTGGCTGAAGCGTTTCTACTTCGGTGAGGGCGAGTCCGGCGGAGCGGGCGGTGCGGCGGACGCCGGGAACGGCGACGGCGACCACCTCGGCGGCCTCAAGGAGCTCGTCACCGACCTCGGCGCGATCGACGCGCGGGAGATCTCCTCCTTCCCCGTCGGCAACGGCATCGTGCTGCGCGTCGGCCGCTACGGCCCGTACGTCGAGCGCGGCGAGAAGGAGCAGGAAGGCCACCAGCGGGCCGACGTGCCCGACGACCTCGCGCCCGACGAGCTGACCGTCGAGCACGCCGAGGAGCTGCTCGCCAAGCCGAGCGGCGACTTCGAGCTGGGCACCGACCCGGTCAGCGGGAACCAGATCGTCGCCAAGGACGGCCGTTACGGCCCGTACGTGACGGAGATCCTGCCCGAGGGCACCCCGAAGACCGGCAAGAACGCGGTGAAGCCGCGCACGGCCTCCCTCTTCAAGTCGATGGCCCTCGACACCGTGACCCTGGAGGACGCGCTCCGGCTGATGTCCCTGCCGCGGGTGGTCGGCGCCGACGCCGAGGGCGTGGAGATCACCGCGCAGAACGGCCGCTACGGCCCGTACCTGAAGAAGGGCACGGACTCGCGGTCGCTGACGGACGAGGAGCAGCTCTTCACGATCACCCTCGAAGAGGCCCTCGCGATCTACGCGCAGCCGAAGCAGCGGGGCCGGGCCGCGGCCAAGCCGCCGCTGAAGGAGCTGGGCACCGACCCGGTCAGCGAGAAGCCCGTGGTCGTCAAGGACGGGCGGTTCGGCCCGTACGTGACGGACGGCGAGACCAACGCCACCCTGCGCACCGGCGACAGCGTGGAGACGATCACGCCCGAGCGCGGCTACGAGCTGCTCGCCGAGAAGCGGGCCAAGGGTCCGGCGAAGAAGGCCGCCAAGAAGGCCCCGGCGAAGAAGGCCGCGGCGAAGAAGGCCGCGGCGAAGAAGACGGCCACGAAGACGGCGGCGAAGACCACCGCCGCCAAGAAGACCGCCGCGAAGAAGACCACGACGGCGAAGACGGCCACGGCGAAGAAGACCGCTGCCAAGAAGACGGCGGCGGCCAAGCCGGAGTAGTACCCGAAGCACGCGCAGGAGGGCGGGAGCGATGCTCCCGCCCTCCTGCGTTCGGCTGCTCCAGTTCTCCTGCGTTCGGCCGCTCCGGCTCTCCTGCGTTCGGCTGCTCCCGACCTCTCGCGTTCGGCTGCTCCCGACCTCTCGCGTTCGGCGGCTCCCGCCCTCCCACGTTTGTTCGGGCGCGGGCCGCGGGGAGCTGGGACGTCCGGATAGGGTGGACGGATGACGCGAGCAGAGCAGCCAGACCGCCTGGGCGATTCCGACGCCGCACTCGTCGCGGATTCCCGGGAGCGCGCCGTACGCGCCCTCTTGCGCCATCAGCCGCTGCGCCGGCTGTGGAGCGCCCACCTGGTCGGCAGCACCGGCGACGCCCTCGCCCTTCTCGTCCTCGTCCTCCTGGGCCTCCAGGCGGCCGTCGCCGAGGGTGCGCTCGGGGGTGGTTACCGGGGAGCCGCGTTCGCCGTGGCCGCCGTCGTCGGCGCCCGTCTGCTCGCCTCGGTCCTCTTCGGGGCCGTCCTCCTCGGTCCGCTGACCGCGCTCACCGGGCCGTCGGGACCGCTCGACCGGCGCTGGACCATGATCGGCGCCGACGGGGTGCGGATCGCGCTGCTCGTCATCGCGCCGCTGTGGATCGACTGGGTCCCGGACAGTGCCCTCTGGTACCTGCTCGGCACCGTCTTCGTCGCCGGTGCGGCCGAGCGCCTGTGGACCATCGGCCGGGAGGGCGCCGCGCCCGCGCTGCTGCCCGCCGCGCCGCCGGAGGGCGACGCCGTACGGCCGCTGCCGGACCACCTCGGCGCGCTGCGCCGGCTGTCCCTGCGGACCGGCTTCCTCGCCGTCCCCGCCGCGGCGGCCGTGCTGCTCGTCGCCACCCTCGTCGGGAACCTGCTGGGTGTCGGGATCGACTGGTTCTCGCTGCACCAGGCGGCCCTCGGCTCGTACGTCGCGGCCGGTCTGTTCGCCGCCTCCGTCACCGTCCTGTACGCGATGGCGCTGCCCGGCGGGGAGACGCCCCGGCCCCGTTCGCCGCTTGAGGGCCTGCGCCGGCCCTCGGCCAAGGGCTCGGCCGAGGGCAAGGGCCGCACCGGCGCCCTGCCGCTGCTGGTCCTCGCCTCCGCCACCGTCGCCGGGGCGATCGCCGCGGCCGCGTCGGTCTCCGTGCTCCACGCGTACGACCTGGGCGGCGGGCCCGTCACGTACGCCCTGCTGATCCTGGCGCTGAGCGGCGCCACCGCCGTCGGCATCCGCACCGCGGGCTCCGTCCTGCCGGTGCTGTCCCGGCGCCGGATGCTGGCCCTCGCGACCGCCGTCACCGGCATCGCCCTGATCGCGATGGGCCTGGTCCCGGACACGGCGACCGTGCTGTTCCTCGCCGTCCTCGCCGGGTACGCCGCCGGGGTCGCCGCGAACACCGGCCACATCCTGATCGACCAGGAGACCGAGGAGCCCCGCCGGGCCCGGACCACCGAGCACCTCCAGGCCACCGCGCGCGTCGCCATGGGCCTCGGCGCGCTCGCTGCGCCGCTGCTCGCCGCCGCGATCGGGCCGCACCGGCTCGCCTCCGGGGACTTCGTCTTCGCGCACGGCGGTGCCGCCTTCACGCTCGTCCTCGTCGGCGCCCTGCTGCTTCCGGTCGCCGCGCTGGTCCTCGCGAAGACCGACGACCGGGCGGGCGTCCCGCTCCGCCGCGACCTGCGGGACGCGCTGCGCGGCTCCGACCCGGTCCAGGCGCCGTCCCCGACCGGTTTCTTCATCGCCCTGGAGGGCGGCGACGGCGCCGGGAAGTCCACGCAGGTCCAGGCGCTCGCCGAGTGGATCCGCGCCAAGGGCCACGAGGTGGTCGTCACCCGCGAGCCGGGTGCCACCCCGATCGGCAAGCGGCTCCGCTCGATCCTCCTCGACGTGTCGTCGGCGGGGCTCTCGAACCGCGCCGAGGCCCTGCTGTACGCGGCGGACCGCGCCGAGCACGTCGACTCCCTGGTCCGCCCGGCCCTGGAGCGGGGCGCGATCGTCCTCTCCGACCGGTACATCGACTCGTCCGTGGCCTACCAGGGCGCGGGCCGTGACCTGTCCCCGACCGAGATCGCCCGCATCTCGCGCTGGGCGACCGACGGTCTCGTGCCGAACCTGACCGTGGTCCTCGACGTCTCCCCGGAGACCGCGAGGGAACGGTTCACCGAGGCGCCCGACCGGCTGGAGTCCGAGCCGCCGGAGTTCCACGCGCGCGTACGGGCCGGTTTCCTCGCGCTCGCGGCCGCCGACCCCAGCCGCTACCTCGTCGTCGACGCCGGCCAGGAGCCGGAGGCCGTCACCACCGTCGTGCGCCACCGGCTCGACCGGATGCTGCCGCTCTCCGAGGCCGAGGTGAAGGCCGCGGAGGAGGCCCGCCGGAAGGCCGAGGAGGAGGCCCGGCGCCTCGCCGAGGAAGAGGCCGCCCGCAAGGCCGAGGAGGAGCGCCTGGAGCGCGAGCGGCAGGAGCAGCTCGCCAGGCTCCGTGCCGAGGAGGAGGAGCGCAAGCGGCGCGAGGAGGAAGAGGCGCGCCGCCTGGAGGCCGAGCGGCAGGCGGAGGAGGCCCGCCGCAGGGCCGAGGAGGAGCGGATCGCGGCCGAGGAGGAGGCCCGCCGCCTCGCCGCCGAGGAGAAGGCCCGCCAGGAGGAAGAGGAGCGGCTCCGCAAGGAGGCCGAGGAGGAGGCCCGGCTGCGGGCCGAGGCCGAGGAGCGCCGCCTGGAGAAGCAGCGCAAGGCCGAGGAGGCCCTGCTGCGTGCCGAGGAGGCCCGCCGGATGGCCGAGGCCGCCGCGGCCGCGAAGGCCGCGGAGGAGGCAGCGGCGAAGGCCGCCGCGGAGAAGGTCGCGGCCGAGGCCGCCGCGAAGGCGGCCCGGGAGCGGGCTGCCGCCGAGCGTGCCGCCGCGGAGCTGGCCGCCGCGGAGCGGGCCGAGGCGGCGAAGGCGGCCCGGGAGAAGGCCGCGCAGGCGCGGGCGGCGGCGGAGAAGGCCGCCGCCGAGCGGGCCGCCAGGGCCACGGAGGTGTCGGCGAGCGAGATCACCGTGCCGACCCCGGTCGTGAAGCCGGACGCGCCGTCCGTCTCGCCTGACGAGGTCACCGTCGAGACGCCGATCGTGCGGCCGGAGACGGCCCGCAGGCCCGAGGCGGAGACCGCCGTCATGCCGCAGGTCCGGGACTCGCGGGAGGCCGACGAGACCGCCGTCCTGCCGCAGATCCGGGATCCGCGCGAGGTCGACGAGACCGCCGTGCTGCCTCCCGTACGGGACGCGAGGGCGTCCGACCCCGCCGACCGCGTGCCGCAGGGCATCTTCCGCGATGAGCGTGACGCGCCGCACGGTGCGAACGACCGGACCCGTGAGCTGCCGCAGCTCGACGAGGACGGCCGTCCCCGCCGCCGCTCCGACTGGGCGGAGGAGACCCCGCTCGACGATCTCCCGACCCTCGCGGACGAGCTGTTCGGCCCGCACGAGGACGAGGACGAGGGCCCGCGCCGCCGTCGCTGAGACCCGGAAGGCCCGCGCTGCCCCGTCGCTGAGACCCGGAGGGCCCGGGGCGGCGCCGCTGAGACCCCGAGGGCCCGCGGCGATGCCGCTGAGACCCGGAGGGCCCGCGGCGGTGCCGCTGAGACCCGGAGGGCCCGCGGCGGTGCCGCTGAGACCCCGAGGGCCCGCGGCGGTGCCGCTGAGACCCCGAGGGCCCGCGGCGGCGCCGCTGACACCGGGAGTGGGGGTGTAGCTGGCTCCACCCCCACTCCGGGAGCCCACCCCATACCGCTGTGACCTGCGCTTTTCTAGCGTTGGCGGTATGACGACGACAGCAGTGACGGAGAACGGGGCCGCCCTCGCCCTGGACGGGGTGAGCCGTACGTACGGAGGCGGGGCGCCCGCGCTCGACGGGGTCGACCTGGTCGTGCCGCGCGGGCGCCTCGTGGCCGTGATGGGCCGGTCGGGCTCCGGCAAGTCCACCCTGCTGCGCTGCGCGGCCGGGCTCGAACGGCCGACGGCCGGGCGGGTACGGATCGGGGGCACCGACCTCGCGACCCTGAAGGCGGCCCGGCTGACCCGGCTCCGGCGGGACCGGATCGGCTTCGTGTTCCAGTCGCTCAACCTCGTCTCCGCCCTGAACGTGCGGGAGAACGTCACCCTGCCGCTGCTCCTCGCCGGGGCCTCCGAGGGCCGGGCGCTCGACGCCCGCGCCCTGGCCGGTCTCGACGCCGTGGGGCTCGCCGACCGGGCCGAGGACCGGCCCGAGAGCCTCTCCGGCGGCCAGCAGCAGCGGGTGGCGATCGCCCGCGCCCTGGTCAACGAGCCCGAGGTCGTCTTCGCCGACGAGCCGACCGCCGCCCTGGACCCGGTCACCGCGTCGGAGGTCCTCGCCCTGCTGCGGCGCGCCGTCGACGAGCGGGGCCGCACGGTCGTCCTCGTCACCCACGACCCGGTGGCCGCCACCTGGGCGGACGAGGCCGTGTTCCTGGAGCGGGGCCGGATCGCCGGCCGCCTCGACCGCCCGGACGAGGCGCGCGTACGGGCCGCCCTCGGCGCCCACGCCGTGGCCGGGCGGCACCTGGCGGTGGCGCGATGAACGACGTCGCGCAGCCGTCCGCGGGCCGCGGCCGGAACCCCGCCGTGCGGCTGCTCGCCGCGCGGTCGCTGCGGGCCCACCGCAAGGCATGGGCCGCCGTGTTCGCGGCCGTCGCCGTCACCGCCGCGCTGCTCGGCGCCCTGGCCCTCGCGCTCGGCTCCACCGGACTCGGCCACGCGCGCGTGGAGCGGTACGCCGCCGCGCCCGTCGTCGTCGCAGGCGACCACGAGGTCCGCTGGACGGTGAAGCCCTGGGGCAGCGAGCCCAGTACCGAGACCGTGGGTCTGACCGAGCGGGTACGGGTCCCCGAGGCGGCCGTCGCCGTCCTGCGGGCCGTTCCGGGGGTGCGGGAAGCGGTCCCGGACGACACGTTCGTCGTACGGGAGCCGGCGGGCGGTGCCGCTCCGCGCGCGTACCCCGGGCGTTCCTGGGAGGCGGCCCGGCTCGCCCCGTACCGGCTGACCGACGGGCGGGAGCCCCGGGGGGCCGGGGAGGCCGTCGTCGGCGCGGGCCTCGGCGCCGCCGTCGGGGACACCGTGGCCGGGCGCAGGGTCGTCGGCGTGGCGGACGGGCCGGCCGCGCTGTACGTCACGGCGGGGGAGGCGCGGCGGCTCGCCGGGCATCCCGGTGCCGTGGACGCCGTCGGGGTCCTCGCCGAGCCCGGCGTCCCCGTGGACACCCTCCACGCGCGCGTACGGGCCGCCCTCGACACCGCCGGGCTCAAGGACACGGCCGCCGGGCAGCCGCTGCGGGCGCTGACCGGGGACGGAAGGGGAGGCGCCGAGCACCTCGGCGCGCCGCCCGCGCGCGCGGAGCTCCTCCAGATCCTCGCCGCCGTCGCCGCGAACGTCGTCCTGGTCGCCGTCCTCGTCCTCGCCTCGCTCGTCGCACAGGCCCTCCAACAGCGCGCCGGGGAACGGGAGCTGCTGCTCGCCGTCGGCGCGACGCCCCGTCAGGTGCGGGGCGCGGCAGGCCGGGAGGTGGTCCGGGTGGCGGGTGCGGCGGCGCTGCTCGGCGCGCTCGCGTCGGTACCGGTGTTCCTGGCGCTGTGGTCGGCGCTGCGGGCCCGTACCGGAGTCGTCCCGGAGGGCCTCGAACTCCCCACCCCGCCGTGGCTGTTCACCGCCGTCCTCGTCGCCGCCGCCCTCGCGGTGGGCATCGCCCGCCTTGTGGTCCTCTTCGCGGCCCGCCGGCCGGGACGCCCGGGGAAGGGCGGCGTCCGCCGGGGCGCCGGGCTCGTGCTGCTCGTGCTCGGCGCGGGCTCCGCCGGTACGGCCGCGCTCCAGGGCGGCGGCGCGGCGGCAGCCGCCGCCGGTGCGGCCACGCTGACGCTGGTCGCCGGGTGCGCGCTGCTCGGGCCGTGGATCGCGGGGGCCGCGATGACGGTCCTGGACCGGCCGTTCCGGTGGTTCGGCGGGGCGCCCGGGCGGCTCACGGCCGCCGGTGCCGCCGCGCACTCGCGCCGGCTCGGGGCCGCGCTCGTCCCCGTCGTCCTCGTCACCGCCTTCGCGCTCGTGCAGCTCTCGGCGGGCGCCACCATGGAGCGGGCCGCCGCCGCGCAGGCGCGGGCCGCGACCACCGCCGACCTCGCGTACTCCGGCACGACGGCGGAGCGGGTGCGCGAGCTCCCGGGCGTGGACTCGGCCACGGACGTGCTGCGGTCGTCGGTGGTCCTGGCCCGCACGGAGGCCGGTGCGCCGCGCCTCGACCGGCTCCCGGTCCTCGGCGTGGACGCCGAGGGCCTCGCGGGGACGCTCGACCCGGGCGTCGTCGCGGGCGACCTCGGTGGACTCGCCCGGGCGGGCACGGTCGCGGTCGGCGCGGACACGGCCGACTCCCTTGAGGTGAAGCCCGGTTCGACGGTGGAGCTCCGGCTCGGCGACGGCACCCCGAAAACGCTGCGGGTGGTCGCGGTCTACGAACGTTCCCTCGCGCTCGGCGAGTTCCTCCTGCCCAAGGCCGAACTGGCCCCGCACATGAGTGATCCGTACCCCGCGCGCGTACTGGCGGCCGGAGTCCACGGAACCGCCCCCGTCGCCCCCGAGGCGGTGACGCCGCCCGGGGCCGCGCTGAACGCGCTCGTCTCCGGCGGGATCGTCGCGGCGATCGGCGGGCTCACCCTCCTCTCCGTCCTGAGCACCCTCGCGCTGATCGGCGCCGGGCGCCGCGGCGAGCTGGAGCTCCTGCGTCAGGTCGGCGCCTCGGCGGGCCAGCTGCGCAGGATGCTCGGCCTGGAGGCGGGGTTCCTGACCGGGACGGGCCTCCTCGTCGGGCTCGTCGTGGGCGCGCTGCCGCTGACGGCGTTCGCATGGGCGCTCACCGGCGGCCTGCCGTACCTGCCGCCCGCGCAGGCCGGGCTGATCACGGGCGCCGTCCTCGTCACGGTGGTGGCGGGCGTGTTCGGACCGTCCCGGGCGACGCTCAGGCGTTGAGGTCTCCGTCGGGACGGCTTCCAGGCGTCGAGGTCGGTGGGGGTGGCTGCTGGGTGCCGAGGCCGGTGGGGACGGCTTCCAGCGTCGAAATCGGTCAGGGCGCGCGCGTCGAGGTCGGTCGGGACGGGCTGCTAGGCGTTGAGGTACGCGAGGACGGCGAGGACCCGGCGGTGGCCGCCGCTGTCGGTCGGCGGCAGGCCGAGCTTCAGGAAGACGTTCCCGATGTGCTTGTGCACGGCCCGCTCGGTGACCACCAGCGAGCGGGCGATCGTGCCGTTGTCGTGGCCCTGTGCCATCAGCCCCAGGACCTCGCGCTCGCGGGGCGTGAGGGAGTCCAGCGGGTCGTCGCGGCGGCGGGCCATCAGCTCGGTGACGACCTCCGGGTCCAGGGCCGTACCGCCGGAAGCGACCCGTTCCAGGGCGTCCAGGAACTCGTCCACCCGGCCCACCCGGTCCTTCAGGAGGTAGCCGACGCCCTGCGCGCCGCCGCCGAGGAGCTCGGCCGCGTACGTCTCCTCCACGTACTGCGAGAGCACGAGCACCGGCAGCTCCGGGAGCTGCTCGCGGGCCGCGAGCGCCGCCCGCAGCCCCTCGTCGCGGAAGCCCGGCGGGAGCCGCACGTCGAGGACGGCCACGTCCGGCCGGAGCTCCAGGAGCATCGGCAGGATCTCGGGGCCGGTGGCCGCGACGCCGGCGACCTCGTGCCCCGACGAGGTGAGCAGCAGCACCAGGCCCTCTCTGAGGAGGGCGTTGTCCTCGGCGATCACCACACGCACGGAAGCTCCACTTCGATCACGGTCGGGCCCCCCACGGGGCTGGTCAGTCGTACGGTGCCGTCGAGCGCGGCGACCCGGCGGCGCATGCCCGTCAGGCCGGAGCCGCCGCCCTCGCCGGCCTCGGCCCCGCCGCGGCCCTCGTCCCGCACGCGCACGCGGAGGGCGGCCGGTTCACGCGTCAGGGAGACGGAGGCACGGTCGGCGCCGCTGTGCTTGGCGGCGTTGGTCAGCGCCTCGGCGACCACGAAGTATGCGGCAGCCTCGACGGCGGCCGGGGCACGGGGGCCGTCCTGCGCGTGATCGCCGAGGCCGGTCACCGCGACAGCCGTCTCCAGGCCGCCGTTCGCGGCCAGGGCCCGGACGGCTCCGGTCAGGCCGCGGTCGGTGAGGATCGGCGGGTGGATGCCGCGCACCACGTGCCGCAGTTCGGCGAGCGCCTCCTCGGCCTGAGTCTGGGCGTCGTCGAGGAGCCTGCGGGCGGTCGCGGGATCGGAGTCGTACGCACGCCGGGCGAGCCCGATCCGCATGGACAGCGCCACCAGGCGGGCCTGCGCGCCGTCGTGGAGGTCGCGCTCGATGCGGCGCAGCTCGGCGCCGTGCGCGGCGATCGCGCCCGCACGGGTGGCCGTGAGCTGCTCGACACGGGCGGCGAGGGCGGCGTCCCGGACGGCCGACGGGGGCGGTGTGAGCAGCGCGCGCGACCAGTCGGCGGCCAGGCCGGCGAGCCGGCCGATCAGCGGCAGGGCCACCGGCCGCCGCCCCGCGAGCCCGGTCCACACGCCGTCGACGAGCAGCGCGGGCACCCAGACGATCAGCGAGAGGTACCAGAGGACCGAGCCGTAGAGCAGCTGCGCGGCGGCCCAGACCAGGTCGTGCCGGGTGCCGGGATCGGTGACCGCGGTCCGCACGCGCGCGGGGAGGGGCCCTTCGAGCGGCAGGTACGCCTCGGGGACGGGCGTCCCGGTCCACGCGGCCGTACGGCGGCGCTCCCAGTCGGCGAGGCGGCGCAGCAGCAGCACGCTCTCGGGGAGCACGCCGGCGCCGATGACCGTGAGGGTGAGGACGGCGGTGAAGAGGGCGATGCCCACCATCAGGTAGCAGAGGAGGGAGATCGCGGCCCCGATCGTGAGGTGGAGCCACGCCCGTGCCGCTTCCTTGATCGCCTCGCGCATGGGGCCAGCGTAGGCGGCGGTGCCGGGGGAGACGGTGGAGCGGGCTACACCATCCCTTCGGGAGCGGGCACCGCTGTGCGCGGAGACGGCGGAGACCAGGATCGAAGAGTCGCCGGGAACGACCCGGCGCCATCCGGAATCCCACCCGAAACCCACTCCACGGAGGCACCCATGCGCGCCCTTCTCTGGCTGCTGCTCGCCGCGAGCGTCCTGGCCAACGTCTTCATCAGCACCTTCGCCGGCTGGAGCGGAGGCCTCCAGATCGCCGGGAGCGTCGGCACCGGAGCGGTCCTGCTCGGCTCCGCGGTCGGCCTGTGGCTGACCCGGCCGCGCAGCGGGGCCTGAGGGGGCCTTTCGACAGGCGAGTCCCCCACGGGCAAGTCCTCCACGGGCGAGTCCTCCACGGGCAAGTCCTCCACGAGCGAGCCCTCCACGGGCGAGTCCTCCACGGGCAAGTCCTCCACGAGCGAGCCCTCCACGGGCAAGTCCTCCACGAGCGAGCCCTCCACGGGCGAGTCCTCCACGGGCGTGGTCTCCACAGGTCGGTTCTCCACAGGCCGGTTCTCCACAGGCCGGTTCTCCCCGGGCCGGTTTTCCACAGGTCGGCGGGGGTTGTCGGAGGGCTGCCCCACAATGGAGGACGTACCTGAGGAGGGGCAGACATGGCCGTATGGGACGACCTGGTCGGACAGACCCGGGTCGAGGAGCAGCTCGCCGCCGCCGCGCGTGACGCCGACACGTTCGTGACCGCCCACGCCGCAGGCGAGCCGGTCCCCGAGGCCTCCAAGATGACCCACGCCTGGCTCTTCACCGGCCCTCCCGGGTCCGGGCGTGCGACCGCGGCGCGTGCCTTCGCCGCCGCGCTGCAGTGCGTGAGCCCGGACCGCGCGCTCGGTGGCGCCCCCGGCTGCGGCTTCTGCGACGGCTGCCACACGACCCTCGTCGGCACGCACGCGGACGTCGAGATCGTCCGCACGGACCTGCTGTCCATCGGTGTGAAGGAGACCCGCGACCTCGTCCGGCGCGCCCAGCTGTCCCCGGCGGGCGGCCGCTGGCAGGTCATCGTCCTGGAGGACGCCGACCGGCTCACCGAGGGCGCGGGGAACGTGCTCCTGAAGGCCGTCGAGGAGCCCGCGCCCCGCACGGTCTGGCTGCTGTGCGCGCCCTCCCTGGAGGACGTGCTGCCCACGATCCGTTCCCGCTGCCGCCACCTGACCCTGCGCACCCCGCCGGTGGAGGCCGTCGCCGACGTGCTGGTGCGGCGCGACGGCATCGAGCCGGAGGTGGCCCAGGCCGCCGCCCGCGCGACCCAGGGGCACATCGACCGGGCCCGGCGGCTGGCCACCGACGAGCGGGCCCGCGCGCGCCGGTCCGTCGTCCTGAAGCTGCCGCTGCGGGTCGAGGACGTCGGCGGCTGCCTCAAGGCCGCGCAGGAGCTGGTCGACGCGGCCGCGGAGGACGCGAAGCAGGTCGCGGAGGAGATCGACGTCAAGGAGACCGAGGAGCTGAAGGCGGCCCTCGGTGCGGCGCAGGGCGGACGGATGCCGCGCGGCACGGCCGGGGCGATGAAGGAGCTGGAGGACCGGCAGAAGCGGCGCAGGACGCGGACGCAGCGCGACAGCCTGGACCTCGCGCTCACCGACCTGACCGGTTTCTACCGCGACGTCCTGGCCCTGCAGCTCCGCTCCCGCTCGGCCCTGGCGAACACGGACGTGCGGGACGCCCTGGAGCGGGTCGCCCGCGACACCACCCCGGAGCGGACCCTCCGCCGCATCGAGGCGGTCCTCGCCTGCCGCGAGGCCCTCGACCGGAACGTGGCTCCGCTGCTGGCGGTGGAGGCGATGACGATGGCGCTGCGGGGCTGATCCCGGATGGGCCGGCTCCGGGCGATTGGACACGATCCGTACCGGTCCGGATACGCTCCGGGGATGGATTCCAGGCGCTTGCTCCGTATGTCCGCCACGGCCCTCGCGGCAGCCGGACTGATCCTCTCCGGCTGTTCGGGCGGGAGCGACGCCGCCGCTCCCCGGACGGCCGCGCCGGCGCCCTCCTCGCCGTCCCGGGCGCCGCAGCTGAAGAAGTTCTACGAGCAGAAGCTGAAGTGGCGCGACTGCGGCGTCGAGGGTTTCCAGTGCGCCACCCTGCGCGCCCCGCTGGACTACGCGAAGCCGGACGGGGAGGAGGTCGAGCTCGCGGTGTCCCGGGTCAGGGCCACCGGCCCCGGCAAGCGGCTGGGCTCGCTCCTGGTCAACCCGGGCGGCCCGGGCGGCTCGGCCGTCGGCTATCTCCAGGGGTACGCGGGCATCGGCTATCCGGCGCCGGTCCGCGCCCGCTACGACATGGTGGCCGTCGACCCGCGCGGAGTGGCCCGGAGCGAGCCCGTCGAGTGTCTGACGGGCCCGCAGATGGACGCGTACACGCAGGTCGACCAGACCCCCGACGACACGGCGGAGACCAACGCGCTGAGCGCGGCGTTCAAGGACTTCGCGGCGGGCTGCGCGAAGAAGTCGGGGCAGGTCCTGCCGCATGTCTCCACCGTCGAGACGGCCCGCGACATGGACATCCTGCGGGCGGTGCTCGGCGACGCGAAGCTCACCTATGTGGGGGCGTCGTACGGCACCTTCCTCGGCGCCACGTACGCCGAGCTGTTCCCCGACCGGGTCGGCCGGCTCGTCCTCGACGGGGCGATGGACCCCTCGCTCTCGGCGCTCGACCTCAACCGGGACCAGACGGGCGGCTTCGAGACCGCGTTCAAGGCCTTCGCCGCCGACTGCATCCGTATGTCGGACTGCCCCCTGGGCACCGAGTCGGTCGAGGCCGCCGGTGAGGCGATGAAGAAGTTCTTCCGCGACGTGGACGCCAAGCCCGTGCCCACGGGGGAGAGCCGGGAGCTCGGCGAGTCCCTGGCCACCACCGGTGTGATCGCCGCCATGTACGACGAGGGCGCCTGGCCCCAGCTGCGCGAGGCCCTCACCCGGGCGATGGCCGGCGACGGCTCCGGCCTCCTCGCCCTGGCCGACAGCTACTACGAGCGCGAGTCGGACGGCACCTACGCCAACCTCATGGCCGCGAACGCCGCCGTGAACTGCCTGGACCTGCCGCCCGCCTACAGCGGCCCGGCAGAGGCCGCGAAGGCCGTCCCGTCCTTCGAGAAGGCCTCCCCGGTCTTCGGCGCGGGCCTCGCCTGGGCCGCCCTCAACTGCACCTACTGGCCCACCCCGCCCACCGGCCGCCCGCACCGCATCACCGCGGAGGGCGCCGCGCCGATCCTCGTCGTCGGCACCACCCGCGACCCGGCCACCCCGTACCACTGGGCCCAGTCGCTCGCCGAGCAGCTGTCCTCGGGCACGCTGCTGACCTACGAGGGCGACGGCCACACGGCGTACGGCCGGGGCAGCGACTGCATCGACACGGCGATCAACACCTACCTCCTCGAAGGCACCCCTCCGGCGGACGGAAAGCGCTGCTCGCAGGCCTGATCCGGGGGTGGTCGGAGCACCCCGGGAAACTGTGTAGACTTGGCGACGCTGCTGCACCCACCATGGGAACGCACAGCGGCGCCGCCTTAGCTCAGTTGGCCAGAGCAACGCACTCGTAATGCGTAGGTCTCGGGTTCGAATCCCGAAGGCGGCTCAGAAGAAGGCCAGGTCAGATTATTTCTGACCTGGCCTTTTCTGTTGCCCCGGCCGCTCGCCCGCCCGCCCGTTCGCCGGCTGTCCGTTCACCCGCCCGTTCATCACCGGCCCGTTCACCACCTGCCCGGTCACCAGTTGGGGTCGAGGACCAGCGGCGCGTCCTCGTCGGACATCCAGGCGTCGAATTCCTCCGGGGTCAGGAAGACGGGGCGGCCGGCCTCCGTGGCCGTCAGTGTCGCCAGGTCGGACAGCGCCGTCGTCGGGTCGGTGCCCGCGAGGTCTTTCCGTACGGCATCGAGGCCGGGGAGCACGACGGCCGACGCGTGGGTCGCCGGGCCCAGGGCGGCCGTCGCCGAGGCGAGGAGGCCCGAGGTCAGGGACGCCGTGAGCAGTTCCCGCTCCAGGAGCTCCGCGCCCGGGCCGCCGGTGCCGCGGACGGCCACCAGGGCGGCCTGCAGGCCCTGCGTGATCAGGGTGCCGGCCGCCTGGCCCACCAGGCCGCCCACCAGGGCCCCGACCACCGGTACCGGGATCACCGTCTGTCCCACCGCCCCGCAGGCCCAGCCCAGACCGGTCTGCAGGGTGGCGCGGGCGCTGCGGGCCGCGAACTCGCCCGCGTCGATCCGGCCCTGCGCCAGGGCCACACCGGCCTCGGCGACCGTGTACGCGGCTCCGGCCGTCGCGAACGCCAGGTCTCCGCCGCCCAGCACCGCGGGCAGACGCCCGGCCCGTGCCGCCGTACGGATCACCGAGCCGAGCCCCGCGACGGCCCCGGACCGTGCCGCGCCCTGGGCCGCCGACGCGGCCGCCGTGAGAGCGGCGGACGCGGCCGAGGTCTCGCCCGCCCGCACCCGGGCCAGCTGCTCGGCGGCGGACACGGCCCCGGTGACCAGCCCGCCGACGGCCGCCGCCGTGCCCGCCGCGGCCGCCGCCTCCCGGCCGGCCGCCCGTATCGCCTCGCCGCGCGCCCAGCGCCCCGGGTCGAGGGCCGAGCGGTGCGCGTCGGCCAGGTCGATCGCGTCGGAGCCGATGTCCCCGTACGTCAGCCGGTCGCCCAGATGCGCGTGGGCGTCGGCGTACTCGGCGAACCGCACTCCTTCGGGGGACATGGTGAGCCGGCGTTCGAGGAGGCTGTCCACGGCGGCGACCCGGTCGCCCGCCACCAGCCGCGTCATCCCCTCGTACTCCGGCCGGGCCACCTGGTGCGCGGTCTTCGGGACGCTGTCCATCAGCTTGGCCTGCGCCTGGCCGACGAGCCGGCCCCGGTCGGTGAGCCAGATGTCGGCCGGCGCGGTCTGCGAGCCGCCTTCGGCCCACTCGGTGACCACGGCCCGGACCGAGGCTCCCGCGCGGATCGCGTTCAGGTTGAAGGAGAGCGCGTGCCGCACCTCGAAGAGGTGTCCCGCACGCTGGGCGTTGCCGATGTCGGCGTACCGGCGCGCCAGCCGTTCCACCGTCTCCCGGGTGCGCAGCGTCTCGACGGTGGCCTCGGCGAGCCGGCGGGTGGCGGCGTCCGCGACCGTCCAGGCGGCCTGGTCGGCGGCGCCGGGAAGGACCGTACGGCTCATGCGGCGGAGGCCAGTTGCGCCAGGTGGGCGCGGGCTTCCGTGACGACGCGGACGGACAGTTCGGTGGCCCGGCCGTCCTCCCCGGCGGGCGGGGCTCCCATCACCGTGACCGTCGTGCAGGCGAGCTCGAAGATCTCCTTGACCCGGGCGCGCTGCCGCGCGTCGTACGCGCCGTAGTCGTCGTGCTCGGCGACCAGTTCCGCGAAGGCCGGCAGCCGCTCCTCCATGGCCGCGGAGAGGTCCTTGAGCACGAGGCGGATCTCCCGGCTGCGCCGGAACACCTCGGACAGGGTCTCGCGGGCGTCGGCCAGTTCGGACTTCGCCTCTTTCAGTTCCCGGGCGAGCTTCTGCTGGTCCTCGCGGGCCGAGCGGCCCCGCCATTCGAGGAGGACGCCGGTCGCGAGGAGCGCGGGGACGGCGACGGCCGCGGCCAGGACCATCGTCCCGGCGGCCACTCCGCCGCCGCCCGCCGCGAGGGAACCGCCGCCCAGCCAGGCCAGGGTGGCGCTGCTCGCGGCCGCCCCGGAGAGCCCGGAGATGGCGGTGCCGGTGGAGGCGGTGGCGAAGGCGCCGACGGCCATGTAGGTGGCCGTGCCGACGCCCGCTCCGGTGGCTCCGCCGCCGACGACCGACCCGATCGCGGACACGGCGAGCTGCTGGATCTCTCGCAGTTCGACGTCGGCCGTGGCGTGCCCGGCCGGTTCCACCGGGGCCAGTTCGGCCAGATCCACCCGCTTGAGCCGCCCGAAGGCGTCCCGGAAGGGGACGAGGGCCCGGTCGTAGGTGGCCTGCCGCTGCTGGTCCTGCGCGGTGCTCTCCTGGACGATGTGCCGGTCGAGTTTGGCGCGGCGGGCGCGCAGCTTCTCGTACCGCTGCTCGTTCTTCCGCGCGAGCATGACCGCCTGGTACATGGCCACGGCCATGCGCCACCCCTCCCCTGGATCGGTCGAACCGACCGGCCGTCAGGCTATCGTCGATCGGGTGCCCGTCAGGGCTGTTGTCCGGATCCCGGTCAGTGGGCGAGACCCGGCTGATCGAAGGTGTCCGGTACGGGCAGGGTCGACCAGTGGGCGACCGGCCAGGCGACGACGACGGCGCGGCCCACCACGTCCGTCAGGGGCACCATGCCGCCCCGGGGGTCGTCCTGGTGGTAGCGGGAGTCCTGCGAGGCCTGCCGGTGGTCGCCCATCACCCAGAGGCTGCCGGCGGGCACCGTCACCTTGAACTGGCCGTCCGGGTCCGTGCTGCAGGCCGTGTTCCCCGCGAAGACGTACGGCTCCGTCAGCGGCTTGCCGTTCACCTTCAGGGGGCCCTCGCCCGCGCACTCCACGGTGTCGCCGGCCACCCCGATGACCCGCTTGATCAGGTGCTTCTCGTTCGCCGCGGGCATGAGACCGACGAAGCCCAGGACCTTCTGGGCCGTCGTGGGCCGCTTCACCGGCTGTCCCGCCAGCCACTCGCCGGGATCGCGGAAGACCACGACCTCGCCCCGGTCCGGTTCCGAGCCGAACCACGGGGTGAGCTTGTCGACCAGGACCCGGTCGTCCACCTGCAGGGTGTTCTGCATCGAGCCCGAGGGGATCAGGAACGCCTGGAGCAGGAACGTCTTGATCAGGAAGGCCAGCACCAGCGCGACCCCGGCGAGCACCGGCAGCTCCACCCAGAACGGCCTGCGCCGTTTCGGAGTGCCGCCGGACGCCGGTGCCGCCTCGTCCGGAAGGCTTCCCTCCGGGCCGTCCCGGTCGGATCGCTCCCCGGTCGCCAAGTCGCTCATGTCCACCCTGACTTCGTCGTGTCGCCGTTGACCTGTGTCGTCTGCACGGACCCTATGCCCCGCCGGTGTCCGGGAGATGACCACGGGCGCTCTTCACCCCGTACGGGTGACCTCGCGGCCCGTCAGGGGCTCGGCTGCTCGCGGTCCTGCTGCGCCAGCAGGTAGCCCGCCTGGAAACGGCTCTCGGCGCCGAGCGCGGTCATCACATCGGCGACGTGGCGCCGGCAGCTGCGGACCGACAGGCCCAGGCGGCGGGCGATCGCCGCGTCCGTCAGGCCCTCGGTGAGCAGACGCACGATGGTCTGCTTCAGCTCGTCGGAGATGTCCATGATGGTCTGCCGGTCCCACTCCGTCTCGAACGGCAGGGCCTCCAGCCACAGCCGCTCGTACGCGCCCACCATGAACGCGACCACGTGCGGCTCGCGGATCAGGACCGCCGCGTGCGGGTCGTCCGGGACCGGGATGACCGCCGTCGCCCGGTCGAAGACCAGCATCCGCGGGAACTCGTCGTCCAGGGTGCGGACCTGGGCGCCGAGCCGGCCGACGCGCTCCACATAGGCGCACGTCCCCGAGGAGAATCGCGCCGTGTGCTGGTAGAGGACGCGCATCCGGACCCCGCGGCGCAGCAGTTCCTCGTCGCGGGCCACCGCCTCCTCCAGGACCTCGGCGCGCCGCCCGCCGCCCGGCTGCGCCGTCATGACCTCGCGCTCGCAGGTCCGGCCCAGTTCGGTGATGGCCTCCCGCACGGCCCGCAGGTCGGTGAGCAGCTCCACGTACTCCGCCTGCCGCAGGTGCGTCAGCCGGAGCAGGTGGGACTCGTACAGCGGCATGAAGGCCATCAGCTGCTCGCGGGTGCGCTCCATGTGCTGGCGGCGGGCGCGCATCTCCCGTTCCAGCGGGCCCAGGGTGCGCTGGACGGCCTCGTCCGGCGCCACCGGGAGCACGGCCCGCTCCGGGGTCCGGCGCAGCAGGCCCATGTCGAGGAGGGCCGAGACGGCCGACTCCACCCGGGCGAGCGGCAGGTCCAGTTCCACCGCGAGGTCGGCGGGGAGCGCGGGCGGGTGGGCCGGGTCCCGGGCCAGGAGGGTCGTGTAGACGCGGGTCAGCGGGTCGTCGGCGGAGCCGGAGTCCCCGGGGTGCCCGGCGGCCTCCGGGGGTGGCGCGGGGACCGGCGGGGCCGCCGCCGCGATCGCGGCCAGGGCGGTGGCCTCCGGTCCCTCGGTGTCGCTCTGGGCCTGCTCTGTGTCTCGTATCGCCACCTTTTCCCCCGTTTTGTGACGGCGTCCTCTTGCTGCCATGCAGCCTAATGAGCCATGCGGTCGGCCCCATAGCCATGCAGCCCTCGCTACGTTCGTATCACCGCCCACAAGGTCGAAGCGCACCAAGCTCGCACAGCCCGCGAAGCTCGCAATCCCCACGGAAACCCACGACTTACTCCTCGCGGAAGCGGAAAGAGAGCACACGACATGAAGCGGCGGATCCGCAGCACCCTCCTCACCACCCTCGTCGTCGGCCTCGCCGGCCTCGCCACCGTCACCACCGACCGGATCGCCACCGGCACCGACGACACCGGCTGGGGTGCGGCCGTCCTCACCGGCACGTACGACACCGGCTGGGGCGCCCCGGCGGCCGGCACGGGCACGAACGACACCGGCTGGGGGTGACCCCGATGACCCTGCTCGACTGCACCCTGCGCACCGGCGGACGGCTCACCGGCGGATCCGTACCCCCCGCGCTGGCCGCCGAGTACCTCGCGGTCTGCGCGCGGCTCGGCATCGACGTCATCGAGCTGGGCAGCGTCCACGACCCCGCCGACCGCTCCGCCCCGCGCGGCGCGCTGCTGCCGGTCCCGCTACCCGAGCGCTACGGCCCCCGCTTCTCCGTCCTCCTCGACACCGCGCACCTGCCCGCCACGGACGCCGCCGCCACGGCCTCCGCCGGGCGGATCGCCGACACCCTGGCCACCGGGCAGGTACCCGTCGGCCTGGTCCGCCTCGCCGTCCGGTACGACCGGGTGGCCCGAGCCGCCGCACCGCTGCACCGCCTGCGCGACGCCGGCTTCGGCGTCTGCCTGTTCCTCACCCACATCGACCTCGCCTCCTACCCGGAACTCGACCGCTGCCTCGGCGAGAGCGCGGCACTCGGCCCGCTCGACGCCGTCTTCCTCGTCGACTCCCTCGGCTCGCTCCGCCCCGAGCGCGTCATCGAACTCGTCCAGTCCACCCGCGCCGCCGTGTCCGCCCCCGTCGGCATCCACGCCCACGACAACCAGGGCTTCGCCCTGCACAACACCGTCGTCGCGGGGAGCGCCGGCGCCACCTGGCAGGACGCCGCCGTGCACGGGATCGGCCCGGGCGCCGGCCTGACCCGCACCGAGCAGCTGCTCGCCCTCCTCGGCGCCGCACCCTCCGACCTCGCGCCGCTCCTCGCGCTCATCGCCACCCATGTCGCGCCGCTCAAGCGGCGGTACGGATGGGGGGCGGGCCCCCGCCAGGTCATGGCCGGCCTCGCCCGCATCCCGGTCACGTCGGTGACCGGCCTCGGCCCCCGGTAGCCCGCACCCCGAACGCCCGTCAGGTCCCGTCGCGCCCGGGGCCGCCTCGACCGCGCCCACCGCCCCAGGAGACCCGTATGCCCTTCACCTCGCCCATCCTGCCGCCGGGAGAACCGGCCCTCGCCCCCACTCCGTACCGCGACCTCCCCCCGCAGCCGACCCCCGGAGCCGCCCCCATGGCCGATCGCCGATTCCGTATCGACCGCAGTGCCGCCACCGAGGAGTTCGGGCTCGCCTGCCAGCGGCTCATCCCGTGGCCGGGCGGGGACGCCGAGCCGCCCGTCGGCGCGATGGCCTGCTTCCTCAAGCCCGGCGGGGACTCCGACCCCGACTGCCACAACCAGGACGAGGTCATGATCGTCCTGTCCGGGACCGGCAGCGTGACCCTCGACGGGACGCTGGAGCCGCCGTTCCGCGCGGGCGACATCGTCGTGCTGCCCAAGAACCAGGAGCACGTCGTCCACAACACCGGCGACACCGAGCTGAGCTGGGTCTCCCTCTACTGGCCGCTGCGCGAGCCCGCCATCCGTACCGAGAACGAGACCGCCACCGAGACCGAGAACGAGGAGGTCGCGGCATGAGCGACACCACCGCCCACTGGATCACCGCCACCCCGCCCACCCCCAACGGCGACCTCCACATCGGCCACCTCGCCGGGCCCTACCTCGCCGGCGACGTCCTGCGCCGCTTCCTCGCCGCCGAGGGCACCGGTTCCGTCCGCTACACCACCGGCCTCGACGACCACCAGAGCTACGTCCCCGTCCGCGGTCTCAACGACGGCGGCCGCAAGGGCGACGAGGTCGCCGACGGCTACGGCGCCTCCATCGAATCCGTGTGGCGCCAGGCCGGCGCCGACTTCGACGCGATCGTCCGCCCGCGCCGGGACGTCGGCTACCAGGCGGCCGTCCAGGACTTCTTCGGCCGCCTGTACGAGGCCGGGCACATCGTCGCCCGGACGCGACCGCTGCCGTACTGCACCGGCTGCGAGCGCTGGCTGTACGAGGCCTACCTCAAGGGCGACTGCCCGCACTGCGGCTCCGGCTCCAACGGCAACGCCTGCGAGCCCTGCGGCCGCCCCAACGACTGCGCCGACCTGACCGACCCCGTCTGCACCGGCTGCGGCGCCACCCCCGAACTCCGCGACTGCGAGCGGCTCTACTTCCCCCTCGCCCCCTGGGAGCGGGAACTCACCGCCTTCTGGGACCGGGTCGACATGCCGCCGCACCTGCGCTCCCTCTGCGAGCGGATGCGCGCCGACGGGCTCCCCGAGATCGCCGTCAGCCACCCCTCCGAGTGGGGCGTGCCGGTGCCCGTCGCCGGCTTCACCGACCAGCGGATCTACGTCTGGTTCGAGATGGCCCCCGGCTACCTCCTGGAGTGGACCGGCGCCGGCGAGACCGGACCCGCCCCCGCGCCCGTCCAGTTCTTCGGCTTCGACAACGGCTACTTCCACGCCCTGCTGTTCCCCGCCGCCTTCCGGGCGTACGACCCCGAGATCGCGCTGCCCCGGGCCTTCGTCGTCAACGAGTTCTACCGGCTCGAAGGGCTCAAGTTCTCCACCAGCCGCCGCCACGCCATCTGGGCGCACGAGGAACTCGCCCGGACCGGCGCCGACGTCCTGCGCTACCACGTCCTCTCCGACCGCCCCAACGGCCGCCAGACCAGCTTCAGTTCGGGCGCCCTCGCGATCAGCCGGGAACGGCTCGCCGAGCGCTGGGACGGCTGGCTGGGCCGGCTCCTCACCGCCGTCGCCGAGACCGGCGGCGCCGCTCTCGCCGAGACCCCGCAGGGCCCCGCCTGGGAGCGGCTCCGCGCCCGGCTCACCGAGACCGTCGGACAGCTGCGGGAGGCGTACGGCGTCGAGGGGTACGACGCGCGGCGCGCGATCGCCCTGCTCGACGAAGTGGTCGGCCTGGCCGAGGACTTCGGGTACGTGAACGGCTTCGAGGGCGAGCGGCCGGACGGCGCCTCGGCCTACCGCTCGGCGCTCTCCGCCCAGCTCGCCGTCGCCGCCGCCCTGTCCGCCTGGGCCGCGCCCGCCCTGCCGTACGGTTCCGCCCGGCTCGCCGCGCTCCTCGGCCTCGCGCCGGAACCGCGCCGGGTCGACGCGGAGGCGCTCGCGCCGCTCGCCCCGGGGACGCCGGTGGCGGCCTGGCCCGGGGCGGTCTTCAGTGCCTGAGGCGCCCGAGGTCCTGCCGCGGGGTGCCGTCGTCGGGCCCTTCTCGGGGCCCAGGGCCGCCTGGGGCGAGCACCTGGAGCGGGCCGCCGAGCGGTACGGGACGGCCGTGAACTGGGAGCTGTACGACGACCGGGGCGAGGCCGGGACGGCCCGGAAGATCGCCGAGGCGGTCGTCGCCGAGGGCCGGCACGCGCTGGTCGTCGGGCACTTCAACAGCGCCGGCGCGGCGGCGGCCCTCCCCGTCTACCGGGCGGCCGGACTCCCCGTCCTCCTCCCGCTGGCCACCACGCCGGACCTGCTCGCCGACAGCGCCGGCACGATGCTGCGCTGGTGCCCGGACGACCGGGCCCAGGCGGTGGACCTGCTCGCGGCCGTACGGGAGGCGGGCCGGACCCGGGTAGCCGTGACGCACGACGGCAGCGCGTACGGGGAGCGGCTGGCGCTGCTCGTACGGGAGGCCTCGGCCGCCGCACCCGTGGGGTCCGTCGCCGTCCCGTCGGGGGCCGTGGTCTCCGACGGTCGAGGGCCCGCGACGGGCGCCGTGCCCGTGCCGGCCGTCCTGGCCGAAGCTCCGCTGCTCGACGTCCTCGACGGGCCGGGAGAACGGGACGTCACCGCGCTGACCGCGCTCGTCGTCTGCGGGACCCACGTCGGCGCCGCACGGGTGGGCCGGGAGTGGCGGGCGGCCGGGTTCGAGGGGGCGTTCTGGTTCACCGACGACTGCGCGGTGGACGAGTTCGCCGAACTGCTCGGCTCGCAGGCCGGCTCCGCCTCCGTGGCCCGGATGCGCGGCGGGCCCGAAGCGCACGTGGACGCGGCCTTCGCGGCCGCCACCGCCGCGCTCTCCGAGGACCCCGGGCGCACCGGACGCACCCTCCTCGCCGCCGTGCGGGCCCACGCCGACCGGGGGTTCACCGCGCTCGGCGAACCCGAGGCCGGGAGCGTGGGCTGGGACTTCGTGCCGGTCCAGCCGGTGCAGTCGGTGCCGTCGGTGCAGTCGGTGCGGCCGGTCCAGCCGGTGCCGGACGCCGTCGAGCCCGGTACCCGTACGCGTACTCGTACCGCCGGACGGCACGGGCGGGCCTACGACGTCATCGTCGTCGGCGCCGGGGTCGTCGGCTCGGCCACCGCGTCCGTACTCGCCCGGCACGGCGCGCGGGTCGCGCTCGTCGCGCCCATGGACGGGAGCCAGGACCACGCCACCGCCTGGTCCGGAGGACTCGTCCGGTCCTTCGAGGCCGACCCGTACCTGCGGGGGCTCGCCCTCCGCAGCCACCACCTCGCCTGGGGGCCCGCCGCGCTCGCCCCGGGACCGTACGGGTTCATGACGACCGGGTCGCTCGTCCTCTGCGGCGACGCCGACCTGGAACAGGCCGAGAAGGGCGTCGCCGAGCTCAACGGGGCCGGAGTACCGGCCGAGTTGCTGGATCCGGGCGTGCTCGGCGCCCGGTTCCCCGGGCTCTCCGTCGACGGCATCACCGCCGCCGTGTGGGAACCCGAGGCCGGTTACGCCGACCCGCCCCGCACCGCACGGGTCTACCGCGACCGCGCCCTCGCCCACGGGGCCCGGCTGCTGCCCGCCCGGGTCCGGGAACTCGACGCCCCGCCCGGGGCCGACCGGGTCCGCGTCCTCCTCGAACCGGGAGGGCCCGTCGAGGCCTTCGCGGTCGTCCTCGCCGCCGGCGGCGGCACCGGGGAGATCGCCGGGCACCGGCTGAGCGGCGCGGACGCCGGACGGACCAAGTCCATCCGGTACGGCTTCTTCCACCACCCCGCCACGGCCGGTCTGCCGACCGTCGTCGACATGGTGAGCGGTGTGTGGGGGCGGCCGCAGCTCACCGGGGAGGCGGCGGGGGGCTACATGGCGGGGCGGCCGGTCGACGAGTGGGACGTACCCCCGGGCGGGCTCGCCACGCTGACCGACGAGCACGTGGCGTACATCCGCCAGGGGGCGGCCGCGCGGTGGCCCTGGCTCGCCGACCCCGCGACCCGCTTCCTCGGTGGCCGCCAGGGCGTCGACCTCTACGCCCCCGGGTCCCGGCCGCACCTCGGCCGCGAACGGGCCGACAGCCGGATCGTCCTCGCGACGGGGTGGTCGGGCGCGGGCTTCAAGACGGCACCGGCGGCGGCGGAACTGGCGGCGGCGGAGGCGCTGGACGTGCTGGGGGGCGGCTGAGGCGCCTGGACCCGTGCGGGCCCGCGCCCGCGTCCGTGCGGGCCGCGCCCGCGTCCGTGCGGGCCGCGCCCGCGCCCGTGCGGGCCCGCGCCCGCGCCCGTGCGGCCCGCGCCCCCGCCCGTGCGGTGCCCCCGCCCAACCGCCCGTGTGGGCAATCGTCCCGCAGGGCGGGACGGGTGGGCACACGGGACGGCGCGCCTGGCCGCGCCTCCGCCTTCCGCGCCTGGACCCGCACCCCAGCGGCGGCACACACCGTGGTGCGGGTCAGGGCGCGGGAGCCTCTGGCGCCGGCAAGGGCGCCGTTCCGATGTGCCCACCCTCCCCCAAGCTCTCGGCTTCGCTCGAGCAGGGGGGACCCCCATCGCCCCGGCGGAACGCATGCCCACAACGGGCGGGCACCGCCCACAACTCGTCACTGGAGGTGACACCATGACCGATCTGCTGCAGCGGCCCGACGCCGCCCCCGCCCCCACCGCCCTCGGCGTCCGCGCGCTCGTCGTGTTCTACGTCAGCAGTCTCGTCGGGACCGGCATCCTGCTGGTGCCGGGGCTGACCGAGCGGCAGGCCGGGCCCGCCGCGCTGCTCGCGTGGCTGGCGCTCGCGCTCAGCTCGTACCCCTTCGCCCGCTTCTTCGCGGAGATGTCGGCCTGGCGTCCCGACGCCTCCGGGCTCGCCGCGATGGTGGAGGCCGGGTTCGGCCGCCGCCCGGGCCGCGCGGCGGCGCTGCTGCTCGTCGCCACGTACGTCATCGGGAACCCGGTGATGGGCATCGTGTCCGCCCGCTGTCTGCTGGGGCTGCTCGGACAGCCGGACGGCCCGGTGTACCCGATCGCGATCGGTTTCATGGCGCTGTCCGCCGCGTTCACCCTGCTCGGCCTCACGGCCGGCGCCCGGGTGCAGGCCGCGGCCCTGGTCGTGCTGCTGCTCGGCCTCGGCGGGGCCGTGGTGCTCGCGGTCCCGCGCTTCGACGCGGGGGAGTACACCCCCTTCCTCACGCACGGCTGGGGCGGCGTCGGCATCGCCGTCGTCACCGCCTTCTTCTCCTTCCTCGGCTGGGAGAACGTCTCCACCCTCGCCGAGCAGGTCGACGACCCGGCCCGCAGCTACCGGCGGGCCATCCGCTGGGCGGTGCCGATCGTCGGGCTGCTCTACGCGGCGGTGACGGCCGCCTACCTGGCCGTCCCCGGCGACGAGCCCGTCGTCATCACCGCCCTCCTCGGCGCCTCGCTCGGCGACGCCGGTGCCCTCGTGGGCGATCTCCTCGCCCTGGGACTCGCGGTGGTCGCCACCAACGCCTGGGTCCTCGGCGCCACCCGGGTCGTCCGGGCCGCCGCCCGTGAGCGGATCCTGCCGCGCGCCCTGGCCGACCGCCCGGTTCCGGCGACCCTCGCCCTCGCCCTCGCGTACGCGGCGGTCCTCGGCACCCTGACCCTCACCGGCACCGGTGAGGAACTGGTGCTCGTCGTCACCAGCAGCGCCTTCCTGCTCCTGTACGTGGCCGCCGCCGCGGCCGCCCTGCGGGCCCGCGGCACCGGCCGCGCCCTGCGCACGACCGCCGTCGTGACCCTGCTGATCGCGGCCGTCTTCCTCTCCTTCGCCGGTACGGGGCTGCTGCTCGCCCTGCTCCTCGCCGCCGGCTGCGCCGCCCTCACCGGCGCCCGGAACCACTGAACCCCTCCACCGAAAGGCACTTCGCCATGAACGAGACCGTGAACGAGACCGTGAACGAGACCACTCCCGTCTACGACATCGTCGGTGTCGGCTTCGGGCCCGCCAACCTCGCCCTCGCGATCGCCATCGAGGAGTACAACGAGCAGGCCGCGCCCGACGAGCGGCTCACGGCCGTCTTCCTGGAGAAGCAGCCGAACTTCGGCTGGCACCGGGGGATGCTCCTGCCGGACGCCACCATGCAGGTCTCGTTCCTCAAGGACCTGGCGACGATGCGCAATCCGCGCAGCCGCTTCGGCTTCGTGCCGTACCTGCACGACCGGGGCCGGCTGGTCGACTTCATCAACCACAAGATGCTGTTCCCGACCCGTGAGGAGTTCCACGACTACCTCCAGTGGGCCGCCAACGGCGTGGACCACATGGTCCGTTACGGCCTGGAGGTCACCGCCATCCGCCCGGCGGGAACAGCGGGCGCGCCGGGACCGGTCGTCGAGGTCGACGTCGCCGCCGTCGGCGAGGCCGAGGCCGCCACGTACCGGGCACGGAACCTCGTCATCGGCACCGGCCTCGTGCCCCGGCTCCCCGAGGGCGTCACCTCCTCCGAACGCCTCTGGCACAGCAGCGAGTTCCTCCACCGCCTCGCCGCCCTGCCCACCGGGAACCCGCGCCGGTTCGTCGTCGCCGGGGCCGGGCAGAGCGCCGCCGAGATCGCCGACCACCTCCACCGGACGTACGAGGGGGCCGAGGTCGTCGCCGTCCACACCCGGTACGGCTACAGCCCGGCCGACGACAGCCCGTACGCGAACCGGATCTTCGACCCGGAGGCCGTCGACCTCTACCACGGCGCCGAGCCGTCCGTCCGCCGCACGCTCATGGACTACCACCGCAACACCAACTACGGCGTCGTCGACATGGACCTCATCGAGGAGCTCTACCGGCGCTCGTACCAGGAGAAGGTCCGCGGCAAGCAGCGGCTGCGGATCCTCGGCGTCACCCGGCTCACCGAGGTCCAGGAGGGCCCCGACGGCGTCCGCGTCCAGGTGCGGAACCTGGCCACCGGCGAGACGGAGACGATGGAGGCCGACGCCGTCGTCTACGCCACCGGCTACTCCGAGCCCGACCCGGGCCGGCTGCTCGGCGAGCTCGACGCCGCCTGCGCCCGCGACGAGGACGGCCGGCTGCGGGTCCGCCGCGACTACCGGGTGGAGACCGCGCCCGAGGTGGCGGCGGGGATCTACCTCATGGGCGGCACCGAGCACTCGCACGGCATCACGGCCAACCTGCTGTCGATGGCCGCCGTCCGGGCCGGCGAGATCTGCGACTCCCTGGTGGCGAGCCGTCACGGCGACCGCCGTTCCGACAGGCGGAAGTCGGTGGCGGTGACGGGCTGATCCCCCGTACAACACGTACACCCGCACGGAACGAGAGGTCCTCATGAGCAGCACCACCACAGAGCTCGGCGACGAGCTGGCCGTCACGGAGCGGACCCGGCTTCGCCGGATGCGCCACAAGGGCAGCCACCTGCGCGCCGACCTGGACGCCGTCCTCGCCGCCGGCTTCCTCTGCCACCTCGGCGTCACCGTCGACGGCACGACGATGGTGGTGCCCACCGCGTACGGCGTGGACGGCGACCGGCTCTATCTGCACGGCTCGGTCGCCAGCCGCAGCCTGGTCCAGGCCCCCGACACCACCGTCTGCGTCACGGTCACGCACGTCGACGGCCTCGTCCTCGCCCGCTCCGTCTTCGAGCACGGGGTCAACTACCGCTGCGCGATGGTCTACGGCGTCCCCGAGATCGTCACCGACCCGGAGGAGAAGCTCCGCGGCCTGCGGGCCCTCACCGAGCAGAGCTCCCCGGGCCAGTGGGACTACGCGCGGCAGCCGAGCCGCAAGGAGCTGGCCGCGACCGCGCTCCTGGCGCTCGACCTGACCGAGGCCTCGGTGAAGACCGCCGACGGGCCGCCGGACGACGGCGAGTCCGAAGACGCGGCGCTGGGCCTGTGGGCGGGGGTGCTCCCGGTGGTGACGACCTTCGGCGAGCCGGTCACCGACCCGATCCTCCCGGCGGACTTCGCCCCGCCGGCGCACATCGCGGCGCGTGCCGGCCGGATCCCGGGCGGCGACGCGGCGGCTGCCGCCACCCAGGTGTAGCCGGAGCCGGAGCCGGAACCGGAGCCGGAACCGGAGTCGGAGTCGGAGTCGGAGTCGGAACCGGGGTCGGAGTCGGGGTCGGAGCCGGAACCGGAGTCGGAGTCGGAGTCGGAGCCGGAGTCGGAGCCGGACCAAGCCCAGCCGGGTGCGGCTGGGCTTTCTGGTTCCGGGGGCCGGGGGCCGGGGGCCGGGGTCAGGCGTCAGCAGTCAGTCGCCGTGGCCCGTGCCTCCGCTGCCGAAACCGCCACTGGAGATGCCGCCCCACTTGCGCTTCTCCTCGGACGGCGGATCGGTCGAGGCCTCTCCGGCATTCTTGAGCTGGTAGGGCATGAGCCGGTGCTCGCCGTCGGTCTGCGGCATCTCGGACGGCTTGCGGTATTCCTCCATCTCGCCGGGCAGCGCGCCGGTGTCGGGCCGGTGCGGCTGTTCCTCCGGATCGGGCTTCTTGGACTCGCGGTCGCTGAGCCGGAAGCCCAGCCAGACGGCGCCGATGAGTACGAAGACGACGACGAGCCCGCCGACGACCTGGGCAAGACCTGACTGCCAAACCCCAGCGGCCAGGTTCTCTGCTGCGCTGAGAGTGTTCATACCAACAGGATTACCCGATTCCGCTTCTTCGGATACGTCGAGCGGGCATCCTCTCGAATTCCCGCGGATCCGTCTGAAACATTTCCGCGGCCCCGTCGCGTCAATGAGGTGTACGCCGACCACACCACGTGACCGCGAGGCAAAGGAGGGGCATGAGAAAGTCCCGCGCGGACGAGTTCCTGGAGTTCGCCTCGGCACGAACAGGGCACCTGTTCCGCTCGGCATGCCTGCTGACCAGCGGCGACACCCATCTCGCCGAGGACCTCACCCAGGAGACCCTCGGCCGGATGTACGCCCACTGGAGCCGCATGGCCCGGATCGGGAACCCCGCCGCGTACGCCCAGACCGTGCTCGTACGCACCTTCCTCAGCCACCAGCGGCGCCGCTCCGCCACGGAGCGCCCCCTCGGCGAGCTGCCCGACCGCGCCCCCGAGCACGGCGAGGACCCGGCCCTGCGGATCGCGCTGCTCGACGCGCTCGCCGGCCTCGCGCCGAAGGACCGGGCGGTCGTCGTCCTGCGGTACTGGGAGGACCGCAGCATCGAGGAGACCGCCGAAGCCCTGCACGTCAGCTCCGCCGCCGTACGCACCCGCTCGGTGCGGGCGCTGGCGAAGCTGCGGGAACGACTCGGCGGCAGCGTCGCCGCGTTCGCCACCCGCTGACCACGTACTTTCCCTACCGACCTGAGACGGTGATCCCGGCATGCCCCAGAACGAAGAAAACCGGCGCTTCGAGGAGGAGCTCGGCGCGGTCCTGCGCAGCACCGGTGACGGCTTCGCCGCCGAAGGCCGGCGCGAGCTGATCGACGGCGGCCTCCGGCGCGGCCGGCGCCGCCTGGTGCGCCGCCGCCTCGCGGTGGGCGGCGGCGTCCTCGCCCTCGCCGCCGTCGGCATCGGCGGCGTGTACGGCGGCTCGCTCCTCGGCCCCGCGGGAGACGCGACGAAGACCTCCGTCGCGGCGCCCCCGCAGCCCCGGCAGGGCAACGGCGCAGCCCAACCCGGCAAGGTGCCGCCCGGCGAGGCGACGATCCCGGTGAAGGACATCGCCGCCGTCCTCAAGGCCAACACCCCGGCCGGCCAGTGGCAGTTCGACGACCTCGACGGCGTGGGCCAGTCCGCCCACGGCATCTACGACGACGGCCACGGCAAGGCGGCCGTCGGCGTCAGCCTCTTCCGCGCCGGCCGGAGCGCCGAGGCCGGGACGGATCAGGTCACCTGCCCCGACAAGGCCCTCGTCCCCTACGACAGGTGCGCCGCCGGGCGGCTGCCGGGCGGCGACCGGGTCATGGTCATCGAGGGGTACGAGTACCCCGACAAGCGCGAGGAGACCAAGAACTGGCGGGCGGTCCTGCTCACCAAGGAGGGGATCGTCATCGACGCGAGCGAGTACAACGCCGCCGCCGAGAAGGGTGCCCCGATCAGCCGCGAGAACCCGCCCTTCACCGCCGCCCAGCTCAAGGCGCTCGTCACGGCCGAGGCGTGGCGGCCGCTGATCGCCCAGCTGCCCGAGCTCCCGACGAAGCCCGCCACGGGCGAGGCGCAGCTGCCCGCCGTGCCGAGCGCCGCCGCCGTCCAGGCCACCCTGCGCTCCCTTCTGCCCCAGGGCCTCACCGTGAAGTCCCACGGCGGCGGGGACGGCCACGGCTACGTCGTCGTCGACGACGGCAAGGGCGCGAGCATGGTCGGCGTCGACGTCCAGCCCAAGGCCGGGAAGGCTGTCGCCGACCTCTTCACCGGCGACGACGTCGTCACCCTGCCCGACGGCACCAAGGTCAGGTCCACCCAGCGGGCCGGCGAGAAGGGCGGCGCCGGGGTCGTCTGGTGGAGCGTCGACACCCTGACCCCGCAGGGCTTCCGGGTCGTCGTCTCCGCCTTCAACTCGGGCGCGCAGCACGAGGCCGCCACGCGCGCCGAGCCCGCGCTGACCATGGAGCAGCTGAAGACGCTCGCGCTGAGCCTGAGGTGGAGGACGCTGCCGGTGAAGTAGCCGGGAGCGGCCTTGCGGTACGGGAGGGGGCCCGTACCGCAAGGCCTATTTCGCGTCGGCGTACCGCTCGACCGTCGCCGTCGTGAACGGGAAACGGACCGGGGTCTCCCCGAACGCGATCCGCCCGGCCTCGTCCCCGGCCGCCCGGATCGCCTCCGTCACCGCCGCCGCCTCCTCCGCGGGGCAGTGCACGATCACCTCGTCGTGCTGGAAGAAGACCAGCTCCGCCCGCATCCCCGAGAGGGAGCGGCGCAGCGCCGCCAGCATCAGGAGCGCCCAGTCGGCGGCGCTGCCCTGGACGACGAAGTTACGGGTGAACCGGCCGCGGGCCCGGGCGTTCCCCGAGGCGTACCCGGGGACGAACTCACCGCTCTCCGGCTCCGGTTCGCCGCTCTCCTGCGGCAGGCCCGCCTCCTCGTCCTCGCCCGAGCCGACCGCCCGCGGGCTGGTCCGGCCCAGCCAGGTCCGTACGAGCCGGCCCTCTTCGCCCGCCTTCGCCGCCTCGTCGACATAGGCCACCGCGCGCGGGAAGCGGCGGCGCAGCGCCGCGAGGTTCTTCAGGCCGTCGCCGCTGGTCTGCCCGTAGATCGCGCCGAGCAGCGCGAGCTTGGCGTGGTCGCGGTCGCCGGAGAAGGCGCGGTCGGACAGCCGGGTGTAGAGGTCGTCGGGGTGCCCCGCGACCTCCATCAGGCCCGGGTCGCGGGAGATCGCCGCGAGCACGCGCGGTTCCATCTGGTCGGCGTCGGCGACCACGAGCCGCCAGCCCTCGTCGGCGACCACCGCCCGCCGGATCACCTTCGGGATCTGCAGGGCGCCGCCGCCGTTGGTCGTCCAGCGCCCGCTGACGGTGCCGCCGGGCAGGTACTCGGGCCGGAAGCGGCCGTCGCGCACCCAGTCGGCCAGCCAGGACCAGCCGTGGGCCGTCCAGATCCGGTAGAGCTTCTTGTACGCGATGAGCGGCTCCACGGCCGGGTGGTCGATCTCGGCGAGCTCCCAGCGGCGCGTGGACCTGATCCGGATCCCGGCCTGCGCGAAGGCCTTCACCACGTCCGCGGGCAGATCCGGCCGGACCCGGCGGCCGAACGCCGCCGACACCTCGTCCGCGAGCTCCGCGAGCCGGCGGGGCTCGCCGCCGCCCGCGTACCGCTCGCCGAGCAGCTCGTTCAGCAGCTCCCGGTGCACGTCCGCCCGCCACGGCAGCCCGGCCCGGTGCATCTCGGCGGCCACCAGCATCCCGGCCGACTCGGCGGCGGTGAGCAGCCGCATCCGGCCGGGGTGCTCGGCCCGGTCGTGGCGGCGCAGCTGCTCCGCGTAGACCGCGAGGAGCCCCTCGAAGGGCACGGAGACGGTGGGGCGGGGCTCGAAGAGCGAGTCCTGGGAACCGGGCTCGGCGGCGCGCTGCGGCGGGTCCGGCGGCACGGGGGCGTTCCGCAGGCGCGCCCAGGCGGCGGCGGCGCTGCGCGGCTCGCCGAGCCGGCCCTCGTGCCCGAGGAGGAGCTGCTCGGCGTCCTCGATGTCGTAGCAGCGCTCGACGCGGACGCCGCCGGCGAGGAGGCGCGGATAGACCTCGGCCGTGGACCGCCACACCCAGCGGGCCACCTCGGGCCGCGCCCGCACGGCCGCCACGAGGTCCGGCTCGCGCCGCACGGGCCCGGCGGGCCGTCCGTCCGGCCCGAGGGGCACGAGCTGCGCACCGTCCCCCTCCGCCTCGGCCGCCAGGGCCCACCTCTCGCTCATGTGCGCGAGTCTGACATTCGGCACTGACAGCGCCGGGTCACGACATCGGGCGACTCCTGAGCGACTCCCTGCGCGGCACCTCACGTGACTCCCTGCGCGGCGCCTCCCGTGACCCCGGAGCGGTGCGTCACGTGGTTCCCGAGCGGCACAGCACGCGACTCCTACGCGGCCGCGTGGAAGAGGGCCGCGGCCTCGCCGCGGGAGTCGACGCCCAGTTTGTTCAGGATGTTCGCGACGTGGAACTTCACCGTCGACTCGCTGATGTGCAGCTCCTCCGCGATCCGCCGGTTCCGGTGCCCGAGCGCCAGGTGCCGCAGGACCTCCACCTCCCGTTCGCCGAGCCCGGTCAGCGGGTGGGCGGCCTCGACCGGGGCCTCCGGGGTGGCCAGGGGGATGACGGCCGTGATCGTCGTGCCCCAGCCCGGGACGGCGTCCATGTCGAGCCGCCCGCCGAGCACGTCGAGCCGGTCGCGGATCGTGCCGGCGCCCAGGTCGCAGGGGGCGAGCGCGCCCGCCCCGTCGTCGCGCACCGAGGCCCGCAGTTCGTGTTCGGTCAGCTGCCAGCCGACGTGGACCCGGTCGACGGAGTCCTGCTCCAGGACGATGAGGAGCAACGAGCGGACGATGGCCCGCGCACTGTGCGCAACGTCGGCCGCGAGCGAGCGCGTCGAGTCGGGCGCGCCGAGGTCGAGGCGCACCTTGCTGTGCCGGAGCATCGGCCGCAGTTCGCCCGCGAGCCGCTCGAAGGCGTCCTCCGCGGGCTCCTCCGCGAGCGCCCGGTCCCGCCGCTGCTCGGCCCGCATCTCGATCAGCGCGGACGCGGCCAGGTCGGTGGCGGTGGTCCGGGCCGTCGTGTCGTCGAGGGCCCGGCTGCGCAGCACCCCGAGGACGCCGGAGAGGGCCGCCGCGTGCGCGCCGGTGAGTTCGGCGATCACGCGGGCGCGTGTGTCCGCCGCCGCCCGCGAACGGGCCAGCGCGCCCGGCACCGCCTCCGTCGCGAACCGGTCGAAGTGGGCGGCGACCAGGTCCCACAGCGCCTGCGCCACGGTGAGCGCGGCCGCGTCGGCCGGGGCGGCGCCGTCCTCCCGTACGAGCACGAGGACCGCCCCGCGGCGGGTCGCGTGGCTGGTGACGGCGACGACCTCGCGCTCCCGGCCGCCGATCGTCGCGCGGCCCTGCCAGGGTTCGCCGGGGACGCCGGCCGCGAGCAGCGGGGTCAGTTCGGCGGCGGTCATCAGCTCCGTACCGCCGAGGGTCTTGAAGGGGGAGTGGGCGCAGTGGGTGGAGAGTTCGGCCGCGTCCACGTGCGGGACCAGGGGGGCGAGGGCGGCGGAGACCTGGGGGAGGATCTCCCCGAGCGGCTGCCGGATGATCTCGTACGCGGTGGTCAGCGTGAGCGCGTCCATGCGGCTCAGCCTAGTCAGGGCAGACCAGGTGACGGCCCGTCTTTCGGCCAGGTGGGACTGGCCGTTGGGAGGGCGGGAGGAAGGGGGCACGGGGCGCAGGCTGGGGGCATCGAAGAGCGAACGGGCAGCAGCGGAGGCTGAGATGGAAGCGATCGTGTACGAGGAGTTCGGCGGCCCCGAGGTGCTGCGCCACGAGAGCGGCGTCGCGAAGCCGGAGCCCGGCCCCGGCGAGGTCCGGGTGAAGGTCGCGGCGGTCGGGGTCAACCCGGTGGACTGGAAGCGGCGTTACGGCTGGGTCGAGGCGTTCTACCCGACCACCTTCCCCGCCGTCCCGGGCCTGGAGTTCGCCGGCACCGTCGACGCGCTCGGGGAGGGCGTCACCGGCCTGGCCGTCGGCGACGAGGTCCTCGGCTGGACGCAGACCGGCGCCTACGCCGAGTACGCCATCGCCGGCACCGTCGCCCCCAAGCCCGCCGGGCTGTCCTGGGAAGCCGCCGCGAGCCTCCCGGTGGCCGGCGAGACCGCCCAGCGGGTCCTGGACCTGCTCCGGGTCCGGGAGGGCGAGACGCTGTTGCTGCACGGCGCGGCGGGCGTCGTCGGCTCGGTCGCCGTCCAGCTCGCGGTCGATGCCGGGATCACGGTGATCGGCAGCGCCTCCGAGTCCAACCACGCCTACCTGCGCGAACTCGGCGCGATCCCCGTCGCGTACGGGGACGGACTGGCCGACCGGGTCCGCGCCGCCGCCCCGGAGGGCGTCGACGCGGTCTTCGACGCGGCCGGGCACGGGGTCCTGCCGGTCGCGATCGAGCTGCTCGGAGGCGGCGACGCGGCGAAGGAGCGGATCGTGACGATCGCGGCGACGGACGCGGAGGAGCACGGCATCGTCTTCTCGGGCGTCACCGGGGAGCCGGAGGCGGTACGGGCGGGGCTCACGGCCCAGGCCCGCCTCGCGGCGGAGGGCGCGCTCACGGTCCGCCTGGCGGAGACCCTGCCGCTGAAGGAGGCGGCGCGGGCGCAGGAGCTGAGCGAGTCGGGCCACGTACGGGGGAAGATCGTCCTGATCCCGTAGTGCCGTGACGATGGAGGAAGGCGATGCCGATGTACGCGATGTCCCTGGGTGACGACGGCGCGGAGCTGCGCCCGCTCGAACCGTGGCAGGCGGAGGAGTTCCTCGCGCACATGGACCGGGGACGGGAGTTCATCGGCGCGCGGAACGGACTCCCGGACGTCGTCACGGACCTGGAGTCGAGCCGGGCCTTCCTCCGGGCGTACGCGGAGAGGGCGGCGGCCGACACCGGACGCATCCACGGCATCTGGTCCGGGGGCGCGCTCGTCGGCGCGGTGATCCTCCGGAAGTTCGACCTGACGGACGGCACGGCCGAGGCCGGCTGCTGGCTTGAGCCGGCGGGCGTCGGCAAGGGCCTGGTGACACGGGCGGCGCGGGCGCTGATCGACTGGGCGATCTCGGTGCGGGGCATCCACCGGGTGGAGTGGGTGGTCTCCTCGGACAACGAACCGAGCATCGCGGTGGCGCGGCGGCTGGGGATGACGAGGGACGCGGTCCTCCGCGAGAGCTACCACTACCGGGGCAAGCGACACGACGAGGAGATCTGGTCGATCCTGTCCCCCGACTGGCACGCCCCCGCGACGCGGTAACTCCCCGCCGTTGTGAGCGCTGGTCCCACCGGGACGGCACCCCGCCCACCCCCGTTGTGGGCAGGCGTTCCGCCGGGGCGGCGCCCCCCCGCCCACCCCCGTTGTGGGCAGGCGTTCCGTAAGGGGCGGAACGGGTGGGCACAACGGACCCGCGCCCTGCCGGCGCCAGAGGCTCCCGCGCCTGAACCCGCACCGCGAGTGACGGAGCGCAACGTGGTGCGGGCCAGGGCGCGTAACGCGGAGGCGCCGCTAGAGGGCGCCGTCCCGTGTGCCCACCCTCCCCCAAGCTCTCGGCTTCGCTCGAGCAGGGGGGACCCCCATCGCCCCAGCGGGACGATTGCCCACAC